>JBDWSS010000019.1:0-118766 GCA_039985375.1 Flavobacteriaceae bacterium
TCTTTTTTTCTTGGTCTTATCATCGCAAGTATATGGTACATGTGGAAGCAGATTCCGAAATGGACTCCCGTTTTGATGCTATTTTTAGTTGTGGGAATTGGAATTGGATACTTTTTGACCACGTTACCAACTGCGGAAGCAAGCGGTAATTTAACTTACTTTTTCTTTTGCGCTGCCATTGCCATATGTGCAATGATACTTCCAGGAATTTCGGGAACCTTTATTTTAATTTTATTGGGTGCTTACAGCACATTAAGCACTGCGGTTGCCGAGTTTGACATAAAAAAGCTTTTGATTTTTGTATCCGGGGCTGTAATAGGTTTGCTTAGTTTTTCAAAAATTTTAAAATGGTTACTCAACAAATATCACTTCCAGACATTTGCTGTTCTAACCGGGCTAATTATTGGTTCCATCAATCAAGTTTGGCCCTGGAAAAAAGTGCTGGAAACCAGGACTTTTGGGGATAAAACGATTGTAATTGAAGATGTAAACATTTGGCCATCAGCTTTTGAAGGAGACAACCAACTAATATTTGCCGTAATCCTAGCTATAATCGGTTTTTCGCTTATTTTTATCTTGGAAAGATTTGCTTCCAAAAAATAAGTAAAAACTTTTGAATGCATCAGCCCAGAACGCTTATTGATAACTTTTTTTTAGTCATTAAAGGCCTTTGCATGGGAGCCGCAAACAAGGTTCCCGGTGTTTCAGGAGGTATTGTGGCCTTTGTTGGGGGTTTTTATGAAGAGTTTATATACTCACTTCAAAAAATCAATTCAAAGGCGTTTAAGTTGTTTTTTAACGGGAGATTCAAAAGCTTCTATCAATATACAAACGGCCAGTTTTTAGTATTGCTCATCCTAGGAATGCTGATTAGTTATTTTAGCATCTCCAGAGTACTCGATTACTTTTTGGTACAAAAGGAACTGTTTGTATGGTCAACCTTTTTCGGCATGATTCTGGGATCTATCTATTACATCTCCAAAGATTTTGACCATTGGAACAAAAGAACCATCCCAGCAGGAATAATAGGCTTGCTTGTTGGTATTTCCATAAGTTTTTTAAGTCCCGCAAAAGAAAATGATAATTTGTTCTTTATTTTTTTCTGTGGAATTATTAGCGTATCCGGGATGACATTACCTGGGCTTTCAGGTTCTTTCATTCTAATTCTTTTAGGAAATTACGTGCTGTTATTAGTGGATTCGGTGAATGCATTGTACAACACATTTTCTGAAGTGTTTTCTGGGGATTTTAGTTTTCTGGATAGTCCAAAGCGAATGGGTACGCTTAAAATATTGGCCGTTTTTACGCTTGGTTCAGCAACGGGTCTCGTTACTTTTTCTCATTTACTGAGCTATTTGCTCAAACACTACAAAGCAATTTCCACGGCCGTAATAATTGGTTTTATAACCGGTTCTTTGGGGGTGCTATGGCCATGGAAAAGAACCATTTATAAACCGGACAGGTTCGGATTTACATTACTTGACAGTAATGGGGATAAAATCATCCTCAACTATGAGCGATATTTTCCCAATGTGAGGGATTTTGAAACTTGGTGGGCATTATTTTTTGTAATACTTGGAATTTTGGTATTATTGATTTTGGATTGGTATGGAAAAAACAGAAAAGAAAGAAAACAGGTACGGACTACTAGGTAAAGATATCTCATACTCCTTTTCCCAGACCTATTTTACAAAAAAATTCGAAGACTCCGGATTATGGAATCACAGCTATGAAAACTTTGACATTCCAAACATTGATTTTTTCAATGCAATAATCTCCCAGAAAAACATAAAAGGATGCAATGTAACGATTCCATATAAGGAACAGATAATCCCTTTTTTAAAGGATATTGATCCAAAAGCAAAACAAATAGGTGCTGTAAATACCATTAAGTTTACACCAAACGGATTAAAAGGATATAATACCGATGCTTATGGCTTTAAGAAATCCATGCAGCCATTTTTAAAACCGCATCATACCAAGGCGCTTATTTTAGGGACCGGGGGCGCATCCAAGGCCATACGTTTTGTCCTGGAGGAACTTGGAATTAGCTATTCATATGTTTCTAGGACCAAAAGGAAAAATCAATTCACCTATGAGGAATTGACCAAAGAAATAATTGAATCACACACACTTATAATTAATTGCACTCCCTTGGGTACTGCTCCCAATATTGATCAAAAGCCACCAATCCCCTACTCTTGTCTTGGAGAAAATCACTTTTTGTTTGACCTTATTTATAATCCTGAAAAAACAACCTTTTTAAAATTAGGCCATCAAAAAGGCGCCACAACATGTAATGGACTGAAAATGTTGAGGTTACAGGCTGAAAAGTCGTGGGAGATTTGGAACTCAGTCTAAAAACAATTGATTATAATCACTTTTGACCAATCTGTATCGTCTAATGCTTAAACAAAAGAAGAATTACTACTTTTGTTATTGGCCGATTTAGTTGCTAACTTGGCTACAATTATCATCAATCCAAAGGAAACTACTGATGCAGGAAAATGAACAAAAACTTCAGGAAACTGAAGGTGGAACTGAGCATAACCCGGATACTAACAAAAAATCACTGGAAGAAAGCCCCATTTCCGAGTCTAGTACATCGGAAGAAGCGGCTCCAGAAGGTACGGACGGCCCAAAAGTGGAAACCAGTTCCGATGCTGCGGAAAAAATAGTGGAAGACGGTCCAAAATCCGAGGAATCTGAGGAATCTGATAAGGTAATTGAAGAAATTGAAGAATCCAATGCAGAAGATGCCGAAGATGCTGACAACGAAAAAAGACACCACATTCCTTTTTTGGATTATCATGCCATGTCACTTGAAAATTTGGTTGGAGAATTGCAGCGTCTGGTAAAAAATGAGAAAGTCCAGGCAATCAGTAAACATGTAAGCTCCATTAAACAGGAATTTGACCAAAAATTCCAAGAATTTTTAGAGCATAAAAAGGAAGAGTTTGTAGCATCCGGGGGGAATGAAATAGATTTTAGGTACAATTCTGTGTCCAAAAGACAATTCAACGAGGTGTATGGGGAGTTTCGTGAAAAACGAGATCAGTACTATAAACAACTTGAGCAAAACCTTAAAAGCAATCTTCAAAAACGATTGGAGATTATAGAGCAATTAAAAGGACTAATGAATGTGGATGAGGACATCAACACCACCCATAGGAATTTTAAGGAATTGCAGGAAAATTGGCGTAATGCTGGCCCTATTCCCCGCAATAGCTATAATGATGTCTGGAGAACCTACCATCATCACATGGAGATTTTTTATGATTTTCTTCACTTAAACAGGGAATTACGCGATTTAGATTTTAAGCATAATCTGGAAGAAAAACTAAAATTGGTGGAGCGCGCAGAAGCTTTGGCCGATGAACCCGATCTTGGCAAGGCCTTCCGCGAATTACAAACGCTACATAAAATTTGGAAAGAGGATATTGGGCCCGTTGCAAAGGAACAACGTGAAGTGGTATGGGGCCGTTTTAGCAATGCTACCAAAACCATGCACCAACGTAGACAGGAACACCAGAACGAAATGGAAAAGGTCTATGAAAAAAATCTCGAAAAAAAAGAGGAAGTAATTGCCGCAATACACTCCATAGCAACTAACGTAACGAACAATCATAAAGCTCTTCAGCAACAAATAAAAGAGATAGAGGCCCTTCGGGATACTTTTTTTAAAGCTGGAAAAGTTCCCCAAAAGGTAAATGAACAAACCTGGAGTTCCTTTAAAGAAGCTGTTCGCAAATTCAACAGAAATAAGAATTCTTTTTACAAAAACCAAAAAAAGGAACAGCTTGAAAATCTTGAAAAGAAAAGAGCCCTGCTAGGATTGGCACTTGCTTTAAAAGATAGTGATGACCGAGAAATGGCTACTCCGGAAATGAAGCGCATACAAAGTGAATGGAAGAAAATTGGTCATGTTCCCAGAAAGTATTCAGATAAAATTTGGAATGAGTTTAAAAGTGCATGTAACCATTATTTCAATCAACTACATGCCGAGAAAAACGAAACTCAAAAGGCCGAATACGAAAATTTTGAAAAGAAAACTGCTTGTCTGGAGCGCTTAAAAGCGTTTCAATTAAGCGGAGATACTGAAAAAGATCTTGCCGCTTTGAAAAAATTTATGTCCGAATGGAAAACACTTGGACGAATTCCTTATAATAAAAAGCATATCAACGGGAAGTTCAATAAAATTGTGGATGCTCTCCTTAGAAAATTGGGAGTAAGCAGGCAAGAATCCGAGCTTCTAAAATATGGAGATAAAATGCAGGAGTTGGCAAAATCCGATAGCGATAGTGCCATTGGCAATGAGCGCGTTTTTATCCGCAGAAAAATAGAGGAAAGCAAAGCAGAGATAAGGCAATTGGAAAACAATCTCCAGTTTTTCTCAAATGCTTCTGAGGATAATCCCTTAGTAAAAGAGGTCATAAAAAATATTGACCAGCACAAAGAATCCCTGGAAACTTGGAAAGCCAAGCTGAAAAAGCTGAATATTCTTAAAAATAACCTCAACAAAGAGGAAGAAGCTTCTGAGGAAGAGGAGTAGTTCTAAAAACTATTATATAAATAGAGGATTGGCTTAGCCAAGTTAATCCTTTTTTTAAAATTATGGTTGGCCCCTATACCGTTTTATGGCCTGTCCTAAATTCCAATAAGAACACAATTTGCAATCCCAATAGCTTTTGTTAGGCTTTTGGGACATAAAAGTCTTGCTCAAAATTTATCGAATCCAAAATACTCAGAAGACACACAAAAATAAAAGAAACCATCTAGAATTGGGACAATGCTTAGAAAAACAAGGACCTAGTTTTGACAATTAAGCATTATGTGACTAAAACGGATTGGACAAATGCCTTTGGTGATGGGGAGCAAAGCAAAAGTGAACTGAAAAAATTCCTTGCACTTATTTTTAAGATGGATTTGGTCATGTCCGGCTAAAATAACTTTGGTACTCCATATATTACTTTTTACCCAATCAGGTTGCCTATAATACCCTCCAAAAATATCAGAAAAAACCAAAAGTGGGTGAATAGAAGTAAAATGAACGACCCAAACAGTAATGCTATGCCCTAATTAGATTAATAGGAGCTTTAAAGAAAGTAACACAGGAAGATAATAGCGCTATAAAGCCTCTTTCCTTCGAATATTAATTCGCATAGCTCCCTCAATCGGTTTGTCCGCAACAAGGATAAGATAACCTCCGCCCCCAGCACCGGCCAGTTTCCATGCTAATGCCTTTTCCTTATATTTAACTATCTCTGCATTGACCCGATCATTTACCATGGCCGGAAACATTGTAGTCTGCGCGTTAAATGATTTTAGAAACCCTTCTGCAAATTTTTTCAAATCTTTCTTTTGTATTGCATCCCACACTTCCTCTGCAGCGTTTGCCAAGGATTTTACGTTGGTTTCATTTATATAGGTTTCTTTTAAAAGATCAAGACCTGGTTCCCTAGGCCAAAGCATTACCATGTAAATATGATCCTCCAACCAAGAAAGGATGGATTCTGAATGAACGGATTCAAATTTTAAGGGCCAATACGCATTGTTATAATAGTGTCTTACGAGACCTGGCATACAAATACCTATTGCATCTTGTGCTCCGGAAATAAGTGTTGAGCCTGGAGTGTTTTCAAACTTAAACAGTATTTCTGCCAGTTTCTCCGGTCTCTCTATAGGCAAATAATATGGCCATATTTTTTTTGCTGCATTTCTGGTAGAGGTAGACATACCACATCTTTCATTGTATTCAATAACCGGTTCCAATGATAATGTAATGGCCCACCCCGGGTTATATTTGGAAACATAGGGCTGATCAATCCAAGTTCCCGCTAAATCTATTCTGTAAGGTAATGTGCAGTTCCCCGCAGTTCTTATTGCTGTTGTTGAACGCGGAGGGAGTCCTGCATCCGGAGCACGTTTAAGGTTTTTCAATTCAATATTCAATCCATTGCACAATACTTCTTTTGCAGGTGAAAAACCATCTTCATTTACAACAAAATAATCTGGTCTAAGTTCTTTTAGATCATTTTCAAAATCCAACATTCCAGAACCTGTATTCACAAATGCGTCTTTTACGTATTTTATGGCATTTATCATATAGAGCCTTTCTTGTTCCGAGTTTATGGTTTGCCTACCCTTTAATTCTGCGATGGTAGCATCAGAACCAATCCCCACATATAAATCTCCATAGGATGCCGCTTCTTTGAAGAAAGCTACGTGCCCGCTGTGTAGCATATCAAAACATCCAGATACAAATACTTTTTTACTCATTTTAAACTTGGCTTAGATGGAATTTAGTTTCTTTAATCCAGTGTTATAACACTTTTCTAGGCAAAGTATTTTATAAAGGTGAAGAGGACAAATTATGTCGTATAAATGCAGAAATTTGCGTTTATAGGTTCAATTTAAAAAGAATCCGTTGATTTCGCATCAAGAGGAGAGCAACCAATATTTGTATTTGAAAAAAGGAAAATTAGTATAACCTCAACAGGTATTTAATCAAATCCGTGGTGGTAACAATACCCACTAATTTTCCATTATCCACAATGGGCAAAGCATGGAATTCTTTTTGTGCCAAAAATTGGGCAACTTGTCTTATCGTAGTATTTGATGGTACACTTATAACGTCTCTTACCATTACCTGAGAAAGGGTAAACATATTGTAGACCATAGTGTCCACTGTTTGCTCATGGTCGTCCACAGCGTCGGCAAAACTTATTCTTAATAAATCGGTATAGCTGAGTATCCCAATAATGGCACTTCCTTCAACAATGGGAATATGCCTTATTTTGTGTTCTTTAAATACTTCCTCGGCAGTAACTAAATCGTCTTTGGTAGTGAGCGTAACCAAATCTTTGGTCATTATTTCTGAAACGGGAACTTGATTTTTCATGTTTGATAGTTTTAGCTATCCATGAAATTACGCTGTTCCTGCTTAGAAAAGCATGATATTTATCAGTGTATTATTTGGCAACATTCACGGATCTGGTCTCCCGTATTACCGTAACTTTTACCTGACCTGGGTAAGTCATATCTGTTTGAATTTTTTGGGATATTTCAAAAGAAAGTTCTGCCGCTTTATCATCGCTTACCTTTTCACTTTCAACAATCACCCTAAGTTCCCTGCCTGCTTGAATGGCGTATGCTTTTTGCACTCCATTGAATCCAAAAGCGATATCTTCCAAATCCTTTAAGCGTTGAATATAAGAATCTAAAACTTGTCTTCTTGCACCTGGGCGTGCGCCGCTTATAGCATCACAAACCTGCACAATGGGTGAGATTAATGTGTTCATCTCAATCTCATCATGATGGGCTCCAATGGCATTACATACTTCTTTCTTTTCACCATATTTTTCCGCCCACTGCATTCCCAAAATAGCATGTGGTGTTTCCACTTCTACTTCCGAATTAGGTACTTTTCCAATATCATGAAGCAACCCTGCCCGCTTGGCAATTTTTGGATTTAATCCTAGCTCCGCCGCCATGACACCACAAAGTTTCGCGACCTCTCTTGAATGCTGAAGCAAATTTTGGCCATACGAGGAACGATATTTCATTCGACCAACAGATTTAATCAATTCAGGGTGTAACCCATGAATTCCCAAATCTATCACAGTGCGCTTACCTATTTCAGCAATCTCCTCGTTAATTTGCTTTTCTGTCTTCTTCACAATCTCTTCAATACGGGCTGGGTGAATTCGGCCATCAGTAACCAAACGGTGCAGCGAAAGTCTAGCAACCTCTCTTCTCACGGAATCAAAACATGAAAGAATTATGGCCTCAGGAGTATCATCAACGATAATTTCTACCCCAGTTGCCGATTCAAGTGCACGAATATTTCGTCCTTCACGACCAATAATCCGTCCCTTAACATCATCAGATTCAAGATTAAAGACAGAAACACAATTCTCAACAGCTTCTTCGGTTCCAATGCGTTGAATGGTATTGATCACTATTTTACGCGCCTCTTGTTGCGCAGTCAATTTAGTTTCTTCCAAGGTGTTTTGGAGATAGGCCATTGCATCGGTCTTCGCTTTATCCTTTAACGATTCCAATAATTGACTTTTAGCATCTTCAGCGGATAGGCCCGAGATAACCTCTAGCTGTTGTACCTGACTCTTATGTAGTTTTTCTGTCTCCGCGTATTTTTTATCAAGAATCTCATTTTTATGACCTACATCACGAATCTTTTCCTGTAATTGGTCATTGAGCTTTTTATTTTTAGCAAGCTCATTGCTTATTTGTGATTCTTTATCCCTGCTTCGCTTTTCGGCTTCAGCTATCTTTTTATCCTTATTTATGATTACTTTTTCATGCTCTGCCTTCAATTCCAAAAACCGTTCCTTAGCCTGAAATATTTTATCTTTTTTTATATTTTCACCCTCTTTGTTTGCTTGTTTAATAATGTCTGCAACTTCCTTTTTGGCACTGGAAAGTGCTTTTGAAGCTTTCCCCTTCTCCATCATCTTGGCAATCACAAAACCTATCGCCAATCCCACCACCGCAGCTACAATAATTACTATAGTATTATCCATGTTGATTATGTTTGGTTAAAAAAAAAGCCCACATCGGCCGAAGTTTTGTACAAACTCCAAATTACAGGTTTAGGGCTAACAAGCTGCTCAAGAATCCCTATACAAGTAGGGCCCGCTTTTACAACTTAAACTCACCCTTTTTAAATATAATAGTGTTGAGTTTGTCAAAAAATAATTACCAATGTGGGCAGTAACAATATTTTATTTCTAAGAACTTATTCGCCAAGCTTGGATTTCACCAAATCATCAAGAGCCCTTAATCGCTCAAATGCTGCTTTGGTGTTTTCAGATTGGTCTATTCCGCCTTGCTCAATTTTTGATGCAAATTGAAGGGCACACATAGCCAATACATCCTGTTTATCTCTTACAGCATAATTTTGCTCAAATTTTTTAGCCAACTTTTCAATGTTTTTGGCTGCTTTTCGCAAGCCTTCCTCTTGTCTTGGATCTATGGTCAATGGATAAACCCTATCGGCAATGGAAAGCTTTATTTTGAGCTTCTCCTCCATATTTTGTTTACAAACTAATCCGCTAGTTTGGCAATGCAAATATCCAAATCACGAATCAATGTATTTATCTTAAGCTTAGCTTCTGTTTTACTTGTATTACTACCCAGCATTGTGCTTGCCATTTTTAGGGAATTGTATTTATCTTCCCATTCCAGAACGACATTCTGTTTAAGTTGGTTTTCCTCTTTGGCAAGGTTCAATTCCTCTTTTAGTTTGGTATTAGCATGGTGCAACAATTCTAACTTGTGCAAAAGCTTGCTTACCTTATTTTCCAAAGAATCAACAATCTCTACTAGTTCGCCCATATGCAAACAACAATGCGTATCAAACAAAGTTAACCAACCTTGTCTATACTCGCAATACTTTTGGGATTTATTCTTAAAGTATAGCTTTAAGTGGATTTAAAGCGATGAAAAAGCTTTTTTACAAATCAAAACATTGGTTACTTTCGTAAGTAATAATAAATTCTGGTATGCGCCTTCAATTTTTTGGAATCCTCCTATTACTATCCTTCAACCTTACCTCTCAAGATAAATATCCGCAGGACATATTTCAATCCCCAATGGGTATCCCGCTAGTTTTAGCTGGCACTTTCGGAGAATTGCGCTCCAATCATTTTCATGCAGGAATAGATATAAAAACCCAGCAAAGACAGGGACTACCGGTTTATTCAATAGCCGATGGCACAGTTACCCGAATAAAGGTTTCTCATTGGGGTTATGGAAAGGCCATTTATATTGCGCATCCCAATGGCTACACTTCGGTATATGCACATCTTCAAAAGTTCAGTCCTGAAATTGAGGCCTATATAAAGAAAATACAATATCGTAAACAAACTTATGAAGTGGAGGCGTTTCCGGATTATGGCGAACTAAAGGTTACCAAAGGCAACACTATTGCATATTCGGGAAATACAGGTGGCTCTTCGGGACCTCATCTTCATTTTGAAATACGAAGTAGTATTACTGAAAAACCCACCAATCCACTATTGTATGGGTATGACATTCGTGATGCAACAAATCCTTCTTTAGTAGGACTTTTTGGATACCCCTTGTCCAATGACGCCGTGGTTAATCAAAGTGCCAAAAAAATTCAACTCAATTTTACAAAACAACCAGACGGTTCCTTTTTAGCGGATAAGGTGACTGCCATGGGCACTATTGGCTTTGGCTTTAACGGATTTGACCGCCAAGACATGGCGGCAAATAAAAACGGGGTTTATGCTGTAAAACAAATAGTAAACGGGAAGGTATTTTCGGAATATAATTTTGAAACCTTTTCCTTTAGGGAAACCAGATATCTAAACACCTTGATTGACTATGCCCATTTTGGAAAATTCAAACAACGCATACAAAAATGTTTTAAAGAACCTTATAACCATTTGAGTATATACAAGACCTTATATAACAATGGTAAAATAGATATAAAGGAAGGGCTTTCCTATGTTGTTGAACTGCTTATTTCCGATGTGGAAAACAACATCACCAAAGTTAGAATTCCGATTATAGGAGAAAAGGAATCCCCGAAAATAAAAAGAGACAACAAAAAAACCGATGATTTTATCATTGCGGACAAGCCAAACAATTTTGACCTGGGAGCGGCTAAAGTCTATTTTCCAGCCAACACTTTCTATGAAGATTTCTACATTGATTTAAAAAAGGGCTTGGATACCATAACCGTACACGACAACAGTGTAGCTGCCCATCGAAATTTTGTCATCAGCTTCGACGTTTCCAAATATTCAAAGGAAGAAAGAAAACAACTTTTCATCGCGCGTCTCAATCGGCACGGGGAACCATTGCATTCCAAGACTTACAAACGCGATATTTCCTTTACCACCCGAACCCGAACCTTTGGAACTTATGCGCTTGTAAAGGACAGCATAACCCCTATTATAGAGGCCAAAAACTTTAAGGAAAAACAATGGTTGAGCAATTACAATTATCTAAGCCTGAAGATTTCCGATGACCTAAGCGGAATAAATTCTTACAACGCAACTATAAACGGGGATTGGGTGCTCATGGAATATGAACCAAAGACCCAGACCATTACTTATAATTTCGATGATAATGTGCTAAAAGGCACACAATGCAATTTAAAAGTTGTCGTTACAGATAATGTCGGCAATTCCAGCGTTTTTGAGCGCACTTTTTTCAAAAAATAGCGTAGTGACCTATCCAAGAGTCTTCATTACAGTACTTCTAATCCTATGGTGCATACCAACGCAAGGTCAAACCGCTACCATTGCAGGAACGGTTCTTGACGAAAACAACACACCAATACCAAATGTAAACATTACATACGAAGGGCATGGGACTGCTTCAAACGCGAATGGATATTATATACTGCAGCTTACAGCAGCTACTAAAACCACGATTACCTTTTCACATTTAGGTCATGAAAAAGTTATTTTGGAGAATCTGATTCTTAGCACCAATGAAACTTTCGAATTTAATCCGGTGATGATGACGGATGTCATTCAGGTAGCTGGAGTAGACGTTTCTCCTACAGGGGAAAAAAATATAACGGGCATCACTACAATAGCTCCTGAGATTGTGCGAAAAATTCCAGGTGCCAATGCAGGTATCGAGAATATATTAAAGCTATTGCCAGGCGTTTCCTTTAACAACGAACTCAGTACACAATACAATGTAAGAGGAGGTAATTTTGATGAAAATTTGGTTTATGTAAACGGAATAGAAGTATACCGCCCTTTTTTGGTGCGTTCAGCGCAGCAGGAAGGATTGAGTTTTGTGAATAGCCATATGATCACAGGTTTGGAATTTTCATCAGGTGGGTTTCAGGCCAAATATGGAGACAAATTATCCTCGGTTTTAGATATAACTTATAAGAATCCAGTAGCTAATGCTTTGCGAATAGAGGGTAGTTTTCTTGGAGCCGCCATAACGCTGGAAACCTTATCAAAAAATAAAAAAATTACCAGTATTACAGGAATTCGCTATAGAAATAATAGCTTGCTCGTGAACAGCCAACAAACACTGACCAATCTTAGTCCAAAATTTTTGGATGTACAAAACTATATTACCTACAGATTCTCCAAAAAGTTTCATTTAAATTTTTTAGGAACATATTCCATAAATGATTATGAAAATGAACCATTGACCAGACAAACCAATTTTGGAACCATAAACAATCCAAGGGCGCTACTTGTTTTCTATCAAGGAAGGGAAAATAGTAAATATAACAATGCTTTAGGCGCGCTAAAAGCAGACTATGTTTTAAACGACCATATAAAACTTGATTTAACCACCTCTTTGTACCATACACAGGAAGAAGAATTCTCAGATATTATTGCATCCTATGAATTGGGTGAAATTGAGACGAATCTTAATGCCGATAATTTGGGGGAAGTTACTACATCCCGGGGTATTGGATCGCAATACAACAGGGCAAGAAACCAATTGGATGCCCTTATTTTCAATGTGTCTCATAAGGGCAAATACAACAAGCAAGGTAAATCCTTGGAATGGGGGCTTTCATTTTCCCACGAGGATATTAGAGATCAACTTCGGGAATCCGAATTTATTGACTCTGCAGGCTTTTTTATAAGGCCTGCTGAGCCCCCACTTTTAAATAATCAGCCAGAAGAACCCTTTCAGGGGGATATTATTCCTTTTGAGAGCGTGCAAGCAACCAATTTTGTAAACACTAATCGGTTTTCTGGATTTATACAATACGCGCAACACACCAAACTTTCTAATAACGATATCTATTTTAATTTGGGCGTAAGAGCTCAGCATTGGATTTTAAGTGGTGAGGATTTTGAAAACAATGCACAAACACTTTTCAGCCCTAGGGCACAATTTTCCATAAAACCGCACTGGAACAAGGACGTTGTATTCCGATTTGCTGTAGGCAGCTACCAGCAACCACCATTTTACAGGGAACTTCGGAATCTTTCGGGGAATGTTGTACCAAGCGTGGAAGCACAAAAATCTATGCATTCTGTTTTGGGCAGCGAATACAGCTTTGCGCTTTGGGATCGGCCCTTTACCTTGATCGGCGAGGCATACTACAAGGACATAAGCAATGTGAACACATACACCATTGAAGATGTTAGGGTCCGGTACACCGCACAAAACAATGCTCAGGCCTATGCCTATGGATTCGATTTTAGGTTAATCGGTGCTTTTGTTCCCGGAGCGGAATCCTGGGTAAGTCTTGGCTATCTTCAAACTAAGGAAAATATTGATGACAGAGGCTATATTTCGAGACCCACGGACCAACGGTTAAAATTTGGTATTTTATTTCAAGACTACATTCCAACCATACCCAATTTGAAGCTGTATTTAAATTTGGTATACAACACCGGAGTTCCTGGAGGTTCTCCCAACAATACCGACCCTTACGATTTTCAGAATAGATTAAGAGATTATAAACGGGCAGATATAGGAATTTCCCATATTTTTGCCGACAATAGAAATCAATACCCAAAGGAGCATTGGCTACATGGATTTAAGGAATTAAGTATTGGTCTGGAGATTTTCAATATGTTCAACAACCAAAATTCCATTACCAATACATGGGTACGCGATGTGGACTCGCAGGCACAATTTGCAGTACCCAATTTTTTGACTAGCCGTGTTCTCAATGTAACCGTTGGTATGAGATTTTAAAATATGCAGATGAAAAGAATCATGACTTTTGTTGCATTTTTGGCAGTTACCCTAGTAATGGCCCAAAAAAACATTTATGAAAATAGAAGGTTTGATGAGCTTACGAAAGACCATCAATTATTGGCTATAATACCCTTTATTGCCAATCTGGACTTAAAAAGGGATGTTGATCAGAAAGAACTAAAAGGCCTTGCACAGAAAGAAGGCTATGCCGTTCAAAATGCCTTGGAAACCTATTTTTCCAAAAGAAAAAAAAGAAAAAAATTCAATGTAGAATTTCAAAACATTAAGAATACCAATGCTATCCTTGCCCAAAATAACATTACATACGATAATTTGGATATTTACACCATTAAACAGCTTTGTAAAATTCTCAAGGTTGATGGAATAATAAGTGGTAATCTCAACCTAAATATTTTACTTTCCAAAGGAGTGCCCACAAATTTTAATCTTCTAGATTATTTTAGTGGAGATGCCAATTATGGGAGAATTGGGGTAAAGGTAAGTGATGGAAACACCGGTAAATTGCTATGGAAATACGAAAAAGCCATCACTAAAAAAACTGGAAAAAATACCACTGAGCTTATTGATCGCATGATGAAGTTGGCTTCCAGAAAATTTCCGTACGATAAGGAAAAGAAGCCCCGAAAAAACAAAATTTAGTTTTCAGCGAACTCCTTGAGTACTTTAATTACATAGTCCAGCTCTTCTTTGGTATTGTATTTGGAGAATGAAAAGCGCAATGAAGGCCTTTCCAATTCTGTTTCAGAAAGAAGTTGAGAGAGTACATGTGAACCTAAATTACTGCCCGATTGACATGCACTTCCCTTAGAACAGGCAATGCCTTTTATGTCAAGATGAAAAAGTAACATCAATCCTTTTTGTTTGTCGAATGGCAAACGAACATTGACCAAGGTATAGGTGCTTTTCGACAAATCTCCTGAAAGCCCATTAAATACCGCCTTGGGAATTTCTTGTTGTACTTTTTCCAAAAAGTATTGCTTTAAATTCTTTATCAACCTAGTTTCTTCCTCCAAACTATCGTACGCTTTTACCAGTGCTTCCTCCAATCCAACAATATTATGAAAAGGTTCGGTTCCCGCTCTAAATCCACGTTCTTGCGAACCTCCAAAAATCATGGGTTTAATTCCTGAGTTTTTT
The DNA here is from genome assembly GCA_039985375.1 of Flavobacteriaceae bacterium. Lineage (GTDB taxonomy): Bacteria > Bacteroidota > Bacteroidia > Flavobacteriales > Flavobacteriaceae > Flagellimonas. The sequence goes on from JBDWSS010000019.1 coordinate 14,851, forward strand.
CGAATAAATGCAAAACCTATACCCTTGGGGCCATGAAACTTATGGGCCGCCGCAGTGAAGAAATCTATGGGGACTTTTTGCACGTCCCATGGATAGTGCCCTACAGACTGAACCGTATCTGAATGAAAAAATGCGCCACTTTCCCTGCACAATTCGCCAATGAGGTCAATATCTATGATATTTCCGATTTCATTGTTCACATGCATTAAACTGACCAATTTTTTGGAATCATCTTTCTTAAGAAGCGCCTTTAAATGATCAATGTCGGGATTTCCATTGATGTCCAAATCCACAAATTCCAGCAAAATCCCATATTCTTTTTCCAGTTCCTCCGCCGTATGAAGTACGGCATGGTGTTCTATTTTTGAAGTAATTATGGTCTTTACGCCTAAATCCCGTACGGCACACCGTAAAATCATATTATCTGCTTCGGTACCTCCAGAGGTAAAAACTATTTCCGATGGTTGCGCATTCAATATTTTCGCGATGGTTTTTCTAGCTTTTTCTACCATAGTTTTGGCAGATCTACCAAAACTATGTGTTGATGATGGATTACCGTAATGTAGCGCCAATGCTTCCTGCATTTTGGTAATAACCTCTTCCCTTACCTGGGTAGTTGCCGCATTATCCAAATATACTTTTTGCATGATTTAGTTATCATTTTAATAAGGTCAAAAATAGTTGAAATAAAGTTAATTTCTTTTAAAGTATTTCTAAGTTTTAGGCTAATGAACAGGAATTCCTTTAAATTTGGCAGATGAGAAAATTTTTCTTTATTGTATTGATTTTATTCATTGTTTTTTCCTGCGGAGATGGAGATCTCCAGATTGAAACCATTGATTTTGATGACATTTCCATTCAATATTGCGATGATCCTGTTGCAGATTCAAATAATATACTCTTTAAAATCAATGAAAGCGAAGCTTTAATATTAAATTTACAAAGCGGTGCTTTGAACAATGGTGTTGTAGGGGAAACAATAACTACTGAAAGTGCAGTGTCGAGTGAATCCACAATTACATACCGTATTTTTTCGGACGATGTAAGTTCCGATTACTTCTGTACTGATATTCCGTTGGCCTCTCCCACGGTAGTTGAAGAGGTTGAAGCAGAAGATGGAACGGTATTTATTGAAACTATTTCGGATACCGATGCCACCAACTATGTGCACACCATTACCTTAAGCGGCATTTCATTTGTTAACACTACTGGTGAACGTATTACCAATTTAACGATTGATGATTTTGGAGAGGTTACGACGGTTATTCCCGATTAGATGTTTTGAAAAAAATAAACTTCGGTGGCCCCAAGTCCATATTTTTGATAATCAGCATCATAAAATTTCAAGTTTTCGTATTTTTTAAAAAGAAAATATAGTTCTTCCTTTAGAATGCCTTCTCCCACCCCATGAATAAACACCACCTTTTGTATACGCTTGTCCATGGCAAAATTAAGTTGTCTTTTTGCTGTTTCCAATTGCAGGTTGAGCATGTCAAAATTACTGAGTCCCTTAGTGGATTTCACAAGTTGATTAATATGTAGGTCCACTTCCATTTTGGGAGCATTCCGTTCCTTAGGCCTAATTGCCCTGGTTGTTCGCCTTTTTGGCAATTCCTTTTCTCGCTTTATCTGGGCAATTTCAAAATTTGAAATATTGATATCCCCTACTCCTTTAACCAACTCTTTTGAAGTATATCGCATGGAAAAACCATCCAGTGTCCTAATAGTAATCCAATCTCCCTCTATACCTATTACCTCTCCGGATATGGCATCATCCAATACTTCTACAATATCACCCATGGTAAAGACAGTGGTTCTCATATTTGCTTGTTAAAAATATTTTAAAAAGTTTAACACAAAGTGCAAAAATAATAGTATTTTTCTTCCTGCTAATTGCACTTATGCTTCAGAAGTCCGCCCTTATTTTGCTTCATGCAGAAAACTATATGCTACCCTGTTTAAGTAAACGGGTGTTTGGAATTGAATGTCCTGGATGCGGCTTTCAACGTTCTATTCATTTACTTTTTCATGGAGAGTTTGTTGCAGCTTTCAAAATGTATCCGGCCATATATCCCATATTCGCATTGCTCACTTTTTTGTTGATTAACAGCTTTAATAAAATCAAATTTGCAAATCAGATTACAATAACATTGGGTATTATGAGTGCGGCTTTTATCTTGATCAATTTTTTAATTAAACTTTTATTTCACTCATAGAATTATGGAACAAAAAAAATTACCAAATGGAGTATTGAGCATTGTACTTGGTATCTTTGGATTCGTTTGCTGCTGCACGGGTATTTTTGGTGCTACTATATCTGGGATTGGTTTTTACCTAGCAAGGAAATCTGAAAAAATTTATAAGGAAAATCCAGATGATTATGACAATTATGGGCAAATTAAAGCAGGGAAAATCATATCCTTGATTGCGCTTATTTTGAGCTTAATAATGGTGGTAAGGTGGATTTACATTATATACAATGCCGGAGGTGTTGCAGAATTCATTGAAGAATTCAAAACTGCGTATCAAGAAGCAATGGAACAATATCAATAACCAAAAATTAAATAAATTATATCATGGAGAACAATACCGGTATGCCACCAAAACCAGACAATCATTTGGTATGGGCTATTTTAAGCACAATATTTTGTTGCATAGCAACAGGAATAGCAAGTATTATTTATGCTTCCAAAGTTAATGAGGCCTATGCTAGAGGGGAATATGAAGAAGCTCAAAAAGCATCTAAGAATGCAAAAATGTGGGCGCTTATAGGATTAGGTTTTGCTGCTGTGATATGGATAATCTATTTCGCGATATTTGGGTTTGCAATTGCAGGAGGTCTTGCCAACGCCGGAAGTTATTAATAGAACAACTTTACTTATAGTAACGGGAGTATTGTCCATTTTGGCAATACTCCTTTATTTTTCTTTTAACCCGGAAAGTGTTTTGTTTTTTCCAAAATGCCCATTCCATACCTACCTTGGTATTCATTGTTCGGGATGTGGGAGTCAAAGGGCTATTCATGATTTACTGCATTTACGGATTGGTGAAGCAATACGTCATAACGTGCTCCTTCTTCCAGCTTTATTTGTTATTGTACAACACCTTATAACAAAGCTTGGTATCTCTAAGGCACAAAGTTTTCTTGATTATAGATATGCCCCGTTAATTATTTTAACCGTGGTACTACTTTTTATGGTGCTTAGGAATATAAAGATTTTCCCTTTCCAGTATCTGGCTCCCTAGTTGGCTACCTCGCTTATGAATTTAAGTCGATAAAGCCTCAGGTCTTCATCCTCATAATCCCCATCAAATTCTTCTATTGCATTAGAAATGGAATCCGTATTCGCCTCTAAAAAGTATTCATGGATTTCTTCCTGTTGGTCTTCATCCAAGATTTCATCGATCCAATAGCCAATGTTGAGCTTGGTACCACTAAAAACAATTTGCTCCATTTCCCTGATAAGCGCAGGGAGTTCCAACCCCTTAGCGGAGGCAATATCGTCCAAGGGCAATTTCCTATCAACATTCTGAATAATGTACAGTTTTAAACCTGAATTGGCACCTGTGCTTTTTACAACAAGATCGTCTGGTCTTATAATTTCATGTTCTTCTACATAATTGGTGATAAGCGCTATAAATGGTTTTCCATATTTTTTGGCCTTTCCTTCACCTACACCATGAATATTCAGTAGTTCCTCGTTACTAATCGGGTACTTTAAGGCCATATCTTCCAAAGAAGGGTCTTGAAACACAACAAAAGGTGGAACTTCTAATTTTTTTGCCTCTCTTTTGCGCAAATCACGTAACAACTTCAATAAATTGTTATCTGCGCCACCACCACTGGATTTGGCCGCGGTAATAATAGCATCATTATTTTCCTCGCTGTACACATGGTCTTTGGTCATTTGAAAAGAACTTGGTTCGGTCAAGAATCCCTTGCCGCATTCTGTTAAATGTAAAATACCATACTGCTCAATTTCTTTTTTCAGTAAACCCGCTACCAAAACTTGCCTGGTCAATGCCATCCAATAAGCCTCATCCCTGTCCGACCCAATTCCAAAGAAGTCCTTTTCATCAGTTTTATGGGAGGAGATCATAGCGTTTACTTTACCAACCAAGATTTTTACAATCTCCTTGGTCTTAAACTTTTCATTGGTTCCTTTTACTACCCTAAGGAGTTTAAGCACTTCATCTTTTGCCTCTTCTTTTTCTTTAGGGTTTCTGGCGTTGTCATCCATATCTGCGCCTTCTCCCTTTTCAGCATCAAAATCTTCACCAAAATAATGGAGGATGAACTTTCTTCGCGACATGGAAGTTTCTGCATAAGCAACGATTTCCTGAAGTAGTGCATTTCCAATCTCCTGTTCTGCCACTGGTTTTCCGGACATAAATTTTTCTAGCTTCTCTACGTCCTTATATGCATAAAATGCCAAACAATGTCCTTCACCACCATCTCTTCCAGCCCTTCCTGTCTCTTGATAATAGCTCTCAATACTTTTTGGAATATCATGATGAATCACAAAACGAACATCAGGTTTGTCAATGCCCATTCCAAATGCTATGGTGGCCACTACTACATCAACCTCCTCCATAAGAAACATATCCTGATATTTAGACCTTGTTTTGGCATCAAAACCGGCATGATATGGCACTGCGCTAATCCCATTGACTTGAAGAACCTGAGCTAATTCTTCCACCCTTTTCCTACTAAGACAATAGATAATTCCAGACTTCCCCGAATGCTGTTTTACAAAACGAATAATATCGGCATCTACATTTTGGGTCTTGGGGCGGATTTCGTAGAACAAATTTGGCCTGTTAAAGGAAGCCTTAAAAACCTTGGCGTCTGTCATCCCCAAGTTCTTAATGATATCTTCCTGCACTTTTGGTGTTGCCGTCGCCGTTAATCCAATAATTGGAATGTTTTCGCCAAGACGGTTGATGATACTTTTAAGGTTTCTGTATTCTGGTCTAAAATCATGCCCCCATTCCGAAATACAATGGGCCTCATCCACCGCTACAAAAGAAAGTGGTACCCCATTTAAAAATTCTATATTTTCTTCCTTCGTCAAGGATTCGGGCGCTACATACAACAATTTGGTAATACCATTGGTAATATCTTCCTTAACCTGTTTTACTTCGGTTTTAGTCAGGGAAGAATTTAAAACATGGGCAATACCATGATGGTCAGAAACTCCACGTATGGCATCAACCTGATTTTTCATGAGGGCAATCAAGGGGGATACCACAATAGAAGTACCTTCATTCATTATTGCCGGCAGTTGGTAGCAAAGAGATTTCCCGCCTCCTGTTGGCATAATGACAAAAGTGTCTTTGTTATCCAGTATATTTTGTATTACGCTCTCCTGTAACCCCTTGAACTGAGAAAAACCAAAGTATTTTTTTAGTGAGGAGTGCAAATCGGTATTCATAGGACCCATTTCCGTATTTTCGATTTAAACAAAAACAGCACAAATCTACAACTGTTTAAATATATATTTTGTGTTCTGTTTAATGAATAATGTATTCTATCCTTCATTAATGGTTAGTAAAAGATAGTTTGTTTAGTTTTGTAAACTTAAATATAAGATATTCTTTTAGAAAACAATTGATAATCTGTTTATTACTTTGAGCAACATTCAGTCTATTTTATCCATTGCAAAAAGAACCCTTGAAACCGAGAGTAAAGCCATTAAGAATTTGGTAAGCTTGCTGGATGAACAATTTGCCCATGCGGTGCAATATATTTTGGATTCACAAGGAAGAGTTGTGGTATCGGGAGTGGGCAAAAGCGCCATTGTTGCTTCAAAAATAGTAGCAACATTGAATTCCACGGGAACACCGGCCACCTTTATGCATGCTGCAGATGCCATTCACGGGGATTTGGGTACCATTCAAGAAAATGATGTTGTGGTCTGCATCTCCAAAAGTGGGAATACCCCGGAAATTAAAGCGCTACTTCCGCTAATAAAAATTGGAAAAAACAAATTGATTGGCATCACTGGGAATATGGATTCCCTTTTGGCCAAACAGGCCGATTTTGCTTTGAGCACTTATGTGGAAAAAGAAGCATGTCCAAACAATCTGGCCCCAACTACAAGCACTTCGGCACAAATGGCCATGGGCGACGCGCTAGCTATTAGTCTTTTGGAACTTAGAGGTTTTAGCAGTGCCGATTTTGCAAAGTATCATCCTGGGGGGGCTTTGGGTAAAAAATTATATTTACGAGTTGCCGACATCGTAATAAATAATCAAAAGCCGCAAGTTGATATTAATTCAAGTGTAAAAGAGGTCATTGTAGAGATTTCAGAAAAAATGTTGGGTGTTACTGCCGTAATAGAAAGTAAAAAAGTTGTTGGTATTGTAACTGATGGAGATATTAGACGAATGCTCAGCATACATGATAATATTAGTGGCTTAACCGCAAAAGATATTATGACCTCCAATCCCAAAACAATCGATGTGGATACCTTAGCTGTAAATGCCTTGGAAATGTTGCAAACCAAAGGTATTTCACAACTTCTTGCCTTTGAAAAAGATACCTATGCCGGAGTGGTCCATATCCATAACCTTATAAACGAAGGAATTCTGTAATGGCAAAAAAGATAGAAGCCCCCAATGAAATGTCCTTTTTGGATCATTTGGAAGTACTGCGTTGGCACCTTATCCGATCTGTAGTGGCAATTGTTATTATTGCCTGTGTTGCTTTTTTTATGAAAAGTTTCATTTTTGATACGATTATTTTTGGTCCAAAGAAAATGGATTTCCCTACCTATCAGTTCTTTTGTAAAATAGGAAACTTATTTGGTATTGATTCTGAATTTTGCGCAGATTCCTTGCCGTTCACCATCCAAAACCGAACTATGGCAGGTTTATTTTCCGCACATATTTGGACTTCTATTTGGGCAGGGGTAATTCTTGGATTTCCTTATATTTTATGGGAGTTATGGCGATTTATAAGCCCTGGATTGCATTCCAATGAACGTAAGCATTCCAGAGGTTTTATCTTAATTGCATCTTTTTTATTTTTTCTAGGCGTATTATTTGGCTATTATATAGTAGCTCCCTTGTCCATCAATTTTTTAGGAACCTATCAAGTAAGTAAGGAAGTAACTAATGAAATTGATTTAAGTTCCTTCATTTCCACCGTAAGAACTTCTGTAATTGCCTGTGGAATTATGTTTGAATTGCCCATAATCATTTACTTTTTGACCAAAATAGGGTTGGTGACACCGGAAATTCTAAAAAAGTACAGAAAGATAGCCTTAGTAATTATACTAATCCTAGCTGCAGTTATTACTCCACCAGAGATATACAGTCAAGTTCTAGTAGCCATTCCTGTTCTAATCCTATACCAGATAAGTATCTATATTTCCAAAATGGTTATAAAAAACGAAGCTAAAAAAGAAGCTAAATATGCCAAATAAGGTAGAAGAGTTTAATGCGTACCGTTCCAGAATGAACGACAAAATATTGGCGGAAAACAACAAGTTAATCAAACGGATTTTTAATCTTGACACGAATGCCTATATGGCAGGTGCATTAGATGTAAAAACCAAAGAGCTTCTAGGTTTGGTGGCTTCTGCTGTTCTTCGTTGTGATGATTGCATCAAATATCATCTGGAAAGTTCTAAGAACGAAGGTGCTACAAAAGAAGAGGTTATGGAAACACTGGGCATTGCCACTTTGGTTGGTGGAACCATAGTTGTACCCCACTTACGAAGAGCCTTTGAATTTTGGGAAGAATTGGAAAATCTTGATGCATAAAAATTTCACAAAGTCCAATGGCTATCCCAGAATATGTTTAGTTTTGATCCATTCGTATGAAGCTAAGAGCTGATAATATCATGAAGGCCTACCGAGGCCGAAAAGTTGTTAAGGGCATTTCTTTGGAAGTAAACCAAGGAGAAATTGTTGGGCTTTTAGGCCCAAATGGTGCTGGCAAGACCACATCCTTTTATATGATTGTTGGACTTATAAAACCCAATGGTGGTAAAATTTTCTTGGATGATATGGAGATTACCACATTCCCCATGTACAAAAGGGCCCAAAACGGCATTGGTTATCTGGCACAGGAAGCTTCTGTTTTCCGCAAACTCAGCATTGAAAAAAACATTTTAAGTGTGCTACAGCTCACCAAATTGAGCAAGAAGGAACAGCATATGAAAATGGAATCCTTGATTGATGAATTTGGCCTTGGACACATTCGCAAGAACAGGGGAGACTTATTATCCGGTGGGGAACGTAGACGTACTGAAATCGCTCGCGCTTTGGCTACTGACCCAAAATTTATCTTGCTTGATGAGCCCTTTGCCGGGGTTGACCCCGTAGCCGTTGAGGATATTCAACGCATAGTAGCTCAACTAAAAGATAAAAATATTGGGATACTTATCACCGATCATAATGTACAGGAAACTTTGGCCATTACAGAACGTTCTTACCTCATGTTTGAAGGTGGCATATTGAAGGCTGGAATTCCCGAAGATTTAGCCCAAGATGAAATGGTTAGAAAAGTGTATTTAGGCCAGAATTTTGAGCTTCGAAAGAAAAAGCTCGATTTTTAATTTTTACTTTACCGCAAAGGTCAAAGTTGCCCAGTTAGATTCGTAATCCACACCCTCTTCCTTACTTTTTACCATAAAAATAGTAGCAACATACCATTTGCCTGCTTGTGTTGGAACTATTTTCAATATCCCGTTTTCATCAGTTCTTGTTGCGCGCTCATTTTCATGGGCATCCTTTCCGGGTACAGAAGTGCTAAAATGTACCGTTTGATTGGCCAAAGGCTTCCCATTAGCCAACAATTTAAAAGAAACGCCCTTTCCTACCTCAAGCTCATAAGGGTTGTTTAACGGAATAAATTCAATTGGGAATCCAAAGACAGTATCAAAATGCTTTGTTTTTTTATCGCCAACTTGAAAAAGCATCTTCACATGTTTGGAATATTTTTCCTTTGCACCAGAACTAAAGTTACCCTCTTTCTTCCTATTCTTAATAACATCTTCCAACCCTTCATGTTCTAAATAGTCGTTGAAGCTTTCTGCTGTCATTTCAATCATACGCGGCAAAGTAGAAATCCCAGCTGCATAGGTGCCTTCTCCACCCGTTTTAAACTTTAAATAAGTAATGTTGTCCTTATCATAATACGCGCTGTCCAATATTTTTTTTTCATATACAGGGCCTATAATTCTAGCGTCCGAAATCCTATCTCTAGTAATCTCATTTTCACTTTTGTCAAAAGTTCCATTGAACAAATACAACTCACTGGATTGGCCCGCATTTAAAAAATAGGTATCCGTTTTTAGGAACAACTCGTGTGAAGAAAAAAGAACGAAAACAATCAAAAGAAATAAAAAAAAGCCAGTACGTTTCATATATTATAGGTCATCAATAACACAAAAATACACCCACTAACTTTAAGGGTCAACTAAAAAAATCACAAAATACTATTGTTTTTTTGAAGCTATCAGCGATACCAAAATATAGAGTAAAATAATCAAGGGTACGGCTAAAAATTTCAACGTGATCAACATAACCAAACTACCTATCAGGAAAAGATAGCGAACGGCATTATCCTTAAAGCTCCAATTTTTGAATTTAAGTGCAAAAAGTTCAATTCGGGAATTTAACAGATAGACACTCAATACCGTAAGCCCAATTAAAAACCATTGATTTAGAATAATCGCGTTTAGCACATCGTTGTTGTGGTGCAACAAAATCAGTGGTAAGGAAAGAATTAATAAGGCATTTGCTGGCGTTGGCAATCCAATAAAAGAAGAAACTTGATTTTCATCCACATTAAATTTAGCCAATCGATAAGCAGAGGCTAAAGTGATAATAAAACCAAGAAAAGGCACTAAATTAATTTTACCACCCATCCACAACATAGTCTCAGTTTGCTCAACCGAAAAAATGTTGGCATTCCATCCACCGGTATCGGCCATTTGAAGTAATTGGAACATCACCATGCCTGGAACCAAACCACTAGTGACCATATCAGCAAGCGAATCTAGCTGCACTCCTATTTCACTCTGGACATTTAGCATTCTAGCAGCAAGACCATCAAAAAAATCAAAGAAAATTCCAATAAACACAAAAAGTGCAGCCCATTCCAAATGGTTTAAAACTGCAAATACAGTTGCTACACAACCACTAAACAAATTAAGCAGGGTTAAAAAATTGGGAATATACCGTTTCATTCAATTGGATTTTCGTAAAAATACTGTAAAAAACAAAGTCTTTAGGCCAGTTGCGCTGCTATGCCATTTTTATTCTGATATTTGCTGGGATAAAATTGAAAATGAGACACTGGATTTTCTTTTTGGCGGTATTGGTTTTTGTTGGAAAAAACACATTTGCACAAGTACCTCAACTAACAGATGCTTCTCAAGTGAGCATGCTCACTTGTGGCCCAGGTGGCGAGCTTGTTGAATCTTTTGGACACACCGCTTTTCGAGTTCAAGATACCGTTTTGGGCGTTGATGTGGTGTATAATTATGGTACTTACGATTTTAATCGGCCAAATTTCTATCTAAACTTTGTTAAAGGAAAAATGGTCTATTCTCTTTCCAGAAAAAGTTTTGACCGATTTTTATTTACATATGAATTGGAAAAAAGGTGGGTAAAAGAACAGATTTTAGATTTGACCCTAGCCGAAAAAAACCAACTGCTCGCTTTTTTTGAGAACAATTATTTGCCGGAGAATAGGGATTACCTATATGACCCACTTTTAAACAATTGTTCCAGTATAACAGGTGCTATTTTAAAACAACAATTTGGTGATGCTTTAGTTTTTAATGGTTCTTATTTGGAAAAACAATACACCTTTAGGGAACTGGTACGGCAAAATTTGAATTTAAATTCATGGTCTTCATTTGGGATTGACCTGGCTTTTGGTTCACCTGTGGACAGAAAAGCAACAGTGCTAGAGCATATGTTTTTACCTGATTATGCAATGCAACAACTAAGGAACACGAGCAAAGATGGAAAACCCTTGTTGTTGAGAGAACGTACGGTTCTTGATTATAACCAACATCTAAGAACTGGTTTTTTTCCATTGTCACCGTTGTTTTGGTTTATTCTGTTGTTTTTATTTACATGCACCATAACATATTTAGATTACAAACACGGTGTCCGGAGTCGTTGGCTAGATTTTTCACTTTTCCTGGTTACCGGACTTATAGGTACATTTTTACTGTTGCTTTGGGTGGCCACAGACCACACTTCAACACCAAAAAACTTTAATATACTATGGGCCCTTCCAGTAAATCTTATTGTCGCCTTTGCTTTCCAAAAACAACTTCCCGTCTGGTTAACAAAATACTTATGGACCGCCTTAACACTAATAGGCATTCTTATTTTAGTTTGGCTTTTTAAAATTCAAAGTTTTTCGCCAATATTGATTCTAATACTTTTAACGCTAGCCATTCGCTACGGTTATCTTTTAAAATTTGTTAAGCGATAACAATCAACAGCAAAACATTTCCATGAATTTATTGACGGTAGAAAACATATCTAAATCTTATGGGGAATTGATCCTTTTTTCCGATATCTCCTTCGGTATAAATAAAGATCAAAAAATTGCACTGATTGCCAAGAATGGTAGTGGAAAGACCTCCATCCTGAATATTATTTCTGGGAAGGACACTACAGAAACAGGACAGGTGACCTCAAGAAAGGGTATTAAAATTGCCTTTTTAGAGCAAGAACCAAATCTAAATCCAGATTTAACCATTGAAGAAACCATTTTTAGCACTGATAATGAGGTGCTAAAAATAATTGCCACCTATGAGAAAGCAGTTCAAAATCCAGACGAGGAGGAACAATATCAAAAAGCTTTTGAGGCAATGGAAAGGCACAATGCATGGGATTTTGAAACCCGGTACAAACAGATTCTCTTTAAATTAAATTTAGAGAAACTTGATTTAAAAGTCGGCACCTTATCCGGGGGGCAGAAAAAACGTTTGGCATTGGCCAATGCTCTTTTAAACAAACCAGACCTTCTAATTTTGGATGAGCCAACCAATCATTTGGATCTGGAAATGATAGAATGGTTGGAAGCTTATTTCAGCAAAGAAAACATCACGCTTTTTATGGTCACGCACGACCGTTATTTTTTGGAACGGGTGTGCAATGAAATCATAGAATTGGACAACAATCAGTTGTATGGCTACAAGGGGAATTACTCCTATTATCTTCGAGAAAAAGAAGCACGAATGGAACGGGAAGCCGTTGAGCAGCACAAATCCAAATTACTTTTTAAAAAAGAATTGGATTGGATGCGCAGGCAGCCCAAGGCCCGCACCACTAAATCAAAATCTAGAATAGAGGATTTTAAGGAAATAAAACATAAAGCACATCAACGAAGAATAGAACATCAGGTACAGTTGGAGTTAAATATGGAACGTTTAGGGAGTAAAATCCTGGAACTTCATAAGATATCCAAATCATTTGAGAACAAAACAATTTTAGACAAATTTGACTATAATTTCACCAAAGGTGAACGGGTAGGTATCATCGGTCAAAATGGAACCGGAAAATCAACATTCTTAAACATCATTACTCAAAAGGAAACCCTGGATGGCGGAAAAGTAGTGGTGGGCGACACCATTAAATTTGGATACTATACCCAAAAAGGAATCAAAGCAAAAGGAGGACAAAAGGTAATTGATGTCATTCGTGAATTTGGAGATTATATCCCATTGAAAAAGGGTAGACAGATTTCGGCACAACAACTTTTGGAACGTTTTCTCTTCGATAGAAAAAAACAATATGATTTTGTCGAGAAGCTTAGTGGGGGTGAACGAAAACGATTGTATTTGTGTACTGTTTTAATTCAAAATCCTAATTTTCTGATTTTGGATGAACCTACCAACGATTTAGATATTGTTACCTTAAATGTTTTGGAAAGTTTTCTTTTGGATTTTCCGGGATGTTTGATCGTAGTATCCCATGATCGCTATTTCATGGACAAAATTGTAGACCATTTATTCATTTTTAGGGGCAATGGTGTTATCGAAGACTTTCCTGGAAATTATTCTGATTACCGAGCTTATGAAAGTAGCAAGGTGATCGCCAATCGGGAAGCCAAAAGCAATAATCAAGAAAAAACTGAAAAAACCAATTGGAAGGAAAAGGAAAATTCTCAAAAACTGTCCTACTCAGAACAGAAAGAGCATAAGCAGTTAGAAAAGGAAATTCAAAAATTGGAAGAAAAAAAAGAAGTCTTCCAAAATAAGTTTACAGACCCTAGCTTGAGTGGTGAAGAAATAGCCCAACTTTCCATCAATCTAAAAGAACTTTCAAACACCATAGAGGAAAAGACGGAACGTTGGTTTGAACTTTCTGCTATTTTGGAAAACTAATTGCCTGTCATATCGAGCGCAGTCGAGATATCAAAATCGGTAATGTGAATAGTTTAATACTATGCTGTGACCACAAAGTATTGTTATGTTCAAACTTATAAATTACTTAAAATTCCTTTTAAAATCTACCAATCAGCATGGTGTCCACTCCCCTTTCGTTTTTAGCTATGTGACTAAATGCATCTACTCAAAACAAGACTGGGATGTCTCAAAATCAGCCAATGTACTTCTAAAGAGTATTGATTATTTTAATTATCGTGTTGTTGATTTACGGGATAACCAAAGTTTGCAAACCATAGTCAATGCTACTTTTTCAAACTTAGAAATGGACGCAAAGCCGGCGGATATTATTTATATTGAAGATTTAAATATCCATTTTGAAGATTTACTTTCCCGTAAACTACTGCACAACGGTAGTATGATTTTTGTCAATGCAATCCATCAAAACCCAAGGAAAATGGAGCTTTGGAAAAAGTTAATCCAGATGGCAGCGGTACGGGTCAGTATTGATATGTTCCATTGTGGGATTATTTTTGTACGCAGAGAACAGGAAAAAGAACATTTCACCATCCGGATTTAAAAAAGTAATTTTAGCTATATGAAATACTGCTCATATGAGTGATACTATTTATTACGTTTTAGGGGTATTGGCCTTAATTTACCTAGTCATTCTTTTTAAGAACAGAAGGGGTTCTAGAACTAGGAAATCGCGTAGATTTATGGAAGGAAAAAGAAGACACGATGAACACAGTGAGCAGTGAGCAGTGAGCAGTGAGCAAAATTAATTAATGACTGACAACGAAAACCAACAACCAATAGCTTACATCCGATAATTGTTAATTGACCACTGATATAATGAAGATTTATACCAAAACAGGGGATAAGGGGACAACATCTCTTTTTACGGGAAAACGCGTTCCCAAACATCATATACGAATAGAGAGTTATGGTACCATAGACGAGTTAAATTCGTTTTTAGGATTGTTGCGTGACCAAAAAATCGATTCGAATTCCAAAAAAACATTGGCACTCATTCAAAATAAGCTTTTTACGGTTGGTGCAATATTGGCTACAGAGCCCAAAAAAGAAAAAAGGTTGAAAATTCCTAAAATAAGTCAAGAAGATATCGCTTTATTGGAAGAAGAAATTGATCAAATGAATGAAGAACTTCCAGAAATGACTCATTTTATTCTCCCTGGTGGACACACAACCGTGTCATACTGTCATATTGCACGTACTATTTCCAGAAGGGCAGAACGTATGATTTCCTATTTGCACGAAAATGAGCCCATATCCAGTGCTGTACTTTCCTATATCAACAGACTTTCCGATTATCTTTTTGTCTTGGCACGGAAGTTGTCAAAAGATTTGCAAGCAGAAGAGGTCAAGTGGATTCCTGAAAAATTGGACTAATAAATCCTTATTTTCGACGTTACAGATTAATAAGCAGAAAATAATTTTTAAATAATGCAGATTTTTCTTGACAAATTCAGTTTAAAAATTATTTTTGCAAAAAATTAAAATCAAACCGTTACTATGTACTGGACATTAGAATTAGCCTCATATTTAAGTGATGCGCCTTGGCCAGCCACCAAAGACGAATTAATAGATTATGCCATCCGTACCGGAGCACCATTGGAAGTTGTTGAAAACCTTCAGTCAATGGAAGAAGAAGGAGGTGAAATTTACGAGTCCATCGAGGAAATATGGCCTGATTATCCCACCGAGGAAGATTACCTCTGGAATGAGGATGAGTATTAATTTTAGAAAAACAAACACAACTAAAAAGTCTCATTTGAGGCTTTTTTTTATGTAATTTTGGCAGCCTAGCAAAAGGTTTCAACCCTACTCAGGACAATGGAACAGCTTTTGCAATCCAAAAGAAAAATTATTCATGAGCTTTATTAATTCGGTACTAAAGGTTTTCGTTGGAGATAAGTCAGAGAAAGACGTAAAATCACTTCAACCTTTGGTCAAAGAAATAAGATCCTTTGAAGAGCAGCTTGAAGGATTGTCCCACGACGAACTAAGACAGAAAACAATTTCCTTTAAATCTCAGATACAAGAAGATTGTAAGGAGATAGATGATAAAATCAATGCTTTAAAAGAAGAAGTTAAGAATTCAACAGATATAGATCGTAATGAAGAAATCTATACTGAAATAGACGGACTTAACGAAGAAGCTTACAAAATCTCAGAAAATACACTAAATACTATCCTTCCGGAAGCTTTTGCTGTAGTTAAGGAGACGGCAAAACGTTTTGCGGCAAATGAAACCCTTACGGTAACAGCTTCAGAGTTTGATAGATCCCTTTCTGGCACAAAAGACTATGTGACTCTTGATGGAGATAATGCCATTTGGAAAAACTCATGGGATGCTGCCGGAAAACAAATAACCTGGGATATGGTACATTATGATGTGCAGCTTATTGGAGGGGTTGCTTTGCATCAAGGAAAAATTGCAGAGATGCAAACAGGGGAAGGAAAAACATTGGTGGCCACTCTCCCACTCTATTTAAACGCATTGTCTGGTAAGGGATCACACTTGGTGACCGTAAACGACTATCTAGCAAAAAGGGATAGTGCATGGATGGCTCCTATTTTTGAATTTCATGGCCTTTCGGTTGATTGTATAGACAAACACCAACCAAATTCCGAAGGTAGAAGGGCTGCCTACAATTCCGATATTACCTATGGCACCAACAACGAGTTTGGTTTCGATTACCTAAGGGACAATATGGCGCATACCCCTGATGATTTGGTACAACCTCCGCATCATTATGCCATTGTAGATGAGGTAGATTCCGTATTGGTAGATGATGCCCGTACACCATTGATTATTTCTGGGCCAGTTCCTGAAGGAGATAGGCACGAGTTCAATGAACTAAAACCTAAAGTTGGCGATATCGTTCAAAAGCAGCGTCAATATTTAACTGGAGTTTTAGCCGAAGCCAAAAGCTTGATAAAGGCAGGAGATACGAAAGAAGGAGGGTTTCAATTACTTCGCGTACACAGAGGTTTGCCAAAAAATAAGGCGTTGATCAAATTTTTAAGTGAAGAAGGGGTAAAACAGTTGCTGCAAAAGACGGAGAACTTCTACATGCAGGACAACAACCGCGAAATGCCCAAAGTTGATGCCGAACTATTGTTTACTATTGATGAAAAAAACAATCAAATTGAATTAACCGACAAAGGGGTTGATTATATTTCTGGAGATCAGGACAAAGATTTTTTTGTGATGCCCGATATTGGAGGGGAAATTGCAAAAATTGAAAACCAAAACCTAGAGATTGAACAGGAAGCAGAGCTCAAAGAAGGTCTTTTTAAAGAATTTGCCGTTAAAAGTGAGCGTATCCATACCATGAGTCAACTTTTAAAGGCCTACACCCTTTTTGAAAAGGATGTGGAGTATGTTGTAATGGACAACAAGGTTATGATCGTGGATGAGCAGACAGGCCGAATTATGGATGGGAGACGATACTCAGATGGGTTGCACCAAGCCATTGAAGCCAAAGAGAATGTAAAGATTGAGGCCTTAACCCAAACCTTTGCAACCATTACACTCCAGAATTACTTTAGAATGTATAACAAGTTGTCCGGGATGACTGGTACCGCTGTTACCGAAGCAGGAGAGTTCTGGGAAATCTACAAGTTGGATGTTATGGAAATTCCAACCAACAGACCTATTGCGCGTGATGATAGACATGATTTAATTTACAAGACCAAGCGAGAAAAATACAATGCTATTATAGATGAGGTCACCCAACTTTCTCAAGCGGGAAGACCTGTCTTAATTGGTACCACTTCAGTAGAAATATCGGAATTGCTCTCTAAACTCTTAAGCGTTAGAAAAGTCCCTCATAATGTACTTAACGCTAAACTTCATAAAAAAGAAGCGGATATAGTTGCAGAAGCAGGTAATGCAGGAATAGTAACCATTGCAACCAACATGGCAGGTCGTGGAACCGATATTAAATTAAGTACGAAGGTAAAAGATGCTGGCGGATTGGCTATTGTAGGTACTGAACGTCATGATTCCAGACGTGTGGATAGACAGTTACGAGGTCGTTCTGGGCGTCAGGGAGATCCAGGAAGCTCTCAGTTCTATGTTTCTTTGGAAGATAATCTCATGCGCTTGTTTGGTTCTGACCGTGTAGCAAAAATGATGGACCGGATGGGCTTGGAAGAAGGCGAAGTGATACAACACTCCATGATGACCAAATCTATTGAGCGCGCTCAGAAAAAGGTAGAAGAAAACAACTTTGGTATTCGTAAGCGTTTGTTGGAATACGATGATGTAATGAATGCACAACGTGAAGTAGTCTATAAAAGAAGACGACATGCGTTACAAGGAGAGCGTTTAAAGGTGGATATTGCCAATATGATCTACGATACTTCTGAAGTTATTGCCGATACCAACAAAGCTGCAGATGATTATAAAAACTTTGAATTTGAATTGATAAAATATTTTTCAATCACTTCCCCTTTAACTGAAGAGGAATTCAAAAGATTGAGCTTTCAGGATATTGCCCTCAGTGTTTACAATGCTGCTTATGATTTCTATCAGCAAAAAATGGAAAGAAGTGCTACCGTAGCCTTCCAGGTAATCAAAAAAGTTTACGAAGACCAATCCAACAAATTTGAACGTATTGTGGTACCATTTACTGATGGTATTAAGTCATTAAATGTGGTTACTAACCTAGAAGGAGCGTATTCCAGTGGAGGAAAACAGTTGATTACTGATTTTGAAAAGAATATTTCACTCGCCATAATAGATGATTCCTGGAAAACACATTTACGTAAAATGGACGAGTTAAAGCAATCCGTACAGCTAGCAGTCCATGAACAAAAAGATCCTCTTTTAATCTATAAATTTGAGGCTTTCGAACTTTTTAAGGAAATGATCGATAAGGTAAACAAGGAGGTTATTTCCTTTTTGTTCAAGGGAGAGCTACCATCAGAAAATACAAACCAAATTCAAGAGGCCGGGAATGTCCGTAGACCGAAGGAAAATTTGCAGGTCTCAAAAGAGGAAATACCCAATAGTGATGAATTGGCCGCACAGAATAGAGCAGCCGGTCAAACACAAGGAGGAAGACCTCCGATTACGGAAACCATAGTTAGAGAAAAACCAAAAATTGGTAGAAACGATCGGGTCACCATAAAAAATGTAATGTCCGGTGAAAGCAAGGTTGTAAAATATAAACAAGCTGAACCTCTTATTATTAAGGGCGAATGGGTGCTTGTAGAAGACTAGGGTAAGATGCTCTAAAAAGTAAAAGCGACAGTCATTTTTGGCTGTCGTTTTTGATTATCGAAAAAACATATTTAGATTTACAACGTAAAAATCCCCATATAACACCTTTGCTACGTTCAATCAACCCTAAGTAGCTAAGGAAAGCACAGCGCATATGAATACTCCTATTAAGGATAAATATCGTTTACAGGATAAAACCGATTTAGTACTCAAGGTGAATTATAATTCCGCGCTATTCGCCATCATTTTTGGGGCAATATGTCTGTTCTTTTTGAACATTAAGGATATCATACCCTATGTATTTTTTGGGTTTGCCGTTCTAAATATGCTCAATACTTTTCTTCACAGCATAAATAAAAACACGCTTTTCACTTATAACGTAACCTCTATCCTGTCGATGATAGGGTCCATTATTATAACTCTTTATAGTGGGGGAATTCAAAGCCCCTTTATTTTTGTTCTGGCTATAGTGGTATTTGCGGGTTATGTTACCACCAAAATTTATGGTCGACTGTATTTAATTATAAACTTGATAATCCTAACCATGCTATTTCTATATGGCCTGGGGGATTTCAGAATTTCTGAAAATATAGTGCCCCTGGAATCCAGAGATTGGTTTGCATTTTTGAGCGCAGTTTTTGCGGTTTACCTACTAGGAGGGGTTTTTGGCAGGAATTTATTAAAAGCTCACCATAAATTATACAAGTCCAGAAACGAAATACAAGACCGAATAGAAGAAAAAGAAACGCTGTTAAAAGAAGTGCACCACAGGGTAAAAAATAATTTACAAACAGTTTCCAGCTTACTAAGTCTACAATCCAGGGCTGTGGCCGATGAAAAGATCAGCAACATTATAAAGAGTAGCCAAAATAGAGTAGTTTCAATGGCAATGGTACACGAAATGTTGTATAAGCGCGATGATTATTTGTCTAAAATCGAACTAAAACCATATGTAAAGGAACTGTCTGAGTATTTGGTACGCTCCGTTAAGGGAAATACGAACAATGTTAAAGTAAAGTTAGATATTGAAGATACTAAGCTTAGTATTGACACCGTTATTCCGCTAGGTCTTATTATCAATGAAACCATTACCAATGCACTTAAATATGGTATTCCCCAAGAACATGAGGGCGAAATCATAATTTCCCTTAAAAAGCTGGATCGTGAGCGTTTTGAACTCTACCTAGGTGATAATGGTATTGGGTATCCAGAAAATATTGGTCCAAAAAATTCAAACTCCCTTGGGTTAAAACTTATCTACAACCTTACACGCCAATTAAGGGGTTCCATTGTTCGGGATACTGAAGAAAAAGGTACTTACTACCGTATTCAGTTTCGGGAAATAGTGGAGGATTTCAATTCAATCGTATAAAGGTTTTCCTATCTTTAAAGTAACTAACTTAACCTCTTACCAAAGCTGTTGAAAAAATTGCTTCTTGGAGTACTTTTTAAGTACCCTTATTTCTGCTCAGAGCTACTTCCTAAAAAAATTTCTACCCCTTAATCCGACTATTCCTTCACCAGAACAGTTTCTTGGATATGTAATTGCGGAAAGACACACCCGTCATGACCTTAGTGTAAACTATATCACGAAACTTGCAAAACTTAAATCAACTCAAAAGTCAGCATTTACAGTTCACGGATCCCTTACAAAATCCAACCCACTTTGACGAAGTCCCCATCTTTATCAATTTGGGTTACAACCCTCAGGTTCAAAGGCCGCTATGCTCTTTGATATACATTGACAGCCTCCACCAATCCTGAAAGCAAGGGTAAATTGCGATGGTACCATGAATGGTATTCCAATGTGATTACCGATTTTCATGAAACGGGAACTCAAAACAGCTATTTCTACATGTCCTATTCTTGGGAGATAAAATTAGAATTCCCAAGTAAGTAACTATCTAAAAAATGGTATAAAACGGTACTACTTATGATTGACAGGTGCCTTTGCAAGACGTAAAAACAAAAGAGTAGTTGCAGTAACAAAAACTAAACTACAGGATAAGGCAATAGTTATTAGTATGGTATACATTTTTGTTGATTTGAGATTTGTTGAATAAAAATATGCGAATGTGCTTGACGTTAAATTTAAAATCGTTTGATTACCTTATTTTCCGATTAAGCGCTAAAAATCAATTAATCCGTTTTTGATGAATCAGATGCGTCTTTTTTTTTTCGAAATGAAAAGATTACGGATGCAATGACAAAAGCAACGCTTAAAAACAAAGTGAACGGTATGGCGATTTCCAATATCATTACCATGATTAAGCTAACTTAGATTTGTTTCTCTTAGTTCTAAAAGAAAGTGCTTTTTTAACTCTAGAGTTTTTATACATATATAATCTAGCAACTTCAGTTTCTTTTTGAGCTTCTTCTTGAATTTCAACATTCAATTCAATTCCAACCGTAGAAGTTTCAACTTTTAATTCCTTAGAAGTGTCTTGAGCCATAGCTAGAGTTCCGAAGAAGATTATTGCGATGATGGTTAAAATTGCTTTCATGATTTGGGTTTTTATTACATAGTAAATGTACCCTCACATGCTATCTAGCCTGGATTTAACTCGCTTAACTCCCTTTTTTTTTCGGTGTGGGAACCTTTTTCAGGTAAAGTGTATTTTATCCTCGATTAACGTTTTTAGCCCTTGAAACAGGCTATCGATTCCACGTGCATTTCATCGATGTTTTAAAATGGTAGTTTCAACAAAAGATTGGGGTTTGGGCAGTTTTTTTGATAAAAACCGAGGTCTTTTTTAGAACAAACCCCTGGATAATCTCCATTGGACTCTTCTAAATCAGCTATAATTTGAAAATGAAGGTGTGGCGCATAGTTAACATTGATATCCGAGGTGCCTAAAGTGGCAAGTACCTGCCCTCTTTTAAACGCATCACCAACATGCAAACCTTTAATTGACTTTAATGAGAGATGTCCATAAAGGGTATAGAACATAACCTCACGCAATTCATGTTCTAAAATTATGGTTGGCCCATAATTACCGATATCATCATTGTTCCTGTAACTAACGACTTTCCCGTCCAAGGGTGTAATAACCTTGGTACCTGCTTTACACCAAAAATCCATCCCCAAATGAATATTCCGCTGTCCTGTTGCTATAAAACGGCCTGACCTACTATATAATGACCTATGTTCTAAATACCCCCCAAAAGCCACTATCGCATTATTTTCGAATAATACTTCATCAATATAATCCTGACAGGATTCTGGTGAGGTAACATCGAACCCGTCCAAATCCGCATTGGAGGAGGATAGATCAATAGGACAGTAATCTGATAATCGTATTTTAGCATCCAATATGGCGATTGGGGTTGCACTACTTTTTTCAAGTGTTGTTTCCAACATGTTCATTTTGGTAAAAGCCAATGGTTAACAATTTTTAACAGCAGCTCAAGTAATACTTTTTACACTAATACTACTAAGCAAAAAAACTACTATGAAGATAGCAAGAATTTCGTTTTTGATATTTGTTTTACTGACATCAGCTAGCTGTCAACCGAAAACTAAGCAGGTAACATCAGTATTTACCCAAAGCGTTGAGGTACATCATATGTCCCCCACCGTGGAAGAACTGCAACACTATGAAACCGCCTATTTTGCAAGCGGCTGTTTTTGGTGTGTTGAAGCTATTTTTGAAAGCGTAAAAGGTGTTAAGGAAGTGTATTCGGGCTATTCTGGCGGCACAGAAAAAAACCCTACCTATGAGGAAGTTGCTTATGGTAAAACCACGCACGCAGAGGCAGTGGAGGTCTTCTATGATCCAGAAATCATCTCTTTTACACAATTGGTACAGGTTTTTTTTGGTTCCCATGACCCAACTTCATTTAATCGACAAGGGCCGGATAAAGGAGCTCAGTATCGTTCCGTAGCCTTTTATAAAGATGCAGGACAAAAGAAAATCATCCAGGATTATCTTACTCTTCTGGAGTCCAAAAAAGTGTATGACCATCCTATTGTTACCCAAGTAAAGGCATTTGATGTTTTCTATAAGGCCGAAGCGTATCATCAGGATTATGAAAGAAGAAATCCAAACAATTCTTATATAAGAAACGTTTCCATTCCTAGATTAAATCGATTTAAAGAAAATTTCAAAGCTTATCTAAAAGAAGAGTCACATTAGATGTTGGAATACAAAAGTAAGGTGATGTGTGTTTGCCCGAGGAGGCTTTAGCAGGAAAAGGAAAGCTTAATTAATGATTTGGGAACTGATGGCATTCTTATTGTTTTAAGACCACATCGCTGTATTTTGAGTTGATATTAATGGTTTTATCTGTGGTTTCATCAATATAGTACCCCTTATGAATGTTGGTCGTGTAATTTTTTGAAGACCCCAATGAAATGATTTTGGGACAAGTGAATTCCGAAATATTTTCATTTACATAAATAGAAAAAGGTACGGAAGGGATTTTACAACTCACTTCCCCATTCTCTACTGTAATATCGATACTTGAAAAGGTGTCCGCAACTGAATTAATTTGCAGTGAGCCCAAATTATTGGTCACATACAGCTTATCTACCAACTTATTAATAATTACATTTGATGAAATGCCATTCAGTTTTAATTCGCCAACTTCTTCCAAACTAACCCTTTCTGAATAATTGGTCTTTAACTGTCCGTAATTCCACTTTTTAACCACCACAGGTGAGTATGAAGCTCTAATATCTGTTCTATCACCATCAATGGTAAAAGCATGCAAGCTTGCGTAGGACAAGCTTGCATTAATATTTTTTGCGTTCGCAGCCAATTTCACCTCACCGTGCTTCACATTCATCTTCAATTTGACAGATTTTGGCATTTTTATCTTTATGGTCTTTTTAACCTTGTACTTTTTGTTTTCACCATCGGTTGAAAAATAAAAGGTATTGGTATCATTATCACTTTGGATTCTAAAAACTCTATCTGATCTTAGTTGGTGTCTTAATTCACTACGTTTGGTTCCAGCTTCTTTTCGTCTCGCACGGGCATTTTCACGTAGCTCTTCCCGCTCTTTTAAACGCTCTTGCCTCTCAACTCTGCGTTCTTCCAATAACTCATCTCTTTCTTTTGCCATTCGTTCCACTTCCTCTCCCCATTCTTCAAAACGATTTTTGTATTCTTCATCGAAGTTTTTATCAAAATCCTTTTTCCATTCTTTCATATATGTATCCCCATCTTTTTTATAGGCCTCGTAATCAAATTGAATTGAAGGTATTGGGGGCATTGGAGGTAAATCAGGAATGACCATAATTTCTGACAGCTCAGGAATCTGCAAACTTTCAAAAAGAGGTTCAACAAAGGATACCTCGGGAGCAACAACATCGTAGCTGTAGGAGCGGCTAAAGCTTCGGCTTCCGGTACTCACCTCAATTTCCTTGCTATTTCCTATAATCTTTATCACATCCCCTTTAAAGTATGATTTGGCATCTTCATCCGTGGCTCCTTCCAGCTCAACTATTGCTGTAATCTCTACTTGATCTTTGTTCCAGGTTTCAAACTCAATATCCGCATGACTTGTATTGATGTTCAATACCGCATCATTGCCCACATTGAACGTTTCCTTGTACGTTTTCGATTTTTCTTGTCCACAGCAGCTAATACCTGCCATGGCAAAAAGAAAAACATTAAATAATATGTGATGATTCATGTTCATTTTTTGATGATTTTAATTGATTCAACTTTGATTTTAATTTTTGTAATAATTGTAATCGTAATTGTAAGTTTTTGATAAGTGCCTCAATTGTTTGGTCATTTGGCCCAAATTCATTTAAATCCGCATTCAACCTACCGTATTCCTTATCAAGCTCCGCCAGCCTTTCCATATAACCATCTATTACATCCTTATTGTCACCGGTAAACTCCAAACCTGAAAGTTCCAAGTTAATATTGGTAACATAATAGCTTTCAATTTTTTTAAGGTCGGGGGAAAGGTCTCCTAAAGAAATGGCACTTCCATTTTTTTGAGATGTTTCATTTTCCACAACTACGGTATCAATAGCCGGGTCTGCCTTCATTGAGGTGGACAAAAAGTAAATTCCCAAACCAAAAACCAAAACAACCGAAGCTGCAATTCCCAGCCATAAGGATGGGCTTGTCTTTTTCCCAGCACTTGCATTGGGCATTTCTTCTTCCAATTTTTCTAAAAAACGAGCCTCATGCCCTTTTTTCATTACATACCCTCGTTCTTCCCTTTCCTTAGCAAACAATTCTCTAAGATCCTGTCCCATATGCTATATCTTTAAGTGTTTCTTTTAATCGTGCTTTTCCCCTTAACAACCTAGTTCGTGAGGCCGTGTTTGAAATGCCTAGTATTTGGGCAATTTCATCGTGGTCGTATCCTTCCACCAAAAACAACTGAACTACATATCTGTATTTCTCTGGGAGTGTTTCAATGGCGCTTTTCACTTTTCCCAAAGAAACCCCATCGTCTACAGTCCAGTCCTTATCATCCGAAACATGCATATATCCCTCGTTCAACTCCACAGTGCTTTGATGTTTCGTCTTTAAAAAATCTATACTTCCATTAACCACAATTCTTTTTAACCAGGCCCCAAATGTAACCTCGCCCTTAAACTGATCTATGCGCTGAAACGCTTTAATAAAAGATTCCTGCAATACATCTTCCGCATCATCGGGATTCTTTAAAAACCGTAGCGCTACTCCATACATACCATCACAGTACTGTTTGTACAACAGTAATTGTGCTTTGCGGTCATTGGCCTTACATTGTTCTACCAGTTCAATTTGAAACATGGTCAGTCTGGTGTTTGGTATTATAGTTGTTCAAGTTAAAGACGACAAAAAAATAACAACGTTGCAAAATATTTTATCAATCCCGGTTGATAAACTAAAGTGCAGTGGAATTTTATGGTCTCGAAATCAATATAGCCAAATATGGAGGAACATGTCAAAACTTTATACCTTCGCATTAAATTCCTGAATTTCACCTTTGAAAAACGACAAAAACATACCAACAAATACGGTTTCACGGATAAAGCAGTTGCGAAAGCAGGAATTATCCGAAAATACTCTGGTTGATGGCATTTTTAATGGAAATAAAGCCATTTTGGCGCAGGCCATTACACTTTTGGAAAGTGCTAAACAGGAACATTTTGAAAAGTCTAATGTGGTAATTGAAAAATGTCTTTCAAAATCCAACAGAAGTATTCGAATTGGAATTACCGGAGTTCCAGGAGTAGGTAAAAGTACCTTTATTGAGGTATTTGGAAAAATACTCACCAAACTTGGAAAAAAGGTTGCGGTTTTGGCCGTAGACCCCAGCAGTGCATTGAGTAAGGGCAGTATTCTTGGGGACAAGACCAGAATGGAATCTTTATCCAAGGACCCAAAAGCTTTTATAAGACCTTCCCCTTCCGGGGAATCTTTGGGAGGAGTTGCAAGAAAGACCCGAGAGAGTATTATCCTTTGCGAAGCCGCCGGCTATGATGTGATTCTTGTTGAAACTGTTGGCGTAGGCCAAAGCGAAACAGTGGTTCATAGCATGGTAGACTTTTTTTTGCTGTTAAAGCTATCCGGTGCAGGTGATGAACTTCAAGGAATAAAAAGGGGGATTATGGAAATGGCTGATGCCATTGCAATAAATAAGGCAGATGGTGATAATCTAAAAAAAGCAAAGAGGGCCGAAACCGAATTCTCAAGGGCATTGCATCTATATCCTCCCAAAGCAAACGGGTGGACTCCAAAAGTACTAACTTGCTCGGCTTCCGAGAACGAGGGAATTTTGGAAATCTGGAAAATAATTCAAGATTTTATTGAGGTGAACCGTAAAAATGGTCACTTTGAAAAAAATAGAAAAATTCAAAATAAAAACTGGTTTCTTCAAGCTATAGACGAACAATTAAAGCAATTTTTGAGCAGGAAAAAATCCTTTCAAAATGAGCAGGAAGAAATATTAAAGGCTGTTGAAGCAAATAAAATTTCTCCCTTTTATGGAGCAAAGACCCTCCTTGACAAAATTACCAAGGAACTTAAATAAATAAAGTAAATTTGCCCCGATTATAAACCCATCCATGAACATTGTAACCAACTCACTTTTATCTATAGTAGTCCCTTTGTACAACGAAGCTGACAACGTGGTCTTGTTGACCCAAAAAATAAACGAAAGCCTTGCGGGATATAATTATCAAATTATTTACATCGATGATTTTTCAACGGACGGTACCCGAAAGGTTGTCAAAGCAATGGATGATACTAAGGTTCATCTCATTGAACTTAAAAAGAATTACGGCCAAAGTCTAGCCTTGGCCGCAGGAATTGATTATGCTGAAGGGGAATTTATTATTACCATGGATGGAGACCTTCAAAATGACCCATCAGACATACCCCAAATGCTTGAATATGCCGTTACCGAAGAATACGATTTAATAACTGGCATACGTCAAAAAAGAAAAGACTCCCTAGTAAAAAAAATACCATCAAAAATTGCTAATTTTTTGGTGAGAAGGGTTACTAAATTAAATATCAAAGATAATGGCTGCGCATTAAAAGTATTTACCAAGGATATTGCCAAGGGCCTGAATCTTTATGGCGAAATGCATAGGTTTATCACACTTCTGGCGCATTTGGAAGGAGCACAGATAAAGCAGGTTCCGGTTAAACATCATGCAAGACATGCCGGTGTTTCGAAATATGGGCTGGAGCGCGTTTTTAAAGTCGTAGCAGATATGATGCTGTTGCTTTTTATTCGAAAGTACTTTCAACGACCTATCCACCTTTTTGGGATTCTTGGGGTTTTGCTTATTATTCTTGGCTTCTTCATCAATATTTACCTGTTCATTTTAAAGCTTGGTCTAAATGAAGATATTGGTAGCAGGCCGCTACTCATTTTTGGAATGATGTTTATTTTGGGCGGTATTCAGTTGTTTACCATTGGTATTGTAATGGAGTTGCTTATCCGCACCTATTATGAATCGCAACAGAAAAGGCCGTATCGTATCAAAAAAATTACCATAGGTGACGGAAAAGCTGCGTAAAAAACTAATCACCGTCCTAAAAATTAGCATTAGTGCACTGCTGATTTATTTCATTTTCACCAAAATCAATTTCGAAGACGTTGTACGTACGGTAAGGAAGTGCAATCCCCTCTACTTGATTGCAGGAATATTGCTCGTGGTTTTTTCTAAGGTAATGGCGGCTTTTAGACTCAACTTATATTTTCATCAAATTAATGTTAAAATCACACAGCAGAGCAACTTAAAACTCTATTTACTTGGCATGTTCTACAATCTCTTTTTGCCCGGTGGAATAGGTGGCGATGCCTATAAGGGCTATATTATTCAAAAAGAATTTAAATCGGGCACAAAAAAGGTAGTCTCCGTTCTATTGTTGGATCGGCTGAGTGGAATGCTATTGATTTTTATCTATGCCTGTATTTTTGCCCTGTTGGTTAAAATCCCTTTTTTTTTGGATTATACGTTGTTGATTGCTTTGAGTATTCCCTTGAGCATTTTGGTATTTTGGCTGGTTAACAAAAAAATATCTTCCTATGCACTGCCCATTTTCTGGAAGTCTTTAGGATATTCGGCACTTGTTCAACTCTCACAGCTTGTATGTATTCTTTGTATTTTGAAATCACTTTCCATAACATGGGACATCTTCGAATACCTCCTTGTTTTTTTGATTTCTTCGATAGTATCCGTTATTCCATTGACGATTGGTGGCATTGGAAGTAGGGAGGTTACCTTTTTATATGGTGCGAAATGGCTGGGACTGGATGCCAATACATCCATAGGCATCAGTTTTGTGTTTTTTATGATTACCGCGCTGATATCCCTTTTCGGATTAATCTACCACTTTAAAAAACCGAAACTTCAGCTATCTGCTTAATCCATATAAACCAAATGCATTTTGTTCAATTTTTTGGATCGCGTATAGGGGTTCAAAAATTTGATTTGCAACCTTGTTATTCGAAATTGATCTACCGTTATCTGATCATGCCAATGAAAGCCCATATTTTGAAGCTTTTCAAGCTCTTTATCAGTAGCATAAATCCAAATATCGTTTTTATCATCTAAGTCAGAGATAGAAACAGTTTGCACAGGTTTCTCGTTGTAAAAATCCAAGGCCCAGGTGTATCGCCCAGAAATCTTGTAAATGTCATCCACCGGAATATTGCGCTCTGCAACCTTTTCTGCCATTGTGGATCCCGCCTGATATTTTAACAACGAGGGATAAAAATGGGTATTCATTACTCCATTCAACAATAATGAACTGTAGACGGAAAGGGTAATGATTCTCATGTAATACTCCTCACGTTTCAAACAGAAGTAGGTTATTACAGCAAGTAGAACCAACAATACCGGGTAACAATGTAAATGCTCAAACTTGAAAACATGAAAACACACTAGTAGAGTGAAGATAAATACCAAGCCAAGAATAAAATATTGTATCACCAAAACTCCTTTTATTATCGCATGCTTATCATATCTATATAAGCTTGACAAATAGGATGCCGTTAAAATTGAGTAAAGGGGGATTAAAATATTTATGTAGTGCGGAAGTTTAAATTGTGCAAAACTTATGAGGAAGAAAAGAATTGTGATACCTCCCAATGTTAAAAACTCAAATTGAGGCCTGTATTCAAACTGCATCTTCCAAAATGTCTTTACCCTCAGCCAATAGGCAATAAGCGCCAATACTGTCCACGGCAGAAAAACCCATAAAAATGTGTGGAAAAAGAAAAAAAAGTCGCTACTATTTTTTCCAATGCCATCTCCACTCATTCTTTCAAAACTTTGCTCCCAAAAAATGAAAAATATTCCACTTCGATCCGCCTGACCTCTTATTACCTTCTCTGGGTGCAAATCAAACTGCAGATAATATGCATAGAGCATTGGGAATATGGTAACAGCAAAAATGATCAGGGCCACAAACACCTTCCAATTGAATAAGGATTTCCATTTTCGGCTATATGCCAAATGACAGAGTATTGATACCCCTATAACAACCAAGGCAATCTGTCCTTTGGTTGAAAACGCGATTCCAGCCCCAAAGGCCCCCAAGAGCACATTATAGAGCTTATTCTTTTCAATATATAAGGCTAACTGCCAAATAGAAAAAATTGTAAAGCCAGTTAAAACGGCATCCGTCCTAACATCAATATTGGATAAGACTATAGTTTGGGCCGTCATAAAAATGAGTGCAGAAAACTTCCCTATATCTTTATTATAGAGCAATTTCCCCAATCCATAACAACTATACGCACCCAACAGAATGGATAGTATTCCAGGGATTCGATAGGCCCAATCATGAATTCCAAAAACTTTAAAAGAGAACGCTGCAAGCCAATAGTGCATATGGGGTTTGTCCAAGTATTCCTCTGTCCCCTTAATAAGAGTAAAAAAGTCGTTCTCCTGAACTATTCGCATTGCCATTACGGCGAATTGCGCAGAATCGTTCTCAAAAAGGGTCACAAACATTCCCGTAATATATACGAGAACTACAAGGGAAAGTAAAAACCAATATCTCGTCTTTGATATCATGTCCCTAGCTTTTGAGTTGCAAATATAGATAACCTTGCAAATAGCCAACCAAAAATTGTGCCTATTACAATTCCAGTTAAAACATCCAATGGAAAATGGACCCCAATATAAATTCTACTGTAGGCCACAAGTACTGCCCAAATTAATAAAAATGAAGTGATGTATTTTATTTTTGAACCCAACAGAACAGAAAAAAACAAAGCCAGCGCCATGGCATTGGCGGCATGGGCCGAAAAATATCCGAATTTTCCACCACATGATTTTTTAACTAATCTGGCCATCATATTTACATCAATATCATGACAAGGCCTAAGACGTTGTACCCCATATTTAAAAAAATTGGCCAATTGATCGGTTGCTGTTATCAATAGTGCTATAAAAACCAGTGAGACAATTGTTTTTTTAACCCCAAGATGTCTATATAGTAGAAATAAAAGGATTGCATAAAGGGGGATTGCACTGAACTTATTGGTAAGAAACATCCAAAATCCATCCCAGCTTGCTGATCCTAAACCATTTAGAAACAAAAAAATCTCCTTATCCTGTTGTATGAGTTCTTCAAACATTTTTAGGTATCGTATCTAGATACTTCCCTGTCATAAAATGCAGTGGCAGCTTCTATTAGACTTTCCGTCTCATCGGCTAAGTCGGCTTCATCTTCCTTAGAAAATTCCTCCAACCATTCAACCTCATCATTTTCAAGATTGATAATAAAGCGGGGATATTCCGTATGAACAATATAAATTGAAC
Organism: Flavobacteriaceae bacterium; assembly: GCA_039985375.1. Lineage (GTDB taxonomy): Bacteria > Bacteroidota > Bacteroidia > Flavobacteriales > Flavobacteriaceae > Flagellimonas. Next base: position 45,719 of record JBDWSS010000019.1, read on the forward strand.
TTGGGTGATCTGTGTTATCCCCTAAAATGAACTTTGGTAATTCCATGACCTATAATTGAATTCCAAAAGTAGGAACCTAGATTAATATTTAATCAGTTTTTTTGTCAAATAATTGAATCGAATATACAACATTACGGCTGATGCCGTAAGTCCCAGCAATAGTCCCATCCAAATACCGGAGCTTTTAAATTCTGTAAACAATCCAAAGTAATAACTGATTGGAAAACCAATGAGCCAATATGCTACAAACGTAATTAAAGTTGGGATTTTTACATCTTGAAGTCCTCTTAAAGCACCTAAAACCACAACTTGTATCCCATCTGAAATTTGAAAAAAAGCAGCTATAAGCAATAATTTTGCCGCAACAAAAATCACCTCAGTGTTATCCATTTGATTAGAAATGTCGTCTACATCCAAATAAACCGTGGGTAACCAATGTCTGCCCAAAAGGAAAAGTGCGGCAAAAACAATCTCTAACAAAAAAGTGAGCAAAAAAATAGATTTCGCAATTCTTCGAAGTTCCTTGAAATTTTGCAATCCCTTTTGGTTACCTACCCGTACCATTGCGGCTACACTCAACCCCATTCCTACCATAAAGGTCATACTGCTCAAGTTCAACGCAATTTGATTTGCAGCCTGCACATTCTTGCCCAAAACACCGCTCAACCAAATCGCTGCGGTAAATATGGCCACTTCAAAGAACATTTGTAATGCTGATGGAAAACCTAGGCTTATAATTTTCCTCATCACCCTTTTTTCAATCACTTTAAAACTAAAACGGGTAACATAGGTTTTAAATTTTTCCTTTCGCTTCAATAAAAACCAGATGTAGCCCACCATGATGCATCGAGACACCAAGGTTCCTATTGCAGCACCTACAATACCCAATTTTGGAAATCCAAAGGAGCCAAAAATCAACAAATAATTTAGCACTATGTTAATTACATTGGCCAATATAGTTGCGTACATTGGATATTTCGTTTGCGAAAGCCCTTCGGAAAACTGTTTGAACGCTTGGAAAATAATCAGTGGAATTAAGGAAAAAGCAACCAAATCTAAATATGGCATCGCCAGTTCAACCACTTCTTGAGGTTGCTTCATGGAATACAAAAGGGGCTTGCAAAGTAAAATTACCCCAAACAATGAAAGGCCCAAAATGGTACAGAGCACCAAACCATGTTTTAAAGCGCTTTTTCCATCTGTTTTACTCCCGGCACCGTCCGCCTCGGCAACCAAAGGCGTTATAGCGGTTGAAAAACCAATTCCCAAAGACATTGCTATAAAAACAAAACTATTGCCCAAAGAAACCGCCGCCAACTCAGCTGTCCCCAGCTGCCCAACCATAATATTGTCTGCAAAGGCCACAAAAGTATGCCCCAACATTCCCAAAATTACAGGATAGGAGAGTTTAAGATTATATTTGAATTCTTTGGTGTACTTGCTGAACAAAGCTGAAATTTAAGAAGCGTAAAGATAGCTGGAATAGAAAGATTTAGGGGTTGTTTTTTGGCTTCTTTTTAAAAAGACAATGAATACCTTGTAAATATAAATCCGTAGCCCATAGATATCAATTTACCTTCAAATCTTAGCTTAAATTTCCCGAAATTCACTTATCGGACGATATAGTTCATTAGAACGAACGATATCTTAAACGCTAGTGGTAATTAAAATAAAAATCACGAAAAGAAAAAATGAAAAAATTTAAATGTCCAAACTGTAATAACAGAATATCTTTCAAGGAAGTTTTTCAATTTAAAAAAGGGCATCAAACAATATGTAATAATTGCAATACGACTTTGAGACCAAAGAAAATTAAATCGTGGAATTGGGGATTTTTTATAGGTTTTTTAGCAGTTGTAGTACCTGCTAAATTGTATCTCAATTACCATAAAAATTTCTTTATAGCAGCATCCATTGGAATTGTTTTTGGAACAATAGCAATCTTATTAATAGCATATTATACATATAAAACGACAGAATTTGAAGAAGTCTGAAATCTTAACGGACTATAAATGTTTGAGAATTTGTATAACCCAAAATTTACGGTTTATGAAATCTAAATTAAAATCAATGTTTACGTTAGTGACTATATGCGGCCTATTTGCATTTGTTTCTAACACAAAAGTAGAAGCTAAAGCTGGCGAAGTTTGGTTAGGTATAACTTATGTTATGGCTGAATACGGCGATGCGTCTAATGAAGCTACTCTAGCTGTTGGTGCAATCGGTGTAGCCGACGCAGCAGTATGGGGCTTCGCAGTTGGTAGCGTAGCTACACCTGTTGCAGGTGCTGTTGCAGGTGCTGTGGCTGGTCTTTAACTGTAATAATCGAGACAGATTTTTTCTGCCTCGATTATTTCTATTTATATGAATCTATCAAAAAAAACTTTAATACTAACACTAATTACTTATTCCATTGGTATTATCATTCCAACTTTATACGATTTTGATTTTGGCGTTAATGACAAAGATAAAACCGACATTTTTTTTAGTGATTTAATGAACCTCGATAATAATCAACTATTCTTTAAAATAGTTAAAAATAATATTTCTGTAATTGCATTAAATGTTATCGGAGCAATGACTTTCGGTTTATTGACCTTTATCACCACTTTATATAACGGCTTCATTTTAAGCCTTGTTATAAAAAATGTTTTAAAAAACTATTCCTCCGAATTTGTAATAAGTAATTTCTTTCCACACCTCACAGAAGTATTAGCAATTTTAATGTCCTGTTATCTAGGTTATTATCTGTCAACAAAATTTTTCAATTTCTGCTTTACTAAAGAAAGAACTTTAAATATTTCATTTAAGACAGTTGTCTGCTGTACAAGCTTAACTATCATAATAACAATAATTTCAGCAATATTGGAAGCGTATGTCACAATTCAATAATTTAATAGACAAAATACTACCACATATTATAGTTCTATTAATATCTACCCTTTTTTTATTAGTTTCAATTGAAGCAAATGAATTACAAAAACAAATATCCGGCTCAAGTGGGTTTTTGAATTTTCTTTACTCAACAAATAATTTTGTTGCCTTTTTAATTCCAATTTTAACTTATGCTTTTTTTATTATTACAACGAAATTTATGTTTTTAATTTTTGACGTTGAACCAAGTGAAATTTCAGTTCATTATCTAGTATCATACAGTTTCATCCCTCTATTAAGCTTTATGCTATTTTATTTAGCAAACTTGATTTTTTTCCAAAAAGAAATGATTATAGAAAGTATTGAAGATGTGCAAAGAATTAAATTTACATTTAACTTAAAATTTGAGGACTTTAAAATTATTGGTTTAATTGGTTGGCTTATGGTTTATGTTTTACTCATTATACAACTAATAAAGAATATGAAAGTTTCAATTGGAAATTCAATATTAATAGTACTACTTCCATCAGTTATTGTTTTGATTTTAAAATATACATTTAAACTAATATAATTACTACTACCAACACTGGCTATAAGCAATTGGGGCGATGGCGATATAATAAAACGAAAAAACAAAGATTAGTGTTAAACCGAAAAGTTTGAGCATAAAAACCTCAACTGTTCATAGCTAAACCGATAAGTGCAAACCCAAAAATTTAGCCTTTTATTGCTACAGATCATTGCATTTTGGCCTCTTCCCAAAAAACATCCATTTCAGCCAAGGTCATATCTTTTAGTGTTTTTCCAGCCTCTTTTGCCTTGCTTTCGAGATATTGAAAGCGCTTTATGAACTTTTTATTCGTTCTTTCTAAGGCATTTTCTGGGTTGATATCCAAAAACCTTGCATAATTAATCATTGAAAAAAGCACATCTCCAAACTCAGATTCCATTTTATCTTGGTTTCCAAGCTTAATTTCAGTTTGAAACTCTGCAAGTTCCTCTTTTACCTTTTCAAAAACTTGTTCGGGTTGTTCCCAATCAAATCCCACGCCGGCCACTTTTTCCTGAACTCTACTGGCCTTTACAAGGGCAGGCAAACTATTGGGAACGCCTTCCAAAACACTCTTCTTTCCTTCTTTGAGCTTAATAGTTTCCCAGTTTTGTTTCACCTGTTCTTCATTTTCGACCTTTACATCACCATAAATATGTGGGTGTCTATTGATCAATTTTTCACAAATTTCATTGGCAACGTCGGCAATATCAAAATCATGGGTTTCCGATCCAATTTTGGCATAGAAAACAATGTGTAACAATACATCGCCCAACTCTTTCTTAACCTCCTCCAAATTATTCTCCAGAATGGCATCTCCAAGCTCATAAGTCTCCTCAATGGTTAAATGGCGCAACGATTGCATGGTTTGTTTTTTGTCCCATGGGCACCCACTTCTCAGCTCATCCATTATAGTTAATAATCGGTCAAAAGCCTTAAGCTGTTCCGGTCTTGAATTCATGCATCAAATTTTAACTAAAAGTACAAATACCATATAGCAAAAGCATTATAGAATTTTTGGTAATTTTGAAAGACTGTCAACCATTTTTCAACATCCATTTCATACAAGGAAACATTTTATGAAATATCTATTGATAATTTCACTTTACTTTGCGCCTATCAATGCAAAAATCATGGCCCAAGAGAAAACTATTGCTCAAAAAATAGATACATTACTAGAGGCAATGACCTTGGAAGAAAAGGTAGGGCAGATGAATCAATACAATGGTTTTTGGGATGTTACCGGGCCAGCTCCCAAGGGTGGAAATGCAGAAATAAAATACCAACATCTTAAGAAGGGACTTGTTGGTTCCATGCTCAATGTGGTCGGTACCAAGGAAGTTAGAAAGCTACAGCAATTGGTGGTCGAAGAGACCCGCTTGGGAATACCTCTCTTATTTGGTTACGATGTTATCCATGGTTATAAGACAATTTCACCAATTCCATTGGCAGAGGCAGCAAGTTGGGATTTGGAAGCCATTGAAAGATCTGCCCAAATAGCAGCCGATGAGGCCTCGGCCGTGGGTATAAATTGGACTTTTGCCCCTATGGTAGATATTTCCAGAGATGCCCGCTGGGGACGTGTTATGGAAGGTGGTGGAGAGGACGCTTATCTTGGTGCCAAGATAGCAAAAGCCCGAATAGCAGGGTTTCAGGGCAAGGATTTATCCAAACCCAATACCATTGCCGCCTGTGCCAAGCATTTCGCAGCCTATGGTTTTGTGGAAGCCGGACGGGACTATAATACCGCTGATATTGGAACCTCTACCCTCTTCAATACCGTGTTGCCCCCTTTTAAAGCTTCCGTTGATGCAAACGTACAGACTTTCATGAATGGATTTAATATTCTCAATGGTATTCCAGCAACTGGCGACAAAATGTTGCAACGTGATATTTTAAAAGGGAAATGGGGATTTAAAGGTTTTGTAATATCCGACTGGGCTTCTATTGGGGAAATGGTTCCCCACGGATTCGCCCGCGATTTAAAACATGCGGCAGAATTAGGTGCTAAAGCTGGCTCCGATATGGATATGGAGTCCAGCGCCTATGTATTGCACCTGGCCAACAATGTTCGTGAAGGAAAGGTAGATGAAGATTTGTTGGATGATGCTGTTAGGCGTATCTTAAAAGTGAAATTTGAATTAGGTCTGTTTGATGATCCCTACCGCTATTGCAATAAAGAAAGGGAAAGAGAACAACTGTATCATGAAAACCACCAGGCTGGCGTATTGGATATGGCCTTAAAATCAATTGTACTGTTAAAAAATGAAGAAAACTTACTTCCCTTACGCAAAAACCAGCAAAAAATAGCGGTAATCGGTGAATTGGCCAACGATACCAATAGCCCCCTTGGAAGTTGGCGATTGGGATCGGATAACAATACAGCTGTTTCTTTTTTGGATGGATTAAAAGTGTATTCGAACAATGTCTCTTATGCGCGTGGTCCAAAGGTGTTTTTAGGAAACCCCAACTTCTTAAACGAGGTTGAAGTAAATGAAACGGATACATCAGGAATTGACAATGCGGTAGCACTCGCCAAGGAATCGGATATCGTGCTCATGGTCTTGGGGGAACACGGTTTCCAGAGTGGTGAAGGTAGAAGCCGTACGCAATTGGATTTACCAGGGCTGCAGTTGGATCTGTTAAAAGCAGTACATCAGGTAAATAAAAATATTGTATTGATCTTGATGAACGGACGGCCCTTGGCCATTAATTGGGAAGCCGAAAATATTCCTGCAATTTTAGAGACATGGCAATTGGGTTCCCAAGCAGGGAATGCCATAGCAAAAGTGCTGTTCGGAGATTACAATCCAAGTGGAAAATTACCAATGACATTTCCAAGAAGTGTTGGTCAAGTTCCAATGTATTATAACCACTTTAGTACCGGAAGACCCAATCCAGAATCTACGGTTTTCTGGTCCCATTACAGTGATGAAAAAAATGAACCACTTTATCCTTTTGGATATGGCTTGAGTTACACTACCTTTCAATATTCTGATTTACGGATTGACACTTCGGATCAAAAAAATATTAAGGTTTCTGTAGCTGTGGCCAACATAGGGAATGTTCAAGGTGAAGAAGTAGTTCAAATTTACATTCATGACAAAGTTGCCAGTATCGCCAGACCAATAAAAGAATTAAAGGGGTTTGAAAAAATTAAGCTGTTACCTGGAAAATCACAGCGTGTGGAATTTAATCTAACGGATGAAGAGCTCGGTTTTTATAATCAAGATTACCAGTTCATAGTTGAACCAGGGGAATTTGGAGTTATGATTGGCACCAGTTCCCAAGATGGAGTTTCTGGGAGTTTTATAAAAAACTAAAACATAAATTAATGAAACACGTATTGCTTCTCTTTTTGTTGACCATGGGTCTTAATGCCCAAAATAACCTTCCTTTTGCCAATGAGGTAAAAGAAATTCAAGAAAGAGTGGATTCTACCTGGGTATCGTCAGAAGAGACGATAATCTTTACAGGGAGCTCAAGTATTCGAATGTGGCATGACCTACAGAAGCGTTTCCCCAATGTGCAAATTGCCAATACGGGTTTTGGTGGTTCACAGGCCAAAGATTTGGCGCTCTATCAAAATGAATTAATCCTTAACTACGCCCCAAAAAAGGTTTTTATTTATGAGGGTGATAATGACATCAATGCAAAACAAAGACCAAAAGTTATAATACAAACTCTGGAGGAAATACTTGATAATCTTCATCAAAAAATCCCAAATTTGGAGGTTGTATTAATTTCGGCAAAACCCAGTATTTCCAGATGGCATTTAAGGGGAAAATACAGACGTTTCAATAAAAAATTGAATACATTGGCCTTGAAAAGGGATAAAGTAAGCTATACCAATGTTTGGAACATCATGCTAAGTGGAAGAAAATTAAGAAAAGACCTCTTCATTGAAGACGGATTGCATATGAACAGTAAAGGTTACGACCTATGGTATCAGGTATTAAAAAATCATGTAAACTAAATTTTCGCTTAGGTATGTTGTATAGAGTCTTATTTATATTTGGTGTAGTTATATCGCTTGCTGGGTGTCAATCCCAAAAAAAGGAAATTCACTTCCCTAAAACAGATCTTTCAATCAATAATCTTATTCCCAAGCCTATAAAGGTTGTCCCGACGCATAGTGCTTTTGGACTGGATTCCAATACAACCATATATACGGCCTTGACAGATCCCAAATTTGAGGAGGTAGGCCATTTTCTAGCCGAAAAGATAAAATTGAAAACCGGATTGGAAATTGCGGTCAATTCCCAAAGCACAAAAAGTTCAATAGAACGGATCATTTACATCAATAAATCCGATAGTATAGCTTTAAAAACTTTGGAATCCTATCAGTTGTACATCAAAAAAGACTCTATTTTTTTGAATGCCAAGACCGCTGCTGGTGCTTTTAGGGGAATTCAAACCTTAAGACAACTTATTCCTGAAAAAAGTAATGATACTTTAACAAGCCATCCCATTTGGCCAATTGCCAGTGGCAAAATATTTGATGCTCCCAAGTTTGAATACCGAGGAACCATGTTGGACGTTTCCAGACATTTTTTCAACCTAGAGGAAGTAAAAAAATACTTGGATATTTTAGCGTATTATAAATTTAATATCCTGCATTTACATCTTTCAGATGATCAAGGGTGGCGCATTGAAATAAAATCATGGCCCAAACTTACCAAAGTTGGCGGGAAGACTGAAGTTGGCGGCGGACCTGGAGGGTATTATACCCAGGAAGATTACAAAGAATTGATTGCATATGCAGCCGAAAGACATATTACCATTGTTCCGGAAATAGATATGCCCGGTCATACCAACGCGGCATCGGTAAGTTATCCCTTTCTAAATGGAAATGGAAAGCCTGTGGAACCTTACATGGGAACTCGTGTAGGGTTTAGCACTTTTGATACCCGAAAAGATACCGTATATGCTTTTTTGGATGATGTGATAGGGGAAATTGCCGGCATGTCTCCAGGTCCCTATTTTCACATTGGTGGTGATGAAAGCCATGTGACCAAAAAGAAGGATTATATCCATTTTGTCGAAAAAGTTGAAAAAATTGTTCGAAAACATGGCAAACAAATGGTGGGTTGGGATGAGATTGTAGCAGCAAAAATAAATCCATCCAGTATTGCCCAGCATTGGCATACCACCGCCAATGCGCTGAAAGCTTCCAAGAACAACAATAAGGTAATCCTCTCACCTGCCAAAAAAGCCTATTTAGACATGAAATATGATTCCTTATCCAAGTACGGCCTAAACTGGTCCGGGTATATTCCTGTTGATGTTGCCTATAATTGGAATCCTGAAGCCTATGTACAAGGATTATCAAGAGAAACAATTTTGGGTATTGAGGCTCCGCTGTGGTCCGAAACTATTTCCAATAGTGCAGAACTTGAATATTTAGCATTTCCTCGTGTCATTGGATATGCAGAACTAGGTTGGTCTACTTCTGAAAATTGTAACTGGGAAGATTATAAAAAGCGTCTGGCCAAGCAAGTACCCTATTTTAATCGTATGAACGTAAGTTATTATCCTTCCAAACTGGTGGATTGGCAATCGCAGTAGCTATTCCTCCTCATCTGAAATAGCAACGGAATCTTCCTCATCAGTTTCAGAAAAGTCTGTAATCTTGTTCTCCAACAGAATGTTGTACCATTGAATGATTTTTTTAATATCACTGGCATAGACCCTATCTTCATCATAATTGGGGAGTACCTCAAATAAATATTCCTCTAGTTCTATTTTTGCAGCTTTATGGGTGATACTGGTTTTCTTACCCCCTTCTTTTTCCTTTATTTTTTGAAAAACCGTTCTAAGCGGAACCTCCTCTTCGAGGGTATATATAGCAATTTCGGAAAGCACACTAACATTACTGCGCATTCCCACAGTTACTCTTTTTCCGTCTAAAAGAGATTCCCCAACAAAACCTGTACGGGTTTGGGTTAATAATCTAAAAAGTCCAGGTTTACCTCCAATTGATAAAATCTTGTCCAGTACCATTGTTCTTATTTTATGCGGGTAAAATTATACTTTTATCCCTAACACCATTTTTTTTAACGTCCTTTTTTACTATTGGGAAATCGCATCTTATAATCCACATTGATTTTTCCCTTTGAAATCTTATCCAATCTGCTTTTTAAAAGTCTCTTTTTAAGCGATGATAGCTTATCCGTAAATAAGATTCCTTCAATATGGTCATATTCATGTTGAATTACCCTGGCCAAAAGCCCATTATACGTTTCCGTATGTAATTTAAAGTTTTCATCTTGATACGTTATCGTAATTTCCGGTTTCCTTTTAACGTCCTCCCTAACATCTGGAATGCTCAAACAACCCTCATTAAAATCCCATTCCTCTCCGGTTTCCTTTTTAATTGTTGCATTAATAAATACCCTTTTAAACTCCTTTAAGGATTCTTGTTCTTCTTCACTTAATTCCTCATCGTTTGAAAAAGGCGAGGTATCCACCAGAAACAACCGAATGGGGAGTCCTATCTGTGGAGCTGCTAGACCAACCCCATGCGCATTGTACATAGTCTCCCACATATTGGATATTAGTTCGTCCAACTTTGGATAATCCTTGACTATTTCCGTTGCAACTTTGCGTAAAACAGGTTCTCCGTAGGCAACAATAGGTAAAATCATAAAATTAAATTCTATTTAAATACGCTTGTAAAATTAGCGTTGCACTAATTTCATCAACTAAACCCTTATTTTGTCTTTTTTTCTTTTTCATTCCAGTGTCCAGCATAGATTGAAATGCCATTTTAGAGGTAAATCGCTCATCTTGACGTTCTACCTGAATCTTTGGAAACCTTTTGGTCAGTTTCTTTAAAAACGGTTGAATTAAATCCTCAATCTCGGACGGTCTGTTGTCCATTTGCTTTGGAAGTCCCACAACAAATTTTTCAACACTTTCATTTTCAACATAATCGGAAAGAAAAGCCATTAATCCATTAGTCTCAATTGTGGTCAATCCAGAAGCAATTAACTGAAGCTCATCGGTGACTGCCACTCCTGTTCTTACCGTTCCATAATCCAAAGCCAGAATTCTTGCCAAGTGTAATTTTTTGGCAAAAATAAACCTAAAAATGTTATGCCATTAAAATATGGGGCAATATTCTAATTAGCCGATTATCTTTGTCAAAATTTCAAAAAAATGACACAGCTAAAAGCTCTTATAGAAAAAGCTTGGGATAATAGAGAATTATTAAAGGAAGAAGAAACCCAAAAGACAATTAGGGAAGTAATCAACTTGATTGATTTGGGGAAATTAAGATGCGCCGAGCCTATTGAAGGTGGTTGGCAAATTAATGAATGGGTTAAAAAAGCTGTAGTACTCTACTTCCCAATTCAAAAAATGGAAGTTTTAGAAGCTGGAATTTTTGAATACCATGATAAAATTCCATTAAAGCGAGGATATAAAGAAAAAGGTGTGCGTGTTGTTCCTCATGCCGTGGCCAGACATGGAGCTTATATTTCCAAAGGAACTATCTTAATGCCCAGCTATGTGAACATTGGTGCTTATGTAGATGAAGGAAGCATGGTGGATACTTGGGCCACCGTTGGGAGCTGCGCCCAAATAGGAAAAAATGTCCATTTAAGTGGTGGCGTTGGTATTGGCGGTGTTCTTGAACCATTGCAAGCTGCTCCGGTTATTATAGAAGATAATGCCTTTATCGGTTCCAGATGTATCGTTGTTGAAGGTGTTCGAGTTGAAAAAGAAGCGGTTTTAGGTGCCAATGTGGTCTTGACCGCCTCAACTAAAATTATCGATGTTACAGGGAGCGAGCCCAATGAGTTAAAAGGCCGGGTCCCAGCCAGATCGGTAGTAATCCCAGGAAGTTATACCAAGAAATTTGCCGCTGGGGAATTTCAGGTTCCTTGCGCGCTGATCATTGGCAAAAGAAAAGAGAGTACTGATAAGAAAACTTCCTTGAACAATGCCCTTAGAGAGCATGATGTTGCGGTGTAATACAATATTGTGAAGAAAATTTTGGTGATTCAGCAGAAGATGATTGGTGATGTCCTCACCAGTACCATCCTTTGTGAACATCTTAAAGTTCATTTTCCGGAATCGCAGGTACATTTTGTTATCAATGAAAATACCAAGGCTGTTGTAGAAAACAATCCCCATATTGACAAAATAGTTCTCTTTAAAAGTTTGTACAGGAGAAATAAGCTGGAATTTTATAAATTTCTTATCGCATTAAAAAAAGAGAACTATGCTGTTGTCATAGATGTGTATTGCAAGTTGGAAAGCAACTTTATAAGCTTTTTTACGGGAGCATCAATAAAGATTTCATATAAAAAATGGTATTCAAAATTTATTTATAGCCATGTATTTACTTATGTAAATAATGAGAATACCAAATTGGGTTTTGCCATTGAAAATAGACTTTTGCTATTATCACCGATAATCTCAGAATTAAAACAACCGGATATCGCTCCAAAAATCCATCTATTGGATTCAGAACTGGCTAAAGGAGGGCAATTATTAAAGGAGCACGAAATTGAAACCTCCAAACCAATTATAATGGTCGGGATTTTGGGAAGTAGCCCCAAAAAAAGCTATCCCTTGGAATATCTAAGTCGAGTGATTGATTTCATTACAGAGGATTTCGATGTTACTTTGCTGCTTAACTACATTCCCTGTCAACAGGAAAAGATGGAAGAATTACGCTCATTGTGCTCTGAAAAATCCAGAAATGTTATTAGAGAAGATGTTTTTTGCCCCTCCTTGCGTTCTTTTATTGGCCTATTGGGGCAATGTGATGGCTATATTGGAAATGAAGGTGGAGCCGGGAACATGGCTAAATCGCTCGGGGTTCCAAATTTCTCAATTTTTTCTCCCTGGATATCCAAGAAAGCATGGCTTACTTTTAATGAAAACAGTGCTAACCAAGCCACGCATTTATCTGATTTTCAACCGGAAATTTTGGCCATTCCAAAAAAAATACGAAAAAAAAATGCCTTGGATTTCTATGCTGCTTTTACCCCAGAATTGTTCGAAAAACAATTAAGAAGCTTTATTGAAAATAAAATCTTCCCTAACAAGTAGTACCTGATAAGATTCCATTAATATCTTCCACCCCCGCTCCAGCATATAAGCTATCACCAATTTTCCTTTGCCCCCATTGGGCAGATCACAATCGTCAATAAGAACTATCGTATGTTCCTGAAGTTGATTCTCAATGTTTTTAAACTCCTCTAAATGATGGTGCTGGCTTTTTTTCTGCACTTCAATATCGCTGCTATAGTCATAGCTATCTAAATACAATAAATCCACTTTTTTGTTGAAATTCTCTAAAAAAACAAGCGAATCCGAGTGATGGATTTCTACAAAATCTTGCAAATCTTGATGGTTTACCTCTTCCTGAGCGTTCTTTACCGATTCTTCACTAATATCTACCGAATGTACAAAAGCATCGTTCTGACTTGCCCATTTACCAAAGACTATTGTAGCGGCCCCGTTACTTTTTGCCCCTTTTAAACCTTCCCTCGAGGTTCCTGTTTCAACAATTATTTTTGCCCCTGACCGATCCATGAGTTCCATGGTTTTAAGAAAAGTATCCCTTCGTTTTCTAAAATCATGTTTAAAAGGCATAAATGGATACAATGATTTATGCTTTATAAATTTTCCAATAAAGAAGCCCACAACACCAAGAATTAATACAACTCCAACAAATTTCATATACCCTTCTGAGTTTTTTTTTCAAATATAAAGCAACCTTTTGTCTTTTATCTATCTGAAAAGTACGAAACAACCTGAATTTTTAAAATAAGAATAGAAAATAGATTAAGTCGATAAATGTTTTCTTTGTAAGAAAATTTGACATCAAAAACAATTTTCTTTTCGCTTTTTTGTTATACTTTTATAACTTTAAAATACGCATACCAATAAATATGTCTGAATTGAGCGCCCCAAAGCAAAAAATATCAGCATTAATCATTACCTACAATGAGATAGGATACATTGAAAAATGTATTGACTCAATCTCATTTGCAGATGAAATAATTGTTGTTGATTCTTACAGTAACGATGGAACATTTGAATATTTGCAAAAACGGGAAAGTGTTCAAGTAATCCAGCACCCTTTTGAGAATTTTACCGCCCAGAAGTCTTATGCCCTTAAACAGGCTTCAAATGACTGGGTACTCTTCTTGGATGCAGATGAAGTGGTTACTTATAAACTTCAAAATGAGATTATCGATACGGTGAACAATCCAAATGCTTGTGAAGCGTACTGGTTTTACAGAAAGTTCATGTTTCAAAACGCTCCTCTAAATTTTAGTGGATGGCAAACGGATAAAAACCATAGACTTTTCAAAAAAAGTAAAGTTCGGTTTACGGATAAAAAAATTGTCCATGAATCCCTTGAGGTAGATGGAAATTCCTGCATCCTGAAAGAAAAACTTACTCATTATTGCTACAAAAATTACGAAGATTATAAAGGTAAAATGCTCCATTATGGAAGGTTAAAGGCAAAAGAAGCCTTTTATAAAGAGAAACATTTCAACTATCTTTTTATGATTTTAAAACCTTTTTGGAAATTTTTCAATCATTATATACTAAGATTAGGATTCTTAGACGGCAAAAAAGGAATTGTCATATGTTATTTGAATGCTTTAGGGGTATTGGAAAGATACCGAGAGCTGAAACAACTTGAAAAGAAAAATCAGCTTACCTATTACTTGGTTATGCCATAGTAGCTCCATACCGAACTAGTTTTTTTTGTATCTCTACGTATTGTCAAATTTTTAGAAATGGATTCTGGCGTTTTATATCCCCTTTTATGATCTAGATGTATACAAACAGCGCTGTACCTTAATTGTTTGGACTTTAATCCAAAATTAAACAAACGCTCCCCCAATTCTCGATCTTGACCACCATATTGCATCCGTTCATCAAAACCATTAACGTTTAATATGTCTTTTTTCCATCCCGAAGAATTATGACCATTCCAAGTTGCATTGGTTGGGGTAAATGTGTTTAAAAATTTTGAGATAATACCACTGGCGGTAAGCTTGTTGTTTTTAAAGGTCTTTGGAATTCCTTTTTCTTTTAACCAATGAATATTAAAGCAATTTTGTTGTTCAATATCTTCTTTGGCAATCATTTGGGAAATATTCATAGGAAGCATATAATATCCTCCAGAAATAAAGAAACCTTTTTCTTTATTAATATAGTGTACTTCGACGAAATCTTCACGCGGAATACAATCCCCATCTGTCATTACAATATATTCGGCATTGCAAGCTTGCACAGCTTTGTTTAATATTCTTGATTTTTGAAAACCATCGTCTTCCTGCCAAACATGGATTATTTTGTAAAAAGCATCTTTGGAAATAGTTTCAAGTAATTCTTTAGTCTTGGGGCCCGATCCATCATCTGCAATAACAATTTCAAACTTTTTAAATATTTGACAATTGAATCCCCAAAGTACTTTCTTTAACCATTCTTCAGAATTGTACGTACTTACAATAATCGATATTTTTGGAATTTCCTTTTCTTCTAAATTCATCTTGACAAAAATAACAAAGTCTACAATTTAAAAGATAACTTTGTGATTAGGATAATTTCTTTCCTATATACTTTATGAAAAATGCCATTCTTATTGAATTAAACTCTTATCATGACGAATGTCTTTATTCCCAAATTAGTTTTCTAAAAGATTCCAACTACGCGGTAACACTAATAATAAACCTCCAAATTTCTGAAAGATCAGGAGAATATTTACATCTTGCCAAACATGTTATAATTTATGATCATAGGTCAATAAAAAATATCTTTAAAAAAATTATCTGGACCCTAAAACAATATTTCTATATAAAAAAGAATGAGACAGATATTGCAATCTTTAATACTGCAAGTTCAAAACTGGAGGTAATTCTCTTGAGTACTTTGCTAAAGCGAAAAGTCAAACTCTTTGGAGTTCTCCATAACCTTAAAAAGGTCAATTATAGTTTCTCTCAAAAACTAATCAATAAAGCAATTAAAAAATATTTTGTCCTCAATGACTTTTTAGAAAATTCGGTATTGATAGAAGATAAATCCATTGAACTACAAAGTTTTTATCCTATTTTCTTTCCAAAATACAATACAGTTAACCTCCTAAAGCCAAGAGATGAAATTTGGATTAGCATCCCCGGAAAGCTGGATTTTAATAGAAGGGATTATGATTTAATAGTGGAAGCGCTTCTTATGATGAATTCCGGGGAAAATCTAAAATTCGTGATTTTAGGAAATACCAACTCGGAAAATTCACGGAATAGTGTTTTTTTAAAGCAACTAAAAGTTAACAACATTCATGAGAATTTTATATTGTTCGATTACTTTATAGAAAATTCCCTCTTCCATGAATATATTGCCAAATCGGACTATATTTTGCTCCCATTAAAATCAGTTGGGGACAATTATTCAAAATATAAAATAATGGGAAGTTATAATTTAGCTTTTGCGTATAAGAAAAGTTTGATTTGCCCCAAAGACCTTGCGCACATAGACGATATTCATGAACATTCCACCTTTTATAAAGACGGAATCGAATTGTCTAAAATTCTGAACAATATCATTAATAATACAGAAATTTATAAAACAAAATACGATTCTAAAAAATGGGAGTTCAAGGAACAACAAAATAAATATATTGGATTTATAGAAAGTAAATAGCGCCACGAATGACCCAAGAAATCAATAACTGCATAGAAGAGCTAAAAAAAGGCAATCTAATCTTATACCCTACGGATACCGTATGGGGAATAGGTTGTGATGCAACCAACCCAAATGCGGTAAAAAAAGTCTATGACCTAAAACGGAGAGAAGACACTAAAGCACTCATTTGCCTTGTAGCAAACCAAGCCATGCTAGAAAGGCATGTGGAACAGGTGCCCGATGTTGCCTATGATATTATGGATTTGGCCGAAAAACCAACAACAATTGTTTTTGACCAACCTAAGGGTATTGCCAAAAACCTTATTGAAGAGGACAACACACTCGCTATTAGAGTTGCATCGGATAAGTTCTGCCAATATTTAATCAATAAATTTGGAAAACCCATCGTGTCTACCTCTGCCAATATATCTGGAGAAATAACACCAAAACAATTCAAAGAGATCAGTCAAGAAATTTTAAAAGGAGTGGACTATGTGGTAAATTTGCCAGAAGAGAACAAAAACCCTTCACCTTCATCCATTATAAAGCTTAGCAATGATGGGCAGGTAAAGGTTATTAGGGAATAAAATGACGCAGGAATTCCATAAAAGGGCAATACAACATCCTATTTTTAAACTTATTGGTGAAACTGCAGAGGAATTGGGCATTGATTCTTTTGTTATAGGAGGCTTTGTACGGGACTATGTGCTTCAACGGGGAACTCCAAATGATATTGATGTTGTAGCCATTGGAAGTGGCATTGCCCTTGCAAAAAAAGTGGCTTCCAAATTAAAAGGGAAACCAGAGGTGTCTGTTTTTAAGAATTTTGGCACGGCAATGATCAAATATCAACATCTGGAACTGGAATTTGTGGGTGCAAGAAAGGAAAGTTACCATCGAGACAGCAGAAAACCCATGGTTGAAGATGGTTCTTTGGAGGATGATCAAAATAGAAGGGATTTTACCATCAATGCCATGGCCTTAGCACTAAACCCCAACAATTTTGGACTTCTTTTAGACCCCTTTAATGGAAGAAAAGATCTTGGTCAGAAAATAATTAGGACTCCACTGGATCCAGAAATCACATACTCGGATGATCCCCTTCGCATGATGCGCGCCATTCGCTTTGCTACCCAATTAGATTTTACTATTGAACTAAAATCCCATCAAGCAATAACCGAAAACAGAGATCGCATCAAAATCATCTCCAAAGAACGTATCGTTGATGAACTTCATAAAATATTGATGAGCAAAAAACCATCTATTGGTTTTAAACTGATGCACCAAACCGGACTATTGCCCCTGATTCTTCCAGAGTTACATGCACTACAGGGGATAGAGGAAATTGAAGGCCAGCGACACAAAGATAACTTTTGGCATACCCTCGAAGTAGTGGACAATATTTCTAAAAATACCGAGGATGTCTGGTTACGCTGGGCTGCACTCCTGCACGATATTGGAAAGGCGCCCACCAAACGCTTCCATAAAAAAATAGGTTGGACCTTTCATGCCCACGAGTTTGTGGGATCCAAAATGGTGTATAAGCTCTTTAAAAGGTTACGAATGCCATTAAATGAAAAAATGAAATTCGTCCAAAAAATGGTTTTAATGAGCTCCAGGCCCATTATACTTTCTGAAGACCATGTAACCGATTCTGCCGTACGTCGCTTGGTTTTTGACGCCAGAGATAATGTAGATGATCTTATGACACTTTGTGAAGCGGACATCACTACAAAAAACCCCAGAAAACAAAAAAGGTACAAGAACAATTTTCAAATAGTACGGCAAAAAATAAAAGAGGTAGAGGAACGGGACCATATCCGAAATTTTCAACCCCCCGTCTCCGGTGAAGAAATCATGAAAGCCTTCAATCTAAAACCGTCAAAAGAAATAGGCATTATAAAAGAGGCCATAAAAGAGGCCATATTGGAAGGGGAAATTCCCAATAAACATGAAGAAGCTTATCAATTTATGTTGGAAAAAGGAAAAAAAATGAACCTGATAGTAACAGGTAATGAAAAATAACAAATATGTCATTTATTGGTTGCTTACCGGCTGTGCCCTTATTTTTATAATGGTACTGGTTGGCGGTATTACACGATTGACCCATTCTGGGCTTTCCATTTCCGATTATAAGTTAATCAGCGGTACACTTCCACCAATGAACGAACAAGAGTGGCATGATGCTTTTGAACTTTATAAACAATATCCTGAATATCAAAAACTGAACACTCATTTTGGGTTGGAAGACTTTAAAAGTATCTTCTTTTGGGAATGGTTGCATAGGGTCATTGGACGATTCATTGGAATCATATTTATTGTTCCTTTCTTATTCTTCTTAATTGCTAAGAAGCTGGATCGGGCAACGATAAAAAAATGCATTCTTTTATTGCTTCTTGGTGGGTTTCAAGGTTTTTTGGGTTGGTATATGGTTAAAAGTGGTTTGGTAGATAGACCTGATGTATCCCATTATAGGCTTGCCGCACACCTGACCACTGCTTTTTTAACTTTTTCATATAGTCTTTGGGTGGCATTGGATTTAATGTATCCATCAAAAAAAGAAGTTCAAGGAAACATACGCAATCTGCTACGTGTTTTAATATTGATATTGATTGTTCAGATCATTTGGGGAGCCTTTGTGGCTGGATTGGATGCCGGATTTATACACAACCATTGGCCGTTGATGAGCGAAGGAAAGCTAATCCATGAAACGGTATATATAGAACAACAACCGTTTCTAAACAACTTTTACGAAGGCAAGAGCGGGGTTCAGTTCATCCATAGATATCTTGCTTATATTGTTTTTGGATCCATTATATTTTTATGGTTTAAAACGAGGAAAATCCCAAGAACCCAACTGCAGGACAACGGCATCAACTCACTATTGTTGTTGGTATCCTTACAGTTCCTGCTCGGGGTTTTTACACTAATTTATGCCGTACCACTTTGGTTGGGAATTGCGCATCAAATTGGGGCTTTTTTCCTATTGGCCGCCATGACCTTTACTTTGCACAGGTTCACCAAATAAAACACTATTTGTTGTAACTTTGCCTCCACATAAATTCTAGCTAAATGATTTATAAAATCAGGATTATTCTTGATGCAGAGGATGATATTTTCAGGGATATCGAAATTGAGGACAGCTGTACTTTAGAAGATTTTCATAATGCAATTACCCAAGCCTTTGGCTTTGGTGGGAGCGAGATGGCCTCTTTTTATACATGTGATGCAGAATGGAATCAGGATGAAGAAATTGCTCTTTTTGATATGAGCGAAACAGGCTCCGATGTCAGATTGATGAACGAGACAATACTGGATGACGTTTTGACGGAGAAAAGTCCTAAGATGATATATGTTTATGACTTTTTTAGTATGTGGACATTTTTTGTGGAATTGGCAGACATTGTGGCAAAAGAGGACGGTACCATTTATCCTAATCTACTTTTTAGTTTTGGTGAATTACCAGATGCCCCACCAGAAAAAAAGTTTGAGTCAAAACCATCCGTGGATTTTGATGATACCATGGATAGCTACGATGATTTGGATTTCGATGAAAATTGGAACTGATAACTCGTATTTTTAAAGTGCAAAGTCCAAGTGCAAACTCAAACCCAAGTTCAAGTTCAAAGTTCAAGTTCAAGTTCAAAGCTCAAGTTTAAACTCCTAATATCCACATTTAACTTTTACCTAAAATGCTAAACCTATATCCCGCCCAAATTGAAAGTGTCTCACTTCATCGTGTTGGTAATAAAAATAAAAATGAACCCATTTTTTTATCAGCGGAACCTTTTTCATTGAATGATGAAATGTCTGGATTGTTAAAGGAATATTTTTTCAAGCCTTTCAGGGAAAAAGAAGAAAATTACTTTAAGTTTTCCAATGAGGTGGATGTTGAATTCAATGAAGTTTTTAAGATTGTTTCTGAACTTTTTGAGGATCCATCACGGGCACATTCCCTTTCAAAAAAAATAACAACGCATCTTTTTGAACAATCCAACCATCCACATATAAAAAGTGGGGAGGTTTATGTTGTTCATTTTTCCGATATGGTTATTGACAACCAAAAAGTAGATGCCGTAGGGATATTTAAAAGTGAACTTAAACACGACTTTCTTCAGTTTAAGGAAAGGGAACAGAATCTGGAAATTTTAATAAGGCAAGGGATCAATATCAATAAATTGGATAAGGGCTGTATTGTTTTTAATGTGGATAATGAAGAAGGTTATAAGGTTTTATCCGTAGACAGTAATCGCTACGACGCTAAGTATTGGTTGGAGAATTTTTTAGGGTTGGCGCCACTAACGGATGAGAATTTCTACACTAAAAACTATTTAAAATTCTGTCAAAACTTCGCCAAGGATGTGGTGCTTCCCGCAGAGGACAAACAACAGGAAGTTCTATTTATGAACAGGGCAGTGAACCATTTTGCCAAAAATGATGCTTTTGAAGAAAGTTCTTTTTTAAATGAGGTAATGGAAAATCCAGAACTCATCCCAGAATTTAAACATTATAAGGTTGAAAAAGGACCCAAGTTCAGCATCGAAGATGTTTCCAATTTTGACATTGCCAACAAAGCCGTTTCCGATGCCCGAAAAAAGATAAAGAATGTCATTAATCTGGATACCAACATCCAAATAAAAATGGACTTCATCAACCCGGAATCTGCCGAAAAATTTGTGGAAAAAGGGTGGGATGAGGAAAAACAGATGTACTATTATCTGGTATATTTTAATAAGGAGCAGAAAAGTTAAGATTGATTGTTATCCAATATCTGTGTTAAGCTCACATCTTCATAGTTCCGCTTTACAAAGTCTAAAGCCAAGGCCAAAACCTGCCCCATAGTGGTGCACTTTTTAAAATCAAGGTCCTTGGTTAGGTCATATATCTGTAGTTTTAATTGATCAATATTGTCCTGTAAGGAAATATTGTCCGTTTTACTGATACTTATCAATCTTTTTATACGGTTTCCTGAACTCAAAATCCGTTTGGCCACTATAGAACGTTCTTCAATTTTATATTGATCTATGGAGTATTTCTGTAATTTGGTACGGACCAACTCCACCATTTGATAGTTTTCCTTAAAAAATTGGGGGCGGTATACCTTTAATTTTCCTTCAAAACACTGTTGGTCAAAATCTATGGCTCGAATCTTATAGACAACATGATCAAAATCATGGGTAGGAACAATTACATAATTATAGGAACGCATATCACCTAACAATCGAATCATACAACGCTCATTGAACTTCACAAACTCTTTTGCCAGTTGTGATTTCTCGGCCTCGTTGCATTTGGGTAAAACGTCATTGATAAATACATCTCCTGGAATTCCTGCAATATGCTCTTCTATCAAAGTATCCCCATAGACCAAAAAGTTAAGATTATATGGGGAGAGCATATGCTCCAATTCTAACCCGTAAACTCGGGAGGCGTCGGTCCTTTTTACATAGAAATACGTATAATTATCATTTAAAATATTCCGAACCTTGATGCGAAATGGTTTTGAATTTCCAAATGTGCAATAATCCACAGCATCAACATTCAAATACTCCAAAATACGATCACTTCCATCAGAATGTAAAATGGAATAGACTTTTTTAAGACTTGAATCAATTTCTTCACGCTCAAATTCAGAATAGTAGACCCGTACCCAGAGCGTATCCACTCCTTCAGAGTCATAAACCACCACAGATCCCGAAAATCTCAGCAAGTCTTCATAAAAAATGGGAATCTCAATCTTTCGACTGTACTTGTGCAAGTATCCATCCAATTTTTTGTTGATGGGATAAGCGGGCTTTTTTTTGGACATTAACTTTTCCTCGGACATTCTTTCACTATTTTGTAACAAAATTCAAACTACCTCGTCAAGTTACTATAAACAAATCAAAAAACGATTCCGACTTGGAGACAATACTGACCGTAAACAATTTAACTAAAAAATTTGGTTACCTCACCGCAGTAAAAGATTTATCATTTACCATAGAGAAAGGAAATGTCTATGGGATATTGGGGCCAAATGGCAGTGGCAAGTCCACAACATTGGGCATTATTTTAAATGTGGTCAATAGAACATCTGGAGATTTTAGTTGGTTCAACGGAAACACTTCTACGCATGAAGCATTAAAAAAGGTAGGTGCCATTATTGAACGCCCGAATTTTTATCCGTACATGACCGCCATACAAAACCTGAAACTGGTTTGTAAAATAAAAGAAGTTCCTGAAACCAAAATCCAAGAAAAGTTGGAACTTGTTGGTCTTTGGGAACGAAAGGACAGTAAGTTCAAAACGTATTCCTTGGGAATGAAACAGCGTTTGGCCATTGCATCTGCTCTACTCAATGACCCAGAAATCCTTATTCTTGATGAGCCCACAAACGGCTTGGATCCACAGGGAATTCATCAAATTAGAGAGATTATTAAAAAAATTGCAGGCAAAGGCACCACAATATTGCTTGCCTCCCATTTATTGGATGAAGTTGAAAAAGTATGTTCCCATGTTGTAATTCTTCGAAAAGGTGAAAAATTATACTCAGGTCCGGTTGATGATATGTTAGCAAGTCACGGCTTTTTTGAATTGAGGACTACAGAGATTGAGAAACTACAGGCACTTTTGGAAAAGAATGCCAGTTTTGGAAAAATAACCAGAGAGAGTGGCACACTGACTGCTTTCTTAAAAGAAGAAATGAACGCCGAAGATCTCAACAAAATGGTATTTGATAAAGGCATGGTACTCTCCCATTTAGTGAAGCGAAAAGAAAGTCTGGAAGAACAATTTTTAACCTTGACCAAAAACAACTAATCAAAAAAACGAATGGTACGTTTACTACACATAGAATTTATAAAACTTTGGAACAATAGGGCCAGCAAAATATTGATTGCTTCCTATTTTGTACTATTGACCTCAATTGCACTAATTGCTGCAGTTAAATTTGATATAGGTCCCGTAAAATTTCATTTAGCAGATCAAGGAATTTTTAATTTCCCCTATATCTGGCATTTCAACACCTATGTAACTGCTTTTTTTAAGTTGTTTTTGGCCATTGTCATTGTTTCTATGATGGCAAACGAATACAGCAATAAAACAATCAAACAAAATTTAATAGACGGATTATCCAAGAAGGAATTTATTCTTTCAAAGTTTCTTACTGTGGTCTCCTTTTCCTTCATTTCCACCATATTTGTTTTTACCGTTTCATTGATTTTAGGACTTATTTATTCCGATTACAACGAGCTTTCCATCATTTTTTCTGACCTGGAATTCTTACTGGCATTCTTTGTTAAGCTTGTCGGGTTTTTCTCATTTTGTCTTTTTCTGGGGATTTTTGTTAAACGGTCCGCCTTTGCTTTAGGTTTTTTAATCTTGTGGGTAATTCTTGAGCAGTTAATATTTGGATTACTTGGATGGAAAATTATGAGCTGGCCAAACGCAAAGTTGGTCAAAGACTTCTTTCCGTTGGAGTCCATGATGAATCTAATAGAAGAACCCGCTACACGACTATCTGCTGTACAGAATATAGGGGAACAGATTGGGGAAAATATGCAATTTGACTATGCCGTGCATTGGTATGAGATAATAATTGTTTTATGTTGGACGGCAATTTTCATCTATTTGTCCTATGCATTGTTGAAAAAGCGTGATTTATAGTATATTGTAGCGTTTGACAAACATCAAATGCTAAGAACACTACTCACAGTTTTCGTATTTTTAATTGCATTTCTTGGATACGGCCAAGGGGAGTCAACGTATTGGTATTTTGGAAACGGAGCGGGCCTGCACTTTAATGAAGATGGAAGTACCACCGCTCTCACAGATGGAAAATTAAATACTCTTGAGGGCTGTGCATCCATATCTGATCAAGAAGGGAATTTGTTGTTGTATACGGATGGACGAACAGTATATAATGCCAATCATGATGTTATTGCAAACGGTACGGGGCTTTATGGAGATTCTTCAAGCTCGCAATCTGCCTTGATTGTTCCAAAACCAGAAGATCCAAGCATTCAATATATTTTCACTGTCGATACTTCAACCAATGAGAGCGATAGTAATTTTGGGTTTAATTACTCAGAAGTAGATCTTGAATCCAATGGAGGTCTGGGTTATGTGCGTAGAAAAAATATCAAGCTTTTGGATTATAGTTCCGAAAAAATTACTGCCGTGCTCAAAGATTGTTCCAATAGGTCTGTATGGGTAGTTACCTTGGCACCATCTGGAGACGATGACTTTAACCTTAATACTTTTTACGCCTATGAAGTAGGGCCAAATGGTATAAACAGTACACCGGTAACCAGCAGTTTCCCGGAATTTCAAATTACAGACTCCAGAGGATATCTCAAATTTTCACCAGATGGCACCAAAGTTGCATGCGCCAATTCTTTTTCAGGACTCTATCTTTATGATTTCGATGTAGCTACCGGAATTGTATCCAACCCCCTTCGAATCAGTATCCCTGGAGAAAATCGATTTCCCTATGGTGTTGAGTTTTCACAGAACCAACAATTTTTATATGTAAATGCATCAAATAATGCCTCTGGAGAATCAGATGAACCCTATTTTTCATCTCTATTTCAATTTGATTTATCAACTTATCAAACTGTTGAACTAGATAGAAGGGAAACATTTAGATCTGCCCTTCAATTGGGTTACAATGGAAAAATCTATAGAACCATAGCTAAGGAGTACCTTACAGGAACAAAATTTCTCGGAGTTATCCATAACCCAAATGAGGGAGGTATCACCGCCAACTATCAACACAATGCCATATCGTTGGGAGGTAAAATTGGAAATCAAGGACTTCCTCCATTTATTCAATCGTTTTTTTATAAAGCGGGCCTTTTTAGAAATGAAGATGGGACAGAGGAAAGTTCGGCATCGGTTTGTGAAACTGAAGAATTAAGATTGGGCGTGGATTTTTCATCTGGAGCAACTTACATTTGGAAAAAAAATGGGATTTTATTGCCCAATTCCTCACATGAACTTTTAATCCCCTCCGCAGGACTTTCCGATTCAGGAGAGTACTCTTTAGAAGTTATTCCAGGTAACCCTAAAGAATGTGTAATAAATGGAGAAGCCATAATCGAAATAATCCCTATTCCTATTCCCAATCCTGTACATTTAGTGCAATGTGATGTGGATATGATCAATTCAACCGATGGATTGACTGCAATTAACCTAGAGCAGATAAGTACTAATAGTAGATTCACCTATACTTTTTATGAAAGTATTTCCGATTTAACAAACGACATTCCGATCTCCGATCCAGTTAGATATCAAAATACCAACCCATTTTCCCAAACGGTTTATTATCGTGTAATGAACGAAAGAAACTGTGGGGGCTCCTCTGAAATTAATCTGAGTGTTGTTTCCACAGCAATTGGTGGTAGTACCCCAAAAACGTTTTACGGATGTGATGACAATCCAGACGATGATATTCTAGAAGGAACTTTTGATTTAGACCAAATCAGACACGCATTCCCCGGTTTGGAGGTAGGTTTTTACGAAACTCGGGAAGAAGCAGGTTTGGAGTTAAATGCCCTGCCCCCAAACTATAGTTCCCAACCAAAAACCATTTTTGCTAGATTGGAGAACAACAATGAATGCCAAAATGTGGAAGAAATTGAGCTAATCCTAAATCCCTCGCCTTCCTTTACATATCCAGAAGCGTTTAACTGGTGTACGAATGGAGAACCATTGGATTTAAATGCTCCATTGGGCTTCGACATTTACAACTGGTATATCAAAGATGATTCTGGTTTGACACCGCTACAAAGCGGTCCCTCCATAGCTGTTTCACAAGCTGGGGATTTTGTTTTGGAAATAGGATATTCCTATGTCCAGAATAGCCAAATCTCCAATTGTTTCACCACAAAAGAATTTACTATTCTCCCCTCTAATCCCGCAACCTTTGTTTCAGTTGATATTACTGATTTTTCAGCAAGCAATACAGTTATGGTTATTGTAGAAGGAGATGGTGATTATGAATATTCCTTGGACGGTTCAATCTACCAAGACAATCCATTATTTGAGGATGTCATTGCCGGCTTTAGGACAATATATGTAAACGATAAAAATGGCTGTGGTATTAGTGAAAAACAAATTTCTGTATTGGGCTATCCCAAATTTTTCACGCCTAATGGCGATAATCAACATGATACTTGGCAATTATTAGGTGCAGATGAGCAAGTGCAGGCTATGAGTCTAATATCCATATATGATCGTTTTGGAACATTGATTACTCAAATTAGTCCAAAAAGTAATGGTTGGGATGGATCTAATAATGCTGGTTATGAACTTCCTGCATCAAGCTACTGGTTTGAGGCCAATTTGGAGGACGGTAGGATCTTCAAAGGTTATTTTGCCCTAAAGCGTTAGATTTTTTTCCCAAGTCTCCATTTGCTTTGTAATTTTAAGCAATGAAATTCGAAATCGTATCAGAATTCAAGCCAACAGGAGATCAACCCCATGCTATAAAACAGTTGGTTGATGGGATTGAAGAAAAAGAAACACATCAGACCTTACTTGGTGTAACAGGTTCAGGAAAAACCTTCACCGTTGCCAATGTTATTGAAACTGTGCAACGCCCCACATTGGTGCTCGCACATAACAAAACCCTAGCGGCTCAGCTCTATTCCGAGTTCAAGCAGTTTTTTCCGAAGAACGCCATTGAATATTTTGTTTCTTATTATGATTACTACCAACCCGAAGCTTATATTCCAACGAGTGGTCTGTATATAGAAAAGGACTTGTCCATCAATGAGGATATTGAAAAATTAAGATTGAGTGCCACTTCCTCGTTGCTTTCTGGGCGAAGAGATGTTTTGGTGGTAGCCTCTGTTTCCTGTCTATATGGTATCGGAAACCCTGTAGAGTTTCAAAAAAATGTAATCTCCATACATAAAGATCAAGTCATTGCAAGAACTAAATTCCTGAAGCAATTGGTCCAAAGTCTCTATTCAAGAACCACAGCGGACTTTAGAAACGGAAATTTTAGGGTTAAAGGAGATGTAGTGGATGTATTTCCCAGTTATGCCGACCACGCATATAGAATTCACTTTTTTGGAGATGAAATTGAGGAAATCGAGGCGCTTGACCCATTCAACAATAGCGTAATTGAGATATATGAATCATTGAATATTTATCCGGCAAACATGTTTGTCACTTCCCCAGATATTCTGCAAAATGCCATACACCAGATCCAAGACGATTTGGTTAAACAAATAGACTATTTTAAAGAGATTGGTAGACCTCTTGAGGCAAAACGATTAGAGGAACGCACTAATTTTGATCTGGAAATGATTCGCGAACTGGGCTACTGCTCCGGAATTGAAAACTATTCCAGGTATTTGGATGGTAGGGAACCGGGCACCAGACCATTTTGCCTATTGGATTACTTTCCCGATGATTATCTAATGATTATTGATGAAAGCCACGTAACCATTCCCCAAGTTCATGCCATGTACGGCGGTGATCGATCTAGAAAAGAAAATTTAGTGGAATATGGCTTCCGACTTCCGGCTGCTATGGATAATAGGCCACTAAAATTTGAAGAGTTTGAAGCACTACAAAATCAAGCCATATATGTGAGTGCCACACCGGCCGATTATGAATTACAACTAAGCCAAGGGGTGTACGTTGAGCAAGTGATCCGACCCACGGGCTTATTGGATCCGATTATTGAGGTCCGCCCAAGCCTGAACCAAATAGACAATCTGGTCGAAGAAATCCAACAGCGTGTGGAATTGGATGAAAGAACTTTGGTAACTACTTTAACCAAACGGATGGCAGAGGAACTCGCAAAATATTTAACTCGAATTGATGTTCGGTGCCGGTACATCCATAGTGACGTGGATACTTTGGAACGTGTGGAAATTATGCAAGACCTTAGAAAAGGTATCTTTGATGTGCTCATTGGAGTAAACCTGCTCAGGGAGGGACTCGATTTACCTGAAGTTTCGCTTGTAGCCATATTGGATGCAGATAAGGAGGGATTCCTGCGCAGCAATAGATCGCTAACTCAAACAGTCGGTCGTGCAGCTCGTAACTTAAATGGAAAAGCAATTATGTATGCAGATAAGATTACAGAAAGTATGCAAAAAACCATAGATGAAACCAATTATAGAAGAGAGAAGCAAACGGCATATAACACGCAACATCATATTACGCCCAAAGCACTGAATAAAAGTCTTGATAGTGTTTTAGCGAAAAACTCCGTTTCCACATACCATTTTCAAAAAGAAGAGTTGCGCGCAGCAGAACCAGATTTGGAATATCTTACTCAAGATCAAAGAGAAAAAATGATCCGAGATAAAAGAAAGGCAATGGAAAAAGCGGCCAAAGAGCTAAACTTCATGGAAGCTGCAAAATTGAGGGATGAAATAAAGGTATTGCAAAATCAGGATTAAAAGAAAAAGCGCGCTTTCAGAATGTATTATCCAAAAACGCGCTCTTACCAACTAACCAACCATCATGAAACACTTAAGTTGGTGTTTCTTGATACTTATACGTTGTTGCCACTACCCAATCGAAATTAATCGCTTTGGTTTTGGTAATGCCTCATCTTTTTTAGGTAAGGTCAATTTTAAGACTCCGTTTTCATAGGATGCATCTATTTTAGTACCGTCTACCGTTTCTGGCAAAGTGAAGGCTCTCTTAAATGACGTAAATGAGAATTCCCTTCTGGTATAATTGTCCTTTGTTTCCTTGTTTTCAGAAGTAATCTCACTGGATATGGTCAAAATATCATTGTCAATTTCCACCTTAAAATCGTCTTTTTTAAGGCCTGGAACGGCTAACTCTAATTCAAAACCTGCTGTATTATCTTTGATATTTACTGCGGGAACGTTGGTATTCCAATTCTCAGTTCCTCCAAACCAGTCCGGTCTTAAAAGGTCGTTCATTAAGGATGGAAAAAAAACGCTATTTCTTTTTACTATACTCATGGTGATTCATTTTATATTAAACATTAAAATCAATTACCAATGGTCAAATGCTATACCAATAGCACGAATATGACATTTTGTCACTTAATTGCTTTGTGAACGCGTCAAAATGACTTAATTGTAATGTGCTTTAAAAATATTAATCAATACATTTGGAGGAACAGCCTTGTTTGGGTATTCATGCATTATGCTAAAGACTTGTTCAATTCCTGAGGGTGGAAGCCCCATTGCAAGCCCAATATTTCGAAGAGTGAGCATTTCTTTTTCATGCTGTTCTTGATCTATATTCATTAATAGCAACAATCTGTGGAATTGTACTATACGCTCTGCTTGGGATTTAAGGAACGTTTTTGAAGGTTTTTCGTTTAGTAGAAATTTAAAAGTGGTCTTATCAACACCTAAGCTTGAAGCTACGCCAACCAAGAATTGATATTCTGAGTCCTTTAAAGATTGATCAACCCTTGCAAATGCAATCATCTCAGAAAGAATACTAAGTTTCTCTTTATAGGTACCCATTAAGCAGATTTAAAACTGAATTCTTTTAGATAACTCCCAAACTGTCAACTTTATTACATAAAAAACCCTGAAATTACTTCAGGGTTTTCCTAGCTAATTCAAATAATCCCAGCTAATTAAGCTGTTATCCGCACTGAAAGCGTGAATATTTCACCTTCAGTTATCCTGTTTAGATTTACTTTTTTATAATTTAAGGAGCCTTTTACAAAGCCTTCCAAAGAATCGTCATCCGTATCCACGGAAAGTACAACCAATTCCCCTTCCACGTTTATGGTAAAGCGGACTTCGGCGACAACGTCGTCCTCAGCCATTTCAAAGGAGTTATCCTTAAGCATTTTTTGAATCTGGGTAACAAGGGTTTTTGATGGGTTTACTGTGTTGATGTCTTTTGCAAAAACACTTCCGGATGCAAGTAGCAACATTGCCACGATAGCAATACTAATTTTTCTCATGATGATTTCGTTTTTTGATTAACAATTGATATGATGATATATAAAAGACTTTCGATTATTAAGAATGTTACAATAAAATAGATTTTTAACATATTTTTAATGAATATCTATCTTAAAATCTTGAAAAAATCCAAACAAATGCCCTAAAAATTTATTCATACAATTCTTGGGTTTGATAAAAGAGAGTTTACAACTTGTTGTGCCGGTTTGGAGATTTGGTAAAAAACACCATGTATTTCCATTAGAAATAAGATGAAGCATAAGACTCGTATTTCCCGCCAGTATTTCTAAAAATTAAGATAACAAAAAAGGGGCAACGTAAAGTTTACGTTGCCCCTTTTTCTCTATAAACAGGAAAGTCTATGCCAATACTTCTTTTACTTTATCGGCAGCTTCCTGAAACTGAACTGCTGAATGCACAGCCAGTCCAGAATTATCTATAATCTCTTTGGCCAACTCAGCATTGGTACCTTGAAGTCTTACAATAATTGGAACTTTAATGGCATCTCCCATGTTTTTGTATGCATCAACCACACCTTGTGCAACCCTGTCACAACGCACGATACCTCCAAAAATATTTATTAGTATGGCCTTTACATTTGCATCTTTTAAAATAATGCGAAAGGCCTCTTCGACCCTCTTGGCATCAGCAGTACCTCCAACATCCAAAAAGTTGGCAGGTTCCCCACCGGCCATTTTTATCAAATCCATTGTTGCCATGGCCAATCCAGCGCCGTTTACCATACAGCCCACATTCCCATCTAAATCCACATAATTTAATCCAACCTCACGTGCTTCAACTTCTATTGGGTTCTCTTCTCGTAAATCCCTCATTTCCGCATAGGTCTTCCTTCTGTAAAGAGCATTGTCATCTATAGAAACCTTGGCATCCACAGCCATTATTTTATCATCCGATGTCTTTAGGACAGGGTTAATTTCGAACATGCTGGAATCACTTTCCACATAAGCCTTATACAGTGATGAAACAAACTTTGTCATTTCTTTGAATGCTGTACCCGATAGTCCGAGATTAAAAGCAATTTTACGCGCTTGGAAAGGCAATAAACCGGTAGCTGGGTCAATCTCTTCGGTAAAAATTAAATGTGGTGTCTTTTCAGCAACCTCTTCAATATCCATTCCGCCCTCGGTGGAATACATGACCATATTTCTACCAGAGCCTCTATTTAAAAGCACAGACATGTAAAACTCATTGGTCTCGCTATCTCCTGGATAGTACACATCTTCGGCAACAAGCACTTGATGTACTTTCTTTCCTTCAGCTGAGGTTTGAGGGGTAATCAGGTTCATGCCAATAATACTTCCTGCCAATTCCTCAACTTCCTTTAGGTTTTTAGCCAATTTTACACCACCACCTTTGCCTCTTCCGCCAGCATGCACCTGTGCTTTGATCACATGCCATCCTGTACCTGTTTCTTGTGTAAGCTGTTTTGCAGCATCCACCGCCTCTTTTGCATTGTGTGCAACAATTCCACGTTGGATTCTAACTCCAAAACTGGCCAAAATTTCTTTTCCTTGATATTCGTGAAGATTCATCTATGAACTAACTTTTATTTGCTGACAAAAATAGGTAACAGGCTCTAAAAATGGAAAATTATCTCCAAAGATTTAGGAATAATCAACATTGAACCATCAACATGTTATTTTATTTCCAAAAAAACACCCTTAATGGCTCTCTTTTTTACATATTCCAACAGCTTCAACCAAGTTTTTTAATTCCATTTTGCACTTCGCCAGCATTACATCAAATCTTAAGAGCAATCAATACGAAGCCTCAATAACAGATTATCAGGAAACCTCAAAGTCCTTGAAGTCCAAAGGGTCAAAATTTTTAAAATGTCCATTCATTTTTATAGTACCCTTGGTGCGGTTCACCTCCGTTAGAACCAATGTGGTAGCTTCAAGATGCTTTTTAATAAACAGCAGCCTGTTGGTCTCATTTGGAATTTGAAGGAGTTCATATTCCTGTTCAAAGGAAAGCCCCATTTTATGGGCCAAGGAATAGCTACTGAACTGTTTCGGAGAGGTTTGTGTGAATGGCACATCCATTAAATCGTATAGTTTTTCCACTCCTTGTAAAACTTCTTCCCGTAATGCAGTATCAGCATCATTCTCATTATCCAAAAATTCCACCTCACCGCCTGCATACAATTTTCCTTTGATTTGATCTTCAAAGGACAAAATCTTAAAAACCTGTCTAGCCACACAGACCACATCCATTTCCCCATTTTCATAGGTAGTAACCACCTCAACCAACTGTACTTCGGTACCATATACAAGTGTATTGTTTATAAAAACCGGAATCCCGAAGGTCATAGCTTCCTTTCTGCATTCATTTATTAGCTGTTTGTAACGATCTTCAAAAATGTGCAGCGGTACTGTTTCACCAGGAAAAAAAACAGATT
The DNA here is from genome assembly GCA_039985375.1 of Flavobacteriaceae bacterium. Taxonomy (GTDB): domain Bacteria; phylum Bacteroidota; class Bacteroidia; order Flavobacteriales; family Flavobacteriaceae; genus Flagellimonas. Next base: position 78,129 of record JBDWSS010000019.1, read on the forward strand.
GCAATGGAAACAGAGGTAATATCATTGTTGGAATTTGTGCTAAATGTACAATCTGAAGTTCAGAAGAACAAGCAATATATTTACTGTTATTTACATAACAAATTGTTATATTTATATTAATATCAAATAATCCCTTGTACAACTTAATAGCAACTGTTAGCTTTGCCAAAAGACTAATTCAAATGAATTCCCAAAATTTACTTCATATTGCCAAAAAGTTTGGTGCACCCGTCTATGTATACGACGCTGAAAAAATTACGTCTCAATTTAACCGATTAACAAAAGCCTTTAAAGGTGTGGGCAGTCTTAGGCTGAACTACGCTACAAAGGCATTGTCCAATATCTCCATCCTTCGTTTAATGAACAATTTGGGAAGTGGTTTGGATACGGTATCTGTTCAGGAGGTTAAACTTGGATTAATGGCAGGTTTTAAACCGGAATCCATTATTTATACGCCAAATGGAGTATCCTTGGAAGAAATTGAGGAAGCCTCCGCATTGGGCGTCCAGATAAATATTGACAACTTATCCATTTTAGAACAGTTTGGGAGTAAACATCCTGATATACCGGTATGCATCAGGATCAATCCGCATGTTATGGCTGGAGGTAATTCCAATATTTCAGTGGGCCATATCGATTCCAAATTTGGTATTAGTATTCATCAGATTCCCCATTTACTTCGCATTGTTGAATTGACGCAAATGAATATTAACGGAATCCATATGCACACTGGAAGTGACATTTTGGACATTGATGTATTCCTTTATGCGTCCGAGATATTATTTGAAACGGCCAAAAACTTTAAAAATTTGGAATTTATTGATTTTGGAAGTGGTTTTAAAGTCCCCTACAAAGCTGGTGATATTGAAACCAATATTGAGGAATTGGGCAAAAAACTTACATCAAGATTCAATGAATTCTGCAATGAATACGGAAGAGAATTAACCTTGGCTTTTGAACCAGGAAAGTTTTTGGTAAGCGAAGCTGGTCATTTTCTAGCCAAAGTTAATGTTGTTAAACAGACGACCTCTACTGTTTTTGCAAGTGTGGATTCAGGATTTAACCATTTAATACGTCCCATGCTTTACGGTTCTTCACATGAGATAACCAACATTTCCAATGCCAATGGAAAAGAACGCTACTATTCCGTTGTAGGTTACATTTGCGAAACGGATACCTTTGGCAGCAATCGCAGAATTAATGAGATATCTGAAGGCGATATTCTAAGCTTTAAAAATGCTGGTGCGTACTGCTTTACTATGGCCAGCAACTATAATTCAAGATACCGCCCGGCGGAGGTTTTGTGGCACAAAGGAAAAGCACATTTGATTAGGGAACGTGAAAACTTTGATGATATCTTAAGAAATCAGGTAGACATAAAAGAGTTGTTCGAAACTCCCGAAAAAGCAGTAGCCAAATAATATGGAAGTACTGGCCCTATTGATTTCCGTAACCTTTATTTTCTTGGCGGGACTTCATTTTTACTGGGCTATATTTGGAATAAAGGATTCTTCCAAAGTACTTCCCACAAACGCAAAAAATAATAAAACTAAGGTGCCTGGAAAATTTGGGGCAGTCTTTGTAGGCTTGGTATTGCTCTTTTTTGCTCTTATCTACATAAACAAAGTTACTTTCTATATAGTTTCTAACTGGACAGGCTATGCCTCCATTGCAATTGGGATTTTGTTCATAATTCGTGCGCTAGGTGATTTTAAGTATGTGGGGTTCTTTAAGTCTGCAAAAAACAGCAAGTTTTCTGCTTTGGACACACGCTACTATTCCCCACTATGCCTGCTTTTGGGTGTGCTAATTCTGGCTCTAGAACTATGGGGGTGATACTAATTTGGCACAATTTTCGTTAGTTTTGTATAAGTCTGTAGACTATATTTTCAAAATTACTGAATGATGCGAGCTGTTTTTACCTACATTACCCAATTAAGTGCATTTCTTTTTTTGTTGGTTGGATTTCAATCCCAAGCCCAAACCGTAGAATGGTTGAGTTGGGATGAAGCCGTGGCGCTATCCAAAGCAGATGCCAAGCCCAAGAAAATCTTTATTGATGTTTACACGGATTGGTGCGGTTGGTGTAAAAAAATGGATAAGGACACCTTTCAAAACCCAGCGGTTGCCTCGTATATGCAAAACAATTTTTACATGGTAAAAATGGATGGCGAAGGAAAGGAACCCATAGATTTTCAGGGTAAAACCTTCAAGTTTGTGCCATCGGGAAGAAGAGGGTATCATGAATTTCCTGCTGCCCTTATGCAAGGTAAAATGAGTTATCCCACCGTCATTTTTTTAGATGAGGACTTGAAAATGTTGTCTCCTGTACCAGGTTACCAAAAAGTTGAGCCTTTTCTGCAAATTGCCCGTTATTTTGGCGATAATATTTACAAAGACCAAGATTGGCAAACCTATGCAGGGAGGTAGCGATTTCCCATGCTATCCTTAGCCATATTACCGTCCATTTGCTTCCACATGTAGTATTCCCTGCATTATGGTATGATGCCCTGGAAAAGTACATACGTATTGGTACACTCCTGGTTCTGTAGGTGCAACAAAATAAATTGTTTCAGCATCCGATGGGGGTACCATATTTGTATGCGCAATAATCTCTTTGGACTTTGGCACAAAACTCAATGCTGCTCCATCCAATCCCAATTTTAAGGCCGCTTCTCCTACTTCATTTGCCTTTCCCGGGTTTACGAACAAGAAATTATGTGGCATATCATCATTATTATTAAAGGTCAGTTTCACCTTACTACCCGCAATAATCGTCAACTCTTTTTTATCAAACTGAAGCCCGGGCAACGTTCCCAATTCAATTTCAACATCAATCTCTCCGTTCCAACTTTTTGGCAGTGCCGTTACCCTAAGTTTTGAAGTTTCCAATTCGGTATTTGTGGTATTGCTTGTTGCAACTATATTTGTACCTCCCTGGGGCACCTCATTCAATGTATAATACCCATAGTCATTCAACAAAGGTTTTCCATTGTTATTTTTAATGCCGGTGGCCTTGATTTCGTATATAAATCCTTTTCGAAACTTATCCAGTTTAAGTGTGGCATTCAATCCATTCTCTGATACCACTATGGATTTTATGGCTCTATTCTCTTTTTGAACAACAGGGCTGCCGTAAAAATGATGATACAGATAGGTGAAATCCGTAATTTGATAGGATGAAATTTCCTTGGCTGTAGTTTTATTTACCGGTTGTGTAAATTCCAATTGAAACCCATCGGGTTGCACCTTAATATTTTTAATTTCAAATGGCATTTTTCCAGTCCATGAAAATCGTTCCAATGCAAAAGGTTCCTTTCCCGTTGAATTCCACCCCCTATTGGTCTGTCCCACATAGATTGCATCTTTGCCAGGTCCATATTCCATGCGTAGAACACCTGAAGAAAATCCATCGATAAATGGAAAACATACCCCTTGATACACTCCATTTACCTTTTCTTGAAAAACTCTCATAATTTTACTATGTCCTTGATCTCCAATCATCATTTGACCACTAAAAGGCCCCATCTTATCGCTGAAAATGGCTATATCCGAAGTTGAAATTCCCATCAATGTATGGGGGAACCAAACTGAAGGTGGTTTTACCGCTTCTATTTCTTCCTGATATTCATACAACGTCAATCCTTTGGTATCATCTATTTCTTCAAATTTGACATTAACAGGAGAACCCTCTTCTTGCGACCATCTTAAGCCTTCTGGTCCACCGGCAAAATCACCCAACTCCAAATGGGTCATGCGCCCAGAACCTACCCAATCGCCTTGATTTTCGGTGTAAAAGATATCACCTTCTTTGTTCAGTCCAATTCCCGATGGAGACCTAAGACCAGTAGCGTAGGGCATTACTTTTCCTTCCGGAGTAACCTTCAGCATCCATCCGCTCCATTTCGATTTGCTTACTCCTTTTCCTTCCCAAGCAAGATTCAAGGTTACAATCATATCTCCGTTATCCATGAATATTGGGCCATAGGAATATTCATGATAATTGCCATATAATTCCCAAACAACAATGGTCTCATAAGCATCTGCTTTATCATCATTGTTTGTATCCGTCAATTTTGTGAGTTCCCCTCTCTGATTACAGTAAAAAGAACCGTCCTTAAAGGCTAGACCCAAGGGTTCATGAAGTCCATGGGCAAAACGTACGTATTCCGGATTTTCCTGAGTTGGGTCTAGAATCAACCATAATTCTCCCCTACGGGTGATGACTCCAAGTCTTCCTTTATTGTCAAAAGCCAACCCACCTACCTCTAGCGCTATTTCTTTTGGAATGTTTATTTTTTCAATAGGATAGTATTTGGAAATATCTTCCTGTGCACTGGATAAAAAACCAAAAATCAGCACAAAAACCAGACTATACTTTACTCTTTTCATTCTCTTGCTCTTATATGTGGTTGATACTACCATACAATGGAATATTCAATTTTAGATTCCTCTTTCAATGTATATATCAACTCTTGCTTTCCTTCAATTTCCCTAATAAAAGGTTTACGCTCCCCTTCATTTTTAAGATAATAAGAGCCATTTATGAGGTAGTAATCTTGATTCACTTTTTGGATATAATCTCCCACACCTGCCCGACTGTACAACGTTTTTTTGCCTTTTACCTTCAAGGTTCTATGCAGTTGAGCCCCTTTTTCCGATGGGGAATAGCAATCCATCACCACAGTCCCACCAATATTGAATTTAAAAATTGGGTAACCTGCATCATTTATCTCATATCCTTTGGGTATGCTTTCTGAAGCACTTGTTTTTGGGTACGGAGCTTTTTTTGAGTCCAATTCCGTAGCTATTATATTTTCGGAAAGTTCCAAGGACATCTGCTGTGGTTCAAGAACCTGATCTATCCCACGTCCTCTCCACATTTCTGTTACATCGGCAAAACCACCCTTCCAAGCTTTTAACAAAGCTCCTGACTTTAAGTCATAAGAAAAATGTACTCCCTTAGGGCTTCCAACGGAAATGGCATGTGTGCGCTTTTCATCTCCATAATACACAAAGCTTCGTATCATTTCAGGAGTATCCTTGATATTTACCAATAATGGTTCTTTTTTACGAACCACCGGATATGGAGACAAACCTTGCAGTGTTTGTAATTCTTGTTCAGGACCTTCATATTGTAGTTCCATCCCTTTGCCCCAATTGTTATTGAAATAATCAATCTGAAGTTGATGAACACCATGGGATAGGTTGATCAATCCCCGTTTCGATTCAAAATCATGTTTGCCATCATTATCCACCAATAATGCTCCATCGATATAAAGTTTGGCTCCATCATCAGAATACTGATGAAAAAGGTAATCCCCGGGTTTGGTTACGTTCAGCTCCGATGTAAATCGAAGTGCAACCCCATTCCTTCTTTTTGAAAGTTTATTGACGTCCATTATTTCGGTACTACCGGATTCAATTACCTGTAGGGAATCCATATTGGGAATCTGGGTAATTGGGGTCTTCACCTCATAATACTTATACTTTACGTTTGTAGTAGTGAGACTATCCGATCCATATAACTTATACTTGATGTTGCGGAAAGCCACTGGACCATGGTCGCCCTGAATCATCAACGGAGCCAATGCCAGTTCAGCATTGAACTCAGCGCTAGCCGACCGAGTTGGCCCCGTTACCTCAACATTTTCATGAATTTTTACCCCATTGTGAACTACCTCTTCAAAACGGGCATTCTCAATTTTGGTTCCATTTGCATCAAACCGTGGTGCTCTAAATTTAATATGATAATGCTGCCATAAACCTGGCGCTTTTGAAGCATTTTCAGTAGGAGGATGACCTTCATATCCTTTTTCACCTTCGGGTTTTGTTTCATCCCAGCGCTGATAGATACTCCCACAATCTTGGGAACTCACATGCTCAACCTTCCAGCTATCCAATAATTGTATTTCATAGCGGCTTTGAAAATAAATTCCAGAGTTAGATCCTTTGGGCATCATAAATTCAATATCCAACTCCATATCGCCATGATCAAAAGCAGAAAATAAATGCGTATTCTCTTCCTCAAGCCCCGTATTGACCAGTACGCCCGTACCCTTTTCTAACTGAAAATCATGTTTTTTGGTAAAATCTGAAATTGATCTACCCACAATTTTCCAATTGGAACCCTTGGTTTTAAATGCAGTTAAATTTGTTAAATCTATCTTTGAGAAGGGGAGCGAGGAGATAACTTCCTTGGATTTCTCAACAATTTCTGGAGGAGCAGTTTTTTTACATCCTATAACCAAGAAGGTTATTATACAAAAAAAAATAACCTTGTAAATTGCATTTTTCATAAAATATTAACGCTTTTTAGGATATATCAAATATAAGACCCCTAATTGATTTGTAATCTTGTTCCGTTAGAGGTGTATAATGATATGTATCCGTCAAATAAGTACCACGATAAGATAAACATTTATAATATATTGATTTTCAGTCAATAGTATACAAAAATGGTGTAATGAAATTAAAAAGAAAACCTTTTCGTAGCTTTTCGCGAGAATATTTTAAAACCGGACTATCTGCTGTAATTGGGAGACTCTTTGGTAATTGTTACGTCATGTGGATGGCTTTCATTGATTCCACTAAAGGTAATCTTAACAAACTTTCCAGATTCTTTTAGTGTTTCAATATCCTTAGCGCCACAATACCCCATTCCGGCCCTAAGCCCACCGATAAATTGATGCATACTTTCGTACAAATCTCCTTTATAAGGAACTCGACCAACAATACCTTCCGGAACCAATTTTTTAATATCATCTTCAACATCCTGAAAATAACGATCCTTGCTTCCTTCTTTCATAGCCTCAACAGAACCCATTCCACGATATGATTTAAACTTTCGTCCCTCATAAATTATGGTTTCCCCGGGTGATTCTTTGGTACCCGCCAGCAAGGAACCCAACATTACAGTATCTGCCCCTGCGGCAATTGCTTTTGGAATATCGCCCGTATAACGGATACCACCATCCGCAATTACAGGAACCCCGGTTCCTTTAATGGCTTCGGCAACCTCTAAAACTGCTGAAAATTGAGGAAAACCTACACCGGCGACAACACGCGTTGTACATATAGAACCTGGTCCTATTCCTACTTTAACCCCATCGGCACCCGCTTCCACCAAATATTTAGCGGCTTCTCCAGTTGCAATATTACCTACTATCACCTCCAAATCAGGGAAGGTTTGTTTAATCGCTTTAAGCACATTTACCACTCCTTTGGTATGTCCGTGTGCTGTGTCTATTACTATGGCATCTACCCCAGAATTCACCAAGGCTCCTGCCCTATCTACTGCATCTGGTGTAACACCAATGGCTGCAGCTACCCGCAACCTGCCATACTGATCCTTGTTCGCAATGGGCTTTTGGGTCACCTTAGTAATATCTCTGAAGGTTATAAGTCCTACAAGAACATAATCTTTATTTACAACGGGGAGTTTTTCTATTTTGTTTTCCTGTAAAATCACCTCGGCTTCCTCCAAGGAAGTACCTTCCCCTACAGTTACCAGATTTTTCGACGTCATCACCTCGCCGATTGGCCTCTTATCATTCTTCTCAAAACGAAGATCACGATTGGTAACGATCCCGATTAACTTTTTATCTTCATCAACTATCGGGATTCCTCCAATACTGTGTTCTTTCATATTGGCTTTGGCATCTTGAACAATGGAATCCAAAGGAAGGGTCACAGGATCCATAATCATTCCACTTTCTGCCCGCTTGACCTTTCTAACCTTAATGGCCTGTTGTTCTATGGTCATGTTCTTGTGCAACACACCAATACCTCCCTCCTGAGCCATGGCGATTGCCATCCGAGACTCAGTTACTGTGTCCATTGCAGCAGAAACAATAGGCACATTAATAGTAATGTTTTTTGTAAATTTTGTTTGAATGTTGACTTCTCTAGGAAGTATTTCTGAATATCCTGGCACTAGTAGAACGTCATCATACGTTAAACCTTCGCCAACAATTTTTTTTAGGTGGGCTTCCATTGCAATTACGGATTAATTGCGTGCAAATATACCATATTTAAATTCAAATTTTGAGATTTGATCAAGTCAATGAACTTTTCTTTATTTTTATTTAGACTTGTTATAAATAATATTATCTTCGTATTATAATACATACATAATGTGCTCTCATACAACAATCCTCAAGCAGACCAAAAATGGAATGCTTTCATTTTGCAATCAAAATAAGCTATTTCAGTTGGTTTTCAATAATTTGTGTTTTGAATTTTATGAATGGGAATTGGACGCATTCAAAGCACATATTGCCGAATTGGATGCCGATTATTGGGAGGAAACACTGAGCCATTCCATACATCAGCGGAAAATACCTATTTCAGTGAATAATAAATTTTTTGTTATCCTGGTCAACAAACGTGAAGTTGATGAGCTAAGAAAATTAATGAATGTAAGTTCCCGACGTGTTCAATTAATTCACGTTAAGGATATTAACTACTACTATATAGAAAACTAATTTCATAGTGTTCTCAGGAGTTCGTAGGTGTGGAAAGCGGCCATTCGATTCAGCCGCTTTCTTTTTTTCATAATTTATCAAATTATTTATATCAAAGTTTGAATAATTGAGTAACCCAATATATATTTGCGCCTTAATTATTTTAATTGAGTCTAAATAAAAGATATGAGAAAACTTAACTTACCTACCCTAATCGTATTCCTGTCCTCCATGCTTATTTTATCTTGTTCCAATGATGACAATGCCGGGGACGAGGAAACCCAGACCGTTACCCAAGCAGAAGTTATTGCAAACCATGCAAACATTGTTTATCAATCATACCAAGATAGTTACGATGCTGCTTTAATCATGCAAACTGCAATAGCAGATTTTGTTGAAAATCCGACAGACACAGGTTTTGATGCCGCTAAACAAGCATGGCTCGATGCCAGGGAACCATATGGTCAAACCGAAGTTTACAGGGAAACCAACAGTCCAGTTGATGTTGACGAAAGCGCAACGACTCCTTGGGGCGTTGGTAATGAAGGGCAAATGAACGCTTGGCCCATTGACGAAAGTTATATAGATTATGTAGCTGTTGGAACTGAATCCCATGCTGGGAATTACTCCAGTATCATTTCAGACATCGACGTTGCCCTAGATGAAAACACACTGGCCGAATTGAACGAACAAGATACTGACAAGTCCATCAGTACAGGATGGCATGCAATCGAATTTTTACTTTGGGGCCAGGATATTACCAGTCCCTCAGATGATTTACCTGGGCAAAGGGAATTTACCGATTACACCACTGCGGATTATGCGGATCGAAGAGGGGAATACTTGGAAATTGTTACCAGTCTTTTACTTACCGACTTGAAATCTTTGGTAGACACATGGAATACAGGTGGAACCTATCGTACAATTTTTGAGAACTTGGATGAAGAAGTTGCGCTACAACAACTCATTAATGGAGCCTTTTTTATTGCGGGAGATGAATTGAGTGCGGAGCGAATGATTGCTCCGGTAGATTCAACGGATGGGTTTGAGAACTCTGGGCAGGAAGATGAGCACTCTTGTTTTTCAGACAATACACATAGGGATATTTTTGCGAATGCGACAGGTGTTTACAATGTAGTATTTGGGGAATACGATGCCATTTCCGGAGCTTCCTTTTATGAATTGGTAAACCAAGCGGATGAGGCACAGGCAGCAAGTCTTAAGGAAGCAGCAGACGAGGCCATTTCAAAGGTAAACGCAATTGCCAACAACGCGCAACCCTTTGATTACTTGATTACCCAAGAGTCCTCTTCGGATACCACTTTTGGTCCCGTAATGGAAGCAGTTGCAGCCCTGCAAGCCTGGGGAGATGAGATTAGCGCATCAGCATCCGTCATTGGCATCAATTTGTAACACTTTTAATTTCTCATAAGAAATTAAACTGTTTTTAGTTTAAAATCAGCCCATTATAAATCCCAATGTGTATTCATTGGGATTTATGGATTTCAGAATTACTATGAAAAGAATTTTAATTTGCTTGCTTATTGTTTCAATCTTTGGATGTTCACAAGATGATGAGTTAGCTCCATTTCCAGATGCAGTTTATGAAGAGGGCGAAGAATTCCTTTCAGGTTCTTTAGGGGTCAACTCAACCAGTGCAAATGCCTTTGGTTTTGAAATTTCCGGATTAACCTTTCAGGAACAAGCTATTTTTGCTACTGGCAACTCCTTATTTAATCAATCTTGGGTATCGGCTCCCGCTTCCACAACGGCAAGGGATGGTCTTGGACCAACATTCAACGCCCGGGCGTGTGCTGCATGCCATTTCAAGGATGGACGGGGCAGTCCCCTTGTTAATGGTGAGAGCTCCAACGGGTTTTTAATGCGTATAAGTCTCGCAGGACAAAGCATATATGGTGGTCCCGAAGCCGTTCCTGATTATGGCGCCCAAATACAAGATCGTAGTAATAATGGAATTCCGTTTGAAGCAAAAGTAAATGTAACTTATGAAACCATTAATGGCACTTATACTGATGGAACTTCTTATGAACTTCAAAGACCAACATATACCATTGTTGAAGAACAATTTACTTCTTTGAGTGCAGTGCAAATGTCTCCAAGGGTAGCACAACAGACTATTGGCATGGGACTTATAAGTGCCCTTCCAGAGCATGAAATCTTAAAATATGCAGATGAGATGGATAGCAATGGCGACGGAATTTCTGGCAAACCCAACTATGTATGGAATCATGAGACCAATCAGACTGAATTGGGTAAATATGGCTGGAAAGCAAACGCACCTACGCTAAAAACACAAATTGCCGGTGCTTTTCATGGAGATATGGGACTTACCACCTCCATTTTTAATCAAAATGATTGCCCCGGACCACAACAAGATTGTCTTAATGCACCTAACGGCGGTGAGCCTGAAGTTACAGACGATCAGTTGGAACGTATCCTGTTCTATCAATCATCACTGGCCGTGCCAAACCGCAGAAATTTTATGGAAGAACCTGTACTAAAGGGAAAAGTACTGTTCAATAATTTAAACTGCATTGGTTGTCACGCCATTGATCAGGTTACCAGTAGTTTTCCGACCAATCCGCTCTTGGAAAATGTGACCATAAAGCCTTACTCCGACTTTTTATTGCATGATATGGGTGAAGGACTTGCCGATAACAGATCGGATTTCTTGGCCAGCGGCACTGAATGGCGAACACAACCACTTTGGGGCATTGGACTTATTGCTACGGTAAATGATCATACATTTCTCCTTCATGATGGGCGTGCCCGTAATGTTGAAGAAGCCATTTTGTGGCATGGTGGAGAGGCGGAACAGCCCAAACAGGATTTTATTGACCTTAGCTCGGAAGAACGATCACAACTTATTGCCTTTATAAACACCCTATAACCTATTCTTATGAACAAGACGATTCTCAATCCAATTATATTATTGATTATCCTGTTCTCTGGATGCAACGCTTCAAACGACGATACTGATGGTGAGGAGGAGGTGTTCAATGTTAGGGAATTATTGAACGATGTAACAATCAATACCATAGTCCCAACTATTGAAGCTTTTAATTCTGAATCAAAATCATTCGATGCATTGGTTGCCACCTATGTAAATAATCCCACGGAATCCGATTTAAATGCGCTACGAAATCAATGGATACGAACGAGCCTTTCATACGAGAGTACGTATAATTTCCATTTTGGCCCAGCCAGAGCCCGTTTTTTGCACCAGGCTATTTACAATTGGCCTACAGTAGAAGCGGCTATTGAAGATTTTATCGCCAATAATGAGATCAACGAAGAAACCATTGCCCCTATAAGTCCGCAGATTAAAGCTTTATCTGGATTGGAATATCTGCTTTTTAAAGCTGATATTACTACGACCAACCAAGAGTTTATTAATGACATGAAAAGAAGGGATTATTTAAAACATTCATCCGTTTTTTTGGTATCCCAGGCGGATAGGTTACTCACTATTTGGGCCGCCGATGGTGAAGATTACGCTTCAACGTTTGTGAACAGTACCGCAACCGGACTGGATGGTTCGTTTAATCTATTCTTCAATGGTTTATATAATGCCACAGATACGGGAAAGGTGACAAAAATAGGAAAACCGGCAGGTCTGGAAAATTCTCCAAATGCCAACCCTGAAATTGTTCAGGCCCCATATAGCAATCAATCTTTGGAGCTTTTGGAGCAAAGTATCGTAACCACAGAAAATGTTTTTTTCAATGAGAACCAAGTGGATATTTCGGACTATATATTTTTTGTGACCAAAGATGATGTTTTGAACAATGCGATTGAAGCCGCGTTTAATGACGTAAAACAGGATATACAGGATATTCCTGGGACGTTGGAAGCAGCTGTAATCAACAATCCATCGGAAGTTGAGGCACTGCACACCAGTTTAACCAATCTGAACGTACTTCTTGGTGTAGATGCCCGAAGTATCTTATCTGTGGTACTGACCTCAACGGATAATGATGGGGACTAAGACATCTTTTTAAAAAAACTGCGCGTTATTATTTCTTATTACTGTTGTTTGGACCGAACAACGCATTGCCACAATACCAACCCGGCAGAAAAAGTAAAGGTCATGGTCATCAAAACCCCAGAGAAAACCACCACATATCTTAACCAAGTAATGCCCTTCCACATCCAATAAATTCCTCCAAAAGTCATTACCAAGGAGATAAATGGCTCAACGGACAAGAAAAGTTTCCATGGTACGGGAAATTTTGTTGTCCAAACTAAACCTCCGAGTAGAAAGAAGATGAGCGACATAGAGAGAACGTGCGTATGGACAATAGTAAGCATTTCTCTACTCCCTTTCTTAAACTTCATGACCTGGGCATACTCATCTTCTTCATTGCCCAAATAGTTTTCTTCCACGCCGGTCGGCACTATTGCACCTGTTTCCTTTACAAACGAAAGTCCTGTAAAAAACCCTATGGAAAGTACAACAACAAACATGGTAATAAACCATCTAATTTCTTTGGGGAATTTTAGCAAAATACCGTTGTAATCCATAGTTTATAAATAATGAGACTCTTCTAGGTCAAATCTTAATCTGCAACGTAGTATAAAAAGTTCTTGGTTCCGCCGGTATAATTCCGGGCCCTGGATATCCGGTCGCTCTTCGCGTAAAATAGGTATTGTCCAATAGATTATTAATTCCGGCTTCCAGTTTTAATTTCTTGAAGGTATAGGAAAGTGACAGATCCATAATATCATAGGCTGGAATGCTACCCTCAATTCCCCTTTGGTTATCCGTAACATCTTGCGGAGCATTCGTGGCATCTGTAAATTGTTCAGATAAGTAGGTATATTGAAGACTTCCCAAAAAGTTGCCATATCCAAAATTAAGTCCGGTTTTAAGGTTGATCTTTGGAATAAATTCAACCTCGTTTCCAGACACATTATTTTCGTCAGAAGATAGGTACTCTGAATTTGTCAATGCCAGATTCATAAAATAATTTAGTTTTATTTTGTCATTGTTTGACCAAAATAATTCTTTAAGACTTAGATCTGCAAAGCTTTCAAGACCATATATGAATGCTGTGCCTATATTACCCCTAAAACGGACTATTCTTCCCGTTTCAACTATATCTCCTTGCGCATTAATCCGCGTTTCATTTCGCAATACCTCTCCCAAACGGTCATCATATAACAACCCAAAGCCACTGATATCGTAGTTCAATAGCGCTCCTGAACGACTGCGTATTCCAATATCTGCGGTAAAACCATTCTCATCTGATATATTTTCATCCACTTGGAAAGATGGATTGACAACACGGATGTCATTAAAGGTTACGGAGCGGTAGTTTTGCGAAAAATTAGCATACATTTCGGTAGCTCCTTTAAGTTTGTACGATGCTCCAAGTCCAAACAAGAAAAAGCTACGTTCAAACGTCCTATTATCTTCAATTTCTTCGTTTAAGAGTGGATTATCCGCCAAATCCAGGACAATATTCCTAAAACTACCTTCACTCTGTGTCTTAATATATTCAAATCGAAAACCAGGGGTCAGAGAAAACTTGTTTGACAGATTAAAGATATTTTCACCAAACAAGGCCGCATTCAAATTAGGAAAAACAAATTGGGATTGTCGTTCATAATTGGGAAATTCATCAGCTGCAAACTCAAAATCAGGAGTTTCCAAATTGTTTCCTGGGCCCTGTCTTTGCTTATTTTCCGATTGATAATATTTTGTACCCAACAATAGGACTGCGTCTTTTTCATTAATCTGATAGCGCGTTAACAATCTTCCTTCAGCCCCCCAATTCTGAAAATTATCTTGAAGCAGCTCTCTAGGTTCGCTAGGAACGTCTGCTTGTGAAACCCGATTGGTCCTAAAGCCCAGGGCATTCCGTGTGGCATCAAGGGTAAACAGATTCAAACTAAAATCAGTTTTGGCTGAAAATTGATGGTCCAGACGCAAGGAAAATAATTTCCAATCGACATGGAACCAATTTCGGTCCCTGTTGCTAAAGGTGGGATCCTCCAAAAATTGTGCATCTGTTAGACCTCCGGGTTGTTTGGTCAAATAATTGAACAAGGTGGCCTCAAAGGTCAATTTGGTCTTTTCTGATATTTGATACCCAAAACTTCCAAAAAAATTGCGGCTATCGAAATTTGTGTTTGGTCTAAATCCATTCCCTTTTTTATAGTTAAAATAAGTGTAATAGCTAAAGTTACCCAGGGTTCCGCTTAGGCTGTTAAAACTTGTGAATAAATCATAAGAGCCTAAAGTCTGTCTTGAAACCAATTCCAATTTCTTTGATGGGTTTGGTTTTTTAAACTTAAAGTTAACCAAGCCCCCAAACTGAGGCCCATACTGCAGTGATGCCGCCCCTCTAACCACTTGTATTTCACTCAATGCTTCTGCTGGTGGCGTATAGTAACTTTCAGGATAACCGAGGGCATCTGCACTAATATCATACCCATTTTGTCTTACATTAAAGTTGGCTGTACGATTTGGATCCAACCCCCTTCCTCCAATATTAAGTTGCAACCCTCCATCTCCATTTTCATAAATATTCAACCCAACAACTTGTCCATACATCTGGCGGGGGTTATTTGCTGCAAGGTTCCCTATAAGGTTTTCTATGAGTACCACCTCACTTTTTTTTCCGGCATAAATTGCGGTTCCCTCCACTTTTTTCAGTTTCTGAAGGGCAAATACTTTTTCACGTTCTTTGGTGAGTACCACTTCGGATAGTTGTTCTCCCAATGGTTGAAGTTTAAAGTCTTGTCTGGTATCACCCTCAATTTTTATCTGCTGCTCATTTACCTGATAGCCAAAAGCAAAGACCACAACTGAATACGTTCCCGTTGGAACATTGGAAAAATAAAAGTTGCCACTTTCCGAAGTGGTTTCCAACAAAAGAAGTTCTTTAACATATACTTCAGCTTGTGCCACGTTAGTGCCTTCATTATCAATGACCGTTCCGGTAAAATTGTATTGCCCACACACCGAGGTGCAAAGCAGTAACAAAAAAATGAGGTTTTTATATTCCTTTGATTTCATCTTTAAATGGTAATATCCAAGTTTTATGTTTAAATGATTCCTTATGTTGGATTAAATCTTGATCGGGGTCAATAAAAGGTTTGCTCAACCTACCATTTAGCGTCACATAGCAATCTACATACACTCCCAAGTTTTTGTGCCCCTGGTTCTCAAAATGTTCTTTTAAATAATGTGCGTATTCCAAAATAAAATCGGGTTGAAAAGACATCTGCTTTTCTTGGAATGGGGTTAAAAAGTCTTTATTATCAACATAAAACCATACGTTAGTTTTTTTATCTACAATCTTGAACTGCGCATATCCTGCTTTCTCCATTAACATCACCCGCCATGAAAACCGATATCCTTCCTCGGTCCAAAATAGCTCTCCAGGATATAGTATATATCGCCAGGGGAATAACAATTGTACCACAAAAAACAGCGTAATGAACCCATGCTTGAGGTTTAGGGTAAAACTCTTTTTTGGGGTTAAAATATTTCCATTGTCAAAGGAATCTTTACTGATTTTCAAATATTTTGAGATAAAACCTAAAATCTTGTGGTGCAATCGTACATCGAAAAAGATAAGGGCCGATACAATCATGATATAGGGAAACATTCCAATAGGAAACAAAACTCGAGTCAAAAGATGAAAAACAACTACCAGAAAAAATCCCAAATACCTTGTTCTGGAATAGAGCAAAAGAAAGGGTATGACTAGATCATAGATAGCACCTCCCCAGCTAAATGCATAGTGCACCCATTCCTCTGCAAGAAGGTTTCCAATAATGGGGGTACTGAATTTTGATGGCAACCAAATCTTTAACGGTAAGGCCTCAATTAACCAATCTGAATTTAGTTTGGCGATACCGGCATAAAAGTAGACCATTCCCAACAAAAGTTTAATGCTATCCACAGTCCACTTGGGAATCTGGTCAAATGCATTTTGGGGGTTCTTTTTAGCGTCTAAAGAAAAGTACGCATTTGCAGGCAGGAAAATTAAAAGAAATGACAGTATACTAATAAAATAATAGTGGTTTAGATAAGTGGTCTTATCCATTAATTCGATGTAGGTAAAGGATAGGAAGAAAACAACAATTGCCCATCGGTATTTAAAACCAAGTGCTACTCCTACCGCTGCAATTGCACAAACAAAAAATAGCACATAGGTCAACGACCCTAGAGGTTTTACCCATTCGAAACCATAATATGTAAAGTGAAAACTGGGTGTAATATAGAGGCTTTCAATCCATCCATTGGCCCAAAACCTAATAATGCTTCCAAGCATCATTAGACCAAAAAAAATACGAAAGACCGCTAAAGGAGCGGCCTCAATATTCTTCTCAAGATATGTCTTAAAACCATTGGTCATTAGTCCCCATCAGCGTCCACAAAATCTATATTGATGCTCATTGCGGAAACCATATCCACCTTGAACAAAGGAACTATTTTCTGAACTTCATCGTAAGCAAGGAACATTGGTACAGGAGGATTCGCCGCTTCTATTTCAGTTTTAAAATCATCCAAGGCCGAAACAATCTCCCTAGCTGCATCCATCTGGTCATTTATTAACTCGGCAAGGTCTGCGCCATCCTTAACTGTATTTAAAGCTTGTAAGTAAGATTCCAGGCTTTCTCCTGTTGTAGCGGAACTATAATGTTTTCCATTGAAAAAATCCTGTACGGCATTCAATCCTTCCAAAAACATAGACTTGCTCAGTTCAGGTTTATACAATACCTCAAGGGTATTCACTTCCGTAGTTCCGGAAAAGACACCAATGGGTATTCCTATTTTTCCCGCTCTAAGAAATCTCTCGTAGTAAAAAATATAATCATTAACAAAACGATCTACTGAAGCCGTTGCCGAAGAGCCATCATTTTCTACAAAGGTATCCCGATACGTCCCTTCCCATTGTCCAACCACATCATCGGTTAGGGAAACCATATCTGCCAGCAATGCTGCAACATAATCCTGTTGGTTCACGGAATTTGCGTTGTTGGTCAAAAGCGCTATCAAAGTTGTATCATCAACCTCAATGCCATTCAAAATGTAATCCAAAGCTGGAAACCCCTTGGCATCTCTATTTGAAGGTAAAGAAAGGTCAAAAGTCCCGATCGCAATAAACGCATCGATCAAATCGGTATCTGCCGGAAACGTGTTCATGTTTAAACGATATCCAATGGACTCGGCCGGTCCAATTTCAAACATGGAAACATGTTGCCATTCCTTGTACGCACTTTCCCATGCTACCCTAACAGCTTCCAAGTTACTGACGCTTTGATCACTTATAAAGGTTTCATAAGCTGATTGTAAATCCAACAATTGAACCTGAAAGGCTTGATACGATGGAATTATGATATTATCTGCCCAGTTCGTCAACATGGCTCCCCGATCAAAAGTTACAGGAACCTCATCATCAGAACTACCAGCATCTGTGGAAGAACCATCTGAAGAACATGCCCAAATGGTAATCGCGAGTACCACAAAAGATAGTAAATACCCTGTTTTTTTCATGCAATTATTTTTATTTATTCCAAATTAACGAACGCCAAAGATAGCAAAAGAGGCAGGGTTGAACCAAATACCTGCCTCTTTTTATTTCATCCTTAACAAGTTAAAGAAAAAGCTCAATTTTAGCTTCCTGCTTCTTCAACAGTAAAACTGAATCGGTCCGCAATGGATGTTGAAATGGCATCCAAAGTAGCAGGAGCCACATCCCAAAGGCCATTGTCTCCATCATCCAATAAATCTATTAGAAATGCATCCACTTCGGTCTTGGTAAAATAGGGCGTATCGGAATTGGGTTGACGAGTGAACTGCAGGCTGTATATAAAGCCATAGCCTTCGGACAGGTCATGGAAACCACCTCCGTAATCCGGTGTTGTTTGGTCTAAAGCATTTTTACCTTGTTGCAGATAATACACGGCCCTTATCCCTATGACTTGAGAAACTAGCTCCCTTATTATTTCAGCCTGCTCATTTCTTACTGTGTAATCTTTGGCTACAATCGCAGCACGGCCCAATTTAAGTGCTTGGAAAATATCATCCGTAATACCAACAAAATCATCATCGTCTTCAACACGTCCAATGTATTTGTTCAAGAAATTGTCATCATCTCCAATAGTGGGTCTTGGATCGGCCAGGTCAGCGGCCGTACCAAAGGCATATCCGTAAGCCTCATCCCAATCGTGTTCCATATCCGTGTAATTCTTGTCGGTCACTAAAGTTTCCAAATCGTTTGCTGCAGCAAAAGGGTCCAAAACATCAGCACTAATGTAATTGTTCAATATTTGATCCACCATTAATGCTCCTATCAAGGCTTTATTGAATACCTGATTCATTTCAAGACCTTCAGCAGTGATATATCTTGTGGAGGTACCATCAGCAATCTGTCCTGCGGTTCCGGCCGTTGCAGCCGTGTTCCAGTTTTGAAATACCTCATCTACTTGCGTCTGTATCCAACTTTCAAAATCTGCCCTAATCAGTGCTTGATCGGTAGCATTATTGGCAAAGAAATCAAAAGAAGCGGCCGTTTTGCCACGTACATTTTTATCCGAGGCATTTAAATCGAAATCAGAGAAATCATTTTCACCTTCAAGGTGTCCAAACATTGCATTAAGCACCTCTGCATTCGTGGTCTCATCTTTTAATTTATCTATTATTTCCTCAGCCATTAAAATTCGGGTCGTTTGACCACTAAAGCTTATGGAGCTTTCTCCGTTTCGTTCAAAAACATACGTTGTGGGGTTGTCAATAAATATGGTGTCATCATCAACACCACCAGAATCATCGTTGGAACAGGAAGCAATTAAGCCTGTGGCCAAAACCAATATGTAAAATCTTTTTAGCAACATTTTTTAAGTTTATTTAGATTAAATGCGAATAGTACCGCAAATGTATTCGTTGTTAATTTTTTTAACAAATTTATTTAGACTTAATTTAAATAAATTTTCGAATTTAACATTCCTGCCGTTTTTAGTAGAATTTTAGCCGTTTAATGGTATACAGAAAAGAGTTCTGTTGCCTTATTATATGCAGCTTCGAACACCATCCAATTAACTCCCGAATCTGCTTTCTCCGAGGTAAAATAAGATAACATCTTTTCCGTGGGCATGTTACCGGTAAGCTCATCTTTTGCCATGGGGCAACCACCAAAACCTTGAACTGCACCATCAAAACGTCTGCAACCAGCTTCATAGGCAGCGGTTACTTTCTCATGCCATTTGAAAGGTGTTGTATGCAAATGGGCGCCGAACTCAATGTGGGGATATCTTGGAATCAAATTTGAAAACAAATGATCAATAACTTCTGGTGTAGAACTGCCTATGGTATCTGAAAGGGATAATGTCTTAACCCCCATTAATGCCAATCGCTCTGTCCATTCACTTACTATATCAATATTCCATGGATCTCCATAAGGGTTTCCAAAACCCATGGAAATGTAGGTTACAACTTCCTTATTCGTGGCCTCGGCAATTTCCAAAATACCTTCGAGTGTTTCAACGGATTGCGCTATTGTCTTATGGGTATTTCGCATTTGAAAGTTTTCAGAAATGGAAAAAGGATAGCCCAAATAATCAATTGCACCGTGTTTTGATGCATCATTGGCCCCTCTTACATTGGCAACAATGGACAACAATTTACTTTTGGTTTTAGAAAGGTCCAACATTCCAAGAACTTCTGAGGTATCAACCATTTGTGGGATGGCCTTTGGCGAAACAAAGCTCCCAAAATCAATCGTATCAAAACCGCATCCCAAAAGTGACTGTATATACTTTACTTTGTTCGCGGTGGGGATGAACGTTTTTATTCCCTGCATGGCGTCACGTGGACATTCTATGATTTTGATTTTTGACATAGTCTCTATGTAAAATTACCACTATTTATTAGATAGAAATAGATAAACGGCAATTCCTATGAACACCACAATTTGCAACCATTTAAGATAAACAGCTACTTTTGGATAGCGCAAAAAATACCCAGATATGGTTCCGGCCAGCACAGCGATTGTTGAAAAGATAATCAGGGCAACCAGCATAAAAAGAAATCCCAGTACATAAAATTGGATTACCGGATTCATCTCAATACTGAACAAAAAACCCGGAAAAAAAGCTAAAAAGAAAATGGCAACTTTTGGGTTAAGTACATTCATTAGAAAACCTTTCCAAAACAAGCTTGACGATGATTTATGTTTCAGATTCGTTTTTTCATTCCACTTAATCGATGCATCGCTTTTATAGACGCTAAAAGCTAGATAAAAAAGATATATTGCTCCAAATACCTTGATGCAAAAAAAAACTGTGTCACTTTGTTTTATGATTTCAGCTACGCCAAAAGCCAGTAGTGTAGTGTGCACCAAACAACCACTTACCAGGCCAATCACCGTTGTCAAACCTGCTCTTACCCCATTGGTCATGCTCTGCATCAATACAAAAATATTATCCGGACCAGGGGCAATGGTCAAAGCTGAAGTGGCTAAAATAAAAGCAATAAGAATTTCATGACTCATTCTTTACTTTTTGGTTAAAAAGGAAAAATACAAAATAATACGTGTTCCAATAATGGGATGAAGAACCACTTGTCTAGACAAATTACCATCCAAATTGCCCATAGGCAACAATAATCAAAATAAACTTATATTTAACCTTCGTGGTTATTCTATTCCATCCGGTCATGGCTCGAAAAATTCTTCAATTCTGCATTCTGCTCCAAAGCATGGTTTGTTTGGGCCAGCAAATTTTGGTAGATCCAAATTATACGGTTGAAGAATTGATCCAAGATATTTTAGTTAATAGTGATTGTGCAGAAACATTTAATTATCGATCATCCACTGGAACCGTAGAAAGTGTCAATGGCATTGGTTATTTTAATTCCAACGGCAGTAATTTTAGCTATCAAGAAGGCATCATTATTTCCACAGGTAATGCGGTTGATGCAGAGGGGCCAAACATTTTCGTTCAAAGCTCTGGAACGGAAGCATGGTTGGGTGATTCCGATTTAACCAATATTACCGGGACTAGGAATCTTTTCAACGCTTCTTATATAAGTTTTAATTTTATTTCATTAACAAACCGCATGAGTTTTAATTTTCTTTTTGCTTCGGAAGAATACCAAGATGATTTTCAATGCACATTTTCAGATGTTTTTGCCTTTATTCTAACCGATTCAAATGGAAACTCAACCAACCTTGCCCTTGTTCCCGGCACCGAAGATCTTGTTTCGGCCACCACAATAAGACCTGGAATATCGGGACTATGTGAAGCAAAAAATATAGGATTTTATGGCCGTTCCAACAATGATGATTCAGCTATTTCCATGGCGGGAATGACCAGAAGTATGGTTGCATCTTCAGAAGTTACACCTGGGGAGGTCTATAGTATTAAACTGGTCATAGCTGATAATTTAGACGCTGCATTCGATTCAGCCGTCTTTCTGGAAGGTAGTAGCTTTTCTACTGACATAGGACTTGGTGAAGATAGAACCGTCCGGAATGGACAACCATTATGCATCGGTGAAACCTATGAATTGGATGCCACCTCTACAGGTGCCCTGTCTTATCAATGGTATAGAAACAACCAAAGACTTTCCCAATTTGACGATGCCTCGGTTATCGCTATTTCACAAGACGGAATTTATAGCGTTATTGTTGAATTTTCATCAACCTGCTCCTTTTCTGGACTGGTTGAAATCGAATATATCCCAGCACCACAAGTGGAAAGCCCGCCTTTGGATATTTTGGTATGCGATTTTGACCAGAATGGGAATGAAGCCATCGACTTAACTCAAAATGATGCACTTATTCTAGGGAATCAGGATACTGAAATCTATCAGGTATATTACTATCATTCCCAAAGTGAAGCTGCCAACTTTGAAAATGAAATTGCCCGACCCAACAGATATTTCCTATCCCAAAACCAAGAGACAATTTACGCTCGTATCTCATCCGGAAACAGCTGTTACGAAATTGCACCCTTTATTGTAAATCTTATACAAATATCTTTTGAGACATCTTTGGAAGGTGAGTATTGGATGTGTGTTGATGAAGAAGGATTTCCCATGGGGGATCTACCGGTCTTAGATACCGGTTTATCTGCTATGGATTATTCTTTTATCTGGTATTACAATTCCTATGATGCTGAAGGCCAAATACAGCATGAGAACGATAACACCCTTTCTGCAATGTCACCAGGTCTATATTTGGCAGAAGTCACCAACTTGCAGTATGGATGTTCCACCTTACTCCTAACTTCAGTTTCAGCCATTCCTCCCCCCGCACTTTTTGAGGTGGATATTTTAAGTGATCTCTTTTCCGATGTACATGCTGTTTCCATTGGAACGGAGAACAATGATTCTTACATGTTTGCAATTGACGATGGCACATTTGTCGAAAACCCCATTTTTGAAAATTTAGTTGGTGGAAAACATACAGCCCATATTCAAAACATTTATGGGTGTGAAATCTACTCCCAAGATTTTATTTTTGTGGATTACCCACGATTTTTCACCCCTAATGGTGACGGAATCAACGATATATGGAAAATAGACGGTCTAACAGAGATACAGCATCCAGAAATCACTATTTACGATAGATTTGGAGTCATTCAACAGCAATTTCAAGGCGAAGTTGAGTGGGATGGTACCCGAAATGGAAATCGGGTTCTAGCTTCCGACTACTGGTTTAAAATTACCTATGAAAATGCTGAAGGAATTCCAAAGGAATATAAAAGCCATTTCACACTAAAAAGATAATTAGTGTGTTAATCCCGTTCTAAAATCGCTCTGTTAATTTTATTGATAAGCGCTGGCCCTTCATAGATAAAACCTGTATACAATTGGACAAGTTCAGCACCCGCATCCAACTTTTCCAGTGCATCTTCGGGTGTGTGGATACCCCCTACACCAATTATTGGAAATGCTTTATTGCTTTTTTCCGACAAAAACCGGATTACTTCTGTACTCCTTTTTGCCAGTGGTTTTCCGCTTAACCCACCTTTTTCTTCAGAAATAATGAGGTGCGATTTTAAATTTTTTCTAGAAACGGTTGTGTTGGTCGCTATAATGCCGTCAATGGAGGTTTCCGCCATTATGGCTATAATATCAAGCAATTGGTCATCGCTAAGATCCGGCGCAATTTTAAGCAGTATGGGCTTTTCCTTTTGTTTTAGCTTTTTTGATTGTTTTTCATTTTGCCGTTTTAGCTTTTTCAACAAACTCGTCAATGGCTTTTTATCCTGGAGTTCCCTAAGTCCTGGCGTGTTGGGGGAACTAACATTTACCACAAAATAATCAACATGCTCAAAAAGCGCTTCAAAACATATTAAGTAATCTTTTATTGCATTATCGTTTGAGGTTATTTTGTTTTTCCCAATATTGCCACCAATAAGTACACGATGTTTCTTTTTTAACTCCTCAACGGCCTCAAAAACACCTTTGTTATTAAATCCCATGCGATTAATGATTCCTTCATCAGCAATTAATCTGAACAACCTTTTCTTGGGGTTTCCCTCTTGAGGTTTTGGTGTGAGTGTTCCAATCTCCACAAATCCAAATCCAAAATCTGAGAACTCATTGTATAATTTTGCATCTTTATCAAAACCAGCCGCAAGGCCTACTGGGTTCTTAAATTTTAAACCAAATACCTCTCTTTCCAACTTAGGATGTTCCATAACAAACCATTTCCGAAACAAATGACCCAACCCTAGTTTTGAAAGTATTTTTATTGCTGCAAAGGAAAAGGCATGTGCCATTTCTGCATCAAGTAAGAAAAGTATTGGGCGGATGACGTACTTATACATTCAGAAAATTTTAAACAAAAATATAAACTCTTAAAATGAGAATTTAACAATTGGACTATTTTTCGCCAACTGACCTAGTTATATAAATGGGACGCAACGAAATACCACTGCATAATTCGATATAGAGATTATATTGGTTGTCATTAAAAATAGCCAATAGCTTGGTATCCAACATCTTCACGTTTTGTCTCATACTATCCAACAGGATTCGGTATTTATAGGACATCACTCTTAGCTCATCTGGAGAACTACTGATGTTCTTTTCAAGAAGAAACTTGGCTTCGTCCTTCAATATTTCATTCCTGATTTTTAGTTCAGCGCTCCAATTGATCATTTTTTCCCTTTGCTCCGAATTTAGTTGAAAAATATCGGCTATGTTTTCGTCATTTTGCCCTCCTAAACCCAAAAAACATTCTTTTTGTGCAGTGCAAAAAAAGAAAGAGCAGAGAAAAATAAGACTAAAAAAGGATTTCAATTGAATCTGTTTTCAAAAGTTGGGAAGATACCCTTTCATCCTTTCTTTTTATCAAAATCACGATTGAATAAACGTTATTTTTGATGAAAAGCACTTTATGGAAAAATTATTACCTCGATTTCTAGAATATGTTGCCATAGACACACAGAGTGATCCCTATTCCAAAACTACACCGAGTACCAAAAAACAATGGGATCTGGCAAAAAAAATTGTTCTTGAACTGCATCAAATTGGGATGCAGGAAGTTTCTATAGATGAGCATGCCTATATCATGGCAACATTACCCAGTAACATCGACAAAAAAGTGCCTGTTATTGGTTTTATTTCCCATATGGATACTTCTCCGGATTTTACCGGAAAAAATGTGAAGCCACAATTAATAGAGAACTATAATGGAAAAGATATCGTACTCAATAAAAGAAAAAACGTTGTGTTGTCCCCAGATTATTTTGAGGATTTATCACAATATAAAGGTCAAACATTGATTACCACAGACGGGACAAGTTTGTTGGGTGCTGATGACAAAGCTGGTATTGTAGAGATTATAACTGCAATGGAGTATTTGGTGAACAATCCCGAAATTAAACATGGTGATATAAGAATTGCCTTTACACCTGATGAAGAAATTGGCAGAGGTGCCCATAAATTTGATGTTGAAAAATTTGGGGCAGAATGGGCCTACACCATGGATGGTAGCCAAGTTGGGGAATTGGAATTTGAAAACTTTAATGCAGCGAGTGCTAAAATAATAATTGAGGGCAAAAGTGTACACCCCGGATATGCCCAAAACAAAATGATCAATGCCATTGGAATTGCCAATGAATTTCTAAGTCTTCTCCCGCCAATGGAAGTTCCAGAAAAAACAACGGGAATGGAAGGTTTTTTTCATGTACACCACATAAAAGGTGAAATTGAAAAAGCAGAAATTGAGCTCATTATTAGAGATCATGATAAAGGTCATTTTGAAGCTCGAAAAGAGCTATTGCAAGATATTACTGCTAAGCTCAAGAAAAAATATGGTGCCTTTATCATAATACATATTGAAGACCAATACCGAAACATGCGGGAAAAGATAGAACCCGTGTTCCATATTGTAGAAATTGCACAAGAAGCTATGGAATCCTTGGATATTGAACCTATTATTAAACCCATACGTGGCGGAACGGATGGATCCCAATTAAGTTTTATGGGATTGCCATGTCCCAATATTTTTGCAGGAGGGCATAATTTTCACGGGAAATATGAATATATTCCTCTAGAGAGTATGCAAAAAGCAGTTATGGTCATTGTTAAAATCTGTGAGCTTACCGCAATTCAAATTAAGTAAGATGGGAAAAGCAGAAAAACTGGACAGCTATTTTCAAGAGGAATATCCTTTTAGACGAGGAATCTGCATGCTGCGAGAATTGGCTTCGCAAACAACAAGTATAGAAGACTATAAATGGAACATACCTGTCTATACCGTAGGAGGTAAAAATGTATTTGGTATTTGTAGGTTTAAAAATCATTTTGGTGTATGGTTCTATAATGGCGTTTTTCTTAAAGACCCAAAAAAAGTGTTGCGTAATGCACAAGAGGGTAAAACCAAAGCAATGCGCCATTGGTATTTTTCATCTGAAAAAGATATTGACACAGTTGCTGTTCTTGCTTATATGGTCGAGGCTATTGAAAATCAAGAAAATGGTGTAGAAATGGTTGTCGCCAAAAACACAAAAAACATTAAGCCACCCGCATTACTCCAAACCAAATTAACACAAAGTGATGCTCTTAAAGTTTCTTTTGATGCACTCTCTCCGTATAAGCAAAAAGAATATTGTGATTACATTAATGAGGCCAAACAAGAAAAAACAAAAATTAAAAGGTTGGAAAAAATTATTCCAATGATTAAAAAAGGCACAGGGCTCAATGATGCCTATAAATAAAAAAGCACCTAATATTAGGTGCTTTTTTATTTGAAACATGTGTACTATTATTTTTTTACTGGAGCTACTAATTTTTTGCTCATTTCCATTGAAATGGCAGAACGGTCAAACTTTAACCTACCGGCCATGGTTTCAATAACACAAGAAAAGTCCTTGTCATTGAGTTCCACAATTTTGCCATGAAGACCACTTTTTGTTATGACCTTATCCCCTTTTTTAAGTTCAGAGGTGAATTTTTTTTCATCTTTCTGACGTTTCATCTGTGGGCGAATCATAAAAAAATACGCCACCACAAAAATCAATATCAGTGGTAAAAACTGTCCAATATTATCCATCTATGCTAGGTGCTATTTAACAGGTCCTGCAGTTTGTGCAGCATCCTTGGGGTTAACAAAAGCTTTGATTCTTAAAAGTTCAGAGCCTTTTCCTGTATTCGCAGTTACGGTAACCGTTTTGGTGACTTGGTTTTGTCCAGATCCATTGAACTTAACCACTAATTCACCCGTTGCTCCCGGGGCTATAGGTGTATTCTTTGGATATTCCGGAATAGTACAACCACAACTACTTTTGGCGTCTGTTATTATTAAGGGGGCATTGCCCGTATTGGTAAACTTAAATATCGTCTCCTGGGGAGTGCCCTGTGCGATCGTACCAAAATCGTGTTCAGACTTTTCAAAACTCATAATTGGAAGTTGTTTTTGTGCCTCGTCCCTATCGGTAGCACTTTCCACATTGTCAGCAACTATTTTGCTTGCAGCCTTATCCTTGCAGGAAACACCAACCAGGGCAACAACCATAATCAAACTTAAAACTGTTGTTATTTTTTTCATATTAAAAAATTGTTTTTTCAAAATTAATCAAATATTGTTTATTGCAACCCTCTCCCTATCTTTTGTAATTTTCCTGCTGCCTTATATTCCTTTGCCAGCTTGTCCAAAACCCCGTTAATAAAGATGCTGCTTTTTGGTGTGGAGTATTCCTTTGCAATTTCCAAATATTCGTTTAAGGTAACTTTTTCGGGAATGGATGAAAAGTTGAGCAATTCGCATATGGCCATTTTTAGAACAATGGAATCAATCTCGGCTATCCGGTCATTATCCCAATTGGGGGTCTTGCCCTCAATTTCCTTTTCCCATTTAGCATCGTTCAACAAGGTTTTTGTAAGCAATTGATTGGCATATACCATATCTTGGGGGTCCTTGAGCAAATTTGGTAAAAAGAAACTTTCGTTGGATGAAGCCGTTGCCTTTCTAAGCCTCTTAACCAGATACGTGTTTACAATTGGAATGTCATCTACCCAGGTTAGTTTATCATCTTCAAAATACTCGTAAATCTTGTCATTGGGAGCGATAATGTTCTTAAAAAGTTGAAGCACCACTTCTTTATCATCTTCATAGGTGCTTTTTCCATCATTCATGTATTTTTTGTAAATATCACTGGAAACAACCGCTTTGTAAATAATTTTTACATACTCTTCATTTAAATACCAATTGTTAAGCTTTCTTTTGGAAAGTTCTTTTTGGAGCAAGGTGTTTTTTGAAATTTGAAGCAGTAATTTGTTCTTGACAAACTTTTCCTGATCAGGATAATTATCATCCTCGGTGGCAAGGTATTTTTTTGATGTATGCTTAAAATGTTTATCGGCTAATTGATGAAGTTCTATCAATAGACTCAAAACCAATAAGTAGAGAACATACATATTCTCAATACTTACTTTTAGAAACTTTTCCTGTTTCTCCAAAGAATCGTCTTTGGACTGTATCAATGCATAAATACATTGCATTACTTTAACTCTGATATGCCTTCTGGTAAGCATTTTAAAGAACTTTTAAAGTCATTGATTGGCTTTCACGGCGCAAACATAGCTTTATATTTCCATACCACCTACCAAAGTTGTTTTCTTATCAGTTTTATAACATTTACTTTGTATGTAATCCTATATATTTGCTCACCATCATCAAAAAAACAACGCCAAAAAACCATCTTTTTCCCTTATGAAGGAACTAAAACACCTAAACAAATACTTTAAAAAATATTGGTTTAAATTGTTTATGGGGATTTTGATCACCATAATTGCTCGCGTTTTTTCACTGGTAATGCCTTCTTACGTTAGCAAATCAATACAAACTGCAGAGGATGCATTTGCAAAAACAATATCGGGCACTGTGGCCAAAGGGCTTTTGTTCGAATATATTTTGATCATTATTGGCGCGGCCCTACTTTCTGCGCTTTTCACCTTTTTAATGCGTCAGACAATTATCAATGTATCCCGCTATATTGAGTTTGACCTTAAAAATGAAGTATTTGATCATTACCAATTACTCAACCTTAATTTCTACAAAAAAAATAGGATCGGGGACCTTATGAACCGAATCAGTGAAGATGTTAATCAAGTGCGCATGTATGCAGGGCCAGCTATTATGTATGGAATGAACACCCTGACCATGTTTGTGTGCATTATCCCATTAATGTTCATTAAGGCACCTGCCCTGGCAGCTTACACCTTAATACCGCTCCCCATATTATCTGTGTTAATCTATCAGATCAGTAAGATTATACATAAAAGAAGTACCAAGGTCCAGGAGTTTCTATCAACCCTTTCAACCTTTACACAGGAGTCCTTCTCTGGTGTTACCGTTATAAAAGCCTATGTTCTTGAACCCAAAATTAACACGGAACTTAAAACTTTGGCTATTGAAGGTAAAAATACCAGTATGGACCTTGCCAAAGTAAATGCTTGGTTTTTTCCATTAATGATTCTTCTTATTGGTATTAGCAATATTTTTGTCATCTACATTGGTGGAAGGCAATACATCAATGGTGAAATTGCCTCCATTGGTATTATAGCAGAGTTTATTCTTTATGTTAATATGCTTACCTGGCCAGTAGCTATTGTGGGATGGCTAACTTCAATAGTGCAAAGGGCCGAAGCTTCTCAAAAACGTATCAATGAATTTTTACAGGTACAGCCAACCATTAAAAACGAGATTACAGAACGTACACCCATTGAGGGGGAAATTAACTTTAAAAATGTGACCTTTACCTATGAGGATACCAATATTACCGCGTTAAACGATATCTCCTTTAAGGTTGCACCGGGACAGACTGTAGCGTTTTTGGGAAAAACGGGATCCGGAAAGTCCACGATACTTGATTTGGTGGCCAGGTTATATGATGCCACCTCTGGAACGGTTTCCATTGATGGTAAACCAATTCAACATTTAAATTTAAATAGTTTGCGAAGTTCCATTGGTGCTGTTCCCCAAGACGCATTTTTATTTTCTGACACCATCGAAAACAATATCCGCCTTGGAAATGAAAATGCATCACTGAACGAAATTAAGGAAATAGCAAAAAAAGCCGTTGTACATAAAAACATTGAAGGTTTTTCCAAAAAATACGACACGGTACTTGGTGAACGTGGTATTACGCTAAGCGGAGGTCAGAAGCAACGGGTATCCATAGCTAGGGCTTTACTAAAAAACCCTCAGATATTTCTTTTTGATGACTGCTTATCTGCCGTTGACACAGAAACTGAAGAAGAAATATTGACCAACTTAAAACAGTTGTCCAAGAACAAAACAACATTGATTGTGAGCCATAGGGTTTCCTCAGCAAAAAATGCCGACAAGATCATTGTAATGGAAAATGGGACAATAATACAAGAAGGCACCCATGAGGAGTTAAACAATATTGAAGGATACTATAAAGAGCTATACCTTAGCCAACTCTCTGAGAAAGAATGACAAAAAAGTTGCTGAATTAGCTTTTTTTTTACACTTTTGGTAGAATTATTCAACATTGCACTAAACAGATACTAAACCATATGGGTGAGAAAGATATAATGGATCAGGAAGAGATATACTCCAAAGTCCTACGGGCAGGGAGAAGAACTTATTTTTTTGATGTTAGAAGTACCAAGGCAGGTGATTATTATTTAACGATTACAGAGAGTAAAAAATTCACACATGACGACGGTTCCTTCCATTACAAAAAACATAAAATCTATTTGTACAAAGAAGATTTTTCCGCTTTTAAGGATATTATGGAAGAAATGATGGATTATATCATAGATGAAAAGGGTCAAGAAGTGATTTCGGAAAGACATCAAAAGGATTTCAAAAAAGAAGAAAACAGTACAAACGAAAATGGCACTGCACCGGAAAATTTTACCGATGTGGATTTTGATGATATTTAGGAAATATAATCGCTAAAAAAAATAAAAAACGGCCTGCATAATGCAGGCCGTTTTTTATTTTTAACATTGATTAACTCAAATACAATTTTATGAAACAGTTCAACATGCTTCTCTTTGCAATTCTTGGTCTTAACCTAACCGCACAAAATGTATCACTGGAATATTACCTACCGGAAAATATCACCTACGACCAAAATATTCCCAAACCCGCGGAGGTTATTGGACACGAGGTTGGAGAGTGGCACGTTACACATGATAAGCTTGTGTTTTATATGCAGCAACTTGCCGCCTCAAGTAATCGAATACACATTGAGGACCGCGGGAAGACCTTTGAGGGAAGACCCATTCTTTTACTAACAATTACATCGCCTGACAACCACCAAAACATTGAAAATATAAGAAAACAGCACATTGCATTAACTGATGGGGATACTTCGTTAAACACATCAGAAATGCCTGTTGTCGTCTATCAAGGGTTTTCCATTCATGGAAATGAAGCCAGTGGGTCTAATGCCACTTTGGCCTATGCATATTATTTGGCAGCGGCCCAAGGACCGGAAATTGAATCCATGCTTTCGAACATGGTAATTCTATTAGATCCATGTTTTAACCCAGATGGATTACAGCGCTTTGCATATTGGGCCAATGTCCACAAAAGTAAAAACCTTAACCCCGATACCAATGAAAGGGAATATCATGAGGTATGGCCCGGTGGGCGCACCAATCACTATTGGTTTGACATGAACAGAGATTGGCTTCCTGTGCAATTACCCGAAAGCCGAGCCCGAATTACATCTTTCCATGACTGGTTGCCCAATATTCTTACGGATCATCATGAAATGGGGACAAATTCCACTTTTTTCTTTCAGCCGGGAGAATCGTCTAGGGTTCATCCGCTTACACCTCGAACCAACCAGGAGTTGACCAAGGAAATTGGCTCCTATCATGTTAAAGCATTGGACAAAATAGGTTCCCTTTACTATTCAGAGGAAAATTTTGATGATTATTACTACGGCAAAGGTTCTACATTCCCTGATGTTAATGGCGGAATTGGTATTCTTTTTGAACAAGGTAGTTCTCGTGGCCACATCCAGGAAAGTGAAAATGGAATCCTGACCTTTCCATTCACTGTAAGAAATCAATTTACCACAGCACTATCAACTGTTGAGGCAGCAAATAACATGAGGGTTAAGTTATTAGACTATCAAAAACAGTTTTATAGTGACATGCGTGGTCAAACCTCTCGAAACAAAACGAAAGGAATCATTTTTGGGGACAGTAAAGATGCCTCGAAAACATGGCATTTGGCGGAAATTCTCAAACGGCACAAGATTAAGTTCCACGAACTTTCTTCAGATGCCACCATTGGTGGAAAAACTTATAAGAAGGGATACAGCTATATTGTTCCCATGAATCAAAAGAATCCAAAGCTAATTAACGCAATGTTCGAGAAAAGAACCACTTTTAAGGATAGTCTTTTCTATGATGTTTCGGCCTGGACTTTTCCGCTGGCTTTCAATTTGGATTACGCTAATTTGAATTCATTGTCCAATGCTGGTCCAGAGGTAACAGAATTTAAGAAGCCTATAGGAAAAGTGAATGGCCAAAATCAATATGCTTATCTTTTTGAGTGGCATGAATATTACACGCCTAAGGCATTAAACAAAATTTTAAATAAAGGATTGCGTGCCAAAACCGCAAAATCGCCATTTACATTGGGTGGAAAAAAATATGACTATGGAACTATAATGATTCCTGTGCAGCACCAAAAATTGGACCCTGATCAGCTATACCGTTTTTTAACCGAGGTTGCTAAAGAAAGTCAAATCCAAATCAATGCTGTATCTACAGGGCTTACCATGGGAATAGATTTAGGGAGTAATGACTTTGACCCTATTAAAAAGCAAAATGTAGCCGTATTGGTGGGAGATGGTGTGCGTTCGTATGATGCAGGAGAAATTTGGCATTTGTTCGATACACGCTACGATATAAAAATTACCAAAATTGACACTCGCTACTTCAATAGTGTCGATTTAAACAAGTATACCGATTTGGTAATTCCGAGCGGATCGGGAACCAAAATATTGGATCAAGAGGGGACGAAAAAAGTAAAGGCCTGGGTAAAACAGGGAGGAACGGTAATCGGGTATAGAAATACCATTAATTGGTTTGAAAAAAACGACTTCATAAAGCTTGAAATGAAAAAAGACACCTTGGTTGCAAAGAACATTGCCTTTGATCAAAAAGGTGATTTTAACGGAGCTCAAGTGACCGGAGGTGCTATTTTTGAAGCAAAAATAGATCGATCACATCCCATCAATTTTGGTTACAAAAACGATAGATTGGCCTTGTTCAGAAACACAAACATCTACTTGAAACCTGAGAAAAATAGCTACAATAATCCTATTCAATATACTAGTGATCCCTTGTTGAGCGGCTACATCTCAGAAGAAAACAAAGAACTCATTAAAAACAGTGTTCCGTTTAAAGTGGGCAGGATGGGAAAAGGACGTGTGGTTCTCTTTACCGACAACACAAATTTTAGGGCTTTCTGGTATGGAACAAATAAATTATTAATGAACGCCATCTTTTTTGGAGGAATGATGTAATTATAGATAACCAATAACCAAATTGTACATGCGTATAGGTATTTTTTCAATCAAGATTCATACTCTTTTTTTTATTTTGATCATGACCACTTCTTTTGGTCCTGTTCCTGAGGATATAAAAAATGAGGGGATTGATGAACAATCCTTAGCTTTCAATACAGACGGGCTGTTCAATGCGGAATTCTTCGATTATATCTTTAGAGGACAGTTTGAAAATGTTCAACTCAAGCGGGAGGACAATCAATTTCTCATGATTTTTGAGCAATACCTTAGAACTTTTGGCCGGCAATGTCCTAACAATCTGCCTTCCACCAAAGTGGAAATCATGAATTGGGTCTGCGCCACCGAGGAAGTTACTACAAATGGATACGGCATTGAAACTAGCAGGGTCTGTATTGACTGGAAAACAGTGGGTTCTGGTCTATATGCACGTAGAGATTTATATGAAGCCAAACTCCAAGTAGAAAGAATACAAAGTACAGAGATCTTCCGAAACACCTTAGCTATGATGGCGGATCCAAATGCCATTGGAAATTCAGTTGATATGATGCATAAGGCCAAAGGATTAAAAAATGACATGGCCCAACTTTTTAACCTAAACAGATGTGATAGTCCCGGGGTTCGCAGGTTTGAGGAAAACTTAAAGTCCTTTGCACTCAATGAGCCTGGAATTCGAATGAAGGAGGCAAGCAAATACGCCACTATGAAAGAGATAGGTGGCCCAACGGGAAACCAAAATTTTACCAAATTAGTGGATGACCTAGTACTCAATCATTCAAAAACCTGGGCCTTTAACAGGTACGAGGGTGGTAGTATCTCGAATTTAACTGTTTTGGCCAAAGACAATCAAGGAAGACCTAGAGCGCTAAAAGCAAATTACAGCTATAAAGGGTTTGGTGCAAGTAGCACCGGATGGGTCAGGGTAACCTTCACCAACGGTTTGCCCAAATGCATTTATTTCTTCGATTTTCCCAATAATTGTAAAACACCCAATAGCAGCATTGTGGCTTCTTATGCACAAGGCAGCTATGCTAAATAGCATGATTTTATTGTTTAACTTAATCCGAAATCAAGTAATCAATGGCGAGAACTCCCAGTAAAATGCTGCCCTTGGGCACAAAGGCTCCGGATTTTGATCTGATAAACACAGTAACCAATACCAAGGTTTCATTGCAAGAGGTAAAAGGTGAACAAGGTACCGTTATCATGTTCATTTGCAATCACTGCCCGTTTGTAATCCATGTAAACGCTGAAATTTCAAAACTAGGAAAGGAATACAAGGAAAAAGGTATTGATTTTATTGCCATCTCCAGTAATGATATAGAAAATTACCCGCAAGACGCACCTCATTTAATGAAAGAAAAGGCCAAAATAGAAGACTATTCGTTTCCCTATTTATATGATGAAACCCAGGAAGTAGCCAAGGCATATGATGCAGCATGTACTCCAGATTTCTACCTTTTTGATAAAGGTTTAAAACTGGTGTACCGAGGACAATTGGATGATTCCCGGCCTGGCAATGGCATTGCTTTAACGGGAACCGACTTAAGGAATGCCATGGATGCTTTGTTGGAAGGAAAAGCAATCCGTATGGAACAAAAACCAAGTATTGGTTGTAATATTAAATGGAAGTAAACCAAGATTAGATTTCCACTCTCGATGTAATCATACCAAATGAAAATAAGCCCTTCCGAAGCGCTATAAAAATTAACTGCTCAAGACAGTCCATTTTTGACTCTTTTTGGTCATGGAACCCTTGAAGTGGAAATTTACAAACCAGAAATGGTAGACTTACAGGTACCTCACACTCGAGACGAAGTGTATATTGTAATTTCGGGAACTGGCGAATTACTCCATAGAGATAAGCGAACTACTTTTGCACCAGGAGATTTTTTATTTGTTCCCGCGGGCATTGAACATCGTTTTGAGAATTTTACGGATGATTTTGCAACCTGGGTACTATTTTATGGCCCAGAAGGCGGTGAATCTAAATAGGTTACAGCATGCAAGTTGTTCTTGAACCATTGTCCAAAATTACCATTGATACTTATATTTTCCTAGGAACAAAATCCTATAATGAACACTATCCACATCTGTGGGAAAATGGAGATACCAGTCCGTATATCAACAAAAGTTTTACCAATAAAGTTGTTGAAAAGGAATTGGAGGATACCAATATTCAGCATTTTTTGGTCATTGTAAAAGCTACAGCGATTGGCATTGTAAAGTTGATCAAAAATTGTCCTATAGATGAATTTTCCGGTAAAGAATCCCTATTGGCCGAAAAAATCTATCTCATAAAAGCGTATACGGGAAGGGGGCTTGGCAAAAAGGTGTTGGCATTGATTGAAGTTCAAGCAAGAAAATTGAACAAGCGTATCCTTTGGTTGGATACCATGCAAAAAGGCAATCCCGTGCACTTTTACTTAAACAATGGATTTCAAATTAAAAAAGAGGGTGAACTTAGTTTGAAGGGAGCAAAAACTTCCGAAAAAGCCATGTGGGTCTTGGCCAAAGAACTCTAGACTACCATCCTTCCCGTTCTATCAAATTTGCAATATGCGCAAAATGGTGACTACCATGCCAGGCATAGCGTCCTACATTCTCTTCCAACGTTGATTCCATATTATCTTCCGGATGGGTAAATTTTCGTTGTAAATCTTTTGATGAAAGTCCTTTTAGCAGATAGACCAATTTGGCATGCACTGCTTTTAAGTGATCTAAGGACATTTGTATTGGGGCCGATTTTGCATCAAATAATTTGGACCATTCCTTTTCCAAATAAGGCTTGATCACCGGATTGTCCTCGGTTAGCGCCCATTTAAATCTGGTATAGCTGTGATGGTGACTATCAGATATATGGTGAACCAATTGCCTAACCGTCCAACCGCCGGGCCTATAGGGTGTTTCCAACTGTATTTCGGAAAGAGGGCTCACCATATCCACCAAGCGCTGTGGTAAATGTTCCAAAACCGAAATCCAATCGTTCAATTGTTTCTTTGTAATTTCTTTAGGGATTTCATAAAGCCCAATAGGATAGCGCAGTTGTTCCAAAGTGTCTTTTTCCATCGTTTAAAAATACTAAACTTTCCAACTTAAAACTGGTAGAATATGGGCAAAATCATTGGTAGGGCTAAACTTTAATAGACTTTTAACGGGAACTACATTTTTTGGAACAATAATCCACTAATTTTGTAGGATAGTATAGTTTTAGTAAATTAATCAAAATCAATTCAAATGGCAACAATACGATTAGGAGACACTGCTCCAGATTTTACGGCTGAGACTTCTCAGGGGGCTTTAAATTTTTACGATTACCTAGGAGATGGATGGGGCATTCTTTTCTCCCACCCTGCAGATTTTACTCCGGTTTGTACCACCGAGTTGGGTACTGCAGCAAAATTTAAGGATGAATTTGAAAAGCGAAATGTAAAAATGATGGCATTGAGTGTGGACGGCATTGCATCGCATGCCGAATGGATAAAGGACATTAATGAAACTCAAAATACGGTAGTGAATTTTCCCATCATTGCGGACGAGGATAGAAAAGTATCGGATTTGTACGATATGATCCACCCCAATGCAAATGACACCCTTACAGTGCGCTCGGTCTTTATTGTAGGCCCAGATAAAAAGGTGAAGCTTATTTTAACGTATCCAGCTTCCACTGGTCGTAATTTTTATGAATTGTTGCGGGTTGTTGACTCATTGCAGTTGACAGCCAATCATAAAGTGGCCACTCCCGCCAATTGGGAACACGGGGAAAAAGTAGTCGTTAGCCCCGCTATCCCTACCAGCGAGGCAAAGCAATTGTTTTCTGGAGGGGTTGAAGAAGTAAAACCTTATCTGAGATTAACTCCCGACCCAACCGCCTAATTAGGAAATTTTAACAAAAAAATTAAAAAACCTTAATTTCCAATAAATTAAAGCGTACCTTTGCGGCTCAAATTAATTTTTAGTATTTATTATGAGTAAAGGAACAGTAAAATTCTTCAATGATTCAAAGGGCTACGGCTTTATTACTGAAGAAGGTTCAAACACAGATCACTTTGTACACGTTTCAGGCTTAATTGACGAAATTAGAGAAGGTGACGCTGTAGAATTCGAACTACAGCAAGGTAAAAAAGGATTGAACGCCGTAAATGTACAAGTTATAGATTAAGGTAACAGCACACTTTTTTATAAGACAGACCCGGGCATAAGCCCGGGTTTTTTTATTTCTTCTTTTTTGTTTCCTCTTCACGCAACCTATTACCGTTTTTTTATCTAAAGTTTAAACAACCCCCATTCACCATTAACTATAAATAAATAACACTATGACCACTTTCTTTGGAATTTTGTCCATTTTGCTCGCTATTAATTTATTGCTTCTTTTGGTAAGTGTAAACAGCTCTAAAAAATAGTTTCTTATTTAAAATATTGATTTTCATTTCATTAAAATGAATACTAAACAATATAATAGGGTATTTCTCCGTTGGGTTGTTATAAGATAAAGTTTCCCCAAAAACTAACTCTTGAACTAATGAATACTTTTTTTACTGTTTTAGTACTGCTACTTGCCCTTAATTTTTGTTTATTATTGGTAAGTGTAAACAGATCAAAATAAAAAAGCCCCCATCTTGGAGG
Organism: Flavobacteriaceae bacterium; assembly: GCA_039985375.1. Lineage (GTDB taxonomy): Bacteria > Bacteroidota > Bacteroidia > Flavobacteriales > Flavobacteriaceae > Flagellimonas. The sequence goes on from JBDWSS010000019.1 coordinate 116,240, forward strand.
CTTTTTAGTTTCTTGTGTAGTTATGCTATTTTACCTGCATCAACTCAACATCAAAAATTAATGTTGCATCCGGTGGTATAACGCCCCCTGCTCCTGCACTGCCATAGGCCAAATGCGACGGAATAACAAAACGAGCTTTATCACCAACTTTTAATAGACCAATACCTTCATCCCATCCAGCGATTACCTGACCAACTCCCAAGGTGAAATCTATAGGCTGATTTCGGCTGTAGGAAGAATCAAAAACTTGGCCATTGGTTAAACTACCTTCATAGTGAACGGATACTGTTTTTCCCTTTTCAGCTTTGGCACCCTCTCCCACTTGGATCATCTTATAACGTAATCCGCTTTCGGTAGCTTCAAACCCTGCTGCCAATTTCTCCATTTCGGCTTCAGCTTTTGCTTTTTGTTCAGCCAATCTTTTTTCCCTGGAACCTTCAAATGTTCTAAAGGCCTCTATGGCATTCCATCCTTCAGCTTCTTCCCCTACCCTAATAATTTCAAGGGTTTCAATATTATCATTTTGAGCAATGGAATCCACAACATCCTGGCCTTGCTCCACAAATCCGAAAACGGTATGCTTGTTGTCCAACCATGGTGTGGCCACATGGGTAATAAAAAACTGGCTGCCATTGGTCCCTGGGCCAGCATTGGCCATAGATAATACACCAGGGGCTTCATGGGTTAATTCTGGATGAAACTCATCATCAAACTTATATCCGGCATCCCCGGTTCCGGTTCCCTGTGGACATCCTCCCTGAACCATAAAATCAGCAATAACACGGTGAAATTTAAGCCCATCATAATAGGGATTTCCCTGTGGCTTTACAGAATTTTCCATATTCCCCTCGGCCAAGGCCACAAAGTTGCCCACGGTACCCGGGGTCTTATCATGGGTTAATTTTATTAAAATCTCCCCTTTTGTTGTATTGAATTTTGCGTAGATTCCTTCTTGCATGTTCCAAAATTTAAATGAGCGGCAAAGGTAACTCTTTTGGACTGTTGGAAAAAGTATTTTAGGGTTTCGAAAAAGCCCTAGAGCACATCTAACGGACTTTGGATATTTTTAAGACTGTGAGGGGTGACCTTGGTATATATTTGGGTTGTTTTGATGGAGTTATGACCTAGCAATTCTTGAATAAATCGCATGTCTGCACCAGCCTCGAGCAAGTGTGTGGCATAACTATGGCGGAGGCCATGAATACCTACTTGCTTGCGGATTCTTGCTTTTACCATGGCGCGCTTAAAAACTTGTTGAAGACTAGATTTTGCGTAAGGCCCGCCATATTGTCCTTGGAGCAGATATTCCGATGGCCTGTAAGCAGCGTAGTATTTTCTTAACAAAGGAAGCAATTTTCTGGGCAACGGAACGTAGCGGTCTTTCTTCCCCTTGGCACCCCTTAAATGTACCATCATACGTTCACTGTCCACATCAACAATCTTAAGGTTTACAACTTCTGAAACTCTAAGCCCCATTCCATATGAAAGTTGTAATCCTACGAGATGTTTTAGGTTTTTGGTAACCTTGAACAGTCTTTTTACTTCCGATTTGCTCAACATTTTTGGTAAGGTCAAAGGCTTTTTGGGCCTTGGAATATCAAAAAACATCTTGGGCCTATGCAATACATGTTCAAAAAAGAATTTAATCGCATTGATCTTTCCATTAATTTTTCGCTCTCCCATTTTTTCTTGGTTGACACAAAACAGAAAATAGTCTTTAAGTCTTTTAGGCTCAAGATTCTGAACAGGGTAGTTTTCCAATAGTTTTAGGAGGTGTTCAAATTCTGCGAGATAGATACGTACTGTACTTTGACTATATCTTCTTAGCTTTAATTGCTCTTGCATTTTAAGATAGGCCCGTTGATTGATTGGATGTATTTGCGCTATCTTTTTTGTGGTATTTGATTTTGGCTCCATTCGTAGTTCTCGCCTAACCGAGGGAAGGTCTGGCAAATACCATGATTTTTTTGTGGCACTCCATTTTGCAGAGGGAAATCTTTTGCGCAATGCTGCCTGTAACTGTTTGCTATACCTAAAATATATCAAGATTACTTTTTTGCCTCGATGCTCGCTTGGTCGGAAAATGTAGTGAGATAAATCCATGTAGGTATTTTATATAACGAGGCAACCAAATCTACAAAATGTTATACAAAACACCTGATATAAATTTGTTTGCAAATACGTTGTTGGCCTAACATTTAGGTATAAATGCTATCTTAGGGGCAACCAACGTAAATACAGACTTATTTACGTGATGGTGCAGCATTAGCCTGCGGCGAACAAAATTGCTTCCTGCGCCTTCGGCACACTCCCACCATTTTGCAAGGCTGAACCATCGTGAGGGCTACTCCAAATTGCCAAGACCGTAGGATAAGGGACCTATCCGCAAACAGCGCCGCAACGGCACAAAACAACGCTGGCACATCACCGGCCAAACGCAATTTGATACGGCCCAATCCGTATTTTACGATTTTATGTACCTTCGGTTCAACAATCTAAAATCCAGGGCCGCACTGCGCGTAGCCCT
>JBDWSS010000020.1:0-2672 GCA_039985375.1 Flavobacteriaceae bacterium
CAAGAACAAGGTTGTCACCTATCTTCTAGCTGCCAATATGAAGCTGGAAATTGCTAAATTTGGTGATGATGGTGTATTGATCATTGATGATCTGATTCGGGACAATACAGCAGTCGTTCTTGAAAATATTGGTGAAGTGCCGTTTAAGCAAGCTATTGGTGCTTCGGAAGAAGTTGCGGAACTTGGCGTTGTACAAGTTGGTGATAAGGTTGGGCTTGGGCTACTTAATAAAGTGGCTGATGCGGTGGGGAAATTTACAACAAAACAAATTGATGACTACGTATTGTTTGCAACCAAGCAGAGTGACCAATTTAAAGTAATGTTAGGTCTTTATGATAATGGTGGAGCATCAAGTTATATTTCAAAGGCAGGAAATAATCATACTTATTTTGATATGGGGACTGCTAAATGGACAGAAGCTGAAAATATTGTTGGCGGTAATTTGGATGAAATGTGGAAGATTAACAAAAAATTTATTGATGACCAAAAGGCATTAGGTAAAGAGTTTTGGTTTTCTCACGACCCATTTAGTCCCATTGAAGGACAATTTTATGCAAGAGAAATCAACTATTTAATTGATGAAGGTGTTACTGACTTTGTGAAAATTGGAGATTCTTGGAAAGCAGAATGGTAAGTTTAGCAGAAACATATAACGCACAAATCAAACAGTTTGTGAATGCACACCTTTTGAACTTTAGAATTACTGAAAGTAAGGTTCATGGTCCTTTTTTCTATACGGAATTAAAAGATGAGTTAATAAAGGTTATAATACAGGGAGATATTGGAGGATTTGAAGTGTTAACTTTTATAGGAGATGATAAATATAGTCTTTGGCAATATGACAAATCTGTTAAATTTAAAACAGGAACAAATCCAGAAAATATTACTTTCCAATTGAATGTTCTTAATAGCCTACTTAAATCGCTTTCAACTTAACATTACTAATCATAGCATCAAGGGTGCAATGAAGTTAACAGATGTGGGTAATTCCCCCGCTACCGCCAGTTTAAAACTGGTGGCGGGTAGTTCTGTTAAAAACACAATTGATGATATCATAACAAACGGAGATAATTTAGGGTTAAAAACTGAAACCGCAGTTCGTGATATTTTGGAATCTCAAAATTATACTTGGATTGATGCTAAATACGGTAGTAATAATGGCTATGATGGCTTATTTATAAAAGGAACGAATGAAAACCCTACAGAGATAATTATTGTAGAAAGCAAACAATTTAAATATAGTAATAATAAAGCAGGTGACTTAATTGAACATAGTGGAGTTAGTTTAAGCCCTCCAAGTACAACAACGCCATTACCTGCACAAATGAGTGATGAATGGGTTCGATATGTTGCAAGAAAATTAGATAAAGCTGGGAAAACTGATATTGCTGATATGGTTCTTGACAATCCTGGTCTAATTAAAAAATATGTATCAGCTGTCGATAAAGTTGAAGGTGAAATTAACTTTTTAAAACTAGGGAATTATTAATGAAAGAGATAGAGGATAAAATATTTCGTAGCAAGAATAGAACTGAGAAAGTTTATAACAATTTCAAAGTACAAAAAGATTTTGAAGATTGGCATTTAGCAACTTTATCCGATTTATATAGTGATTTGGGATATTATTTTTTAATAAAAAATGACTTAACTAAATCTAAAATATCTTTCTCTACAGGAGCATATATTGATATGTATTTAACGAGAAATTACAATAAAAGTCATTCAAGGTTTTTAGAGTTTGATATTCCAAGAGGGTTATTTCCTGTTTTTACAGATAATAAACCAATGATAGATATGTATTCAAAGCTACACTATCAAAAAAGTGAGAATGCAGAACTATCAATGGATGAAATGGTATTACAAGGTGAAAGTGCTGTTTGGTGTAACACCATTCAGTTTTTTATGGCAAACGATAATGAAGGAATTGAAAGAAATCTAAATATCATTGAAACTTTAACGCTTCCAAAACTACCTAAGAATCAACAAGAGTTGAAAATCGATTATGAATTTTACAAAGCTCTTTTGTCAAAAGACAAATCTAAGTGTGAAGAGCTTCTAGAGCAATTAGTTAGCTCTAAAATTCATAAAAAGAGAAATGATAATGCTGTCTTAAGCAAATATGTTTCTCAACCTGCATTAGGCTATGCAAAATTAGCTTGGAGACAAGGTTTAGAAGTAGAAGTTAACTCTCCACTTATCCCAAAAGAAATATTACCTATTGAACCTTTAGATAATTATGAAATTCCTTATGATTTTTTGAAAGAAGAATTTTCTTAATTTAATACAACATCACATAGTCTCCGCTCCGCAGTAGTTGTACTGCTGCGGGACAACAAAAAGGATATGTTTGAGGTTTGGAAGTATGGGCCAGGGTGTTGGCTGTATTCCTCGGCATCTAGTTATTTAGATGAGAATCGATTCTGACAGAAACCTGTGTACTGCCACAGCTGATTAAAACTATAAAGTAAGTACCCGATATACAGATAGGTCCAATGAAATTGTAAGCTATAATATGGGAAGGGACATCGTTTCGGTGGTAACGATGATCGGGGAACTGTGGGAGAGCGGCGAAAAAAGATCGGAGGCCTGTACGCATATCATGGATACTTTTTCCGACTATGTGGACAATATATCCTCGTTCGATGCCCAGGGACGCTATCTACAGGGGAAGC
>JBDWSS010000021.1:0-65149 GCA_039985375.1 Flavobacteriaceae bacterium
ATGGTATACCCAAGGATAAACTTGTGGTCATGGACAATAATAAGCTTAAAATTGATGGTAATATTGTTGAAATCTACCAAGATTTTGAAAATGACATTTATAATGCCTTAAATGAAGGTTTGTCCAAGATTTCCAGATATAAGAAATTAATTTTGGCTTATCCCCAGAATTCGATCTATCCATACCCAAAACGAATATTGATGGGTTTTAGAAAATTTTGCGTGGAATTCAATATGGATTTTGAAATATTGGATGAAATCTATGAAGATATCATTCTCAAAAGGGGCGATCTATTTATTACTATTGAGGAATCTGATTTGGTCAACCTGATCAATGAAATCAGGGATAAAGAGTTTGTGCTTGGGGAAGAAATAGGTGTTATATCCTATAATGACACTCCCTTAAAAGAATTGCTTGGTGTAACCGTAATTTCCACAGATTTTGATGCTATGGGTGAAACAGCGGCTCGCATGATACTAAATAAGGAAAAAGGTAAGATTAAGAACCCATTTCACTTTATAGATAGAAAATCCATCTGACTCTACCAATCTAAACAAAAACGGAGACCTCAGAAATACGCTTGTATTATAGAAAAGGTCTAAAAGGAGTTTATTAGCCTAATTTCATGTTTTCCTGGAGTTAAATACAGCGATTCAAAGTGGTTCGTTGTTTTTTTGTTATTATGGATCAGTTGTTTGTCATTGCCGTAAGAAAGCCTAAATTCTGCACCCATATTGGCCGGTATTTCAATAGTGTATGTTTTTACCCCATCCTTTAGCGCATAAATTCCTTTTATGGTTCCTTTAATGGTAGGCACTTCTATCGTACTGCTTTCTAAGGATCCCATCTGTGGTTTGATCAATGCAATGCCGTAACCAGGAATTTTAGGTTGAATGCCCCATAGTCCTCTTGGGATGATATTTGCCGGAACGGCTCCCCAAGCGTGATTCCAATCTGCATTGGGTTTGTACCTCATATCCCAAGATTCTAATGTAATTGTGGAACCAATTTTTATCATATTGTACCAACTACGGTCACTTTGATCGGTTAATAAACCCAAGGCATAATCAGCTTCTCCAGCATTATATAAGCCGTCCATTAGATATTGTGCTCCATAAACACTGCAGGCCATACCTCTTGATTTAATAAACTCCACCACGGAAGATATGTATTCCTTGGGGACAATACCAAAGGCTAAGGGCATCATATTGGCATGAATAGATGAATGCTCTGTACCCTCACCATCAATATAATATCCTTTGTTTTTGTCCAACAATTTTTCGTTGATGGTTTTTTTTGCTTTAAGCGCAAGTAACTCAAAATTTAGTGCTTCATCACTTTTGCCAAGTACGGTCGCAAATTCGGACATGATTTTCATGTTCTGATAATAGAAGCTGTTTATCACCGTATTATAGGGCATAAAGACAAAACCATCCCGCTCGCCCATAACGTTTGGATCTCCTCCCCATCCTGCATGTGGCCAGTCCGTAATATCACGCAGGTTTGTCTCGGGGTCCTTGAAACCTAATTTTTTCATGAATTCAGGTGTTGCCTTTGTCGATGTTATAAGCCCATCTTCACGAGAAAGTTCCATCAAAGTTTTATGCTTAAGATCCTCATAATATTTTGAAATAAGTTCCGTATTGCCGGTATACATATAGTCCGCATAAAACATTAAAGCCACATGCTGCTGCCATTCTGTGGGCCATGTAGGGTGTTCCATGAAATATTCTATGGTTTGCCGTGCAATGGCATACTCCCTATCTGTTGTATAATGACTTAGTTGGTTTAAGTAAGCATCAGCTTCATACGGAATGCGTTCGCGATCTCCATCTACATAAAGACCATTAAAGGTGGTTGCCTTAATGGAGTATTTGCACAAATCCCAGACTTGGTTTAGGATTTCACTGGAACTCTTAAAACTACTGGCATCCTCTTCCCAATAGCTATGATACGCTTGCTGTACAAAATTATCTGCCGTTAATTTTGTCCGCGCACCCGCTACCTCAGCATATCTAAAGGGCATCAAAACTGGGAATCCGTTGGGCAAGGGCAATGCTTTTCCAGGCAAAGTGTTTCGCTCATCTGTCTTTACCTGAAGCTGATATTTAATTTTACCGGGTTCTACAGGCATTTTGATTTCCTGATACCGAATGTTACTCTTTTTGGAGGGCGCCCTATTTATATTGATGCCCTCTAATTGCTCTCCTATTCTAAATGTAAGCGTATGAGGGGATTTTGCCTTATACGTAAAGTCGATTGTTGCAAAGGCTGCTTTTCCAAAGTCAATAAAGTAGGCTTTTCCGCGTTTTTCAAATACAATGGGTTTAACCTCATCCACTTGGAAAAAATTTGGAGTGGTAATGGTGTTTCCTTGACTCCCCATCTTAAAACTTTGTACTTCCGAATAGGCGGAAGCTTTGTAATCCTGATTCCAAATTCGAACTTTCCAAAAGTAGGTATCGCCATGGTTTAAGTCATTACCATTGTGGGCAACATCGGAAGAAAGGGTTCTCTGTATTTGACCACTATCCCATATATCTCCAATATTGGCCTCAATATTTGTTTTTGATGATGCCACCAGAATTTGATATGCCGTCTGCACAATGGCATCTTTGGGAACTACCCATCCGTACTCTGGATGTTGATCTACTATGGTCACTTTTTCAGGAACCCTGATCCATTCAATTGTTAGATCGGTGGGTTTATTCAAAGTATCCTTGCCCAAATGGTTTGTTGTGCCCGACTGTGCATTGAAGTAAGTGCTTGAAATGCCTAAAAGAAGAAAAAGTAAAATTCTGATTTCCATGATGACGCGTATTGAATTATGGACGGATTATTATTGTCCAATCAAACTTATCCTCAAAATACGCAAAATCTATCCTGTTCTATCCTGAGAACGGCTAATCTCCTGCAAATCTCCAAACTCACGTCACTGCGATGGTATGGTTCCAAAATACAGCATAGTACAGGATAGTGCAGTACGGTACAGGATGCTATACCCTGAATAACGATCTATTTTTGATCAGTATTTTAACATTAATATAAGGATTTCATAAAATTCCTGTAAAAATATTAATGTAAAGATATGCACACTTTAGAATATAATTTAACTAACTAAACCGTTTTTATGAAAAACAAAAAATTTAGAAGAACATCGGGTTTTACTTTCTTAAAAGAAAAACAACGATGTTTTATGACTTTATTAATGATGACGATTTGTTCCTTTGGATTTTCCCAATTGGATGTTTCAGGAACCGTATCGGATGGAGGTGGTATTCCATTATCAGGAGCCAGTGTTGTTGAAAAAGGAACAACAAATGGTGTTCAGGCAGATTTTGATGGAAACTTCTCAATAACGGTAGTAGGGCAAAATGCCACGTTATTGGTTTCCTATTTAGGCTTTTTAAGCACAGAAATTGTTGTTACCGATAACACCGTTCTTTCAGTGGTTTTGCAGGAAGATGCGCAAAACTTAGACGAAGTTGTGGTCGTTGGTTATGGTACTGCGAAAAAGAAAAACATTACGGGTGCTGTAACGCGGGTGAATTTAGAAGACTCACCAGTAGCCCTTGCTTCCAATACCAGTGTTTTACAAGCCATAAGAGGAGCTACTCCAGGAGTAAATATTGGAACCCAAAACTCTGCTGGAGGAACACCCAACATCTTGGTGAGAGGAACCAACTCCTTGGGCGGACAAGGTAATAACAACCCATTGATTGTGCTCGATGGAGTTATCTTTTTGGGTAGTGTGAATGATATTAATCCTAGCGATATAGCCTCAATAGATATTTTGAAAGATGCATCTACCGCTGTGGTCTATGGTTCAAGAGCTGCAAATGGTGTTATATTGATTAATACAAAAAAGGGCAAGTCCAATAAACCTGTTATCAGGTTTTCTTCTTCAACGGGTGTAAATAGATGGCAAAACAAACCGGAATTGTTGAATAGAGAGGATTATTTGGATAAATACATTATCCAGCAAAACATTCCTACTGTTGGTGATATTGTTTGGGAAGAAGAATACAGGGGTATTCTACAAGATGAAGCAGTGGATACAGATTGGATTGATCTTATTTCAAGAACTGGTCGTATTCAAAAACATAATGTTAGCGTGTCTGGTAATACAGAAAAAACTAATTATTTTTTCTCAGGGGGATATGAAGATCAAGAAGGTGTAATATTGGGAGATGAATTCAATAGAATTACATTGCGATCACGTTTGCAGGCAGATGTAACAGATTGGTTGCAAGTTGGAATAGATGGTTCCTATACCAACAGTGATTTCTCAGGTGAAGTAGCCAACGTTAGACAAGCCCAAGTAATAGCGCCAATCGGATATCCGTATCGTTATCCCGGGCAACCTTTTAACGTTAGTACCAATACATCAACAGATTTAGAGCGCTATCCAACTGCGAACAATGTACAGAGTCCATTGTGGGGCACCGATGGCACGAGAGACAATTTTGATATCAGGAATTATTTTAGATTGGCAGCGAATGTCAAAGTAAAGATACCTTGGATAAAAGGACTCACCTATAGTTTTAGTTACGCAACAAGCGTTCAATACAGAAACCAGGATATTTTTGAATATGAAAGTTATCATATTACCACACCAGGTGAGCGACCATATTTTCAAAGATATACTCAGGAATCACTACAGCAAAACCTGTCGCAGGCCAACGGAACAAACATCCGAAGAAAGGATTATAATTATGTAGTTGATAATATCTTAAATTACACTAATGACTTTGGAAAAAGCAGTGTTGATTTAACCTTAGTGGCTACTAGAGATTACAGGTTTGTAGATATCGCTACTGTTACGGGCAGGGATTTTTCTGAAGTAGGAAATACTACTTTGGGCGCAGATGGATTGTCCTTTGCAGCTATTGTAGAAACAGATTACGGTCTTACGGAACGGTCAAACTCTGGATATTTAGGACGTTTATCTTATAGTTATGATGGGCGTTATAGCCTAAATGCCGCTGTGAGAAGGGACGGAGCCTCTGTTTTTGGAGCAGATAATAAATTTGGAACCTTTTGGTCTGTTGGTGGGGCTTGGACCCTTACTGAGGAAAACTTTATTCCTGAAAGCAAATTTCTTAATTATCTGAAAATAAATGCTTCTTATGGAACAAATGGTAATCAAGGGTTAACCCCGTATCGAACCTTGTCTGGTGTGGTAAATGGGCTCCCTGGCGGTCTTAGATATGCATTTGGAGATGATCCATCGGTAAGTGAGTTTGGAATAGAACAAACTACTTTAGGTAATTCTGCTTTAGGATGGGAGTCTACAACGGCATTGAATTTTGGAATTCATGCCGCTCTTTTAAACAACAGGGTTTCATTGGATGCAGACATCTATTTTTCTGAAACGGAGGATCAAATATTTAATCGGAATATCCCTTCAACTTCAGGTTTTGGCTCCATTCTCGCAAGTTTAGGACGCATAGATAATAATGGTGTTGAAATAGCGCTAAACACAAAAAATATTGCTACCAAAGATTTTACATGGTCTTCTGGTATTACGTATTGGAAAAATAACAATGAAGTGGTTTCCCTATTTGGCGATGACAATGATGGAGATGGTATTGAAGATGATGACATTGGAAGTAGTTTGTTTATAGGGGAATCTCTTGGAGCTATATATGGTTATGAATATATTGGAGTAGTACAGGAAAGTGATACTCAATACATTGCGGATAATGGTGTTGTGCCTGGTGACCCCATGTTTAGGGATTTAGATGGTGAACCTGGAATCACTGCAGATGGTGACCGTAAAATTTTAGGATTTGATAGACCTAATTTTAGAATGGGTTTTTCCAATACAGTGAGCTATAAAAATTTCACATTCTATGCATTGCTCAATGGTGTTTTTGGTGGAAACAACCAATATTTGGGCGTAAATCCACGACAAAACTCCTATCAGAATAGATCAGATTTTAATGAAGTGGAGAATGGCCCATTTTGGACACCAGAAAATCAAAGCACCACCAATCTAAGGCCAGGTGTTAATGATGCACGTTATATTGGGCTTCAATCTAGAGGATTTGTTCGTTTACAAAATGTAAATCTATCCTATAGGTTTGATGCAGACTTTTTACGAAGATTAAATGTTGGGTTAACTTCCCTGGAATTGTATGGCAATGCTGATAATCCATTTATCGAAACCGATTGGTTTGGAGGTGGTGATCCAGAATATTCAGAAAATGGGGCAAGGGGTATTGTGGCCCAATCAGGTATTTTACCAGTTATGAGCGCGTATACATTTGGATTAAATGCTAGTTTCTAATTTTAAAAAAAAATCATGAAAAAAAATCTTATAAAAAGTTTAATGCTCCTATCCTTAATTTTCATAACCCATGGGTGTGATGATGAGGAATTTGTAACAGAAGAACCAAAAACATTTTTAACCATTGATAATATTTTTACTTCGGGAACCCAGGTAGAACAATTGGTTTTAACAATGTACAGGGAAGATCGCGATCTATATTCGGACATTAATAGTAACCATGGTAGGGTAATGTATGGACAAGGAACAGATGTTCTTACGGTTCCAGCATTTAGAGAGAACACGAACTTCAGTAATTATGCAACTGTGGTTACACCAGAAGCGGGAAGGTTAGCTGATCTTTATGGTAGACTCTACGAGCAGATTTCAAGAGCGAACTTAGCATTATCCTTGGCGGAAGGCGGTGAAATTCCTTTTGAATCTGAAGCAGTGCGTAATTCTGTTATTGCCCAAGCGAAATTTTTTAGAGCAAAGGCACATGGTCATGCTGCACTACTTTTTGGAAGAGTGGCTATTGTGACAGAAGCAACGACCACAGCGAGGTTAGATTTTGAACAATCTGAAAGAGCTGAAATTTATCAATTTGCCATAGACGAGCTGGAATCTATTCTTAGTGATTTGCCGGTTACAACAAATGAAGCAGGACGAGTGGTACGTGGAGCCGCTCAACATTATTTAAGTGACTTCTATTTAAGTTTAGGGAATGAGACGGGTGATAATGCTGCTTATGACCAAGCTATAAAATATGCTTCAGATGTTATTGATGGAGGTGTATATTCGTTGATGACAGGTCGTTTTGGCACTAGAGCAGGTGAAGCTGGAGAAAATGTTTATTGGGATTTATTTAGATTGGGCAATCAAAACTATTCTGATGGGAATACAGAAAGTATATGGACTCATCAAATTGATTTTGATGCTTGGGTAGCTGGAGATACCGAAAGTAAATTAATATACCCAAGATTTTTTAGCCCTGTGTGGCGAGCCATACCTGGTGTAATCGGTGAGGACGAATATGTAGGAGGTAGAGGAGTTGCTTTTGTAAGACCTACTGAACTCTCTGAAAATATCATTTGGGATCCTAGTATTTCTGATGGCGATATAAGAGGAGATGAGAGCAATATTAGACGTACGGTTTTTTACAATGATCCAGAATATGAAGGAGGGGCCTTTCTTGGTCAAGAGGTTCCACAAGATTCATTGGATGCTGCCAACCTTGGGCTGGCAGATGGGGCTTATTACCCAATTTTCGAGAAAACAACAACAGATCAGTTCCCAGGAGATGATTTGGCACAATTTAGATGGCACATTTTTAGAGATAGATATGTGATTCGTTTACCAGAAACCATCTTTTTAAGGGCAGAGGCACATTTTAGAAAAGGAGACTCTCAATCCGCTGCAAATGATATCAATATGGTTAGAAGCAGAGCACAATGTAATATTTTGGCAAGCGCATCTGATATTGATCTTGACTATATTCTTGATGAAAGAGCAAGAGAACTTTATGCCGAAGAATATAGATGGCTCACATTGTTCAGAATGGGTGGGAATGTTGCATCTGACAGGATAAGAAGGTATGGTAGATTTGACTTCATAGCTTCTACATTAACTTTCGATTTTAACTCCTTTCCTATACCGCAATCTGTCATAGATAGAAACAGTGGTGTAGTATGGACACAAAACCCTGGATGGTAGGAACTTATAAAATTAGTTGAGTTAGTAGTTTAGTTTCTTAGATTAAAAGCCGGTGAAATATTTCACCGGCTTTTTTAGGTAATTGATAATTTAAAATTATAAGGAAGGATAGTTTTTATACGTTCTTCTTCTCCCTTGAATGATTCATGAAGTTTGCAAATTATATTCAACTTTTGAGGAGACATATTCCATAAGAATGTCTATGTATAACCGAAACTTTTTAATATTTAAATATAGATTGTAGTCTAAAAAAACTAAATTAAAGTTAGAGATGAAAAGAGTCGTAATAAAATTATCAATTTCTATAATACTAGTACTGCTATTTGGATGTCGTAATAGGACAGAAGAACAACCTATAAACATAGCCCAGGAAAAACCGAATATAATAGTCATACTTACAGATGATCAGCGATGGGACGCACTTGGCCATGCCGGTAATCCTATTATTCAAACACCAGAAATGGACAAACTGGCACAATCTGGATTGTATTTTAAGAATGCATTTGTGACCTCTCCAATATGTGCGGCAAGTAGGGCTACCATTCTTACGGGTCTATATGAGCGCACCCATGATTTCAATTTTGGAAAACCACCTTTGAAAAATGCTTATATGTATGAAAGTTACCCGTACCTGCTGAGGAAATCTGGCTATAAAACTGGATTAATTGGAAAGTTTGGGGTAAAGGTAAATGAGGGAGTTGAGGATTCACTTTTTAATTCCAGTATTAAAACACGGTGGCCTTATCTAAGAACAGTGAACGGAAAGGAAACGCATCTCGCTGATATTCATGGAGACCACGCAATCGACTTCATCAAATCGAACAAGGAAAAACCTTTTTGTCTTTCCCTGTCCTTTTGGTCGCCCCATGCAGATGACGCTGCTGAGGAACAGTATTTTTGGCCACAATATGTGGATAGTCTGTATCAAAATGATGTAATTCCTATTCCAGAAACAGCAAACCCAGATTTTTTTGAAGCATTACCGGAATTCATGAAACACTCCATGAATCGCAAAAGATGGTATTGGCGTTATGACACCCCTGAGAAAACACAAAAAATGGTGAAAGGGTATTATAGAATGATTAGTACGGTTGATAGTGTCATTGGTAGATTAAGGGCAACGCTTGAAAAAGAAGGGCTGGCAGAAAATACCATTATTATTTTAATGGGTGACAACGGGTATTATCTTGGGGAACGTGGTTTTGCGGGTAAATGGCTTATGCACGAACAATCGCTTCGGGTGCCATTGATTATCTACGATCCGCGACCATCACAGAGAGTAAAAGAAAGGACAATTGATGAAATGGCCTTGAATCTAGATATCGCTCCCACAATCCTGGAAATGGCAGGAGTTGATACCCCTAAAAACTATTCAGGAGAGAGTTTAGTGTCATTTTACGATGGTGAAGCGGAGGATTGGCGTTCGTCCGCTTTTTTTGAACACCAACGGGAGGGAGAAACTTTGTTGCCCAAAACAGAGGCTTTTCGAGACGAAACCTGGAAATTTATTCGGTATGAAGCCAATCCGGAATTTATGGAACTGTATAATCATAGCCAGGACATCAATGAAATTACCAATTTGGCATTCGACCCAAAATATAAAGATTTGATTACCGAATATTCCAAAAAATGTGATTCGGTTATTAGCCAATTAATGGATCAAAGATGAATAGGCTCAATTTGGGGAAAGGGTAATTATATAGTTACCTTCAATAAGTTCAAAATTACCGGTATCCAAGTTTTTAATGTTTTCAGCTTTAAGTGGAATCCCCTCTTTCAGAATTTTTATTTCTTTTAATGAATCCACCGGAAGTGTAGTACTCGCAATACTTTTTTTAGGAATTTCCATTTCATAGGTTATTGTTCCTGACGGATTTCGTTTCCAATTGGAAATAATGGTTCCATATGGGGACTCATAAGAAGTTTGGACATAATCAAGTTCTTTTGGGGTGTTAGGTGCCAAAATAAATTTCTTGAAACCAGGATTTTTTTGATCCGGCCGTATACCACCTAACCATCTATAGAACCATTCAGACACCGATCCAAACATCGGGTGGCAATTGGAATAAACATCATCGCTTTCTTTCCAGGTTTCCCAAATGGTAGTTGCTCCTTGATCAATCATAAACCCCCATCCTGGAAAAGCCGTGCTATTAACTATATCAAAAGTTGCATCTGGAGAAAGATGTTCCGAAATGCTTTCAAGAGCATACTTGGTGCCAAATATACCGGTATTTAAATGCCCTGAAGGGCCATTTGCAATAGCCTTGGCCAAAGAATCCTTGGCAGCTTTTATTTCTAATGGCGGCACAATTTTATGATATAATAGCGTAGAGAATAAGGTTTGTCTGTTTATTTTTTCTGTTACAGGAACATCCCAAAATCGCGTTCTTATAATGCTTCTAAGTTTTTTGGCGAGTTGACCGTACTTTTTTTCATTCTCACGGTCCTGCATTGCCGATGCAAAGGTTTGCATAATTTCAGCACATTGTAAATAATGGGCAGTACCGGTCAGTTCTATGGGAACTGGTTCTAAAGACTCATGATCACTAAGACCTTTATCAACTATTCCCTGTGGATGGATTCTGTCAACTTTTTCCATCCAATCTTGGTTAAACGGGTATAGTTCTTCAATGATATCGGTGTCGTTATAATATAGATAAAGATAATACTGGGTAGTGAGCATGGCAGATTCCCAGCTTATGCCACAATATTGGATACCTGCGAATGGAGCGGTATCCACGAATGTGGAATCATTTACAGCATCTACCCAATCGTATACCGTCTTTCGGTAGAAAGACTGCATATCATAGTTCATCAGATAGGATTCGTTTATGGCATTCAAATCCCCACCATATCCGAATTTTTCTCGCGCTGCACAATCAGATTGTACACTGATCAGGTTGGATAGGAACGTTCTGTCTGCTGCTTTCTGAATTGCGTTGAGCAGCTCTGAAGAAGAGCTGAAACTATTATTTTTAATTACATTGGTATGAAAGGCCAAACCCTGTATATCTGAAATTTCAGGCTTTTCCCTTAAGCCTACAATTTCCATATATCTATAGGTATGGTACGTGAACTGTGGTTGGTACCAAACAGGTGTGTCATTACCAACAACATAGCTATCTGTTTGCCAAGCAATTTCAGGAGCTCCAGGTCCGCCGATTCCCTTCTTTTTTACCTGGCCAATTACTGTAGTCATCGGGTTCAATGTTCCATCATCATAAATGCGCTCCCCAAATCTAAACGTAACGGTATCTCCAATCTTTCCAGATAATTTTATCCTATAAGTTCCGGTAAAATTGACCCCCATATCCACTACATAAGTATCTCTTTTTTGAGATTCGATATGCACAGGATTTATTTTTTCTGTAATCTGAACGGGTGGAAAAAAAGCCTCTTGTAATTGACCCCCAGGACCATCTGCTATTTGGGCTCTTGACCAAGACGTGTCATTTAAACCAGTTTTGTTCCAACCACTTATTTCTTTCCTCGCATCAAAGGCAACGCCCAAGTACACACTGTTTTTAATTATAGGGCCATAGGCATATTTCCAGGTGTCATCGGTAACTAATTCTTCCGTTTTTCCATTGTTATATTGAATTACTAGTTTGGCAATAAACTTGGGCTTACCAACATTTAAATCAACTCTTGGGTTTCTTCTTCCCCATTTTTTTAGTGGTAATGGATTGTAGAAACCATTTCCCAGAGTTACTCCAAGGCAATTTTTACCTTCAGTAATCTGATTTGTAATGTCGTATGATGTGAAATAGATTCTTTTGCTATAATCCGTCCAGGCAGGGTCAAGTTCGTTTTTTCCAATTTTTTCTCCATTTAAAGTTGCGCCATAATATCCGGCAGAGGTAATATATAAGGTCGCAGAATCAATCTTATATTTAGATTCGAACTCCTTTCTAAAAATAGGAGCAGGGTTATCCAAATAGAAAAGCGAATCTTTTTCGGGCAGTTCCCTACCATCACTAATCCATGAGGCATCTGAGAATATGAGTTCGGTTTTACTTTGAGCATTTTTTTTCGAACTTTTGGATGTTCCCAGTATGGAAAAGTTGGAGACAAAACCGAAATAAATGATAATCCCGGTAATTAAAATCAATAGTATTAGGGAGACTTTCTTACTCATGAATTTTGAAATTGTTCATTGTTAAAATTAGGAAGAAATTCTTTCATGAATATATGACAAAACCCCAACATATCAATTTAATTTAAACATACATATTTTAATTTAAATCACTTCATTTTAGATATTTATGTTATCTTGATATTTAAGGAAACAAGGTGTGCAAATGTTGCACTATGTTATAAAAAATAGCTCAAAATTGATGCTCGTGACGCGTGTGTTAAGCTCATGATCATTAGATTTAAATAATAAATATGAATCTAGCAGGTCTTATCAGACTAACTTTTGGAGTTTTAGTGATTACTTCCTGTTCCAATGTTTTCAAAAAGGGCTTGAAAGAAAAAGATAGACCCAATGTAATATTAATTTATGCCGATGATTTGGGAAGGGGGTTGCTTTCAAGTGAGGGACAAAAAATTATCAAGACACCAAATATTGATCAACTTGGAAAGGAAGGTATTCGATTTGAACGGGCGTATGGATCCATGTTGTGTGCACCTGCTAGAGCAAGCTTAATAACCGGATATCATGATGCACATGGTGATAAATGGGAGATAACCGCTGGAGGAGCATATAAAAATATATCAAGAGGAAGATTTACGCAGGAGGAGATAGCGTCAAAACTGAATGCTCAATTGGAAGAAATTCCAGAAAGCGAAGTTTTTTTGGCCGAGGTTTTTAAAAGTGCAGGCTACACCACTGGAGAAATTGGAAAATTGGAATGGGGATTTTCGGCTACGGACAAGCAGATGAAAAGACATGGTTGGGATTACTACTATGGCTATTTAGATCATGTAAGATGTCATGGGTTTTACCCTCCGTTTCTTTTTGAAAACGGAAACTTGGTTGAAATTGAGGGAAACACCTTGGCTAATTGCGGAAAAAGTACGGAGAGGGAAACTGAAAAAACCTATAATGAAAGATGGAATATGGAAGGTAAATCCACGTATTCACAAAATATTTTTCTGGAAAAGATGCTAAGCTTTATCAGAACCAATAAGGATAAACCATTTTTTCTGTATCACCCTACTCAATTGCCGCACGGACCTGTTTCCATACCTGAAGTTTATGACGAATTTGTAAATGACAACCGACTTACTCAAATCGAGAAAGAATATGCTTCTATGGTAAAAATGTTGGATGAACATGTAGGTGTCATCATGAAGGAGTTGAAAGTTTTGGGCATTGATGAGAACACTTTAGTGATTTTTACATCGGACAATGGTCATGAGATTTACTATACGCAGGAAGGAAGGATCCTAAAGCCGGTAAGGAATATGCAAACGGGTGATTTTTTTGATAATATCAACAACAAATATTATAGCGATTTGGCGGGAGATGTTTTTGATGGCAATGATGGAATGGCTGGAGTAAAAAGAAGTAACTGGGAAGGTGGTGTTCGGGTACCTCTGATGGCTAGATGGCCTGGTAAAATTACTCCAGGTAAGGAGTCGAGCCAACTAGTTTCCAACTATGACCTGATATCCACTTTTGCCGATCTTTTGGACTTTGATTTATATGGTGCAAAAGACGGAGTGTCCTATCTGCCAGAATTGTTGGGCTCACAAGGTAAAGAACACGAGTATGTGGTTTATTCCTCATTTATGGGCCCGGCGCTAGTAACTCAAGACGGCTGGAAAATTAGATATTTTGCACCAGAAAAAATGTTTCAACTATACTATCTGCCAGATGATTATAAAGAGGAAAAAAACCAAATTGCAGCTCATCAGGAAAAAGCGGAAGAATTAAAAAAACTGCTATTGGAAGAATGCGAGGGTGATTTGGAAAATGGCTGGTATAAGAACAGTAAAAATATCATATCCCCAATAAACTGATTTGGTAAAACAAATGTTCTGGTGGTTTACAAAATTTTTTTCCTCCAATCAGTAAAAAGCTAATGTTGCTAAAGAAGAATAGGATTACTTTTTCAGGATAGAGCAGGATGCACTTTAAACATTTTGAGAATAGGTTTAAGGGTGTTTTGGACCGATTGAGTTCATTTAACTTACCTTATTTATACAAGGACAATGCATAAAAAAGAGTTTTTAACGATTTCCCTGATAATTTTTGCGTTGTTTCTTGACGGATGTGCTAACTCCGACTTATTGGATAATCAAAATAGACAAAAAATCGATTTTGATTTTGGTTGGAAGTTCATCAAGGGAGATTTTTCACAAGCTTCAAATCCTATTTTTGATGATAGCAATTGGGAGGACGTTGATGTACCCCATGATTGGAGTATAGCTGGTCCTTTTAAAAAGGAAAACCCGGCAGGCAATGTGGGTGCATTTGCTCTAGGAGGCATTGGCTGGTATCGCAAAAAATTTAGCTTACCTGAGACAGATTCCGAATCAAAAATAGCAATAGAATTTGGCGGAGTCTATATGAATAGCGAAGTGTGGATCAACGGGAATTATTTGGGAAAACGGCCCTTTGGATACATCAATTTTAATTATGACTTAACTCCTTTCCTTAATTATGGAGGTGAAAACGTGTTGTCCGTTCGAGTTGATAATTCCAAGGAACCCAGCGCGCGCTGGTATACAGGCTCTGGGATATACAGGCATGTATGGCTTATAAAGACCAATAAATTGCATATTGCCAGACATGGAGTTTATGTAACTAGCCACAGATTGAATGCTGCTACTGAAACAGTTTCAATACGCACAACACTGAACAATAATCTTGAAACTTCGGAGGAAATCGTTTTAGTAAATAAGATTTATAACGCAGAAAATCATCTTGTTACGGAGTTTCGGACGAGCACAACAATCCAAGAGAAAGGGCAAAAAGAAATTTCCCAGGAACTCACCGTAGCAAACCCTAAGTTATGGTCTCCTGAGAACCCCTATCTATATAAGGTAAAAACGAAAGTATTGATTGCCGAAAACGTTGTTGATAACAAGGAGACAACCATGGGCATACGACACATTAACTTTTCGGTTGAAAATGGTTTTGTCCTAAACGGAGAGAACATAAAGTTAAAGGGTGTCAACAATCACAGTGATTTAGGAGCACTTGGTGCCGCCATGAACGATAAAGTTTTGGAACGACGGCTGAAAATCCTGAAAGATATGGGTTGTAATGCCATTCGAACTGCACATAACCCGCCTAGTGAAGTATTGTTGAATTTGTGCGACGAGATGGGATTTATGGTGATGGATGAGGCTTTTGATGAGTGGATTGAATCTTGGCCATTTGGCCGAAAAAATAAGGAAGGAAAGGCCAAGTACGGGTATCACCTATATTTTGATGAATGGGCGGAAAAAGACCTGACTGAAATGATTAAGAGAGATCGAAATCATCCTTCCATCATACTATGGAGTGTAGGCAACGAAATTCCGGATGCCTGTTTTGATGTGGGAACAGAACGGCTCTCCCAACTCATGGATGTTGTTAAGGAACATGATAAAACAAGACCCATAACCTGCGGTATAACCCATATGCACTTGGCCAACGAGACTGGATTTGCAAGTCTTTTGGATGTTACAGGATACAATGGCGGGGGAGGCTCCTGTTTTATGTACGAACAAGACCATGAAACCTATCCAGAAAGAAAGTTTATCGCCACAGAAGTCCCACATACTTTTCAAACAAGAGGTGTTTATCAGAGTCAATCTTGGTATAGAGGTCAAAATCCACTGGGTGGAATACTGAAAGTACCTGATCTGACAGACGAAGAGGTATTTGGAGAAATTAGTAAGTACTATAGTTCTTCCTATGATAATTCCATGGTGCGAATCTCAGCAAGGGATTCTTGGAAAAGAACAAGGGATTTTTCGTTCATGGCGGGGGAATTTAGATGGACTGGTTTTGACTATTTGGGAGAATCCATGTTTGGTTGGCCCGCTAGACTTTGGAATTTTGGCATTATCGATATGTGTGGTTTTCCTAAGGACACCTATTATTTTTATCAAAGCCAATGGACACAAAAACCAATGGTTCATATACTTCCGCATTGGAATTGGAAAGGAAAGGAAGGCGTGGAAATTCCCGTGGTAGCATATTCCAATTGTGAAAGTGTGGAATTGTTTCTCAATGGTAAATCTTTGGGAGAAAAAGAAATGGGCACCCATATGGATTTACTATGGAAAGTCCCCTACCAACCGGGAACTTTGGTGGCCAAAGGCAAGAACAAAGGAAAAGTAGTAAGTGAAAAAGTGGTGATTACTGCCAATGCTCCGCACACCATTCAATTATTGACAGGTGAGACCGAGGTAGCGGCCAATGGAAAAGATGTGATTCATGTGGAGGTGAATGTTCTGGATGAGAAAGGAAATTTTGTTCCCAACGCATCCAATGATATAAAGTTTAAAGTAGATGGTGAAGCAACGATATTGGCAGTAGACAATGGAGATCCAAAAAGTGAAGAAAGTTTTGTGGGTAATACCAGGAGCACATTCAATGGTAAGTGTATTTTAATCGTAAAGACTACCAGCACAAGCGGAGAGATTACTATAAGCGCAGAAAGTCTGGGGTTACAGGCTTCCAAAATATCAATTAAATCAATTTGAATAGCCCAAAAAATCAGAATGAAAATAAGTAAAAAGGTAATAGTTTGTATTGTGGTGTTACTGTCCACTCCGGATTGGGTTTTTGGGCAATTGAGTTCGGATAAATCTGATAAACAGGATACTGTAGCTAAAAACAAATTATGGTACCAAACGCCGGCAACAAAATGGATGGAAGCTTTGCCTATAGGAAACGGCAGGTTGGGCGCGATGGTTTTTGGAAAGGTAGAAAATGAACAACTCCAACTTAACGAAGAGTCAGTTTGGGCAGGTCCACCAATACCTGAAAATAGAATAGGAGCCCAGAAAACCATTGATGAAGCAAGAAAACTAATTTTTGATGGCAAATATGCAGAGGCACAGACTATGATGCAGGAAAACGTAATGGGTGAACGTATTTCACCCAGAAGCTATCAAACCTTGGGTAATCTTATGCTGAACTTTGATATAAAGGGTAAAGTGATTAATTACAAAAGAGAATTAGATTTAGATAAAGCCATTGCGAAAACCACCTTTACCGCAAAAGGGGTAAACTATGTCAGAGAATACTTTGTAACCGCAGTAGACAATGTGATAGCGGTTGTGCTGACAGCAGACCAGCCCCAATCTATCTCTGTAGAAGTTAAAATGGATCGCCCAGCAGATTTTGATGTGGCCAATGCGGGAAATAATACGATAAGAATGTATGGGCAAGCCAGCCATGATGGTAAACATTTGGGGGTTACATATGAAACGCAACTAATGGCCTTGCCAAAAGGTGGAACTATGGAAGCTGAAAAGGGCACACTTAACGTTAACAAAGCAGATGCTCTTGTGCTTTTAATTTCTGCCGAAACAGATTACAACAAAGAGAAGCCTTCTGCACCGCTTGAAAGCAGTTTGGTTGAGGTGTGTTCCAAGGATTTGCAGCGGGCTGCGAAAAAATCCATAGAAAAATTAAAAGAAAATCATATTTTCGATTATCAAAAGCTGTTTGATAGAGTGACCATAGATCTTGGAAATTCTTCCCAGGATAAAAAACCTACCAATGAGCGTTTGGAAGCGGTTAAGAATGGAGTTGATGATCCCGGACTGATGGCATTGTATTTTCAATTTGGCCGATATCTGTTGATTTCTTCTTCTCGTCCAGGAAATTTACCTGCCAATTTGCAAGGTATTTGGAACAATCATATGGAAGCGCCATGGAATAGTGATTATCATACCAATATTAATATGCAAATGAACTATTGGCCGGCAGAGGTTGTCAATCTTTCGGAATGCCACGAGCCGTTTTTTGATTTTATCGAGGCTTTGGTTCCTGAGGGCCAAAAAACAGCAAAGGAAGTATATGACAACAGCGGTTTTGTGGTGCATCATACCACTGATGTGTGGCATTGGACTTCTCCAATTGGTAAAGTGCAATATGGCATGTGGCCTATGGGAGGTGCATGGAGTACACAGCATTTTATGGAACATTACCGTTTCACCCGCGATACTATTTTTTTAGCTGAACGAGCTTACCCAATCATGAAGGAATCCGCTAGCTTCCTGTTAGATTGGCTTACAGCGGATCCTAGATCTGGAAAACTGGTTTCAGGACCATCAACATCGCCAGAAAACAAATTTTATACTCCTAATGGTGATGATAGTTGGGCAAATTTAGAAATGGGCAATGCCATGGATCAGGAAATCATCTGGGATAATTTCTCTAATGTATTGGAGGCTGCCAAAATTCTTAATATTAAAGATGAATTTATTGCGCAAATAACAACAGCTTTGACCAAACTTTCGCTTCCTAAAATTGGTTCAGATGGTCGTCTAATGGAATGGTCCCAGGAGTTTAAGGAGGTAGACGCCGGTCATCGGCATTTGAGCCACCTATATGGGTTGTACCCTGGAAGGCAGTTTACGGAAGAGAAAACACCATATTATATTGATGCGATAAATAGGAGTATTGATTTTCGTTTGTCCAATGGTGGTGGTCATACCGGTTGGAGCAGGGCATGGATTATTAACTTCTATGCACGTTTGGGAGATGGGGAAAAAGCTTATGAAAATATTAAAGCACTGCTTGCAAAATCCACATCCTCAAATCTTTTTGATGAACATCCACCATTTCAAATAGATGGTAATTTTGGTGGGACCGCTGGTATTGCCGAAATGTTGCTCCAGAGTCATGAGGAGGACGAAAATGGGAATGTTATTATTAACTTATTGCCGGCGTTATCCTCGGTTTGGGCGGACGGAAGTGTTTCAGGCTTACTAACAAGAGGAGGATTTGAGGTTGATATGAAATGGGAAAAAGGAAAACCCGTAGAAGTTCATATTTCATCTGAAAAGGGAGGTTCTTGTAGTATTCAATTTCAAGACAAAATAAAAGAAATGACGGTGATAGCTGGAGAAAAAAAAGAAATATTTTTTAAATAAATAAGTATGTCAGAAAATAATAGAAGAAAATTTATTCGGAAAGCTGTTCTTGGAAGTGGAGCTATTGCGGCCACGCCAGCGTTAAGCTTAGCAGGAGATTTTAAATCGGTAACTCATCTTAAGAGACGTTCTTTACCCCTGGAAAAGGACAAAGAAATTTCAATTGCATTGATTGGTGCAGGTGGAATGGGTTCTGAGAATGTGAATACCATTCTTAAGCACGAAGGTGTAAAACTTGTGGCGGTGTGCGATTTGTACAAAGGACGTTTAAAAGCTGCCAGTGAAAAATGGGGGGATCAGCTATTTTTGACGGATAATTACAAGGATGTTCTTAAACGAAAAGAAATAGATGCCGTTATTATTGGAACTCCAGATCATTGGCACAAACAGATTTCAATAGACGCTCTAAATGCCGGAAAACATGTTTATTGTGAGAAGCCAATGGTACATTCTGTAGGTGAGGGGCATGAGTTGATTAAGGCATGGGAACGTTCAGGAAAGGTATTTATGGTTGGCAGTCAAGGGCTTTCCTCCTTAGGCAATGAAAAGGCAAAACAGTTATTGGCAGATGGGGCAATTGGAGAGCTAAATTATGCCGAGGGATTTTGGGCACGACATTCACCAATTGGAGCATGGCAATATGCTGTTCCAGCCGATGCGTCCAAAAACACGGTTAGTTGGGATAGGTTTGTATCAAACACAAAAAAAGTTCCTTTTGATCCAATTCGATTTTTTAGATGGAGAAACTATTTGGACTATGGTACAGGTATGTCGGGGGATTTATTCGTTCATCTTTTTTCAAGTCTTCACTTCATTACCAATTCGTTGGGGCCCAATAAAATTAGTGCAATGGGAGGCCTTCGGTATTGGAAAGATGGCAGGGAAGTGCCAGATGTGCTTTTGGGAATGTTCCAATATCCGAAAGTAAAAGAGCACCCAGGTTTCAATCTTTCCTTAAGATGCAACTTTGTTGATGGTACCAGTGGGACTACGTATTTAAAACTTGTTGGTAGCAAGGGTTCTATGGATGTGAAATGGGAAGAAGTTGTACTCCGACGTAATGCTGTTTCATCCGATGACCCCTTTGAATTGGCCAAAATGAAAGAGGCAGGGATAGAACCAAATGGTAGAAAGAAAATGGTGCCCCCAAGCGAGGTGACTTATAAGGCAGAAAACGGATATATGGGAGCACATTACGATCATCATGGAAATTTTATAAATGCCATTAGAAATGGAGGGTCGGTAGTGGAAGATCCTATATTTGGATTTAGGGCAGCGGCTCCAGCGTTACTTTGTAATGAAAGCTATTTTAAGGACAAGTTCATAAAATGGAATCCGGCTACAATGGAAGTTGAAAAAGGGTGAAACGATTTTGATATGAAAAATTCAATTAAAATATTCTTGTTCAGCGTCTTTCTATTATCTGGTTGTTTAGGGAAGGTTAAAGAAAATGAGGCTGTAATACCAACAAAAGAATTACAGACCCAAAATTTGGAAAAAACAGAAGATTGGCTTTATCTGTTTGATGGTACAACAACCAATGGGTGGAGAGGTTATAACTCCAAGGCACTGCCAGCTAGCTGGATTATTGAGGATGGAGCATTAAAATCACTTGGAAAAGGGGGTGATATAGGTGGTGATATTGTCTACAGTGCTCAAGAATTTGAAAACTTTGAACTTTATTTGGAATGGAAAATTTCTGATGGAGGAAATAGTGGGGTTTTTTATCATGTTCAGGAAGGAGAACAATATGAATCACCGTATCAGAATGCCCCAGAGTATCAAGTAATAGATCAAATAGGATTTCCCCAAAAGCTTGAAGATTGGCAAAGCATTGGGGCAGATTATGCAATGTATATAACCGACAAGTCCAATTTGGAAGTAAAACCAGCTGGAGAATGGAATACTACTAGAATTATATTTCAACCCAATAAAGTGGAACACTGGCTCAATGGGAAGAAGGTTGTTGAGTTTGTTCCATGGTCAGATGACTGGAATATGAAGAAAAAAACGGGTAAGTGGAAAGACTATCCAGATTATGGAGCGGCGAAAAAAGGATTCATTGGATTGCAAGACCACGGAAGCTTTATTTGGTTTAAAAATATTAAGATAAAGGAATTGTAGATTACCGATCTAGATTATAATAGTGTTTCCCTACTAATAACAGTTATAATAAAGAAAACTGTGATGGAGATAATAAAAGAACTAATGGCAGCCGTTAGATTTTCTACTATGGAAAACACGCGTCATCGGTTCTATAACCGAATACCTTTTCGCGCCAGAAAATTCGAGCGCCATGATTGAAAAATTAGCTTCAGAGCAAACTAAACTCATAACATTGATTACTACCGAGGGAGGATATAATTATGATGAGGCAACAGGGAAGTTTAACATGGAAAATCCGTTGATTCATTATAATTTGTCGCACCCTAAAGCACCCAAAACCGTATTTGGTGATTTAAAAAGTTCAGAGCGATTTGTAACGACATTTACTGAAGCCTATCACAAGGTTGTTCAAGTAAGTACAAAACATGCTATAATTGAAATCAATAAACCTTAAAAAATGAAAAAAACAATAAGATTAGGTCTTACAGGAAGCCTCGCACTATTATGCGGAGTGCTCTCTTTTTCTTGTAAAGAAAAAAAGACTGAGGAAGCTGACCAAGAAGTTGCAGAAGTAAATTATTTAGAAGAATCTCGCGAAGATTTTGACAAACGTATGGCCTGGTGGCGCGATGCACGCTTTGGTATGTTTATTCACTGGGGGCCTTATTCTGTAGCTGGTGGTGAATACAAAGGCGAAACCGTAGCAGGTTGGGTAGGAGCCGAATGGATTATGAACGATGGGGAAATTCCGATTAAGGAATATGAGAAATTTTCAAAACAATTCAACCCTACCAATTTTGATGCAGATGCCTATATAAAACTTATGAAGGATACCGGTATGAAGTACATGGTTATTACTTCAAAGCACCATGACGGGTTCTGCCTTTGGGATTCTAAAGTATCAGACTACGATATTGTAGATTTCTCTCCTTACGGCAAAGATATTTTAAAGCAATTGTCAGAAGCCTGTAAAAAGTACGGTATCGAGTTTGGTTTGTACCACTCGATTATGGATTGGCACCATCCACAAGCGCAGGCCATTAATGAGCCCCGTTACAATGCAGGTGAAAAAGACAGTACTCTTTACAATCCAGAATTTCCTAAGTACTATGAAGGATACCTAAAACCTCAAATTAAAGAGTTAATTGATACTTACGACCCAAAAATCCTTTGGTTTGATGGCGAGTGGATTCCTGAGTATACCCATGAACATGCTTTGGATTTGTATCAATATGTACGTTCCTTAAAACCGAATATCATTATCAATAATAGAATAGATGTGGGGCGCGAAGGTCTTATGGGTATGAACAAAGAAGGAGAAGATTATGTAGGAGATTTTGGCACTCCAGAAAAAGAAGTGCTTGCAGGCACCTCAACTTTTGATTGGGAATCGTGTATGACCATCAATGACACTTGGGGTTACCGTAAATCTGACCACGATTGGAAACCAGCCAAAACCCTAGTGCATAATTTGATTGATGCTGCTGCAAAAGGCGGTAATTACCTATTAAATATTGGCCCAATGGGAGATGGTACCATTCCACAACCCAGTTTAGACCGTTTAGAAAAAATTGGCAATTGGGTAAACGTAAATAATGAAGCTATTTTTAATGTAGCCACCTTAGGTGCGCATTACAAAGAAGGCGATAACTTACGCTTTACACAGAAAAAGGGTAAAAGCACCTATTATGCAATAGCCATAGAACACCCTGGAAAAGAATTAAAGATGAAAACTTTGATTCCAGAAGAAGGTTCCAAGGTTTATCTTTTGGGAGCGACAGAACCACTTTCTTGGTCGTATGATACCGAAACTGGAGTAACCATTCAAGTACCAGAACAACAATTAAAAGAAGTGGGCGAAACAGAGGCCTGGGTCTTTAAAATTAAAGGTAAGACCAGTTCTTGAATATATCTAATATCGACATTCGCTTCCAGAAGTAAACTAGCAAAGGTGTGTCTAAATACATGTGGGATAATTTCACGTTGAATACCAGATACCTAAAAGAATTTTAAAGAGACCGCTCCCCCAAGCGGCCTCTTTTGAAAACACGAGACAAAGCACCGCATCATCGTATATTCTATTCCAAATTCAAAACTTTCAGGAGCCGATGAATTGTTTTCAGTATCCATTACAACAATTTGCCCATGGTGGGAATTTCGAGAAATTACGTTTGTATCCAATGTGGTCAGTTTTGGTATTCCTAAGAAAATAAGTGGATTCTCTTTTTTACGAAAAACTTCGTAAGTGTTCATACCACTATCCAAATCATTGAAATCCCATTGCAAACTCACATTTGTTGTATTAAATGACAAGAACGCCCCACTTGGTTAATGTATGGCTTCTACAGGCCCGCAACATAATTTTCAATACCAATCCTTCATTCGGTAAAAAATAGCTCTCTTGGGTTGATTTTTTACATATTCCAAAAGGATATCCCTGGAAAAGCTAGCGGCTTCAATTCGAGCATCCACCACTCTTAAGGTTAAATCCCATTCTTTATTGCTGAGTTCCTTTACCCTTGTGGCTATTTCCTTATGGAATATTTCTACCTCGTCATAGCAATAGGCCCGAGGTTCAATCGCCATTAAAAATTCACCTGCAGCATTTGCTCCGTCAACGGTTTGGGTTGCATACCAATGGCTCCGAGCTGCATTAAGTAGTCTTTTGCACTCTTCATCTATTGCTTTTTGGTAATAGTCTTTGATCATCCCACTATTTTCATCGTAGCAGCTAGTGGACACGGGAATATTTGCGATGATATCAAGGGCGGCAAAGGTATTGTCCTGGTCCCTAAGCGATTTTGCCGCCTTTATCACGCTTGAGCAATGCTCATTGTAATAGGCTACAATTTCGGTCTTGGCCTTAGCCAATAGAGCTACTAAGGCCGGATTTTTTGGAGCCAACCTTTTAATGGCATTTATATAGGCTTTTTGTTCGTTTTGCCCAACACCCTTTAATTCCACTGTTTCGCTTTCAATTAAATTCCCGTTTACACCATCACCTATAAAAAGGGTCAACTCTAAATTTAAGACTACCCTTGGTGGAGCTGTTCCTAAAACTTCCTTCTCCAAAACAGCAATCTTTGGAGCTACAAAAAACCTTGGATTAAATTCATCGGCACTTACCCCGTTATCGGTAATTAACCTAAAAACACGGGAGTACAAAAGGTTTTTTGCGCTTGAGGGAATGTTTTCGGCCTGATCAGGAATGTGCACACCCAATAAAATGTCATTGTTGTCTTGGGCATTGGCCAAAAATATAAATGGCAATGTGCAAACTAGTAGTATCTTTTTCATGGTTTATACGTTATTTACCTCCGAGGATAATGGTTACTTTGCCCAAGCCTTCGGTTTCTAATTTGTGTGGTTGATTATAGGGTGGGGCGGTCAATGTTGTGCTGAGATCCCTAAAAAAGTTCCGTGCCGCCAATGCTCTTCCACGATCGTTGAACAATGGCATGCGTATTTGTTCAAAGAGGGCATAGGTGTCGGTTACATCCGTGGTGGAAAACCTGCCTTCAACGGTATTTGCATCCAACCAATCCTCTATTTCATAGGATAAATCGTCTAGGTTCCCATCCCAGTCGTCCCAAGTAAGAATTTGAAGCGTAACCTCCCTTCCTTTTTCAAACATATCATCAAAATGTTCTTGTAAAGTATAGGTAAAGTCTTCTATGTTTTCTAAAACAGCCTCTTCCAATAGTACGGGTAATTCAACACTAAATGAAGGAGCTCCGGTTCCGGTGGCAGTGGCAATTTGTTTATAGGTATACGAATCCAAACCTTGGAGATTGTATGTAATGGAACTTTTTGGCCCTATTTTATTTACGGTCCAGGTTAATTGCAGAATAATATCGGCACTTGCGGTCTTAACGATTTGATCTAAGGGGGATTCTACTACAGAGGCACCGGTATCCCTGGATGAACGTACTATGTTTCTACCCCCGTTATTGGCCAATCCTTTCAACACGGTTTCTAGGTTTTTTAGCGGAAACTCCCTTTCTGCCATTAGCCCATTCAAGGTACTTATTACCAAAAGCAAGTCTGTATTGTCCTGAAATGCTTTGATATAATCAGGGACTTTGGTGGTTATGCCTTGGTTATCAAAAGTTTGCATATACCCATTTTTGTTGCACCAAGCATCACTCGGTACAATCATCAGGGTTGGCTTCTTAGCTTGGCCAAGCATGGCAAATACTGTTAAAAAATAGCATATGGTTACTATAAAATTTCTCTTTCTCATCTTAAAAGCCTTTTGCCAATGAATTAATAACACCTTCTTTTTCTAGGTATTTGCGCAAATCGTCTGATGCCACACTTACCATAACACCAATTTTATATTGATAGAATTTATCTTTTTTTCCTTTTCGATTCTTTACCAGTTTTTGCACGTCGGTTATTCCTTTGTAATCTGTGGCATAGGTGACAAATCGATTAAAATCACCATCATCCAAAAAGAAATCCTTAAAAAAGTCCTTATACTCTTCGTCGGTCATATCTCTGTTCATAAGTGGTCGCGATGCCCTGCAACCGCGTCCTGCTCCGGCATACCCTTTGAAGACAATCCCATGTACTGCATTTTTCTTAGCCTGTACGGTAGCTACACTTTTCTCCTTGGAGTAGGACCATACTTTGACCAATTTATAACCGTTCTTTGCCGTACCTCCGTAACATTCAATGTCATACACCCATTCATAGGTGTCCTTATCTGCTAGTTTTTGTTTTCTTTGTGCCAATGTCACTGAACAGATAAAGAAGGTAACGGCTGTAATCAGCACTTTTTTTAAAAGAATTAGTATCATTTAAATAGGTTTTGGTTTCTCTTGTACCGGATTAGCATTCCAGGATATAATTTTTTTGAATTCCCTTTGAAAACGGTATACTCAATGTCCGATTCTGGAACTTCTTCAGGAAGGTAAGAGTTGTCCCATATTTGATTATGATCTACGGCAATTTCCATGACTTTTTTATATTCCACAGTTCCGTTTTCCAACAGCATTTGTTCTAGTACTTCAAATCGGTCTCCTTTCTTGAGTCCTTCCTTTGACCCAATTTTAGCAGCGATGGGTTCCACGCTTATTATGGGTGTTTTGGTGCGGAACACTTCAAACTTTCGCTCCAATTTGGCAATAGCTGCATTGGTGGCCTTTATGGTGGCCCGCTCGATCAATTCTTCATCTGATTTTGAAGAGTATTTAGTAGATTGTACATCGGCCCAGGCATCTTGTCTGCCAATATATTCTAGTTTAAAGATGTCGCTTTCATCAAAGGCATCAACAATTTCTTTATCATAGTTTTCATTGGTTACCCATAGTGTTCCAAAAAACTGCGCTGAGGTTTCGGCATCCCATACAAGACGGTATAAATAGGAGGTGGTCTTAATAACATACCCTTTAAGAACTCCGGCTGCCTGAACAGTGACGGAGTTTGCCATATTCTTTTTACCTATGATGCTTGTGATATCCCCAAGTATGTTTTTCCCTTTAGATATTACCTCTTCCTTATTGGTGTATTTATAGTCATTAACTATTACAAAGGTGCTTGCAATAAGCTGTTCCCCCGCGTCTTCAAGCATGGCATTTCCACGAAGCGTTTGCTGCGCTATCTGTATATCGAATGCACTTGCATTGTAAAGCCCCCTTTCTTTGATAAGCTCCAGATTAAAGCCCCCTTTTTTGTTTCTATTGAACCACTTTGCAATCAATTTTTTAGCAAGTTGGGCTTCTTTCAATTTTTTTGAAATGGATAGGGAATGATCTTTGGCTTCCTCTTCAAAAGCTACAAAGGAGAACCCCAGACTGTGTTTGTTGAATTTTTCTGGTATTGGAATTCCTTCAAACGTATTCTTAATGGTATTCAGTTTTTCTTTTTCTGGAGTCTCCACCATTAATATATGGAGTGAACTTCTTTTGAAATCCTTGATCTCTGATGAAAAATCTACTTTTCTTATCACTTTTTTTTCCTGTGCTTCCCCGTAGAAAAAAACAAGATTGAGCAGAATGGCGAATGAAAAGAATAGTTCCGTTTTCTTTTTTATGGTTGCCCTCAAGATTTCTAAATTAATTTAAGGTTGTTTATGTTGGTATTGCAATCTAAACGTCCTCTAAATGTTCGTTGGAACGGTTTGAAAGGGATTTGTTTTAATTGCTTTGATCAAACCTAGTGATCCAATGGATTTCATGATTACGGTTTTCCGTAAAACACCCTATTTGTTAACCTTTAATCTACATTCCAATCATTCTTATAGGTAATTGAAGCAATGAATGTCAGATTAATCCTAAGTCTTTTGCGTTGGCTACCAACTGAACATTATTGTTAGCCTTGAGAACGTCTTTTAACTTGTTCAAGCGCTTCTCAATGGTACTTAAACTATTTGGTGAGATACCATTGTTGCAAAATAGCACGGAAATTTGATCTTGAGTAAGGCCATAGGACAGATGTGCCAACAAGGAAACATCATATTCCCCAATTTCAAATGGGTCTTTTCCATGGGTGATTTTCTCAATTTGGGGAGATAGATATTTTTTGCCAACATGCGCCATTTCAATGGCTCTATGAAGATTTTTTAAGCCGTCACGACCTTTAAGTACGTAACCAGATACGTTGTTCACCTGCAGAAAACGCTTGATAGCACTTGCTTTTTCCTCAACGGAACAGATAATGATGGGTACCTCGTATCCTTGATTCCTAATCTTTTCTATCAATAACTTACCGGACGATATGCTTAAGGGCCTATGATCCTTTTTAAAGGATAGATCGGTAATCAAAAGTTCAAAGGGTTTATTCTGATTAAGGGCTTGTTTAAATTTTAAGTAAGCGTCATCACAATATTGTGTAAGAGTTACCTCCTTTATGTCCAATTCTTGTTTAAGCATCATTGAAATGCCATATCCTACCGTATCCAAATCTTCAACTACCAGTACTTTTTTAAACATAAGGCAAAACGATTAAATGGGAATGGATATCGATGCTTTGGCTCCAGATCCTTGTTTTGGTTCAAAGATAAAATGGCCCCCTAATGAACGAATACGGTTTTCCGTATTCATAAGGCCTATGCCATATGTTTTTTTTTGATCTATCCCCATACCATTATCAGTGTAGAAAATTAGAAGTTTGTTCTTTTGATTCTCAAATTGTATTGAAACCAAACTGGCTTTTGCATGTTTTTTCATATTCACCAATAATTCTTTTAGAGACCTGTGAACAACCACGCAGGAGATGTCATCCAATTTGGACCAATCAATGGTATGAATACCCTTGGTAATTATGGAGGTGTTCTGGTGCTGATAAGAACTGATCAATG
Source organism: Flavobacteriaceae bacterium (assembly GCA_039985375.1). Lineage (GTDB taxonomy): Bacteria > Bacteroidota > Bacteroidia > Flavobacteriales > Flavobacteriaceae > Flagellimonas. The sequence continues at coordinate 28,449 of JBDWSS010000021.1, forward strand.
TGCTGAGTTCATCCTTAAATACCATTCCCGTACGGATAGTTGCATTTTGATGGGAAATTTCCCGTGTGGTTTGGTAAATATGTTCCAGCTTGTTCAATAATTCATCAGCACTATGATCTTTGCTTTGGATTTTGGTCATAAGACCAAAGACATCATTAGCCATTCCATCGTGGAGGTCTTGGCTAATGCGTTTTTCTGTCTTGTAGACTTCCCGGAGTTTTTCTTTTTTATGCCGTTGCTTAAGCAGAAAATATAAGGAGATACCTCCCATTAATAAAATAGCGCTGAGAGAAAGAAAAAGTGTTTTTTGGGTTTCCTGTTTGGCTAGTTGTACCTCTTGTAGCGCTGTTTCCGTTTCTAATGCCAGTAAACGAGTCTTTTCCTGTTGATCTTGATATTTAAGATAGGCGAATTGATTTTTTGCAAGTAATCTAGCATGTTTAAGACTATCAGTTAGATTAATGTACCTGCGGATAAGTTTAGGATGTTTTTTAGGATTCAATTTCAAAAGTTTAGCGAGAGTATTGGATGCTACGGTAGGGTTTTTAATCAGTCTGGAAACTTCTAATATGGAATCTGCATACAACTTGGCTTTTTTTTCATCTACGAGTAAATAGTAATCCATAAAATCTTGATAACTGGACAATAAACCCCAGTAGTCATTTTCTTCTTTTCTGGTTACCACTATTTTTTTAAAAACGGGTAGCGGGTTTTTTCCTTTTAATTGCCATTCCGATTTAGCCAAATTATGGAATAATCTAGCTTTTTCACTTCTATCAAAATCATTAGGTAAGTCGTTGATCACTTTTTTTAGCGATTCTATGGACTGTTGGTATTTTTTGTTTTCATGGTAAAAGGAAGCTAAGTTGTTGGTGTATAAAATTTTATTTACGGAGTTAGGGTCTATTGAAATGGCCCTTTGATATAATTTTTCAGCGTTTTTAAAATCATCAAGTGAGGAGAAATTATGCGCTAATTCGTTTAAGGCAATAGCAAAATACGATGCGTTCTTAACAGAATCAAGAAAAGCAAGTGCCTGGGTCAAGGTTTCTTTGGAACTGTAATAATCTGCCTGACGAAATTCAATTTTGGCCATTGCAAGCAATTTTCTTGCCACCTGTAATGTATCCTTTAAATACCTGTAGTTTTTTTGGGCCTGGAAATAATGAAAGTATGCGCTGTCAAATTGTTGTTTTTCCCTATGGTCGTACGCCAAATAAGCATGGCCTTTTGCAATGTAGATGGTGTCATGGGATTTTTGAGCCATTTTCAAAAGCAATCGGTCAAAAAGAATTACGGAATCGTTTTGTTTTTCTGAATCATGGTATTTTGATTTTTGGATAATTGATTCTAAAGTTTGTGCGCTTATTTCTTCAGATGCTATTTTTTTTATCGCATTGAGGTACTCCGTTGTGTTTTGGTATTCCGTGTCAGTAAAATGGGGAGTTTTGGCTCTATTATTTTTTGGAGCCTCCTTGCATGATGCCATTTGAAGAAAACAAACGCAAAGCAACAATAACGGTGAGATGTAACGAATCTCTTTAATTCTTGGGATTGGCATGGAAGGTGTTAAAAAATAGCGATGTCATAAATATAAAGTTTTGAATTAAAGTAAAAAAGGCAGGAAAATTTTCCTGCCTTTTGAAAGCTCAATCTTTGCTATCCTTAGGACTTGTTTGATCGCCCTCAGTTGCAATGGTAGTGACAAGATTTTCCTGCTCTTGAGCACTTTCAACCTCACAAGAAGCCAAAAACAAGATTGCAAACACTGCTATTAAACCTATAAACCTATTCATAATTGTTTGGTTTTAGAGGTTAAACAATCGCCAGAATCGGGTCCTCCCTGACGCTTTGGACGACCCTTCCATGTTCATGAACAATTAGAAAGTAGATGCTGTATTTTCAAATATGATGACTGGACCACCTTTCCAATATGGGTTTAGCACCTATTTGAAAATTTCAGCAACATTGGTTTGATCAAAAAGTTTTGCTATGTTAGCTTTACATAGCTGAATTAATTCTTACACAAATAAATACAGGATGAATCGGGATATCAATTTTTGGTCTATAATGGTCGGAAATAGTCTAGATTGGTTCATTTAGAGGCTATAAAACAAAGCAGTTGGCAATAGACAGGCACCAGAAATATCGGGATGAGATTTTAAAAAAGTTCCATGTGGACAAAGGTGGTGTTATTGATGGATATCCAAATCCGAGTCCTGCCGAAATCAGGAATGCCTGTAAATATCTTTATAATACCAACTGTAAAGGATTGGACAGGGTTTTTCTTAAAAACTTTCTGGGTGCTAGAGAGGACGAAATTTCCGATGTAAGTTTTAACAATATTAACCTGTATAAAAGGATACAAAGATTTTTGTTGGAAAAATCGAAAAAACCCCAAGGTAAGAACTCCATTGAAATTGTGGCCTGGCTGGTTGATTTTAGCCCAAGACCGTTATCCAGGTTTATAACCGGAGATGTTTTAGAAGCGAAAGCAAACAATGGAGAGGATGTATTTCCTGGTAAGATAGAGCAGATTTTGCGAACGCTTGGCGAACTTAGTAGTTTGGCCGAATCTTTTCAAAACGATGCTGTAATACGTTTTGCGGAAGCAAACCTGAATGGGTTACTGGAGTCCATCATGAACAAATGGGGGGAAGATCAAATGAAGCCCATGCTTAATAACATTATAGACGACAAGTTTGTTGCGCTGGAAGGTCGTTTAAAAAAGGCAATGCGGTTGAATAAAAGAATGGGCCTGCTTGGACTTTTTTTTGTGCCAACGATGAAAATTGAAAGTATAAAAGAGCTTATTTTAGATGATTTGCTGGATAGAATATCGGATATTTATAACTATGACTTTGTGATTGATGACAATGGGGATATTTATTTGGAGGAAGTGGATAATGATGATTTATTGGATGATTTGGTTTAATAAAGGATAGTGTGCTACGAAGAAGAAGGGAACAGAAGTTAAAATATTGGTTGGGATTGATACTCAAGGTGCTACTTATACTATTGGCCTTGGTAAAATTGTTGGACTGGAAACCATGGAATAAGATAGGAGGACAAACCAATGGTACAGAAGAGGTAACTGAACAAAACGCCACCGTTGATTCCCCAACCCGGGCTATTTCCCATAAAGTGGAAACCACAACCAAGGATGTCCAAAAGGAAGAAACTAAAAGAACACCAATAGAAAATTCTGCCAGCATTTACATTTTTAGTGAAAATGGTTTGGATAGCCAAATGGTTAATCAGCTTGGCAAGTCTTATTTTAAGGGGTATGCACAGAAATCGGGTGCAGGTTTTCAAAAAGAACAATTACTTTCCGGAAATTTAAGTTCTGCTGTAAATACGGAATTGGTCTGTGTGGGAACAGTGAGCTACAATTTTTTTAAAAATTCCATGCAACAGATTACCTGTCAGATAGAACTGAATTTTGATACCTATAACACTATTACAGGGAATAGGGTAACTGACCTATCCGAATCCAAAATCTTCAGTGGTCCAGGAGATACCAATGCCTGGGCCAAAAGTGTCGCTTTACGGAAAGTTCATCCCTAGATTCTTATTTTGGGTCATAATTTCCCTAGTAGCCTAGCAATATTGTCGTTCATTGAAAAATTTCCAATGGCCCCGGCAAATTGAAGGGCGGTCTCCGTGTCCAGAACCCTGACCCTAACTCGAATCTCGGAACTAAATATAGTATAGGTGCCCACCACAATGGCGTCAGCAGCAATAATTTTTCCCAATCGTTTGGCGGTTCGTTCATCAACGTAGCCCTCTGCATTCAATCGGTGTTCCTTTAAAATAGCGTTTAGGTGGGTACGATCAACAACAGCAAAATTTTCGGCATGGTTGGGCAAATAGATGGAAAAATCCTCTGTCAGGTAATTGCCCAAAACATTTTTTTTATCCATAGTACTTTCCGGAAAAAAGCCCCAAATGGCAACCTTTGTTTTTTCTTTGGAATTGATGCGTTCAGCGATTTCCTTGGCCAATTTTTCCAATTTCATGTCAAAACTCTGGCTATGGGCAGACACAGCAATGATGACAAATGCCACAAAAAACATTTTGGTTTTCATACCCTAAAATTAAACCAATTATTTTATGGTGTAGGTTTTGGATTTACAGGTTTCCACTTGAAGTTCGCCTTTGTCTTTTAAAAATTTCCAATAAAAATCATTTTGCAGATATCTTTCGGTTCCTTTAAACTTTTCCTCGTTCACATAGGATTCCCAAGTAGCTATAAAATAGTTCAATGATCGATTGTATAATCTGTAAATGCATTTTGTCTCCCCAGGATTAAGTAGAATCATTTTTCTTGCATGGTTATTGAATTTTACATCCGGAGTGGTATAATAATAGATGCTTACAACCATTTTTTCACTATTTGAGTTGTAGAAACATTGGTTTCCGAATTTTTCCTTACCACAATCCGAATCAACCGTTTCAGGATTATTAATGGTTTCATTGGAACTCAAAGGCGCATTAAACCCTCTGTTGGTACTATTTCCGCCATTTACGCTTACACCTAAATACGAAGCAATATTTTCATTTAAGGGCAAATTGCCCATATTGGCTGCAAATTGGAGTGCAGTTTCCGTATCCAACACTTTGGCACGAACTTTAACTATGGAGTTCAATACGGTGTATGTGCCTGTAATAATGGCGTCCACGGCTACAATCTTACCTAATTCTTTAGCGGTGTTTTCGTCAATGTACCCCTCTGCATTCAATTGGTGTTCCTTAAGTAGTACATCCAAATGGTTGCGGTCTATTACCTCAAATTTTTCTCCAAAATTGGTGATGTATACGGAAAAATCCTCGGTTAGATAATTGCCCAAGGGGGTTCGGTCCCCGTTTTCCGTAAAGAAACCCCAAACGGCAACTTTGGTCTTTCCCTTGGAACTGATTTTTTTGGCAAGCCCCTCGGCTATACCTTCAAGTTGGGTATCAAAGTCCTGACCGAAGGAGTGATTGGTGCATAGTAAAGTACATAGTGCAAGTAAAAGGCTATATTTTTTCATTTTAGTGGTTGGTATTTATATTCCTAACAAGTTTAAGGTTTTTTAGGTTCACCAGCGTTACGGAAAACAGTAATGGCATTTTGGCCACTAGATATAAGTTTGTTGTCAAAGGGCAAAAATGAAGACAATATACCGAACCATCTGTATTACTTTTTTGGTTTTGACCGCTTCTTGTTCAGGTTCCATGGAATCGGATGCCAAGAAAATGGCCGATCTCATGTGTGAGTCCATGCAAAAGGCCATGGGAGGTGCTCTGGATGCTTTCGATGGGAACACGAACATGAAGGATTTGGAGGCACATGGTAAAAATCTAAGAGCATTTCAACAGAAAATGATGGACAAATACGATGATCTGGAAGAACGGCATGCGTTTGATTCCAAGGTTCGGAAACTCATGTTGGAAAACTGTATATAATAGCTAAACCAATTACCTAATATATTATGAAAGTTAAAATGAGAATACCCATACTATCAATACTCCTATTATCAATGTTTGCCTGTGGTTCCGATAACCTAAGTAACTCAAAAGCGGAAAAGGTAATTTCCAAATGCCTGGAGCTAAAACCAGAGCTTCGAAAAGCCAACCTGCGCATTGGCAAGGCCACTTTCAGTAATAAGGAATACGACCAAGAGCTTTTATCCAAATATATAGCACTAACAGATCAAGGGTATTTGGAGATGGAATTGTTGAAGGATATTACCACCGGTTGGCGAAAGGGCACACAGGAATATGAGGTTAAATTAAGCGAAAAGGCTTTGGAATATATGCACCAAATTCCAGAGAACGGCAATTTGGCCGTAGCCAAAACATTTGCCTATGAGGTGGATAAGGTTCTGGAAGTACAGGAAATACCTTCCATGAATTCCGCTACGGTGAAGGTGCAATATAAGGCCGTTGATATTACTCCATTTTCCATATTCTCCAAGAAAGATCCGAAGGAATTCTTGATAGATGATTTAAAAATGCGCAAAACCTCCAATGGATGGAAGTATTGCGAGGATTTTTAAAAAAAAAGAAATAAAAAAGCAATGAATTATTTTATAAGAACAACCAGAGTAACCGTTTTTCTAATTTCTTCCATTGTTTTCGGCCAAGGAATCTCGGTACCAAAATTGGATAATCGGGGTAACCTCAATTCGTTGAAGCTACACTTGGCGGCCACAAAACTCTGTAAAGACTTTTATGACCAAAAAGACTTGAATACAGAACGTCAAAACAAATCAAATTATAAGGGTCCAGGAAACCAATATCGTTATACATGCCATATCTGCGCAGCATCAATTAGATACCCTTATATGAGTCCCTTGGAAAGTTTTGTAGATCGCTATCTTAATGATAAAAGGATAATGAGGAACAAGTCGAACGTTTTCGCAGTGCGGGATTTAAGGAAAGAAATCAAATCCAAATACAGCAACGACTATGATCAAATGGTAGCATCTATGGATACAGAAAATATGGTTTTTTATCAAACTGACTTGGTGGAGGGATATTCTTTTGATACCAATGAACTATATATCAATATGTCGAACCCAAGATTTTCAGGTAACTTACCGAATACCATGAATACGGGAGGTATCATTTTTAGTCCGCAACTAATGGGTCACGGGATTAAAGCGGATGGCAATGTGGTAAATATGATTGGCGGCAATTATTTGGGATTTTTCCGAATACCCATGCTGGAAACAAAAGCACAGGAGATTTACGCAAACTATGCGGAACACTACCATTCCAATCCGCCTTTTACGATTGCCACTAAACTGCATTATGCGCTTAGGCTAAGCAAGGAATACGAAGGAAAGCCTCGATACTATCAGGTTGTTTTAAAGAAAGTTGAATTCTTTTTGCCCAAAATTGAGTATTTAAAGAAGTTAACTTACCGAGTTTTGGAGGAGGTATATATCCCTGAGCAAAAAATTGCAGAAGTGGTATTTGAGCCAAAGGTATATCAAACCGATAAGGGCTATTTGTATCAGAATGTTAGTTCGATGGAGTAATATTACCTTCGTCTTCCGCCGGAATATTGCATTGCCTCACCTTTGCCAAAGCCATAACTAAATCCGAAGGAAACAAAGCGGGCACGAAAGCTACGGTTAAAAATTTCAAAATCGTTCTGGACAATTTCGTTTTCCTGTATTCGGGAAGCAAAAGCATCACGAACGCTCAAGCTTAAAACTGCCTTACCTTTCACCATCTTTTTTCGGAGTCCAAAGTCTAAAAAGGCAATCCCGTTAATTTGCCCCTGAATGGTCTGCAGGGGAGATCGGTAGTTGCCCGTCGTCTCAAAATCAATGTCTAATGGCATTTTTATTTTAGTCAGTAGTTTGGATGTCCATTGATCTGCTATAAAGTCAAATAAAGTATCCTCAAAACTGCCTTCGCGTGAAAAAGTATTATAATTAAAATCGAGGTTAAAGGTGAGCCAATTGGCGGGACTGTACTTGGTATTAAACTCCAGTCCCAAGGCATTGTTGGTACCGATATTTTCAGGTCTGGTGACGCTTACATTGTCCTCAAAAAAAGAAATCCGTTCAATTACAGCATCGGTATATCTATGGTAGACGCCAATATTCAAGGGGGTTTTGCCCAAAAAGAAAATCCCGGTAATCTCATAGGAATCTGTGAACTCTGGGAGCAAATCCGGATTCCCCTGTCTAATATTGAAATTGTTTCGGATGTTAAAAAAGGGATTCAAATCCCAGAGACGGGGGCGGTAAATCCTTCGAGAATAGCCCAACTGTACCGAAGCTTTTTCCGAAAACTTATAGGAACTGTGGGCACTGGGGAACAGATTGGTATAGTTTTGATCGTTGGCGGCATTGGTATTTACAAGTAGGGTGCCAAGGTTTGTATTTTCCACGCGCAAACCCGTTTTTATTCCCCATTTTTTACCTTCATAGGCCACGGTGCCATAAACGCCTAGCACATCCTGGTCAAACTCAAATACATTGGTCAGGCCTGGATCGGTAATAAAGCTACCGTTTTCAAGATTTTGTACCTCAAAGTCATTGCTAACATCGTTGAGTACATATTGTACCCCGGTCTCCATTGAAAATGTATCAGCAAAAGGTTGGGTATAGTCTAACTTAAAGGTAAAGACGGATTCTTCAAAATCGGTACGCGTATTCTGCTCCGCATCGCGATCTTCCCCGGAAAGGGTATCATCCAAAAATTCCGAGTTTTGGTCCTTGGAAAAGAAATTCCCCAGAGCGCTGAACAAAAGATTATGGTCTTCATCTTCATTGAATTCCGTTTTATACTGCAGCTCATATTGGAATTTGGGATTACGTGCTTCAGTAATTTCGGTGCGTTCCCATTCCGATGTTAGGTTCTCTAAACCGTCCAAGGCGGCAAAGCTGGTGGCGGAAGGCTGATCTTCAATTTCCAGGGCAAAATTACCCGATAATGTGAGCACACTGGACGGACTAAAGTAATAGTCCGTTCCCAAAATAAAGTTGTAGAAATTTTCATTCCTATACTCTTTTCCATTTGACAAAATAACATTGCTAGTACTAAGGTCCGTATTGCGCACGGTAATCTCATTGGGCAATTCGCGATAGCCCACCCCAAGCTGGGTAAACAGATTGAATTTTTCCGTTCTGCGGTTAAGACTTACCCCAAGGCTGTGGTTGTTGGGAGCACCGGTGTTTACGGAAACAGAACCGTTAAGTCCGGTCCTTTCTTCTTTTTTGATGACGATATTGATAATGCCAGAACTACCTTCGGCATCGTATTTGGCGGATGGATTGGTAATTACCTCTACCCGGTCGATCATATCGGCGGTAATGGTGCCCAAGGCATTGTTTTCATCGCTAGTTAAGATGGAAGGTTTTCCGTTGATCAGTACTTGCACTCCTGAACTTCCCCTCAAACTAATCTGCCCTTCTATATTTACATTTACCGAAGGTACATTGTTCAACACCTCAAGGGCGCTGGCCCCTGTAGTGCTCAGATCTTTGCCTACATTGAACACCCGTTTGTCCAATTTAAATACCGTTTGCGAAACCTCACCCTCCACAACCACTTCTGCAAGCTGTTCGGCATCTTCCACAATTTCTATGGTACCCAGATCAATGTTTTGGCCCGTTGCGGTGGGTGTCGGGAGGACTGTACTTTTAAAACCTAGAAAACTGATTTCAATATAATAGTCATTGGCATCCGTTTCAATGGAAAATGTACCATCTTCCAAGGTAGTGGTTCCGTCCAAAGCTTTTTGGGTTTGGTTGTCCCCAATAACCACCGTGGCATAGGCTACGGGTTGGGCGGTAGATTTTTCCACCACCTTGCCCTTAAGGGTGATTGTTGCCTGTTGCGCATGCCCCGTTGCAACACAAAAAAATACCGCTATGGTAAATAGCAAAGGGTTCTTCCGAATCAATTTCATGTATTATTAGCTTTTTGGGAGGTCCCGGCAAAGTTACTAAGGGGATATGTGCGGTGACAGTTACTTTCTGTTAAGGTTTGTTAAGTTTTGGGTGGTTGCCCGGTTTTGGGGATTGGTGCTTGGGAGTGTGGTAAGGGAAAAGTAGGGATTTTGATTTTTTCCTTGGATACCTAATTAAGAAAATGCTTGGGATTTGTTCTTGCTATTAAATCAAATTCTTCATCAGTAAGCAAGGCATCACTCGATACAAAAAGATCCTTTTCCGAATTATGATTTCGAACCACGTAAAAATCGGTTCCGAATAAGACGCGATTTCTTAATTTACCGTATCTTGATTTTAAGGTTTCCTTCAACAATGGAAAAATTTCCTTATCGTGAAGAATATAGCTAATGTCTGCATAGACATTAGGGTATTGCATCATCATGCTGCTAATAATGCTATACCAATCCACATACTTCCATAGTTGGGCAAGACGGTCAAAATCAATATCCTTGGTCCCGTGCACGAATTTTATAAAATCAATCCCTTTTGTTGGATTCTTAATGATTTGTTGGCTATAGCCATAGCTATCCTTTTCCAAGTACTTTTTCCATTGATCCTCACCACCGTAATGTGCCAAACAAATCTTTAGGTTCTTCAAGTCCCGTTTCAAAGGGGTCTTTGGGTTGGTATACCCGAAGATACTGTTCAAGTCCTTGTCATTATATTTTTGGAGCAACACCCTAAGAAAAGGCTCCTCCAAAAGGCACAGAAAGTTCATTGGGTGGGTGAAATTTCGTTGAAATTCAACATTTTTTACTTCCGGCAGCAGTAGTTGGTCCTGCGTTTCCTCATCCTTAAAAATCCAATGTTCGTCCCACGCTTTCAATTTACTTCCCCGGTAAAAAATAGTACCCATAATGCAATGGCTCATAATGGGAATTTCGTTATCACAAGCATATTTCCAAAGCGGAAGCAATTCCTTTTCAAAGGGATAATATCCTATGGCCGGATAAATTTTAAAACCATCAAACTTGTGTTCCTCCATGTATGTCTTTACAAGACTGGTTTCCAGTGTAATTGAGCCTTCTTTATGGGAATAATTAAATAAGTCCGAGTTTGAATAGATGCTTTGTCGGCTTTTTTTCCTACGGTCTTCTTGCATTCTCCTAGGATCGATAAAAATAAAGGGATGAATGCCAACACCTTGCTTTTTGTAGGTTGGGGAGTTTTTTATTTTGGCCAATTCCGCCAACTGACTTACATAAGATTCCTTGCATTTACCAGCCTTCATGTATTTCATATCCATGGGAAGTAAGACAAATCCTGAACCTTTGGGGTATTGCTCCTTCATTTTGGAGAATATGTTGGTTTGATTTTTATAAACGGCGTATTTGGCAATAAGCAAATAGCGATCTATTAATTTTTTGGTTTCCTTACCGGGTATCAATTTAAAAAAGGTGAAAACCTTTTTAAAGATGAAGAAAATGAGATTTCTACCGATTTTTACGAACAGCAGTACCAATAGCACTATCGCAACTCTTGCAGGAGTGGAAAGATTCTTGGGAAATACATGGTATTCAGTCATTAATTTCCTAAGATTTTCAATCGTCTTACCAAGCATGTTTTCTTCACTGGTAGGATTACTATAGAATCCAAGAACCCAGTCATAGAGGTAGTAGAATGCCAATAGTATGAGCCAAACTCTTAGCAGCCAGTGTAAGACCCTCAATATGGGGTTTCTCTGGATTGCTGCGAAAATGAAATACAGCATTCTACGTAGCTTCCTATGCCAATTTTGATAGTATATTTTACTGAGGTTTTTGAAAAACTTGAACATGCCGATTACAATATCCAGATGTGCTAAATAATATAAGGGGAAGGGAATAAATTTTTTGGCCAAGAGCGGAGGTACATGTTTCGAGGTAAACACATGGGTATGCGCATTGATTATTGGTTGTTCATTAAGGGTTTTCTTTCCCATTTTAGCTGAATTGTGCTCGTTTGTTTTTAGATGCTCTCTAGTTTTTAGACAATTGCTCCATGAATCTTATCCAAACCACATTGCTCGATAAATTTATTATTAAAAACTGATAATACGGGAATGGAAAGCAATTGATTTCGAGCATCGATCCATGATTTTACCGCATTGGTACCATACATGTTTTTAACCCTATTTTCATTGAGGTTAAAATTGATTTTACCCCAGTGTAGAGTATAGGCAATTCCTTCCTGTTCAAACTTGTTCCATACCGCTTCATAGAATTCCCTTGCTTTATTTCCATCCACACCATCCATTTCCAAAACGCAGGTGTCCGAAAATTTGGTAAACCCTAAAGTGGCGTTGGTTCCCTTTACATAGCGCAGGGAAAGTCCCCCGGGAAATGGTTTTTGTTGGTTTACGGCTACAATAAGTTCAACGGCCTTGGGTGAATCTTCAATAGCAATCCCTACAGCGGCACTGGCCACCTTACCTCGAAACTTGGTATAGTTAAAAATCTCCCTGATGGTCCCTTGAACGGGGGGTGTTGGAGTAAAGGCTAAGCTAAACATGGCATTGACCATGGCAGGTATCAAAAGTCCGGAACCTGGTAATTTATCCAAAACGGTGGAAATAATCCCCAGTAGATCTTCTCCATAGGTAAAATCATTGCTTCTTAAGAGCGGTGGATGGGGAACCACAGGTTGCTTGAACATATATTTTAGAAAGGCCCCCTTTGAAGGATTATTGGGTTCAAAATCATGGATATTGAACAATACTTCAAAATGGTACATAGTTCCATTTTGTCCCACCCCAGGCAATTGAAGACCAGAAAAATCCAAGGTCTTCATGGCATTTTTCAAGGTGTTGTCATAGGCAATATTACCCACACGATGTTCGGTAAGCAAAAATTGGGGTTCGGTTTCGATCATAATCCCATGAATAAAACCAAAGCTTCCAAAAGATACCAATGCTGCATTGAACAATTCGTCATCTTGAACTAAATCTGCTCCCAGCCAATCCACAAATTCTTGGGATGCTACGGGATAAGAAGCGCGCTCCAGCCAAATATGGCTATCTGGACCTGTGATAATATGAAGACCGACCACAAAATCTGGGATGGCACCTACATGAATTGCTGCCCCATGGGTGCCGGTGGATAATGCCCCGGCAATGGTTTGGCCATTACTGGCTCCCGAAGCTTTAATGGAACGGGGTGGGCTTTTGGCATCCAATCTATTATTGACTTCAGAAATGATGGCCCCACACTGCAAAAAATAAAGATCTTCAGGGCCCTTGGCATAATTTGCGTTTACCAAACGTTGGGTTAAAGGGAAAGAAAAATTTAAGGAAGCGGTATCTATGAGCCCTCCTTCGGTAACCCCAACTTTGGTGAAGGACCACCCACTGCCCATTCCCCGTAGTTTTAGATTATTGTCCAGCGCATGTTGAATGAGCCACTGAAAGTTTTTGGTGGTCTTTGGATATCGGTCGCTGTTCTTTTGTCCTGGGGGGTTTCTTAGTTTAAAGGAAGCATTGGCAACCAAATTATGTGTAAAATTTTCGTGCTTGTTGGTCCACTGTTGTATCGGTAATTGGCTAATGCCCTCTGGTAACATAATTTTAAATTTTAGATTTCTTCCTCACCACCTTGTGGCCTTGCACAGCCGTAAATAGCTGTTCTATGATTTACTATCCCTAGTGTGACTAGACTCAATAAAAAATCGGTAAAGGAAGTTTTTACCTCTGTGTAGGCCATAGCTTTTTCAGTACATGGGCAAACTGTACCTTCAACATCAGGATTGGCACTGACCATTTTGGTACTTCCTGGAGCTACGCCCCACCAATAGCTCCAACTGGATTTGCGCTGACATTCCAGGTTTACAACACTATCTGGATACGGACTGGCCTCGATCCGCGTGCTTACACAAGAGTTAATTCCCAGCATTAACAGCAGGCCTATCGTAAGTAGAAATAGCTTTTTTTTCATGGAAGGTTTTTTTGGCTTTGAACCCAAGGGTCAAAAGTTGGGTTATTCGTTTTTTATGATTTTAAAATCTTTGGTTAGCAAAGGCTGTCGCTTAAGTGTACCATTTAAAGTGTTGAGGTTTTTGATTTTCATATCGATTTGATTGGTAATTGAATCCGCCGCTGCACAGCCTTGTGTTTTGTCTTTGAGATTGGCTGCAAGGTCATTTAAGGAATCAATGGCCATATCTTGTTGGTTGATTTTTGCATTGAAGGCAAGGGACTCTTTTTCAAATTTTTCTTGCACTTTAAGAAGCTCTTCGGATTCTGAGGTGCTTACCTTAATTTTCACCCCCAGTACTTCAATGGCTTCGCTATTCTCTAACAGTTTTTCTACCTGGGGTTTAAACAAGAACAATACAGCTATGATTAAGAAAGCCCATATAAGGGTTTTGAATGGAAAGTTGGTTTTGTTCATGATGTGGTCTTAGGTTAATATGGCATACGTTGTAAAGTTGAACGCACTCCAATGTATTACAGAAAATGATATGTAGGAATAAATATGTATAAAATGTAGGGTATTTTGTATGTATGGAATTGGTAGCCCTAGATTTTGTGAGGGAGTTCAATGAAAAATCAGTTTAAATGGGGTTCAAATAAAGTATAAAGACCAGAACTTAATCTCCAAATGGCAATATGAAGAGCTTTATGATACTTTAGTTTTTATGCTTACCGAATAGGTAACTTTTTATTTGATATTATTTGAGTTTAAATAAAATAAAAAAACCTGTAAATTATTGGTTTACAGGTTTAATGGTTTAGAATGATATCTAAAAAGTTCCTCGGTCATTACTCCTAGCTTTTATAGCATCATGGTATTTTTCAAAGAAAACTTTCCCTTCTTCCATATTCCATTCCTTTCTGGTCATTCTGATGTTCTTTTTGTCCACAAGTAAAGGTTACTGCTTTTTCTTGAGTGCCGTTCCATCAAATAGACTTTTGAGCATATCACTCACATAGCTTTTGAGCTTTTTTGGATGAATGGTTTCACTTGAGATTACCGTTAAGGAGGTTACAATTATAGATACTTGTACCATCTCAAATAATCATAAATATTGTATTTTTTTCTTATGGTTTTAATTTATAATTGTGTCCGATTTATGTGAGTTCTATCAAAGCACAAGTTACCTATTAGGTTACCTCTAAAATCCAAATTTCGGGAGGTATTGTAAATAAAGAGCTAGGCAACATGAGACAGCGTTCTGTCATCCCGACGAACTGCCATTTGGGTAATATCAAATCCTTTTAATCTATTGATTTTCAGTGTTTTTAATTTTCCTTGCATTCATATGAGATCATCTGAAATCACCTTTCTGGTCTGCAAAGTTGTATTTTTTTGCAAAAATCAAACTTCTACTTTAATCCACACACAACTTTTGAGATTGATCCATTTATATGTGATTTCTAAGACTGTTGTTTTTACTTTTTTTGTATTGACTAGGACTTAATCCGAACATAATTTTAAAATGTTTTCTGAAATATTTCAAATCATTTATCCCAACTTCATATGAAATCTGTTCTATTGTTTGAGAGCTATTTAAAAGTAAATTCTCAGCTTTTTTGAGTTTTATATCTCGTATAAATTCAACAATAGATCTTCCTGTTGTTTCTTTAATCTTAACATATAGCTTAGTTCTTCCCATAGCCATATGTTTAGTAATTAAAGCGACATTTAATTCTTCATTAGTTAAGTTTTTCTCGGTAAATTTTATGATTTTTTGAAGAAATATTTCATCATCAGTTAAGGTGTCAGATTCCTTTGGCGTAAAATGTAATTGTTTCGCATAATAGTCTGAAACAAACTTTCTGTTTTCTAAAATGGTGAAAATTTTAGCCAATAAAAGCTCCATGTCAAAAGGCTTTCTGATATAGTCTTCAACGCCCAATTTTAAGCCCTCTAATTCATGTGAAGTTGATGCAAGTGCAGTAAGAAGAATAATAGGAGTGTGGTGTAATGTATCGTTTGTTTTTATTAGTTTGGCAAACTCCATTCCATTCATTTCTGGCATCATCACATCACTTAGAATAATGTCTGGCCTTTCTTTCATTGCAAGGTCAAAACCAATAGCTCCATTTTCAGCACAGAATACTTTAAAATATTCCTTTAAATGTTGATTTAAATACGTTCGTATTTCTGTATTATCTTCAACAATAAGTATTTTTTTGTTAATAGAAATAGTTCTGTTTACAAAATCTAAGGGGTTGTTATGATATTCATTTAAGGGTGTTTGATGTAAAACAATCGGATCTTTAAACTTGGTGTAAGGTGTTATGTCGTGAATTTCATCTTTTCCCAAGTATTTTTTTCCAAGTGGAATTCTTAATAGAAATACGCTCCCGTTATTTATTTTGCTTTCTACCTCTATTTTTAAGTGATGCAATTTACAGATGCTTTTAACTAAAGCTAAACCTATACCATTTCCTATGGACTCAAAAGAAGAATTCTGTTCTATTTGATAGTATTGATTAAAGATATTCTCTTTTTTTGAAGATGGTATGCCCATTCCGGTGTCAATTATCGATATTTCAAGGTAATTATCAAGAGGTTCATAGTTTTTGCTAAAAACGGTGTCCTTGGTTTTATCTCCTTTAATCTCAAGTTTCATTGTTATTGAACCTTCATTAGGAGTAAATTTGAAGGCGTTCGACAGTAAGTTTATTAATATGGTTTCTATCTTTTCCATATCAACATAAAGCGTAATTTCTTGCGGTAATTTAACAAATTGATAATTGATGATTTTAGAAAAAGCTTTGCCTTTGAAAAACATGAATATATCATGAACAAAATCATTTATCTCTACAGGGCTGGCTTTTAAAACGTCATGCCCAAATTCCATTTTTCTAAAGTCCAATAGTTTATTGGTCATATTCAAAAGACGATTGACATGGCGACTCATTGAAGTTAATACTTCATCTTTATTTCTTCCGGTTTTTCTATTTTGAATTAAGTCATTTAAAGGGTTTGATATTAATGTGAGAGGCGTGCGAATTTCATGTGAGATTTTAGTGAAAAAATCTAACTTGCCCTGATTAAGTAACTGTTCTTTTTCAGCAGTAATTAATTTTTCCTTAATTTTTTGTCTGTTTGTAGTTTGTATATGATACAGATAAATAAGGCCTAAAAAACAAATGAAGTAAATAAATAGCGCATAATTGGTTTTATACCAGTATTGCTCAATTGTAAATTTTAATGTGGTGCTTTTAGAAGACCAAACAGCGTCTTTGTTGGCCGCTTGAACATGAAACGTATAGTCGCCGGCAGGTAAATTAGAGTAAGTAGCTTTAAAGTCGGGATACGAACGTTCAATCCAATGCTCTTGATAAGGTGTTAATTTGTATTTAATTTTGTTTTTTTTAGGAGCTACAAAATTTACAGGTGTAATATTAATGCTAAAGTCATTTTCGTTAGCCTTTAAATTAATGGTTGTGGTTTCCGTTATTCTTGATTGTAGTAATACTCTGTTGTTTATCGTATCTCCAATTTTTACTGACCGATTAAATATCTCTAACCCTGTAATTGAAACTTGTGCAAGGGTTGTATCTCCTGTAATTAAATTAGGGTCAAAAAAGTTCACGCCATTTACACCCCCAAAATACATAACCCCTTCTTGTTCATCATAAAATGAAGAGCCAATCTTAAATGAGTTACTTTGAAGTCCATCATTTACATCATAATTAGTAATTTTTTTAGTTTTAAGGTCGTAGACAGAAATACCTCGTCCTCCCATCCAAACTCTATTCCGGTCGTCTAACAATATAGATTCTACATCATTATCAGCAAGCCCCATGCTTCTGGTTACGTATTCAATTTGGTAGTTGTTATTTTTATCTTTCTTCAATATATTTAATCCACCGCCTATAGTACCTACAAATAAGGTATCTGATTGTTTTGAACTGACGCTCCATATGTAATTTTCACTAAGATAATTAGATGTGTTTTTTAACTCAGTACTAGAGTTTATATACTTATAATTAAAATTAGCTTCGCCATTAAGCTGAACCACTGTTAAGCCAGCATCTCTTGTGGACACATACATAAATTTCATATGTTCATCAAAATAAAGATAGCTAAGGTTATTACTTGCTAATGATTGTTTAGTAAGGGACTCATTAAAGAGATGCAAAAATGAATTAGTGTCTTTAGAATAAATATCAATACCGTTATTGTAGTTGGCCAACCATATTCTACCGAAGTTGTCTTCACTTATAGATACAATGTTATTACTGGATATTGATGACTGATTATTTTCTAACTGTTTGTATTGTTGTATAAGTTTTCTATTGCGAAACCTATAAACTCCATTTGCATTGGTTCCTACCCATATTTCGTTTTTAGAATCTTTAAATAAAAACTGAACATGTTTGTTTTTAAGCGCCGCTATTTCTTCTGTGTATTTTTTTGAAACCGTATTATAGAGAAACAGACCATTTTTTGTTCCTAGCCAAAGGGTATTTTTTTCTTTTAATATTGCTAGAGTGTAATTTTTAGAAAAAGCGTCTGAATTATCTGAAGATTGATAAATATGTCCAAATGGCAAGCTTTCTAAATTTTTGTAAAAAAGGCCATAACCGGCTGTTGCAACCCAAAGTATATTAAATTTATCCTTGAAAATAGCATTAACATATACATTTGAAATTACTTCTTTATCTATTATGAGTTTTGTTTTATTTGCTACAGCCAAACTAGCTTTAAATAGCCCATTTCTTGTTCCTATATAGTAGGTCTCTCCTTCTTTATAGATACATTGTATTTTAATTTTTTCGGTATCAATAATATTTGAAACTATAGCTACTTGTTGCTTTTCTTTTGAATTGCTATTCCAAATAAAAAGACCATCTTTTAGTTTTACCAGTACTTCTGAACTATTAAGTAATAATGCAGTTATTAAATACCCACTTTTAAAGTTTTTGTGAAGGATAAGTTCCTTGTTTTTATTTGATAATCCATATAACTGACCATTATAACTTAAAAAATATGTTTTCTCATTTAGGGTGATCAATTTTTTTAAAGAAGGAAGCGAAGCTTGATCATTTGTAAATGATGTTTTTTCAACAATAATTTCCTTTTTAAATGATGTTTTAGAAAAAGGTGATGTTGCTGAGGTAGGTATTTTTAGTAATCCAATAGTTTTATGGAATAACCACAAGTTTTTGTCATTATCTAAATCCAATAAAAAGGAATTAGGTTTAAGTTTAGCTATTTTTTGTGCTAAGAAAAAAGATTTAGTTAAGAGGTCGTAGCAGTATAGGCCTTTGTTTTCTATTAAAACCCAAACTTTTTCTTTAGTGGTAAGTAACTCAAGTATTCGGTTGCCCGGTATGCTTAAAATATCATTGGGCTCCCATTTAAAAGTTTTAAAATTATAGCCATCATACCTATTGAGACCGCTATTTGTTCCAATCCATAAATAGCCATTGTTGTCTTGCACTACACAGTTGGCATCACTATGGGATAGCCCTTCATTAACTGATAATTGAGTAAATGATTCTTGTTGGGTAAAGGCGTTAATTTGGTACAGAAAAAGAAGACAGAAGTACTTTATTTTTAGGTCCATGTTACAATTTCAAAATTACATGTTTTTTAACACATCCTTAATAAATAGGTGGTTAAAATACATATTTCGTTGAATACCCTCTTCCCTTTTTAATGATGCAAGTAAATACCGTATTTGAAATTGAAACTTCAAGGAAAGGTTCCAGTTCTGGTTTGTTTTTATTAGGTAATGGTAAAGGTGATTTTATTTCAAAGAAACCTTATGGGTGTAATTTTATTGGATGAAGCACTATTTAACCTTGTCCTTTTTCAATTATTCATAAAAAAATAGCGTATAACCTGAGTTATTTCGTTTCTAAAATTCTCCTATAGCCTGGGCTTGTTTATTGGATTACAATCAGAAAATCTTCATTTGCGAACATAATACGAATTATTCCTGTTGAGGGAGTACATACGCTTAATGCTGTGAAGCAAAAATAAAGAAAGTGTATTTTAATGTGACTTCAAAATTTTATGTTTTTGCAGTGTTTACCGTGGACAATCGTATTAAAAAAACTACTTTGGATGATATGCCCCCTTATTTACGATAATTCTCCCCCTGTTTAAATATTTCTAAGATAATATTTTTGTTAAATAAATGACAATTAATGAAAATAGGTGTTAAATCACTCTTATTTACAGTGCTGTTACTAAGCCTGATAATCAGTTGTACTAAGGTAATTATCAATTTAAGATTAGCATAAATTAAAAATTAATACGAAAGATAAAAACGGAAATGAAAGGAAACTAAATTTAAAAAGTAACGAATAATCAAACAAACTAATAAACTAATAAAATTAGACTCACAATTATGAAATTAAAATTATTTGTATTCTTATTATCTTGTTTTGGAGCTGTGCCTTTATGGTCGCAAAGCACTATTTCTGGATCAATTACAGATGAACAAAACCAACCCTTACCAGGGGTTAATGTTACCATTAAAGGTACTTCTATTGGTGTAGCGGCCGATTTTGATGGAAATTTTACCATTAATGCAGAACAAGGGCAAACTTTAGTATTCTCATCTATAGGTTTTGAAAATGAAGAGCTTGTACTTGGGTCTCAAAGGACATTAAGTATTGTTATGATTGAAAATACCTCATCATTAGATGAGATTGTTTTAATTGGTTACGGTACTGCTAGAAAGAGTGATCTTACGGGTGCAATATCATCTGTAAGTAGTGAAGACCTTACCATTAGACCTGTACAATCTGTTGGTCAAGCCATACAAGGGCAAGCTACAGGGGTGCAAGTTAGAACAAATTCTGCTGCTCCTGGTGGAGGAACATCAGTGGTTATTCGTGGGCAAAATTCAGTAAATAGTGGTTCAGCTCCATTGTTTGTAGTAGATGGTATACCATTAACTAATATCGATAATATTTCTGTAGAAGATATTGAATCCCTAGAGGTGTTAAAAGATGCATCTAGTACAGCTATTTACGGTTCTAGAGGGGCTAATGGCGTTATTTTAATTAAAACTAAAACAGGTAAAATAGGAAAGCCTAAAGTGTCTTATTCTACAAGGTTAACGATAGAGAATGTTACTTCGGATCATAATTTAATGAATGGGAAAGAGTTTGCTGAAATTTTTACAGCTTGGGAACTGGCAGGAGGAACAGATCCATCTAATTTGTTTTATGATGGTAGTTCTGCAGTAAGACCTTTGCCGTCAGAAGCAGGTGAAGGAACAGATTGGTTTGATGAAATAATTAGAACTGGACTAATACGGAACCATCAAATAAATTTTTCAAGTGGAAGTGAAACTAGCCGTACTAGCGTTTCTCTAAATTATACAGATCATGAAGGAGTTATTAAAGGTGGCGATTATAGTAGAATGGGTATACGTTTAGCCAATAGCATGGATATAACACCTTGGTTATCTACTGGAGTAAATTTATTTGTTACTCATGAAAATCAAAATAGCTCAGGAGAAAACACAAATTCAGGAAGTAATACAGGAACTGTTAATCAAGTCATTAAAATGTCGCCAGCATTGCCTATTTTTAATGATGATGGTACATTTACTGCTAATAATTTACCTGGTGCTCAAGGTATAGAGAATCCGGTAGCAGTTGTATCCGATCTTTTAGATGAAACGAGAGATTGGGATATTATTGGTAATTTCTATATTACTCTTAACCCTTTTAAAAATGTGAGTTTTAAAACAAGTTTAGGAGGAGATTGGAATAATCGCAAAAGAGGGCAATATAATCCTACAACCACTATTACAGGGGGCTTATTAGGAGGGTCTGCCAATATACTTAATAGAAATACATCTCATATTGTTAATGAAAATATACTATCCTACAGTAATTCATTTAATGATAAACATCGATTGGACGCTGTAGGAGGCGTGACATATGAAGAGCAAACTGTTGAGGAGTTTTCTGTATCTGCAACGGATTTTTTTACAGATGCATTTGGATATGATAATATTGATGCTGCTGGTGTGTTTGGGCAGCCTTTTTCTTCAAAAAATAAATGGCAATTGTTATCTTATTTAGGTCGTGTAAACTATGCTTTTGATAATAAGTATTTACTTTCTGCTGTTGCTAGATATGATGGAAGTTCTAGATTTGGTGACGGAAATAAATGGGGCTTTTTCCCTGCAGTATCTGGTGCTTGGGTAGTATCTTCTGAAGGTTTTATGGAAAATACTGAAAATGTAATTAATCGTTTAAAACTAAGAGCAGGTTGGGGTAGAACCGGAAATCAAAATATTGGTGTACAACAATCATTGGCAACTTTTAATGTAGCAAATTACCCAGTAGGAACGTCTATTGAATCTGGTGTAGTTGCAGGTGGGTTGGCTAATACTAATCTACAATGGGAAACTACGACTAGTACTAATATCGGTATAGATGTGAGCTTGTTTAATATGTTTGATATAACTGCAGAATATTATCAAAAAACAACTACAGATTTGCTTTTAGATGTTGCATTAATAGAAACTTCAGGTACTAGTGAAGCCTTGTTAAACACGGGAGAACTTCAAAATAATGGGTTTGAAATATCTGTAAATACACGTGTAATTAATACTGATAATTTTAAATTTAACCTAAAAACAGATTTATTTGTTAACAGAAATGAAATTGTAAGCTTAGTTGGTGATGCTACTCAAGCGTGGAAAATTGGCAACCCGTTAGGAGCTACTAGAGGTTATGTTTCTGATGGCATTATTCAAAATCAAGCAGAATTAGATGCTTTTTCAGATGAAAATGGAGTGCCAATTAATGGGTTAACTATTGGGGAGGAAAAAGCTATTGATTTTAATAATGATGGTGTATTGGATATAGATGATCAACGAATAACTTTTGACCCAAATCCAGATTTTTCATATGCTATTAGTCCAAGTTTTTCGTATAAAAATATATCTCTAGACCTTTTCTTTTATGGCGTAGAAGGAAATCAAATAAATAATCAAACCGCTGCTCAGTTTCTAAGTACCAATATTATTAGAAATAATTTATCTGCCGATTTAATAGGTAATTATTGGACTCCGGAAAACCCTGATGCTACAT
Source organism: Flavobacteriaceae bacterium (assembly GCA_039985375.1). GTDB lineage: Bacteria > Bacteroidota > Bacteroidia > Flavobacteriales > Flavobacteriaceae > Flagellimonas. The sequence continues at coordinate 50,907 of JBDWSS010000021.1, forward strand.
ATCCTAGGCTTGCAGGAAGTAATGGCTTTCATAGTCAAAGACTTTTTATAGAAGACGGTAGTTTTTTAAGATTGCAAAATATTCGTTTGGGCTTTACCTTACCTCAACTAGGTCTTTTTGAAAGTACCTCTATCTATTTTAGTGCTCAAAATGTATTTACTATTACAGATTATTCAGGTTTGGATCCTGATGTTAATTCAACACCTGGGAATAATTCATTTGGAGTGGATAGAAACTCATTTCCAGTTCCAAAATCATATACAATAGGATTTCAAGTTAATTTTTAATAAAAAATTGAAAACATGAAAAACAGAAAAAACATGAAAAATTTATCTTTATTACTCGGGTTAGCTCTTACGTTCTTAACCGTATCATGTGATGATGCTTTAGAAGAAGAAGTATTTGATAGTGTAACACCTGCAAACTTTTTTCAAACAGAGGCTGATGTTGAAGTGGGTGTGCTTGGCGTTTATGATGGTTTACAAAACAATAGTTATTGGTATAGACAATTTATGACAGAAGCACTTCCAGGTTCTGTAGGTCATTTTTGGAATGAAACATTTAACTCTTTAAATTATAATAATAGTACAGGCAATCTATGGATTATGTGGGAACAAAGCTATAACATTATAGCAAACGCTAATGCTGTTATTCCAGTAATAGAAACATCGTCATTGGAGGAAGATGTGAAAAATGGATACTTAGCTGAAGTTAGATACCTTAGAGCCTTGGTTTATTTTAATATGGTTAGATGGTATGGTCAAATGCCATTGGTGACAACAGTTCCTGAAACAATTGATGAGGCTACTGTACCTCAAGAAGGAGCAGATGAATCGGTTTTTGAGTCCCAGTTTTTAAAACAGGTAGATAGGGAAGACATTTATACGTTTATAATAGAAGAATTACAATGGGCTGAAGCTAATTTAGCAGAAGCTACTTTTTCTGGTGGGGTTGATAATGGCAGAGCAAGAAAAGGCGCTGCTACAGCATTATTGGCTAAAGTATATTTAACACAAGCAGGATACCAATATAATTATAGTTCAGGTGGTTTAGAGCAAGGAGATGGGTCTAAATGGGCTATGGCAGCGCAAAAAACGCAAGAATTAATAGATAATAGTCCTTATAGCTTGGAGCCTAATTTTGAAGATATCTTTAAAAATGAAAATGATAATAATGAAGAAGTCATTTTTTCTATTCAATACTTAGAATCTGCTATAACTGGCGTAACTTCTGAAGGAGGGCAAACTGTAGCAAGGTTTGGTATCCGAGGATCGGATATTACACCGTTTTCTTGGAAACAAGCCTTTTCTAATTTAAGTTTTTATGAGAGTTGGGTTGATGCTAATGGAGAAGATGATAAACGCTTAAATACAACATATTTAAGAAGTTATATAGATGGTGATGGTAACGAGGTTACCTATGGAGGAGGTAATTTTATCCGTCCACATTTATGGAAATTTGTAAGTGATGTTGATGTTTCTGATATAAGCGCTCTTAACGCTACAGATTATGGAGATAACCCAATATATATGCGTTATGCAGATGTGTTATTGATGAATTCTGAAGCTTTAAATGAAGCCGGTGGTACCCCTGCCGCAGAGACATTATATGGTATAAATGCTGTAAGAGTGAGAGCAGGGCAACCTGAAATTACATTACCAATATCAAAAGAAGATTTGAGAGAAGCTATCTGGAAAGAAAGAAAATGGGAGTTATGTTATGAAGGGCATTACTTCTTTGATTCACAAAGAACAGGAAGGCTTTTAGATGAAATAGCTCTTAATTGGGATGAAAGTGGAGGAACTGTTAGAGCTTTTCCTTTAGATGTCATTGATGAGAAGTACTATATTTTGCCAATTCATTTTAATGCAATTTCAGCAAATCCTAGTTTAGACCAAAACGCGGGTTGGTAAATTCAAAAATAAGTTTAGTCAAGTTAGTTTAGTTTTAAAGGCAATTGTTAATTTTATGTAACAGTTGCCTTTTGTTTGTTGAAATTGGGTCTGTAAATTAAACTCTGTCCTTTGTTGCGATTCCTTTGGGGCTTGCCCCCATCTCACAGCTCGTTTATTTTTAGGGATTTCTCCCTCTGTCGAAAACGATGCTTTGTGAGAAAACTAAAAATAGAAAGGAGAAAAGGCGTTTTAGTACGGTTATTTTAAATGAGAAATGGTATTAGGATGGCTTGGATACCATTTTTGCCAAATCGGAACGAAATCTATTCTTATTTTTTGCCTCATTCTTTTTTGCATATTCCGTGGGGCTCATGCCGTATTCTTTACTAAAACATTTGGTGAAATATTTATGATTACTAAAACCGGTCATATAGGCGATTTCAGAGATATACAAATTGTTTTTTTTGAGTAATTGACAAGCTCTTTTTAACCGGATTTGTTTAATGAAGTTTACGGGGCTGTCATTAATTATGACTTGTAATTTTCGATATAGATTAGCGCGACTCATGCCAACCTCGCTTGCTAAATATTCAACACTTAAGATATTGTCTTCCAGTTTTTCCTCAACAATTTGAATTAATTTTTTGATTAGTTTTTCATCGTTCGATTCTAGTTCTATTTCGGATGTTTTTACGGAAATCGTTTTACTGTATTTCTTTTTTAAATCTTTTTGGGAACCCAAGGTGTTTTTTATTTTCCATTTTACAAACTCTGGGCTAAAGGGTTTCTGTATAAAATCTGTAGCACCAATAGATAAACATTCAATTTTGATTTCGTGGGAATCCCTAGCGGTTAGCATAAACACGGGTATGGCAGACAAGGTCTCGTTGTCTTTTATTCTTTTTAACATACTTATACCGTCTTCTTCGGGCATCAATATATCGCTAACAATAAGATCGGGGCTTTCTTGTTCGGCTATTTGGTATCCAGATCGGCCATTATCAGCTTCTAGTACTTTAAATACATCTACTAGCTCTTTTTTAAGCATTATGCGCAGTTCGGTATTATCTTCAACTAAAAGTACCGTTGCCTTTGTATTATTTTGTTTGTCTTCTTTGTGTACGCCATCAGAAGTAACTTCATCAAAAACTTGATAATCTGAACGCGTAAGTATAGAAGGTTTTTTAACTTCATGCTCCATTAAAAACTCTTCTTGTGTATACTGGTTTTTTTGTATGGGTAGAAAAAAAGTGAATGCTGTATATTTGTTTTCTTCACTTTCCACGATTATGGTTCCATGATGGCTTTTTATTAATTTATGTACCAGCTCCATCCCGATGCCAGTTCCAGGAATTTGATTTGTAGGAATTTTTGTGGATTGATAGTACCTGTCGAATATATAAATTAAGTTTTCCTTGGGTATGCCAACACCGTTATCTTTTACATCACATTTAATGTAGTTTCCTGTTTTTAGGCCTAAATTATTTGCTGTATTAAAATTTAACTGAACTTCTGTTAAATGCACTCCTACTTTCCCGCCTTCCGCAGTGTACTTAAAAGCGTTGGAAAGTAAATTGAATACCACTTTTTCTAAAATTCTAAAATCATAATACCCTTCGATATTTTCTTTTTTACAATGAAAATCAAATTTTATCTTGTAAATTTTGGCAAAATCATTGAATGCATTTTTAAGATTTAGTACGTCTATTACAATATTGCCTTTAGAAATTTTTATTTTGTATTGCCCTACATCAAATTTTCTTATATCCATTATTTGATTAATCAACCTACCCATTCTACGTGAATTATTATGAATACGTTTAGCGCTATCGGATGATATTTTGTAATTATCTTTATTTATTACTTTCTCTATGGTACCTTGAATTAAGGTAAGGGGTGTTCGTAATTCATGGGAAATGTCTGTAAAAAACACCATTTTCATTTTATGATGTTCGTTGTCTTTTTGCCTTGATATGGTTTCTGTAACCAAATTCTTTTTTAGGCGAAACCACCTTCTTACCATACTTATGGCAATAGCTAATAAAAGAAAGGTGGATAATATATATAGAAATATGGCCGTATTACTTTTCCAAAAAGGCGGGGAAATCTTAATATTTATAACAGATGCATCTTCGTTCCAGACGCCATCACTATTGGTGCTCTTTACCTTAAATGTATATTCTCCAGGTTGTAGTCCATTATAATTGGCATTTCTATTGGCCGCAGTGGTGTTGATCCAATAATCATTGACACCTTCCAATATATATGCGTATTCATTTTTGTGGGGGTTGGTTAAGTCTAAAGAGGTAAATTCAAACCATAGATTATTTTCATTATGGGTAAGTTGTATAACTGTGGTAGTGTCTTTTATTTTTTTTGCATAATCAGTTAAAATAGGTTTATTATGTATGCTTTCGCTTCCCATTACCTTAACACTTGTTACTATGGTGCTTGCAAGTTTATTGTTTCTACGGTATTGTTTGGCATGCACTTCATAAATTCCATTTGGCGTTGCAAAAAATAGATTGCCTTTTCTATCCTTTCCACTTTCATTAAACACAAATTGATTTTCTTTTAAACCATCTTCCTTGGTGAAATTTACTACAGACTTATTTTCTTCGTCGAATCTGGCTAGTCCTTTTCTTGTGCTTAGCCAAATGCTGCCATTGTTATAGGATTGCATTGCTGCTATAGTTGAAGATTTTAATCCTGCTTCCTTGCTATAAGATGTAAAGGTGTTGGTTTTGCTATGATAACTATTAAGCCCTCCTCCTCTTGTTCCTATGTAGAAGCCTTTTTCTGTTTCTAAAAAGCAAAGTATGGCATTGGAGCTTATACCGTTTAATTTTGTAGGTTGGTATTGCTCTATTTTTTCATGTATCAAATCTATCTTATAGAGTCCTTGCCCACGTGTTCCGACCCATAACTTTTGATTTTTGGACAAATGAAGGGCTGAGACGTTAAAGCCAGCAAATTGTTTGATTATTTTTTTTTTAAAATTAGATTTCGTTGCTTTTTTATTTATAATATCAATTCCTCCTCCCCAAAGGCCAACCCAAATTTCATTTTTGTTTATAGCAACTAAATCTGTAATTTCATTGTTAAAAGATTGTAAGAATTGTAAGCCTATGTTTTTCTGGGCACTAAAATCATTCGACGTATAAATAGAGTGTAGTGTAGCTACTAGTAGCTCATCTGAGTTGTGATTATATTTTATCTTGTTAATACCTTCATGTAGCTTTTTTATACGAACATAACCGTTGATGTTCTCGGAATACCTGTATATATTTCCATTAGTGACCCCAGCCCATATATTATTATTTTTATCAACCAGTATAGTTTTTAACTCTTCCGTTTCTATAGGCGTCGAAAGATATTCTAAAACCGAACTTTGACCTAAATGTTTATTGATTCCGTTGGCCGTTCCAATCCATAAATTTCCAAAATTATCTAGCGTAAGGTTTGTTATTTGATTACTATTTAAAGTACCTTTTTCATTATTAGCTTTTATTAATTCGAGATTGTATTTGTTATTTTCTTTAATACCTTTTATTAGGCCTTTATTGGTTGCAATCCATATTTCATTTCTTTTGGTATCCACAATGATGTCTGTCACATCATAATCTGATAATGATTCTCCTTGTGGATATTCGTAATAATCTAAAATTTCCAAATCTCTATTTTCCTTTCTATACCCTATCTCATAAATACCTCTAAGGGTTGCCATTAAAAAAGAATTTTGATTATAGCGTGTTGCTTGTTGTACTGTTTCGGAAAATTGAGTTTTATATACGGTATTTTTTTTGTCTAATGCTACGAGACCTTTTGTTGTTCCTAGCCATGCCCTTCCGAAAGCATCTTTAAAATAACATCGTACGCTTTTATCCTTCAGAAGAGAATCATTGTCAGTAGCTGTATCAATTTTTTTTAAACTTAGGCTATCTATAGCAGGGTTTATTTTTACAAGACCCGTTTTCCATATGTTTGCCCATATGTGACCATCGGATGTTTTTCCCATCATTTCTACGGTGTTATTCTTGTAAAAACCTTTGAAAATGTCTTTGTTTCTGTCATAAAAGACCAAATAGCTCTCTGTGCCAATCCATAAGTTGTGAGATTCATCTTCAAGGATGCTATTTATAGTGTTATTTGGGATACTGTTTTCGTTAAAAACGTCGTATTGATATTCTTTTAAGTTGTGTCCGTCATAACGATATAAACCACTATTTGTTCCTAGCCACATATATCCAAAACTATCTTCAAAAACAACATTTGTCCTCAAATCAAAATTCTCATCATTTACTTTAAAGCTTTGAAAATATGCTTTGCTTTTTTGGGTATGCCCAATAAGAGAAAACAGTAAAAATGATATGATAGTAGTATAATGTTGCATAGTTATCGCTGATCTTTTCATTCTCGGAATCATAGGATACTATTTATATTTTGATTAATAGTTGTTTTAGAGCGCCTTAATTTACGTGAAATGTAAATTTTCATCAATTATTATCAATATTAGATATTTGTTTTAATTGGGGCAATGATGTGGTAATTGTATTTGTCCAACTTTAGGGGTTGTAATGTTGCACATTGATAAGGTTGCTTGGATGTGTTTAAATAGGAATCATTTTAGACCTGTGTATGAGTGATTTTTCAGGCTAAAACCTTAATGCCTTTAGTTAGTTTTATGAAATATTAAAAAGTTGAATTATTCAATTATTAAAAACTAACTAAAAAACTAAAATGAAAAAACTAAATGCATTTCTATTGATGCTGTGTCTTTTGGGAACAGTTTCGTTGGTAGCTCAGCAAACTATTTCTGGAAAGGTTACCGATGTATCAGGGGAACCAATCCCCGGGGCAAGCGTTTTGGTCCAGGGTACAACCAACGGCGTTGCTGCTGATTTTGATGGTAACTTTACAATAAGAGCTTTTCAGGGAGAAGTCCTTGTGTTTTCTTCTATTGCTTTTGTTTCTAAAAAAGTTATTATTAGTAAAGGGGCATCGTATAATGTATCCTTGGAAGAAGATGCTCAAATGCTACAAGAAGTAGTAGTTATTGGTTATGGTAGCTCTACTAAAAAAGATTTAGTGTCTTCCGTTGCATCCATAAAATCGGATGTTCTCGAAAATCAACCTGTAGCGCGCTTGGACCAAGCATTACAAGGTAGGGCTGCTGGTGTAGAAGTAACCGCTAATAATGGTTCTCCAGGGAGTGGTTCTACTATAAGGATAAGAGGGAATAGCTCTATTAATGGTAATAACAATCCTTTGTATGTTGTTGATGGTTTTATCGCCGGAACTGATTTTAATTTAAACACCATTAATATTAATGATATAAAATCTGTTGAAATTTTAAAAGATGCTACGGCACTTTCTATTTATGGGACACGTGGTGCCTCGGGAGTTATTTTAATAACGACTAAAAATGGAACGGAAATGGCGCCGGGGAAACCAAAATTTACAATAAATCATTATTCAAGTCTTCAAGAAACGGCGAACCAAGTGGAGGTTTTAGGGGGGCAAGATTATGTAGACTATATTAATGAGTCAGGGCAATTTGTTGCTGGTGCAAGCGGATTTGGTGAAACAGATACTAGTTTGAGCTTGACCTACGTAGGAGAAATAGAAACAACAGATTGGCTGGATCTTGTCTCGCAAACGGGATTTATTTCTAATACAGACGTATCTGTTTCTGGGAATTCTGAAAGTTCTAACTATTATGTATCTCTTAATTATTTTGATCAAAAAGGTATTGTTAGAGGGTCTGGATTGGAAAGGGTTAATTTTAGAACCAATTTGGATGTTAAGGTATCCGATAAATTTAAAATGGGAGTTCGTTTTAATGCTAGCAATTATAGAATAGAAAATAACAAAGTAAACTATAGTGGTATAGTGAGTAGTGTACTTCCTATTAGAACCATATATGATGACGACGGAAATTTTACAGGAACCAACCCTATAAGTTCTTCAGCGCAAAGAAATCCAGAGGCCGACATTCAACTTAGGGTCGATCATGATATTGTTACAAAGCTTATTTCCAATGCATATTTAGAATATGAGCTATTTAAAAATTTTAAATTGAAATCTACTTTTGGTGCAGAACTTACGTACATCAAAGAAAATAACTATCTACCCGGAATTTTACCGGAAATAGTTACTGGAGGTTTTGGTAGAATTAACACCAATCACGCACGAAGCTTTTTGAACGAAAATACATTTACTTACGATGTAGGAATTAAAGATCATTATTTAAAATTTTTGGGAGGGTTTACATGGCAAAAAAATAATAGCGAGAGTATAAGAACAGAGGCAGACGGTTTCCCAAACGATGCTACTTCGTTTAATAATTTAGAATCGGGTAATCCAGATACTTTCTTTGTAGATAGTGCTTTTTCGCAAAGAACACTTGCTTCCTTTCTAGGAAGGGTAAACTATTCCTATAATAGTAAATATCTTTTAACTTTAGTAGGAAGGTATGATGGTTCATCGGTTTTTGAGACAGGTAATAAGTATGCTTTTTTTCCATCCGTTGGTGTTGCTTGGAATGTAGACGAGGAAAGTTTTTTAAAAGAATCCAATACTATTGACCAACTAAAATTAAGAGCTAGTTATGGTATCGTTGGAGAGCAAGGAGTGGACCCTTATAATTCTATAAGTAGGTATAATAATACAACCACTAGCTTTAACGAAACCATTTTTAATGGAATACAAGTTGGTGATGTTTCTAGTGACGGACTGGTTTGGGAAACTACAAAGCAATTAGATTTAGGTTTAGAAGTTGGGTTCTTAAACAACAGAGTTTCTTTAGAAGCAGATTATTATAAAAAAACAACCGAAGATTTATTACTTGCGAAAGCACTTTCTGCACAAGCTGGTGGGGGTACCCAATTACAAAATGTAGGGTCTGTTCAAAATTCAGGAGTAGAATTGGCTCTAAATACCATAAATGTTGAGCATAAAAATTTTAGATGGGAAACGTCTGTAACAGTTTCTAAGAACGAAAGCAAAGTATTAGAGCTGGATGGAAGAGATTTTATAGAGATACAATCTACAGGGAATCAGGGGGGAGGCTCAGCAAGATTAATTGTAGGAGAGGCATTTCCTTCTTTCGTAGGGGTAACGTACTTAGGGACGTATAAAAATGAGCAGGAAATTATAGATGATGGAAGAGTAGGGCGCTCTTTTATAGGAGGACCAAGATTTGAAGATGTTAATGGTGATACAGAATGGAATGATGAGGATAACAAAATCCTTGGAAGCCCGCAACCAGATTTTTACGGTAGTATAAGAAATACCTTTACCTATAAAGATATTTCTTTAGATGTATTTTTTCATGGTAGTTATGGGGCAGAAATATTTAATATAACATCGCAAACCTCCTTTTACGGAAGAGGCGATCAAAATGTTGATCCTTTAGTATTGGATAGATGGATAGCGGGAGTTAATGAAACTTCAGATATTCCTAGAGCAGGTACGTCTACAAGCTTGTTTAATCCTAATAGTACGGTAAATATAGAAGATGGTTCTTTCTTGCGATTAAAAACATTGTCATTGTCTTATAATATTCCTCTAGAAAAAGTAAAACTAGATCATATTTTTAATGGACTTAATATATATGCTACAGGAACTAATCTATTGTTGTTTTCAGATTTTAAATTAGGAGACCCAGAGGTTAATAACTTTACGTCAGGTAGCACTAACAATAGTTTTGGAGGTGTATCCCAAGGGTTTGCGTCTGGTGCGTACCCGTATGCAAAATCAGTAACTATTGGAGTAAAAATGGATTTTTAAAAAAGAAATATGAAAAATAGAATAAAATATAATCTGATAGTTGTTTTTCTGGGGATATGTACCCTTGTAGGATGCGATGAATTCTTGGAAGAAGATTTAAGAAGTGCTATTACCCCGGACAATTTTTTTAATAGCGATGCAGAGGCTGTATTAGCAGTAAATGGTATATACAGATATCTGCACAATAATAATTTGTATAGACAGAGAGGATTAGATAATTACTATACTAGTGGAGCAGATATTCAAGGGCCTAGTAGGAATGTAAATGGAGCTATTCATAATTACCTAATTGCAGAGGGGGTTGCCGATGGTAACGATACTTGGAATGTATGTTATGAAATTGTGAATGGCACTACAGAGTTTCTTGCCAATATAGAAGGTAATGAAAGCATGTCAGAAGATGCAAAAAACCAAGCCATTGGGGAATTGTTGTTTTTAAGGGCTCTTGCATATTTTCACCTTACCAATTTATGGGGAGATGTTCCATATATAAGAGAAGTTCTTGCTCCTATTGTGGCAGCCGAACTTGGTAGGGAGTCTAAAATTACGATAAGAACAGATATGAAGGCAGATTTGGCTAGGGCTATTGATTTGTTACCAGTATCTTACGGTAGCGCAGATTTAGGAAGGGCCTCTAAATGGGCGGCTTTAGCATTAAAAGCTAAATTTCATTTGTTTGATAAAGAGTGGGCAGAATGCAAAACAGCTTGCGATAACATTATTGATAATTCGTCACACACCTTATTGCCAAATTATGCCGATGTTTTTGATCCAGAAAATGAGTTTAATAATGAGCTCATTTGGGAAGTGGATTTCGTTGCTGATCAAGATAATGATTTAAGAACAACACGAACAGACGATTATAATCCACGTATTAGAGACGAACCTTTTAATATAAATGGAGACACAATTATTTCAGGGATTACGTATGTTAGGGTAGACTATTTTCAAAATGTAGTTTTAGACGCTTTAAATGAAGACATGACAGGTTATGGTTGGTCAGTTCCTTTACCAGATTTTGCTTTAAGAGAAAGCTGGGAAGCCGGAGATTTTAGATACGATGCAACTATTGTTACTGAATATCAAGGTTGGAAATTAAATTTCCCTTACTTCCGAAAAAATTGGAATTTGAGTCAAGATACTTCTTTAAGAGAAAACCACCCTGAGAATTTTATTGTATTTAGACTTGCGGATATTTTTTTAATGGCGGCGGAAGCTGAAAATGAATTAAATGGCCCTGATAATGCTTATGGATATGTAAATACGGTTAGAGAAAGAGCTTTTGAACCGGACCAACCGTGGGCAGATTTAGATCAAACAGGTTTCAGAGAGGCTATGTATGACGAACGTAAATTTGAACTTTCTGCTGAAGGGCATAGAAGAATGGATTTGATTCGTTGGGGAATACTTTTGGATGTCGTTCAGAACACTACACATAGAAGTTTTAACAATCCAGCAGCGAACATACAACCGCGTCATGTATTATTGCCTATACCCCAAGATCAACTATTGCTTAACCCTAATTTATTAGATTCGGATCCAACGAATAACGGATACCGTTAATAATGGAAGGTTAGTTAAATAAATATAAACTTAGGGGTATACTTTATGCCCCTAATTACACTATCGAATGATTAGTTTTTTACAAAAGGTATCTGCTTTTATTATTTTGTTTTTATTTTTTGGATGTAAGGACAGTACATCTGTTAAAACGGAAAAAGAAGAAAAGGTAATTACTACTATTTCCAAGAAGCCTAATATCATCTATATTTTGGCAGATGATTTAGGTTACGGGGACTTAAGCTGTTATGGACAAACAAAATTTAAAACCCCAAATATTGATAAATTGGCCTCAAAGGGCATGTTATTTACGCAGCATTATTCAGGCAGTACAGTTTGTGCTCCATCAAGGTCTGCATTAATGACGGGGATGCATACAGGGCATACCGCAGTGAGAGGTAATAAAGAAATTAAGCCAGAAGGGCAGCATCCTATTCCTGATTCTACCTATACCATAGCCGAAATGTTTAAAAGCAAAGGGTATACTACAGGTGCTTTTGGTAAATGGGGATTAGGTTTTCCGGGGTCTGAAGGAGACCCTATGAAGCAAGGTTTTGATACCTTTTATGGCTATAATTGCCAACGTTTGGGCCATCACTATTATCCTTACCATTTATGGTCAAATAATGATTCAATTCCTTTAAAAGGAAATAAAGGCACGAATACCGAAACCTATGCACCATCACTTATTCATGAAAAAACATTAACATTTATAGAAACCAATAAAGACAAGCCATTTTTTCTATTTGTACCGTCAGTAATACCACATGCAGAACTAGCAGCTCCAGAAGAAGTTTTAAAAAAATACAGAGGTAAGTATCCTCCAGAATTAGATTACAAAGGCGTGGATGAAGGACCGGAATACAGACAGGGACCCTATGCATCACAAAAAGAAAGTCATGCCACCTTTGTAGCTATGATTTCCATTCTAGATCAACAAGTAGGTGAAATTATGGATAAAGTTAAAGAACTTGGCTTAGAAGATAATACCATGATTGTTTTTACATCGGATAACGGTCCACATCAAGAAGGTGGTGCAGATCCTGATTATTTTAATAGTAATGGAGAATTAAAAGGGTATAAACGTGATTTATATGAAGGTGGAGTCCGTGTGCCAATGGTAGTAAGTTGGCCAGGACACATTGAGCCAAACACCAAAACAGGTCATATTTCTGCTTTTTGGGATGTTTTTCCAACCTTCGGTACCATAGTAGAAGCAGTTATTCCTGATAATATTGATGGGGTATCTTTCTTGCCAACACTTCAAAATAATGCAGCAGCGCAAAAACAACATGAGTACCTGTATTGGGAGTTTCATGAAAAAGGTGGCAGGCAAGCGGTGCGTAAAGGCCACTGGAAAGCTGTTAAATATAATGTGCTTGAAAAACCTAATGCGCCATTAGAACTCTATGATTTATCAAAAGATGTAAAAGAAGAAAACAATATAGCCAAAGAATACCCTAAAGTTGTTAAAGAGATGGAAGCAATAATTAGTGGTGCTAGAACACATTCTGATATTTTTGCGTTCAAACAAGAAACATTTTTGAACGTTGACTAAGGAATATGGGTAAGCGTCTTTTTCTTTCAAAAAAAGTACTTTTAGCAAGCTTGTTTTTTCTTACCGGTTTCATTCATGTATTGCATGCGCAGCGCAATAGATATGGTATGAAATTGAAAGAACATAAGGGTATATTTCAATTGGCCAATAAAGAAGCTATTGGTAAGACAGTAAAAGACGCTTACTCACATTTACCTGAAGATATTTATGAACCTTGGAAGGGGTATGTACCCAAATTATGCCCATGCATTTTTTAATCAGGATATATCTGATGCTTTTGAAGATGTTACCATTAAAACCTACCAGTTTGTTGAAGCTATTTTTCAAGTTAAAACTTCAAATGAATAAATCTTTGACCAATAGCCTTTTTGACAAATTACCCCCGTATTCTGTTGAAATAGACCCTGTTTTAATTTCTTAATTTAAATATTTTCGTTGGGGAGTAATACTAGAAAGTAAGCTATTTAATTAAAACGGTCTTTATTGCTCTCAAATGAAGAACGCAAGTCTATTTTTTTAAATACAGGGTAATATAGATTTTAATTTTCTATGATATTAAAAAGTCTACATGTAGTATTTTTCATTTTCATATATACTGTTGGTATCGGTCAAAAACAAGAAGAAAAAAAACCTAATATTATATTCATTCTCGCTGATGATTTGGGTTATGGCGATTTGGGTTTTAATGGGCAAGATAAAATTAAAACTCCTATACTTGATCAAATGGCTAAAGAAGGTATTGTCTTTACAAGACATTACGCAGGTTCAACAGTATGTGGCCCATCAAGAGCAAGCTTAATGACAGGTATGCATACAGGTAATTCTACGGTAAGAGAAAATCCAAGATGGACAAAATCTGGAAAACCCGTAGATTTATCTCGTACAGACATCACTGTTGCTGAGGAACTTAAACGGGCAAATTACAATACGGCTATTGTTGGTAAATGGGGCTTAGCTGAAAATGGTACCCACGGCATTCCAAATGAACAAGGCTTTGATTATTTTTTTGGATTTAATAAGCACGGCAATGCGCACCATTATTATCCTGAGAAAATATGGGAAAATACCAAACAAATTCACTTAGAAGGTAACAATACTAAAGATAAAGTTGGGGTTTATTCTCAAGATTTGTTTACGGATAAAGCCTTATCGTTTTTAGATAATCAAACTTCAGAAACTCCGTTTTTTTTATACTTAGCCTATACGGTTCCTCATTATGAACTTACTATCCCTGAGGAAGAAAAGAAGCAATACTCAGATTTAAATTGGCCTTTGAGAAAAATGAAAATGGGCCATTACCGTAACGATGAGAATGGGCATGTTACCTACGCTTCAATGGTAAGTAGAATGGATAAAGATGTTGGACGTATTCTTTTAAAGCTTAAAGAAATAGGAGTTGATGAGAATACATTGGTCGTTTTTACTAGTGATAATGGTCA
>JBDWSS010000022.1:0-8211 GCA_039985375.1 Flavobacteriaceae bacterium
TGGACTGAACCCCAAAAGTTAGACGGTTAAACAAATATTTAAGTTATGTGATGAGCTCGATATTTTATCGGGCTCATTCCATTTAATGCCAATGATATCCTATCATTGTTGTAATATCGAATATACGTTTTAATATCATCTTTCAGTTCCTGTACGGATTTGAATTTTTTAAGGCGGAACAATTCTGATTTCAATGTTCCAAAAAAGTTCTCGATAACGGCGTGGACTTACAACAAAAAAGTGGACATTTAGTTAAGAGTCATGCTGCTGTTTTTTGATTGTACATTTCGTTTTCAAATTCTTTTATGGTCTTATACCCCAAGCTAGAGTGTATCCTTCTTCTGTTGTACCAAGTTTCGATCCATTGAAAGACGGACAGCTCAGCTTCTGATCTAAAGTTATAGTTATGTTTGTAGACCCATTCTACCTTTAAGCTCTTAAAGAAAGATTCAGCAACGGCATTATCCCAACAATTACCTTTTCTGCTCATAGATTGTTTTATAAGTCCCTTATAATTTTTTAGGATATTGGTAAATCTATAACTAGCATATTGAGATCCACCCGCTCCGCAGTACCTGCCTGCCGGCAGGCAGGGTTGCACTGCTGCGGTGAAAAAAGTAGCTGTCCATGCTCCTGCTAGTTTTAACTGGTGGCGGTCAAGAGTGAGAAAAGAAAACAGGAGAAAGTCATGACCGTAATGTCGTGGCTTTTGATTTTTAAATAAAGGGTAGGAACAATACAGATTTTCCCCTCCGGTCGAAATTGTAAAAGACACCATATTGAAGGAAGACCAGCAGAAATAATCGCCGAAAATTTAATGGAAGCCTATAACGAGTTCTGCTAAACTTTAATTAAAAAAGTATTTTATAACCACCGCTATCCAGATGGTTTTTTATTTTTGATACCATGGATAAAAAAGCGATTGTTATTGGCGCTACTTCAGGAATTGGAAAAGAGCTTGCACTTGTTTTATCCCAAAATGATTACAAAGTTGGCATTACCGGAAGACGAAAACCGTTGCTAATAGAGTTGTCCAACAATTTTCCAAACTCATTTGTGCCCAATACTTTTGATTGTACCCAAGCAGACGCCATTGATCACTTGGATTCCTTGGTCAAGGAATTGGATGGTCTAGATTTACTTGTTCTTTCATCAGGAACCGGAAATCTAAATGAAAATCTAGCGTATGATATGGAAAACGCCACCAACGTATTGAATGTAATCGCCTTTACCAGAATAATGGGATGGGCCTTCAATTTGTTCCAAAACCAAGGTCACGGGCATTTGGTGGTCATAAGTTCTATTGCTGGGTTACGTGGAAGTAGAATAGCACCTGCCTACAATGCATCAAAAGCATACCAAATCAACTATTTGGAAGGGCTCCGCCAAAAGACAAAGAAGCTAAAATTGAAAATTACGGTAACCGATATTCGCCCAGGGTTCGTGGATACCCCAATGGCTAAAGGAGAAGGACTGTTTTGGGTGTCATCTCCAAAAAAAGCAGCAAATCAATTGTTTCTGGCCATCAAAGGAAAAAAAGACAGGGCCTATGTTACAAAAAGATGGCGATTGATTGCTATTATTGTCAAGATTTTGCCAAATTGGCTTTATAAAAGAATGTGACCTTGCAAAAACTACTTTCCTATCCGTTAACCATTCTCTTTTTTGTTTTTTTTGGGTTGACCTTGGTCATCTTTCACCCTGTTCAATGGTTTTGCCTAAAAGTGTTAGGGTATGATGCGCATAAAAAATCGGTAAGCATTCTTAATTGGTTTCTAATGCGATGCACCCATATTCTAGGCACGAGATATGTCTTTGAAAATGCCCGGGACATTCCTCAAGATAGGCCCCTTATCATTGTTACCAATCATCAGAGCATGTATGACATCCCTCCCATAGTATGGCATATGAGAAAATATCATCCCACATTTGTTGCCAAAAAAGAATTGGGAAAAGGGATTCCCAGCGTTTCTTTTAACCTTAGGCATGGTGGTGCGGCGCTGATAGATAGGAATGATGGGAAACAGGCCATTCTTGAAATAGGAAGGTTGGGGTCTTATGTTGAAACCCACAAAAGAAGCGCGGTAATCTTTCCAGAGGGAACACGCAGTCGAACAGGAAAACCAAAACCTTTCAAACCTTTGGGCCTTAAAATGCTGATGAAGCGATCGCCTTCCGCTTTATTGGTTCCAATTACCATTAATAATTCGTGGAAGATACTTAAGTACGGCAAATTCCCAATGGGACTTGGGGCCTATATAAAATTCAAGGTGCATCCACCAGTTGAGAATAGTGGAAATGCTGATGAACTAATCGCCCAAGTGGAAGCACAAATTACCGAGGGAATAATTACTGTTGAATGACACATTTACAAGTGATTGAACATACCATTGATTTCGTAAAAGAAACACTTAAAAATGCCGAGGGCGGACATGATTGGTTTCATATTGAGCGTGTTTTTAATACGGCCAAATCCATTTCCAAATATGAAAAGGTAGATTCTGTGGTGGTTCAGTTGGCTGCTTTGTTGCATGATATCGCCGATCCAAAATTCCATGATG
This sequence comes from Flavobacteriaceae bacterium, assembly GCA_039985375.1. Classification (GTDB taxonomy): domain Bacteria; phylum Bacteroidota; class Bacteroidia; order Flavobacteriales; family Flavobacteriaceae; genus Flagellimonas. Next base: position 2,562 of record JBDWSS010000022.1, read on the forward strand.
GAGATGAAAGCGTGGGTCCTGAAATGGCAAAGGATTTTTTGAATTCCCAGAATGTTGCTATGGAAACCGTATCCCACGTTGTCAACATAATCCAACATATGTCCTTCAAAAATAGTTTAGAAAAAAACCAAACGGTATTTTTATCTAAAGAGCTGCAGGTAGTGCAGGACGCTGATCGTTTGGACGCTATTGGCGCCATAGGAATTGCTCGAACATTTAATTACGGAGGCTTTAAAAATAGGGCGTTGTACAACCCTGCTGTTCCTCCCAATCCCAATATGACCAAAGAGGAATATAAAAATTCCAAAGGGGCCACAATCAACCATTTTTATGAAAAATTACTACTGCTCAAAGACCAAATGAATACCAAAACTGGAAAGAAATTAGCTTTAGAGCGGCATCAGTTTATGTTGGGTTTCCTAAATCAGTTTTATAAAGAATGGAATGGGGAACAACTGACATAGTCTATTGTTGTTTTTTGTATCTTCAATGCCATATCAAATTCAACCAAAATGCAAAGAAGAAAGTTCCTCAAAAATGCTGCAGCTGCGTCTGCTGCTTTTTCAATAGTTCCCAGTCATGTCTTAGGAAAAAATCATGTTCCGCCAAGTGATACATTGTATGTTGCCGCTTTTGGAGTTGGTGGTCGTGGCAATGGGGTAATTAAGGGGCTTGCTGCCACAGAAAAGGTAAAGTTTGTGGCATTTTGCGATGTTGATGATCGCCGTGCTCAAGGAACCTACGAACTTTTCCCGGATGTAAAGCGCTACAAAGATTTTAGAAAAGTATATAAAAAACACTTAAAGGACATAGATGCTGTTATGGTTGCAACCCCAGACCATACCCATGCCACCATTGCACTTCCCTTTATGCGTGAAAAGAAGCATGCTTATGTTGAAAAACCGTTGACACATAATATTCATGAGGCCAGATTGATGACCCAAGTTGCAGCAGAAAACGGAATCGTTACGCAAATGGGCAACCAAGGAGCATCCAGTGATGATAGCCGAATTGCACGCGAATGGGTTGAATCTGGAATTATAGGAAAAATACATACCATTGATTGTTGGACTAACCGTCCCGTTTGGCCACAAGGAGTTCCGATTCCTTCAGAAAAACAACAGATTCCCAAGGAATTGGATTGGGACCTTTGGTTAGGACCCGCTGCTATGCGCGATTACAATGCAGCATATTTACCCTTTAAATGGCGAGGCTGGTGGGATTTTGGAACAGGTGCATTGGGCGATATGGGGTGTCATATTATGGAAACTCCTTTTAGCGTCTTAAATTTGGGTTATCCTAAGGAAGCAGAAGCTAGTTGCACCACCGTTTGGGTAGATGATTTTGTAGAAGCTGACTACAGTCCTTCATGTCCTCCATCTTCTAAAATCCATCTAAAATTTGAACATGAACATCATGGAGATATTGCTCTAAACTGGTATGATGGCGGAATGAAGCCAAACCTTCCGGATGAATTGAAAGACAACGAAACCATTGGTAGTGGTGGCGGTGGAACTATTATGTATGGAGATAAAGGAACCATAGTTACTGATACCTATTCTAGAAATGCGCGTTTACTTCCCTCTGAAATGATGGATTTGTATAAATCTCCTGCACCCAAATACCCAAGGGTTCCTGGGAGTATGGATGGTCATATCGCTAATTTTGTTGATGGTTGTATGAATGGGGCTGAAACCTCTTCAGACTTTGCAAAAGCCGGACCATTAACAGAAACCGTCCTAATGGGCAACCTTGCTGTAAAAGCGTATCAATACAAAGAACTGAAAGAAGGTAAAAAAATTGGGGATTGGGCTCCTTATGCCTACCCTGGTCAACGAAAACTACTTTGGGATGGCGAAAACATGAGAATAACCAATTATGACAAGGCCAATGAGTGGGTAACGCGGGAATACCGAAAAGGGTGGGAATTAAAATAAATTTCATCCGCTATAACAGCTTCTGTATAAGATGTTTTTTTACCAATTCGTTTTCGGTAAGATCAATGGCTTGTTGTAAAATTACCCCATAGTCTTTTGTAAGCTTCGCTTCAAGTAACAGTTCGGCCTTAATAGCATAAAAAAGGCCAATCCGGGTAAAATTGCTCTTGGCTTCTAAATCCTTCAATGCAGACAATCCTTCTATTGCTCCATGTACTTTCGCAAAAGATACAATTCTATTTAGGGCCAGCATTGGGGAGTATTGCGATTTTAATTGAATATCATACAATTCCAATATGCTTTTCCAATCGGTTTTTTGAAATGTCTTGGCCACACAATGATAATATGATCTTGCCGCCTCGAGATGATAATTGGAGGGCAATCTATTTTCGGTTCGCGAATGCTCTAGGTGCTTAACCCCAATTCTAATGAGTTCCCGATTGTATTTGGATCGATCTTGGTACTCCAAAGTTACCAGTTCCCCTTTTTCATTAATACGCGCATCAAATCGGGAGGCATGAAAACAAATCAAAGCAATCAACGCTTCCAAATTGGGATGCTTGCAATATTTGTTTTCTTTAAGCAATAACGCTAAGCGTAAAGCTTCATAACAAATGTCTCGTTTAACTATTTGAGACCCTGTTGTTGCTGCATAACCTTCTGTAAACAACAAATAAACAATCCTAAGTACTTTAAAAAGTCTGGATTGTAATCCCATTTCCACTGGAATTTTTAAAAACTGTACTTCTTCTCTAAACTTTTTCTTCGCTCTGGTAAAAGACTTGGCGACCGTCTCTTCCTTTTTTAATAGAGCTTCCGCCAATTCTTTGTTGCTAAAACCACCAATAAGTTTTAAACTTAGGATAATTTGATATTCCTCTGAAAGGGATGGATGGCAACAGGCGAAAATGAGTTGAAGTTGACTATCAGAAATGGCATTTTCAGCCAAAAGCTCGCCATTGGAACTAGCTGTCTCCTTTTCCACCAGATTGTTTTCTTCTAAAAAAGAAGATTTTTTTTGTTTTCGAAGTACATCTATAAGCGAATTGCTCGCCACTCGATACAACCAAGCCGTTGGCTTGTCAGGAACCTCTTTGTACGCCCAAACCTGCATGGCTTTTAAAAAAGTATCCTGAACAGCGTCTTCAATCTGTTCTAAATTTGAAATTCCATACTTATGGGTTAGCACCGCCACTACCTTTCCATATTCATTTCGAAAAAGGTGGTCAATGGTATTTGATAGGTTATTGGGTTGCATAAGGTTCATAAAAGAGCCTGATGAAAATCAGGCCCTTTATTGTTGTTTTAAAGGGGTTTTAAACATCCATTGACATGATTTCCCTAATTTCCAAGATACTATTTTCGAAGTTAAAATGCGGATTGCCTTTAGATATCTCCAAAGCTTCCTCCAAATCTTTGGCCGAAACGATCGTATAACCTCCCACTACTTCCACACCTTCCGCAAAGGGGCCATTGGTTATTAATTTACCTTGCTCATATACCACTTTCCCCTCCTGGGAAAGAGGAAGCCCTTCAATAAGTTTTCCTTGCTCCTTTAATTGCCCCAACCATATCTCCCAATCCTTGGTCAGCTTTTCCTTTTTTTCTTGGGACAATGCATTATAGTCATCATATCCACCCCTGAACAGATATAAAAAATTACTCATGTTTTTAATAGGTTTAATGTGTGTCCATGGAGGCAATCTCCCTGACCTCGACATTAGCGCCTTCATAATCAAAAATTGGACACCCCTTGGAAATCTCCACAGCCTCCTCGATATCGCTGGCAGATACAATTAAATATCCACCAACCACTTCAGCTCCCTCAGCAAAAGGGCCATTAGTAACCAATTCGCCCCTATTGTGCACTACCTTTCCATCCGCGCCCAAGGGGAGCCCATCCAACAGTTGGCCTTTTTCTTTTAGACCACCCATCCATTGCCCCCATACCTGCATATGGGCTTGTTTTTCTTCCTGCGATAATTGGTTGAAGTTTTCGTCTCCTCCCCTGAATAAATACAAAAAATTGCTCATCGATTTTAATGTTATGTTCGTCCATGACAAACTGATTTATACTTTGTTTACGTTCCAATGACGAAGACCAAAGTAGGAATTGGACAATCTTTATAAATTTATTCAAAATATTTTGCACTGAAGTCATTTCTAATCGAACAATGGGCAATAGGCTCTACGCTTTAAGCCATAAGCCTTAGGCAGAGAACAAAGACCAATTAACCACTATCTCACTAATCACTATCTCACTAACAACTGAGAACTGAGAACTTAAGACTAATAATGAACAACTGATAACCAACAACGAAAAACGAAAAACTGAACAGTCCTGAGATATGAGTAGGAATCAAATATAACAATCAACCGACTGTCAACTAAAAACAGACCCTTTACCTTTTACCCTTTACCTATCAACCAACTGCTAACTGATTGCAGAAAATTGATAACTGCTAATTGTTCATTGTAAACTGAAAACTGAAAACTGTCAACCGAAGACCGTAGGTCGAAGGAGGGAACATCCCCTAAACTCCCCTTTTCGTCCCTGATTTAACAGGGTTCAGCACTTTTTTTAGACCCGATTGGGCACATGTTCTAGTATTGTTTGTCAATCAATTTTGATTTAAAAACATTCTTGGCACATGAAAACAAAACTACTCCTACAATTTTTGCCCGCCCTGTTGTTGGCCCTGTTTGGCACAAACTCCTATGGGCAGGATATAGGAACCACGTTTTCGATGCATATGGAGAACCCAGATCATCGACCGCGCCAAAGTGATGCATACGATAAGTTATACAGTATAGAATTTGAAGTAACCAATACAGATCAGGAGGTTGAAGCTATTGGGTTTGATCCTGATGATTCAAGGGCTTCCTCTAGTGATGCTCTATTCGATGGAACTGTAATTATACCTGGAACATTCTCCAGGTATCATGCGGCAAAGGTAAGGACTAATCATTTTAGCGTGACCAGTATTGGGGATTTTGCTTTTAATAATAATCAATTGACCAGTCTAACCATAGGTAATAATGTTGAGACGATTGGGGATGCTGCTTTTCAAGATAATCAATTGACCAGTGTAACGATTCCCAATAGCGTTACCAGTATTGGGGGTCATGCTTTTTGGGGAAACCAATTGACCAGTGTAACCATAGGTAATAATGTTGAGACGATTGGGTATGCCGCTTTTGAAGGTAATCCATTGACCCATGTGACCATTCCCAATAGCGTGACCAGTATTGGGGATTATGCTTTTGAAAAGAATCAATTGACCAGTGTAACCATAGGTAATAATGTTGAGACGATTGGAGAAGGTGCTTTTGATGAGAATCAATTAACCAGTGTAACCATTCCCAATAGCGTGACCGAGATTGGAGAAGCCGCTTTTCTGGACAACAATTTGACCAGTGTAACCATAGGTAATAGTGTTGAGACGATTGGGATTTCTGCTTTTAATGATAATCAATTGACCAGTGTAACGGTACATGCTACATCGCCTCCAAGCCTTGGTTCAAATAGCTTTACTAATCGTGGAGATATAGATCTGCTCGTTCCCAATGGGACCGAGGCCGCTTATGAAGAAGCAGGATGGACAGGGTTTAATTACATTTTTACAATGGATAACATCACTTACGATATTACCTCTAGCAATACCGTAGAAGCAATAAGCACTACAAATACCGGAGCTGTTACCATCCCCAAT
>JBDWSS010000023.1:0-61229 GCA_039985375.1 Flavobacteriaceae bacterium
GACTTTACCGATCTGACCAATGTACCGGCCAACTTGGATACGGATTCCACCGATGACTTTGATGGCGAGTGGGCCTCTTTAAACAATGTGCCCGCCGGTTTTTCCGATGATATCGATGACGATACACAGTTGACCGATACACAGGTGGCAACGGCCGTCAACAACGAATTTCCAAACCTCGATACCGATGCGACCGATGACTTTGATGGGGAATGGGCCTCTTTAAATAATGTCCCTGCCGGTTTTGCCGATAACATTGACGATGATACACAACTGACCGATGCACAGGTGGCAACGGCGGTCAACAACGAATTTCCCAATCTGGATACGGATTCAACAGATGATTTCTCGGGCGATTTTACCGATCTGACCAATGTTCCGGCCAATTTGGATACGGATTCCACCGATGACTTTGATGGCGAGTGGACCTCTTTGAACAATGTGCCTGCCGGTTTTGCCGATGACATTGACGATGATACACAGTTGACCGATGCACAGGTGGCAACGGCCGTCAACAACGAATTTCCTAATCTCGATACGGATTCCACCGATGACTTTGATGGGGAGTGGGCCTCTTTGAACAATGTGCCCGCCGGTTTTGCCGATGATATCGATGACGATACACAGTTGACCGATGCACAGGTGGCAACGGCCGTCAACAACGAATTTCCTAATCTGGATACGGATTCCACCGATGACTTTGATGGCGAGTGGGCCTCTTTGAACAATGTCCCGGCCGACATTGCAGATGGTGATGATAATACAGTTACCAATCTAACTCAAAATACATCAACAGGGGTAATCACCTATTCCAACGAAGACTCGGACAGCCAAACCGCAAATACCGTGGGTATCGAAACCGACAATAGCATTTCCGTAGGTACAAATGGTGGGGCTTACTATGAAAGCCCAATTAAAGCTATCGGTAAAATTGCCTCAAATGGAAATGTTACAAGGGCAACCTCTGGAATTACGGTTACCAAACTTACAGGAAATGGATATTATCGTGTTAATCTACCCGCAGGCATGGTCAGCGACGGTAACTATATTATTCAGCTTTCTCAACCAAGTAGGGATGGTTCTGGGAATGATGATCCAGGAATCTCATATCGAAATCAATCCAGTTCGAGTTTTGAGGTTATTGTTGGCGATAATGATAATGGTGGTTCTGATAGAAATCGATTTGACTCTGAGTTTATGTTCACAATTTTAGATCTTTAATCCAGAATAGAATGAAAAAAGTAATCGCACTCGTTCTATTCTTTTCAATAATAGAATTAAACGCACAAACACCAACCGCTGGAGACTTAGTGGGCATTCATAATGTTACAACTACTGAAATGAATTCCATAGCAAATCCAATTGAAGGTTCCATGGTATTCAATACCTCAACAAAAAGTATTCACTTTTATAGCAATTCAGCTTGGGTTGAAATTCCAAATGTAACTAATTCATACGTTGGGGCTTTTCAAATTACTGGTTTAGGGAATCAAAATATAATTGGGATTCCCTTTGAACCAAGTAGCATTATATTTTCAGCGCATGCAAATGTTGAAAGTTATAATTTAAACTCCGACAATGCCGTCGGCAATAATAATACCGGTATTGCCAACTCCTTTGGTTCCATGAACGGTTTTGCAAGAAATGACGGAAACACCATTGCAGAGCAGGTAATTTATGTTGGTGGAAGCGGAAACTCCATCAATGATATCTCAAGGTTTGCTTCAAATTCACATTGTATTGGTTTACGATACGGTAATCAAAATGGAAACAATCTTGGAGTAACATCGGCAACGGTAACACGTTTTAATACGGATGGTTTCACGCTCAATACGGACAGTTTTGCCGATGGAATTGTGGTCATTTATCAAGCTTTTAGATAATCTATGAAAACATATGTCCAAAATATAACATTGATTTTTCTAGGACTCTTCCTTCTTATATCGGCCATTGCTACATCTCAGGAAGCGGTTCATAATTTTGGAAATTTACAATTTCATGGAACAGTTTCTGTGGGCTTTCATATAGATCTTATAGATGACGGCGTTTTTAATCAGAATACCGGGTTAACGGGTTTTTATAGTACACATCCCATGACCATCACAGGTTCATCCCATCCTATTTTCGAAGATATGGAAGTCATTGCGGAGAATGGCTTATTTCTTGATACATGGGTTGGTGTAGCGAACAACCTCAATTTTGTTATTGGGGATATAGCAAGCTCGAAAAACAACTCGGATAACTATTTCAATTTTATAAATTCAGCCTTCTACACCGGTAGTGGGGATTTAACACATATCAACGGGTATGCAGGTGCAGCTAACAAACAACTGATTACCTTTCCAGTGGGTGATGGGGATCGGATTAGACATCTTACCATAACCTCCAATGGAATAAATGATTTAGCTAAATGTGCCTATTATTTTGAAGATCCGAACAATCCAGTTGCACTCGCAGCTCAATTTAGCACGGATAATACGGATTTTGATGATTTGCAAGTTAGTCAAGTCGAATTTTGGACATTAGAATCCGATCAACCTTCCGTTATTACCATCACTTGGGATATAAATAGTGATGCAAACCAATTGGTGGAGTCTGCAGAAAGTTTGTTGGTGGTAGGATGGAGTAAGTCTGAAAACAGATGGGAACGACTTGGAAACTCATCAGTTTCAGGAAATCTGCAAGCTGGTAGCATCACTTCAGACACTTTTACACCCAATGACTATGAAATCATAACATTGGGCGGCACAGATGATTTATTGGAACCTTTTACAGTTCTTGAATTGGATAATTATTTTTTAACCCCCAACAATGACGGTGTTAACGATTTCTTGTTAATCGATGGTATTGAAAATGTTCCAAATAACCTGCTCAACATTTACAATCGATATGGTGTTCTGGTGTATTCAAAATTAAACTATACCAATGATTTCAATGGTAAATCCAATCGTAGCTCAGTTATAAGCAGGGATTCTGGTCTGTCATCAGGAATCTACTTTTATATCCTTACCGTAAACGACACCAAGGAAAAATTCCAAGGATATCTATACATCTCCGATTAAGCAATAGATCACTAAATAGTGGGTACTTCTTTTCGGGAAGACAAAAAATACTTCTTAACTTGTCGCTGAAACCAATTTCATGCTATGGAACGAAGGACTTTTATCAAAAATACGGCTGCGAGTGGCCTTGCATGTTCGTTACTCCCCTTTTTCAACATAAATGACCCAGATGATTTTTCCGTTTCGGAATTAATGGGAAAAGAAACTATCGATCTTTTTGGGGAAGGTATTAACCTACGGGAAAGCGCTTACAATGCTTTTATGCAAATGAAAAAAGCCGCATACACCGATGGTTTTGACATTAAAATGGTATCCAGTTATAGGGACTTTTATAGACAAGAAAGTATCTGGGAACGAAAATACATCCGCTACACCGAGGAGCATGAAATGAGGCCTTTGGACGCCATTGATAAGATCATAGAATATTCAACTATTCCGGGCACAAGTAGACATCACTGGGGAACGGATATTGATATTATCGATGGATACCCAAAAATATCTGGAGACGTTCTGGTTCCAGAAAAGTTTGAAACGGGCGGGCCGTTTGAAGCATTTAAACAATGGTTGGATGAAAATTCCGAAAAATTCGGATTCTATCTTGTCTATACCAAAGAACCTCGAAGAAAAGGTTTTAAGTATGAACCATGGCATTATAGTTATGCCCCAATTTCGATACCCATGCTCACTGCTTTCCGTAAAAAGAACATTCTTAGATTAATTCAAAATGAAGACTTCATGGGTTGTGACCACTTTACAACGGGGTTTTTAAAATCATACATCCAAGATAATATTTTGGATATTAATCAGAAGTTATTATAGTTCATTTTTTGTATCTTGAATTTTCAAGAACACTAACATTATGAGAAGAGGAAGTTGGAAAATCCGCATTCTGATTGGGCTTGCCATTGTAGCCTTCGCTTTTATTCAAAGATGCAATAACAAAGAAGAAAACCCCTATACGGGAAGGGTTCAGAACATAAATATGACTCCAGACCAGGAGATTGCCATTGGGCTGCAAAGTGCTCCAGAGATGGCCCAACAACATGGAGGACTCTATCCCGATGAACGAATGCAAACGTTGGTTGATGCAGTTGGTCAAAAACTGGTAAACAACAGTTATGCGCGTGAAACTCCTTATGAATATGACTTCCATCTATTGGCCGATGACCAGACCATAAATGCTTTTGCTCTACCCGGTGGACAATGCTTTATTACCTATGCATTGTTTTCCCAACTTACTGAAGCACAACTTGCAGGTGTTCTTGGCCATGAAATTGGTCATGTAATTGGCAGACATTCTGCCGAACGAATTGCGGAAAGCAGTTTTTGGCAAACGTTGACCATGGGAGCTTCAGTTGGTGGTGATATGGGTAGTTTGGTAAGTGGAATAGGTCAAAATACCTTGTTGAAAAACGGAAGGGGCGATGAACTGGAAAGTGATGAACTTGGGGTTATGTTTATGATCCAAGCAGGTTATGACCCTTACGAAATGATCAGGGTAATGGAAATTTTAAAAGCCGCGGCTGGCCCTAACAGGGTTCCTGAGTTTCAAAGCACCCATCCAGATCCCGAAAATAGAATAGAAATGATCAAAGAAGCCATTAAAAAATATTCCGGTCGATAGATTTGGGACGTTCATCGATTAAAAACTTGTATTCGCCTTTTTTGACTACCTTTGAGTAACCAAATCAAAAGTACCTTTGTATCAACCTCCTTTTGTGCTATCTAATAATAAGAACACATGGGAACACTATTACATTTCAAAAATATTTATACGCAAGCGTTTGATGACTGCAAACCTGGGTTGGTAGTTACCTTGCTAAAAGTATATACTATTTTTTGTGGTATATTATTGTCTATGGCATTGTATGCTTTTTTATACCGGGTTTTTACTGGTTTTGATTTTTAATTTACTCTTTTACCTTAACACTATAAAAGTAAATGGAATAAAAAAGCCCGTCCAATTGGACGGGCTTTTTGGATGAATAAACTCGTTTTCTTATTTCTTCATAGCCAATTTCAGTATTTCCAAAGCGTCCGTGGCATTGGATAGTTCCGCGTATTTTTTAGCGGTATACCCTTTATCACAGCGTTTTTTAACATCTGCCCCATTTTCAATGAGCAGTTCCAGAATTTTCACTTTGTTGTAACGCGCCGCAAAATGAATAGGTGCCATTCCAAGTGATTTTTGGTTTACATCCTCTCCAAGCTCAATTAACTTTTTAACCGTATCAAAATCACCTTTTACAATTGCTTTGCAAAAAGAACTGATTTCCACAGATACAATGTCCAACGCTGGATTGTTGTCTAATGTTGTTGATTCATTGGCGCAAACGCCTGTAACTGCCAGCATACACGCTGCAGCTACTGTTAGGATTGTTTTTTTCATGATGAATAATTTTTGATTATAGATTTAATTGATATAAAAATAGACTTCATCTATTTTCAAATGTTACAGCATTAACACTTAAATAACTAAATTTTAACAAGTCTCTTTTTTTTAACATGAATAATTAACACCATCGCAAATAGAAAACCTTTAAAAAAGTAGCGCATAAATCCAAATGGTTCTATTTTTGAAACTGAATTCAGCAGTATGGAAAAGAAGGCTATCTTAATGATTTTAGACGGGTGGGGAAAATCTCCGGACCCAAAGGTTTCGGCAATAGAAAAGGCCAAAACACCTTTTATTGATTCACTATATGATAAATTCCCCAATGCCAACTTACTCACCGATGGTATGCATGTGGGGCTTCCGGAAGGTCAGATGGGTAATAGCGAGGTTGGCCATATGAACTTGGGTGCTGGCAGAATAGTGTACCAAGATTTGGCTAAAATCAATAAAGCAGTAAAAGAAGATACTCTTAAAGATGAGGCAATTCTTAAAGATGCCTTTGAGTATGCCAAAACCAACAATAAACCCATTCACTTTTTAGGTTTGGTAAGCAATGGAGGTGTTCATAGTCATATTGATCATTTAAAAGCCCTAATTGAGGCAAGCGATAAAAATGGAGTGAAGACATCTTATATTCATGCTTTTACAGACGGCAGGGATGTTGACCCAAAAAGTGGTAAAGCATTTTTAGAAGAGCTTACCGATTTTTGTGCCGACAAAAACACCAAACTAGCTACCGTAATTGGAAGGTATTATGCCATGGATCGTGATAAGCGTTGGGAACGGGTTAAAAAGGCATATGATGTAATTGTAAATGGAAAAGGGGAAACCGCTGAAAATATTTCTGAAGCCATTCAAAAAAATTATGATCAAGGCATAACCGATGAGTTTATTGAGCCCCTTGTATTAAATGCTCAAGGTACGGTTAACGAGGGAGATGTAATTGTTTTCTTCAACTTTAGAACAGACCGGGGCAGGGAATTGACCCAAGTGCTTAACCAGCAAGATTTTCCAGAGCTGGATATGAAAAAATTGGACCTGTACTATGTTACCCTAACCAACTATGATGATTCCTTTAAAGGCGTGAAGGTCGTCTATGACAAGGATAACATCAAAGATACCTTAGGGGAAATATTGGCCAAAGCCGGGAAAAAGCAAATCCGTATCGCCGAGACTGAAAAATACCCCCATGTTACTTTCTTTTTTAATGGAGGTCGCGAAGAACCTTTTACAGGGGAAAAGCGAATTCTATGTCCTTCTCCCAAAGTGGCGACTTATGATTTAAAACCAGAAATGAGTGCCTTTGAAATTAGGGATGCCATTATTCCAGAGCTTAAAAAAGGAGAAGCTGATTTTGTATGCCTAAATTTTGCCAATCCGGATATGGTGGGGCATACCGGAATAATGGAAGCTGCAGTAAAAGCCTGTGAAACGGTAGATGAATGTGCAAAAGATGTTATTACCATAGCTTTGGAAAATGGATACTCTACTATCGTTATAGCGGACCATGGTAACTGTGATACTATGGTCAATCCAGATGGTAGTCCAAACACAGCGCACACCACCAATCCCGTACCGCTAATTCTAGTAGACAAAACCATTTCAGAAATCAAAGATGGTGTCCTGGGAGATATAGCACCAACAATTTTAAAGTTAATCGGGGTTGAAAAACCTTCATTAATGACACAAAAAGCGTTGGTTTAGCATTAATCAGGGAATGGTGATTAATTGATTTCCACCTATCTTTGTGCACATGATAAAGATTAAGACTGCAGAGGAAATTGAGTTAATGCGTGAAAGCGCATTGGTGGTGTCCAAAACCTTGGGAATGTTGGCATCAGAAATCAAACCTGGAGCTAATCCATTGCAACTGGATAAACTAGCTGAAGACTTTATTCGGGAACAAGGAGCCGAACCAGGCTTTTTAGGCATGTATGATTTCCCCAACACCTTAAATTGGAGCCCAAATACACAAGTCGTTCACGGTATTCCGAACAATGAGCTCCTTAAAGAAGGTGATATTATCTCCGTTGATTGTGGAGCATTAAAAAACGGATATTATGGCGATCATGCTTATACTTTTGAAGTAGGCGAGGTTGCTGAAGACACTAGAAAATTACTTAAGGTCACAAAGGAATCCTTATACATGGGAATTCGGGAATTTAAGCTTGGAAATCGTGTTGGCGATGTTGGTTATGCCATTCAAAATCATTGTGAACGTCATGGTTATGGCATTGTTCGCGAGTTGGTAGGCCACGGACTCGGAACCGAACTTCATGAAGACCCGCAAATGCCAAACTATGGCAAAAGAGGACGAGGTAAGAAATTTGTAGATGGAATGGTAGTAGCCATTGAACCTATGGTCAATATGGGAACCCGTAGAATAAAACAGCTAAAAGATGGTTGGACCATTTTAACAGCGGATGGAAAGCCTAGTGCCCACTTTGAACATGATGTTGCTTTGATTGATGGAACACCAGAACTGCTCTCCACATTTCAGTATATCTATGATGCTTTGGGTATTACTAGTGATGAAGAAGCAGAATTTAGAAAATCAAAAATTCCTATATAGGTAACAATTCATCGACTCGAATTTCACCAATTTCCCAAATCTTCCCTAATGAGTATAATTTACAAACAAGAGTCATATTTTATCATTGGTTTATGCATGGATATTCATAATGAATTAGGAAAAGGATTTAGTGAAGCTGTTTATGCCGATGCGTTGGAATTAGAACTTAAAGATAATGGTGTACCCTTTCAAAAAGAAATGAGATACCCTGTTTCGTATAAAGCCAAAATGCTGAAGCACTATTATTATGCTGACTTTGTAATTGATGATAAGATTATTTTAGAATTGAAGGCAGTGGAAAAATTAATAAGTGGTCATGTTAAACAGACATTAAACTATTTAGCAGTGTCCAAACTTAAACTAGGTTTATTGGTCAATTTTGGTGAAGATAGTTTGAGTTATAAGAGAGTAGTTCTTTAAACTTTGTGAAAATTAGAGCAATTTGTGTCAAACCATTAATCTGTGTCAAAAACTTTTAAGTATTTCTTGAATCTTATTCCAAGACCTGTTCTTATTAAGCTGAGTTATTGGGTAAGACCTTTGGTTACCTTTTTATTAAAAGGAAAAAACTACACTGATCCCATAGACGGAAAAAGTTTTAGAACATTTTTACCCTATGGTTATGAAAATCCAAGGGAAAATGTACTCTCTCCTTCAACCCTATCCCTAGAAAGACATCGATTGCTATGGTTATACTTAAAAAACAAAACCGATTTTTTTACCAAAAAACAAAAAGTACTTCATTTTGCTCCGGAACAGGCTTTTCACAAACGTTTTAAACAGTTGAATAACATTGATTACACCACTACCGATTTAAACTCCCCCTTGGCCGAGGTAAAGGCCGATATTTGCAATCTTCCGTTTAGTGATGATTCATTTGATGTTATTCTTTGTAATCATGTTTTAGAACATATTCCTGATGATACCAAAGCCATGCAAGAGCTATTTCGAATCTTAAAACCCGGAGGTTGGGGTATTTTTCAAATTCCGCAAGATTTAAAAAGAGCGCAGACTTTTGAAGATGACTCCATAACGGACCGAAAGGAAAGAGCAAAGATTTTTGGACAGTACGACCATGTTCGTATTTATGGAAGGGATTATTTTGAAAAGCTAAGAAGTATTGGTTTTATTGTTGAAGAAGTTAATTATACCCATCAATTGCTCCAAAGCGAGGTAGAAGCATACCGATTGGCAGAAGGCGAGGTTATTCCACTGGTAAGAAAGTGATTATTTCACTACTATTTCTTTAAATCCCTCGGTCATAAAATTTACGGTTTTACCTTGCTCATCTATGTATATGATAAAGGCGTCTAAATCATTTCTTGAAGCTAGTAATTGTTTTGTATCCTCTAAATTCATTGTCATAAACGCGGTTGCAAAGGCATCTGCCTGCATGCAGTACTTCGCAATGACAGTTGCAGAAAGTACATTTGAGTTTTTGGTATAACCTGTTTTAGGGTTCACGGTATGCACATACTTTTTCCCGGTCTTTTCATCAACTCTAAACTTTCTATAATTACCAGATGATGCCATTGCTTTACCCTTAAGATGAATAATAGCCGCCCCTCCCCGGTTTTCAATATTTTCAGGATCATCAATACCAACAGTCCATGGTTTTAAAGAAATTTTATTGATTCCCTTAGTTAATACCTCTCCTCCCAATTCGACCAGGTAATTATCAATATGCTTATCATCAAGCACACGTCCTAACCTATCAATAGTATAACCTTTGGCAATTGCATTAAAATCAAACCTTATCTCCGGTTTGGTCTTTTCAATGGTAAAATCTCTTTTTAGACCAACTTTTGCCCAACCCACATATTCCATTAGGCTGTCCACTTTAGTGCTGTCCAATTGTATTGGCTTACCAGGGCCAAAACCCCATGCATTTACCAGAACCCCCACGGTTGGGTCAAAATAACCATCAGTTTCTAGATTGACTACCTGACTGTTAAAATATACATCACGAAAAGACTGATCAACAACAATAGTGGTATCACCGTTGTTGATTTTAGAAATATCAGAATCCGGAATATAGGTGGATAATGATTTGTTTATAACCCGAAAAACAGAATCAATTTCTTTTTGGACGTCAAGTGATTGATCGGAAATATAGATAATGGAATAGGTAGTTCCCAGTGCATTTCCGGTATTCTGATTTTTTATCCATTCTTGTTTTGATTTACAACCTGCAAAAATCAATATTACAAGTAAAACTTGAAGTTGTCTCATGTTATTTTTAAGATTGTAATTTGTATGATAGTAACGAGATTACACTTCTATTAAGCCATGATAATCCACAATATAGTCCTCATTTAAATAAACTGGAAGCTCCGGATTGGATGCATTGGACAATCCAACTCCCGCAAAGTACGTTCGTGCCTCAAACTTATCAGCCTGATCTTTTACTTTTTGCATCAACTCCAAATCATATTCCCTTGCATTTTTAGGGTATTCAACATTTCTTACTACAATAAAGTGTAAAATCTTCTCCTTTAAGCAGACATACTGAGGATTTTTTTTGGGTTTACTGTTGATACCCATAAATTCGAAACCATCGGCTTCCAATTGCCTCCCCACAATATTCATGGCCAGATTATAAAGCTCTTGTTCTGTAAGTTGCCTTCGTTCGCCCATAAAAAAACCGACACTTTCGCATCGGTTAGGTTTTAGAATTGACCTCTCGACTGCGCTCGAGGGAATGTATCGTTATTGAAACTATCCTCCAAAGTCATCAAACCTGATATGCTCATCGGGAATACCAAAATCCTCTCCCATTTTCTGCACAGCTTTGTTCATTAATGGCGGTCCGCAGAAGTATAATTCTATATCTTCTGGAGAATCGTGATGATTCAAATAATTATCTATAACACAATTATGAATAAATCCAACAAAACCGTCTCCTTCAGCATCAATATCTTCTTTTACTTTCCAATTGTCTTCTTCCATAGGTTCGGAAAGTGCCATATAGAATTTAAAGTTTGGAAAATCATTTTCCAATTTCTTAAAGTGATCAATATAGAACAACTCTCTTTTGGAACGACCTCCATACCAATACGTAACTTTTCTATTGGTTTTTAAGGTTCTGAAAAGGTGGTATAAATGCGAACGCATTGGGGCCATACCGGCACCTCCACCTACGTAAAGCATTTCAGCTTCCGATTCATTGATAAAGAACTCTCCAAATGGCCCTGAAATTGTAACTGGATCTCCCTCTTTTAATCCAAAGATATAAGAAGAAGCAACACCTGGGTTTACATTCATCCATCCATTTTTAGAACGGTCCCATGGCGGAGTTGCAATACGTACATTCAGCATAATTTCACGTCCCTCTGCGGGATATGAAGCCATAGAATATGCTCTTTCCACAGTTTCGGGATTTTTCATGGTCAAAGGCCACAAATTAAACTTGTCCCACTCATTTTTAAATTTATCCGGAGTTTCATGTTCTTCTGGGTGTGCCGTTATATCGATATCAGAATACTTTACCTCACATGGCGGAATCTCAATTTGAATATACCCCCCGGCCTTATAATTCATATCCTCTGGAATCTCAACAACAAATTCCTTGATGAACGAAGCAACATTGTAGTTACGAACAACTTTAGCTGGCCATTTTTTGATTCCGAAAACCTCCTCTGGAATGGTGATTTCCATGTCTTGCTTCACTTTCACTTGGCATGCCAAGCGAGCTCCATGGGTCAATTCTTTTTTGGAAAAGTGCGGTGTTTCGGTAGGTAATGCCTCGCCTCCACCTGAAAGCACATGACATTCGCACTGAATACAGGTTCCACCACCACCACAAGCTGATGGCAAAAACACTTTCTGGTTTCCCAGGGTAGATAGTAAAGTACCCCCAGAGGCCACTTCTATTTGTTTTTCGCCATTAATTGTCAACGTTACTGGACCTGAAGGTGACAATTTTTCTTTGGTAAACAATAAAAGTGCAACCAAAAGCAATAACAAAATAAGAAAAGCAACAACTGTAATTAGAATAGTACCTCCTGTACTGGTAGCTAAAATCATATTTATTTGTTTATGACTTCGTTATAAGAGACTGCTTTTTCCTCATCTTCAATCTCTTTTTTAATTTCTTTTTCTTCAACTTT
Source organism: Flavobacteriaceae bacterium (assembly GCA_039985375.1). GTDB lineage: Bacteria > Bacteroidota > Bacteroidia > Flavobacteriales > Flavobacteriaceae > Flagellimonas. The sequence continues at coordinate 12,139 of JBDWSS010000023.1, forward strand.
CTCCGCTGTAATTGGTTCTGTTCCCTCGGGTGGCTCATTATCACCTGTTAACATACCACCAAAACTTTGGAACCCAATTCCCATTAACCCTGTAATAATAAAGGTTATACCCAATCCGCGAAGTGGAGCAGGTACATTTGAGTATCTTATTTTTTCTCGAATTGCTGCAATTGCCAAAATTGCCAAAAACCATCCGATACCGGAACTAATTCCATAATTGAATGCCAAGCCCAAATTAGGTATTTCTCTTGCCTGCATAAACAGGGAACCGCCTAAAATAGCACAGTTTACCGCTATCAAAGGCAAGAAAATTCCCAAGGAATTATATAGAGAGGGAGAGAATTTCTCCACCACAATCTCCACTAATTGTACCATCGTTGCAATGGTAGCAATGAACAAAATAAATGATAGAAAGCTAAGGTTGTAATCCGCATACTCTGGGCCTAACCAAACCAATGCACCATCTCTTAGCAGGTATTGATCTAACAACCAGTTTAAAGGTACCGTAACGGCCAAAACGAATATAACAGCAGCTCCTAATCCTACAGCTGTTGCTACTTTCTTTGATACGGCCAAATAGGAACACATTCCTAAAAAAACCGCAAATACCATATTATCTATGAAGATGGACTTAAAAAACAGTTCTAAATGCTCTAACATATTCTCTTATTTATGCTTCTTCTATTAATGCTTTGTTTCTTGAACGTTGCACCCAAATAATGATGCCTACAACAATTAATGCAGCAGGAGGTATAATCATGAATCCATTATTCTCATATCCAGTGGCATACAATCCCGTTTTCGCAATGGAATCTCCTAAAACAGGAATTCCAAACAAAGTTCCTGAACCCAATAGTTCACGGAAAAATCCAACAATAATTAGTATTACTCCGTATCCTAGTGCGTTTCCAATACCATCTAAAAAGGATTTCCATGGGCCGTTACCAAGTGCAAAAGCTTCAAAACGTCCCATGATAATACAGTTGGTTATTATCAACCCAACAAAAACTGAAAGGGTTTTACTCAACTCATACGCAAATGCCTTTAAGACCTGGTCTACAATAATCACCAAGGTTGCCACAACGATAAGTTGAACTATGATTCTAATTTTTGAAGGAATTATGTTTCGCATTAATGAGATAACCACGTTACCCACTCCCAGAACGAAAATTACCGAGAGAGCCATGACCAAGGAGGCTTTAAGTTCCGCGGTAATAGCCAATGCAGAACAGATACCCAGAACTTGAATGGTTATTGGGTTATTGTCCGCTAAAGGGTCCAGAATCAGATTCGCATCTTTTTTTGAAAGTAATGCCATATTAGTTTGTTCTAATGGTTTCTAAGTAAGGCTTGTAGACCTTTAAAGTTTCTTTTATCATAGCGGAAACTCCATTTCCGGTAATCGTTGCTCCAGCTAGGGCGTCTACTTCATTATCATCTTTATCGTTGTTCAAAGGATCATTATTTCCTTTTGCCACAGTTACACCAGCATAGCTTTTACCTTCCAACAAGGATTCTCCGATAAAATCGTCCATAAAAAAGCGCATTTTTATGTTGGCTCCAAGACCTGGGGTCTCCGCTTTGTGGTCAAAATAAACGCCTTGTACGACCATATCCTCTCCAACAGCTATAAAGCCCCAAATAACATCCCATAGCCCTTTACCGTGCATGGGCAGTATATAAGATTTCTTGCCCTCTTTTTCACCTATAAAAATAGGCAGGCGTGCTTCGCCACCACCTTTTAGGGAAGTCAATTGCTTTTTCATATCGATTAAAAAAGCTTGGTTATCTTTTTGAATTTCACCATCAACAAAAACATATTGTTCTTTAATGTACTTTGAGAACTCGTCTTCCACTACTGCTGTTGGAATAAAATTTACGCCACTATCCGGGGTATTTTCATTGATACCCATTGCATAAAGAATGTTCTGTTGTTTTTCAAAACGCTCATTTTCCTTAATTCTATCATTTAGAGCAGAAGCTAGAAATGCAAGAACAGAACCAACTATTACAACCATAACGACTGTAAAAATTACCGTATATGAGTTTTTATCCGTGTTAATTCCCATAACTAAACAGTTTCCGTTTTTAGCGCCTCAACCCCATCCGTAGTTTTTGGGTGGATTGTTGCAGTCTTTAATCGTTTCATTCTTCTTTTGATATTGCCTTGAACCACATAGTGATCAATGGTTGGTGCAAAAACATTCATTAATAGGATGGCAAGGAATACGCCTTCTGGATAACCCGGATTGAATACTCGAATCATTACTGACATAAACCCAATCAAAAAACCATATATCCATTTTCCCCTATTGGTCTGCGATCCTGTTACTGGGTCCGTAGCCATAAATACAATACCAAAGGCCAACCCGCCAACTAATAGGTGTTGCCAGTATTCAAAACTCATTAATCCATAAAACTTGCTGTATTCAGGAATCCATTCAGCGGCGACAATACCATTGAAAATAAGTCCCATTACCAAAGAGCCTATCACAGCACTCAACATGATACGCCATGAGGCAATTTTTGAGAAAACAAGAAATAAACCTCCCAATAAAATTAATATTGTTGAGGTCTCCCCCACTGAACCTGGTATGAATCCAAAAAACATATCTGAAAGCGAATACGCATATTCGGAATTACCTTGGGCTAAATACCCCAAAACGGTCTCTCCCGAGATGGCATCTGCGGAGCCAGTTTGTGTAAGACCTTCTTTAGCACCGTGTACCCATACTTTATCTCCGCTCATCCAAGTAGGATATGCAAAGAACAAAAACGCACGAATGGTCAATGCAGGATTTAATATATTCATCCCCGTTCCTCCAAACACCTCTTTCCCAACAACCACTCCAAATACAATGGCTATAACAAGCATCCAAAGAGGCAGGTCTACTGGCACAATCAAAGGCACTAGCATTCCAGTAACTAAATATCCTTCTTCTATTTCATGTCCCTTAATCACACAAAAAACAAACTCAATGGCAAGTCCCACAGCATAAGAAACGACCACTAACGGTATAATTTTCCAAAAACCAAGGATAAAATTATCCCAAGTCCAAAACGCCGCACTAAAAAAGCCATTGGAAACCGCTTCAATTTCACCTAAGGCCAAATAGTGTTGATAACCGGTATTGAACATACCAAAAATTAAACAAGGAATAAGTGACATAACCACAGTATTCATTGTTCGTTTTAAATCATCTGCCCCTTTTACATGGGTTCCATGGTGTGTAGTCTCGTTTGGTGTAAACAAAAATGTATGAAAACCGCTAAAAACGGGAAACCACTTTTTGTCCTGATTTTTTACCCTGAACTGATGTAATTTTTCTTTCAATCCCATTTTTATCCGATTTCTTGATGTAATAAATCCAATCCTTCCCTAATTATCTGTTGGTGTGGCTGTTTAGAGATACAGATAAACTCAGTAAGTGCAAAGTCCTCTGGTGCTACCTCATACAATCCTAATTGTTCCATCTCGTCCAAATCTTTCACCATACACGCCTTTAACAACTGAAGCGGATAAATATCCATTGGAAAAACCTGTTCGTATTGACCGGTTACCACAAATGCTCTATGCTCGCCATTGGTATTGGTATTCAAGTTATATTTTTTATTGGGCTGCATCCAAGAAAATGTCATTGCCCGTGTAGACGAAATCTTGTTGAAAACGGGCTTGTTCCATCCAAATAACTCATAATCGTCCCCTTCCGGAATAGCAGTTACCGTATTATTATAAAAACCTAGATATCCTTCGGGATGTGTTTTTGAACCGGTAAGCACATCACCATTTATCAATCTAAACTTATCTTCTTGTACTCCACTTGCGTATAAAAAAGTAGCGATTTCAGCACCTATCTTGGTGGAATAATATTTTGGAGTCTTTACTATGGATCCAGCTAGTGCTATGGTTCGTTCCGCATTAAACTTTCCTGTTAGCAACAACTCACCTATAATCACCAAATCTTGTGGTGCTATGGTCCAAACGACTTCTCCTTTGTTAATGGGATCAATTTTATTGATTTGGGTTCCCACCAATCCGGCAGGATGGGGGCCAAATACCTTATGAAGTGTAATTCCTTCTAATTTTTCAAGCGGTGAATTGTTTCCGCCACCAACTGAAACATGGACTTTACCTGGGGTCAATTTGCCCAAAGCGGTAATGGCAGCCTGCAACTCCACTTCTTTACCTTCTAAAATATAATCTGAAGCGGCAGCCAAGGGAGCAGTAGTATACCCGGAAACGAATATGGCTTTTGGTATGGCATCCGGATCTGCTATGATATCATATGGACGCTGCTTTACAAAGGGCCAAACACCCGATTGAAGGAGGAATCCCTTCACAACAGCAGCATCTACCCCATCTAAATCGAACGTTTTATGTTCAACGTATTCCTGAGTTTTATCCGCTAGGATTTTTAGGGTTAGTATTTTTCTTCTAGCTCCACGGACAATTTCAACCAATTCTCCGCTAACCGGAGACACAAAGAGCATGCTTTCCTTGTTTTTGTTGTAAAAAAGAGGTTCGCCTGCTTTGACCTCGGCACCCTGTTTTACCAACATTTTTGGTGTTATTCCATGAAAATCATCTAGGTTGAGGGCGTACACGTTACTTAAAACGGCTTTGGAAGTAGTCTGTTCTGCTGCCCCGATAAGGTTGATGTTTAACCCTTTTTTAATCCGGATGTCTTTAGACATATTGTTGTAGACCTTTTATTAAAGAAATATGGCGCAAATTTAACGCATATCCTTGAAAATATCTGCTTCAAACGATAGCCTGTTAATTATTTATATTTATTCTAAATAAAGAACAATGAACCAAAATAATCCCCTTTTCATCGAGGGCACACTTTTTGTTTACCTTTACCCAAAAAATAGGCTCTAAATGCGCTTTCTGATTAAACAGATTTTCTTTTGTCTTTGCGTTTCCAGTGTATTTGCCCAAGTACAGGAAGAAGTAAACCCTCCTACCCATATTAAGTCTATTGTTTTTAAGGGCCCAACAGAGGATCAATTTCCGGTAATTAGATTAGGCGATTCTATGACCTTGGAATTTGATGACCTCACTGCCAATGAGCAGGATTATTATTACAGGATCGTTCATTGTGATTATGACTGGATGCAATCCCAACTTTTAAAATCCCAGTTCCTTGCTGGTTCTGACAACCAGCGTATTGTTGATTATGAAAACAGCTATAATACCTTGCAGCCCTATTCAAATTATAGACTGACCATTCCCAATCAAAATGTAAGTTTAAAGGCAAGCGGTAATTACCTCATAGAAATTTACAATACCCATGACGAACTCCAGTTTTCAAGAAGGTTTGTTGTTTATAAGGATTTAGTGACCGTTGGAGCTGTGGTAAAACGATCCAGGGATTTTAATTTTATCAATAAGAAACAGGTAGTTCAATTTAATATTAATACAGCAGGGTTCCCTGTGGTCAACCCTAAAAAAGAGATTAAAGTGGCCATTGTCCAAAACCATTTCTGGCCAACAGCTCGTTACAATATTAAGCCACAGTTTACCTTGGGAAAAGAACTTGTATATAAATATGACCAAGAGACGAGTTTCTATGGAGGAAATGAATTTTTAAATTTTGACACCAAAGACCTCCGGTCACCCACTTTTGCAATTTCCAGGGTGGATTTCAAGGAATTGTACCATCATCATTTGTTTGCCAATGATTACCGTTATGATCAGGCCTACACCTATTTTCCTGATATCAATGGGGATTTCCTGATTCGCACATTGCAAGGTGAGGACGTATCCCGTGAAGCGGAATATTCCCAGGTACATTTTAAGCTTCCTTATTCTGATGAAATAGGTCTTGACAATGTTTATGTATTTGGAAAGTTTAACAACTACGACCTTACGGAGGAAAACAAAATGACCTTCAATCCTGAAAATGGCGACATGGAGCTTACACTGCCTTTTAAACAAGGGTTTTATAACTATAAATATGTTGTTGAGCGAGCGAACAATACCATAGACCTCAATTACGTAAGTGGCGACTTTCATTTTACGGAAAACAACTACCTTATATTGGTGTATTACCGGGATTTTGGAGACATGTACGATAGCATAATAGGAATTGGTTCAACCAATTCCAGAAACATCAGTAATTAATTATCTTTAGCGCAAATCCGCTAAGGAAATGGGCAAGAAAACAAAATTAATAACCAAGGGACGCTACGAACTAAAGTTTCGGGGCACCGAATGTCTTAACTGCGGACACCTTCTTGATATTAGCGATAAGTACTGCCCCAATTGCTCCCAAGTCAACAGTATTAAAAAATTGGTGCTCAGGGATTTTTGGGACGAATTTTTCTCCAGTCTCATCAATTACGACTCCAAACTCCTAAAAACACTATACACCTTACTTATAAAACCTGGAACAATAACCAAAGATTACATAAGGGGTAAACGCATAGCATATACCAATCCATTTCGTTTCTTATTGAGTTTGGCATTTTTGTTTTTCCTAATGGTCACTTATAACAATAGTTTTTCCAATTTGGACGATCTTGGCCTAGAAGATAAAATTGAGCAGACGGGTCCCATATCCTACAGTTTTAATAATGAAAAAACTGCATCTGACAGCATCAACGCAAAAGAACAGACCGAAAAAGTACTAACGCAGCTTGATTCCTTAAAGAATTTAGAAAATATCCCTATTCCAGGAATTCAAAATTTAGACTCATTGCAGACTTTAATAGGACAAGGAATAAAAAAAGAAGCAAAAAAAGAGGCGAAAAAAGATTCTTTTATGCTTGCTGATCCTAAAACATATTATAAAAGAATAAAAGACAGTACTGGAATAAACTCATTTATACTGGAAATGGAGTTTTTTATCAGCATAATTAAACATGACTCTATTAATAACTTTGATGAGGCACGAACCAAATACGATGTGGAAAATACTAGTGGTAATGAAATGGCTTTTAACTCATCCAATAGTCTTTTAAAGGTAATTCAGCAACCAGGCAGTTTCATAAACTCGACCATTTCTAGACTACCATTTGTGATTTTTTTCTTTTTGCCTTTATTCACTGTCTTCATTTGGTTGGTTTACATCAGAAAAAAATACACCTACACCGATCATCTTATATTTAGTTTCCACAACCAATCATTATTATTTATCTTGCTCATCCTTAGCCTGATAATAGATACTATTTTCAAAACGTCTAGCTCGGGGATTTTTTTGCTGGTTTTCGGCTTTTACCTATATAAGTCCATGAGAAAGTTTTATGGGCAGGGAAGATTTAAAACGATTGTTAAATATATCTTTTTGAATACAATATTTACCTTTTTGGCATTAGTGGTACTAACTATATTGTTTACGGGAAGTGTCTTTACCTATTAAAACTATGTTCACTCAAATCACAAAAGGAATTAAAGTGTCTGTTCAAACTACTTTTGAAGGCACATTCTTTAAAAATTACAAAATGCATTATGCGTTTGGATACACGATTACCATAGAAAACCAAAGCAACGATTCTGTGCAGTTAACGGCCAGACATTGGGATATTTTTGATGCCCTAAAAGAAATGGAAACCGTGGACGGTGAAGGTGTTATTGGTAACAAACCCGTTATTAAACCTGGAAAATCACACACCTATAGTTCCGGTTGTCTTTTGGCATCGCCAATTGGAGCAATGCGAGGACATTATCAGATGGTCAATCTTGCTTCTACCGAGGAATTTGAAGTTGACATCCCTACATTTAAATTCGCAGCCCCTTTTGCTATAAACTAGGACGGTTTCTTTTCTAATATAGCTATTCCTTTTACTACCTTTGGTGGATTCTAACTCACATAATTCATCATCATGGGAAAAGGTTTTTTTCAAGTTCCAACAGCATATAATGAACCCATAAAAAGCTATGCTCCAGGTACAACGGAGCGCAAAGAAGTACTTAAACAGTACGAGGCTTATTACAATGGACAAGTTGAAGTTCCCTTGTATATAGGTTCGAAAGAAATCAAAACTGGAAATACCTTACCAATGTCTCCACCACATGAACATAAGCATGTTGTGGGTCACTTTCACTTGGCCGAGAAAAAACACGTAGAAGAAGCTATTTCCAATTGTTTGGAATCTAGGGAAGCATGGGCCAACTTAAGCTGGGAACAGCGTGCAGCCATATTTTTAAAAGCCGCGGAATTAATTGCGGGACCTTATCGAGCAAAAATCAATTCAGCAACCATGATGGCGCAATCCAAGACCATACATCAAGCTGAGATTGATGCGGCATGTGAATTTATTGACTTCCTCAGGTTCAATGTGGAATTTATGTCTAAAATCTACACTGAGCAACCTGAATCCGCAGATGGTATTTGGAATCGATTGGAATACAGACCTCTTGAAGGTTTTGTATATGCCATTACGCCATTCAATTTTACGGCCATAGCCGGAAACTTACCTGCCAGTGCGGCTATGATGGGAAATGTGGTTGTTTGGAAACCAAGTGACAGTCAGGTGTTTTCCGCAAAAGTAATTATTGATGTCTTTAAAGAAGCCGGTTTACCGGACGGAGTTATCAATGTGGTATTTGGAGACCCTATTATGATTACGGAAACCGTTCTTTCCCACTCTGATTTCTCTGGACTTCATTTCACAGGTTCCACCTTTGTATTCAAAGAATTATGGAAACAAATTGGAAACAATATCCATACATACAAAACGTACCCTAGAATTGTTGGTGAAACTGGAGGAAAGGATTTTATTGTGGCGCATCCGTCTGCAAAACCTTCACAAGTGGCCACAGCAATCATTCGCGGGGCCTTTGAATTTCAAGGACAAAAATGTAGTGCCGCTTCCAGAGTCTATCTCCCAAAATCGGCAGCTGATGAAATTTTGGATTTGGTAAAAATAGATATTGCCTCTTTTAAAAAGCCAGGTTCCCCTGAAGACATGGGCAACTTCATTACTGCTGTTATACATGAAGGTTCTTTTGATAAGTTGGTAAAATACATTGATCAGGCCAAAATGGATGACAATGCAGAAATTATTGCTGGTGGGAGTTATGACAAATCTGTTGGTTACTTTATTGAGCCAACCGTTATTCTCACACAAGATCCAAAATATACCACCATGTGCACCGAGCTTTTCGGACCAGTAGTAACCATCCATATATATGAGGATAAGGATTGGCACCAAACGTTGAAATTAGTGGACAACACATCTGAATATGCGCTTACAGGAGCTGTTTTAGCTACGGATCGTTATGCGATCGATGAAGCCACAAAAGCTTTACAAAATTGTGCAGGTAATTTCTACATCAATGATAAACCCACAGGGGCCGTAGTTGGCCAACAGCCGTTTGGAGGTGCTAGGGCTTCTGGAACAAACGACAAAGCCGGTTCTGCGCAAAACTTACTCCGTTGGGTGTCTCCCAGATTAATAAAAGAGACTTTTGTGACCCCAGAAGACTATCGCTATCCATTTTTAGGGTAGACAAGGAAAAAACAGGATTCGTAGCCGTTATTCAGACCTAGTTTGGAGTAACGGCTATTTTTATAGGTAACCATCTAATTTTCTTAAAAAACAAAGATTAACTGCCAAATTGTACAGAAGCTGGATGCGCTAATCTTGGTTATCAATGTAAATTTAACGTTAACTAATTGTAAATTAAATGAAAATATCGTTACTTTACACTATCAAGCTTAATAACAAGGCCTATGAAATGGGATAAATTTTATACAAAAAAGCGCATAGCACTATTCTGTCTAAGGGTTAGAGTAAGAACTTATATAAAAGATTATATGGTAAAATATCGAAAAGCCTATTACGGCATACTTAGTCTTTAGTGCATCTAATTTCTAAATTTCTGAGGTAGATACACTAGTTTTTTTGTTTCAAAAAATGTCTCTTCAAAATAGTCCTGTAAATCAAAAACCTCCACTGTCCTATAGTCTCTTAGTTCTTCTGTTAAATCCCCACCCTTTAAATATAGGATACCATTTTTGCGTTCATGGGAAGAATCTTTCTTTATTTTTCCTTTGGTCCAGTGCACAAAAGTAGGCATGGCCGCAACAGCACGACTTACAATAAAATCGAACTGTTCATCTAGGTCTTCAACCCTGGAATGTAGGGCAGTAACATTTTCCAATTCGAGCCCATCAATTACTTGTTGCACCACCCTTATCTTTTTTCCAATGGCATCCACCAAGGTAAACTGGACCTCAGGAAATAAAATAGCCAAGGGAATCCCTGGAAAACCGCCCCCTGTGCCTACATCCAAGATAGTGGAGCCTGCATTGAATTTTTGCGCTTTTGCAATTCCCAAAGAATGAAGCACATGACGCAAATACAACTCACTGATATCCTTTCTTGAAACCACATTGATTTTTTGGTTCCAATCCTTGTAAAGTAGCTCCAATGCATGAAAATGTTCCTTCTGTACATCCGTGAGTGTCGTAAAATACTTCGCTATGAGTGTGGCGTTCATCTGCATTCTATTAATTTGGGCAAAATTAATACTTTTAAACACCTTAACAGCCTTTTCACAAAAGGGAAGGAACTTAGGAAATCAATTTACTTACCTTTGTAAAAAATTAATGTATGGAAAAGGATATCATCCGCTTTTCAAGAAAAGATTCTGCACAATTCTTCAAAACACTAAATAAAAGGGTAAACCATTACTTTAGTGAAAATAAAATAAAGAAAACTGGAAACTGGAAACTTCACCTGAAAACCATGGTGATGTTTGCCGTTTTTCTGACCCCTTATTTTTTAATGCTCACATTAAACTTACCCTTTTGGGCATATGTCCTTTTGTCCATGACCATGGGCGTTGGTATGGCAGGAGTTGGTATGAACGTTATGCATGATGGTAATCACGGTTCATATTCCAATAAAAAATGGGTAAACAAATTAATGGGAGGAAGTATTTATATCCTCGCTGGAAATGTCTATAACTGGCAGGTTCAACATAATGTTTTGCACCACACCTATACCAATATCCAAGACCATGATGAAGACATGGAAGCAGGTAGGGTGCTGCGTTTTTCTAAACATGCAGAATGGAGAAAACACCATAAGTTTCAGCACTTTTATTCTATTTTTCTATATGGACTTTTGACTTTTAATTGGGCGATAACCACGGATTTTCAACAAATGTATCGCTATATGAAAAGAAAACTATCCTATGGCAAACTCCCGAATCCAGTAATTAACTGGAGCACTTTGGTCATTACAAAAACCATTTATATCACTATTTGGATTGTTTTACCCTTACTTCTTGTTGATATTCCATGGTGGCAGGTATTGCTCGGCTTCTTTATCATGCATTATGTGGCCGGGGTAATCCTAAGTGTGGTTTTTCAACTTGCACATATTGTTGATGAAGCAGAGACTCCACTCCCCGATGAAAATGGAACAATGAAAAATACCTGGGCTATCCATCAACTTGTAACCACCGTTAATTTTGGGACCAAGAATCGAATCGTAAATTGGTTTACCGGTGGATTGAATCACCAAGTTGAGCACCACATTTTTCCTAATATCAGTCATGTACACTACACAAAAATTTCCAAAATTGTGAAACAGACCGCCAAGGAGTTTAATTTACCCTACAACGAATATAAAACTACAAGAAAAGCTATAATTTCGCACTTCAAACATTTGAAGGAACTGGGCAAAAAACCAGTGCTTCAATACTAGTTAAATTACACACAATGAGCAACCAACTTTCTGAAAGGATTAACAATTTAGTTCCTTCAGCTACCCTAGCAATGGCTGCAAAAGCCAGAGAGCTTAGAGCTTCAGGAAAAGATATAATCGGTCTTAGTTTGGGCGAACCCGACTTTAATACACCCGATTACATAAAAGAGGCAGCAATTAAAGCCGTTAACGACGGATATAACTCCTACACTCCTGTAGATGGATATATAGAACTCAAAGATGCTATTATCACCAAGTTTAAAAGGGATAACAACATTGCATACGATTATCCCCAGATCGTTGTTTCAACAGGGGCAAAGCAAGCGCTCTACAATGTTGCCCAGGCCTGTTTGAATAAGGGTGATGAGGTAATTCTGCCATGCCCATATTGGGTAAGTTATAGCGATATTATAAAACTTGCAGATGGAGTACCTGTCGAAGTTTCAACTTCGATAGAGACCAATTTTAAAATGACACCTGAGCAGTTGGAAGCCGCTATTACGCCAAAGACCAAGATGCTCTGGTATAGCTCACCTTGCAATCCGAGTGGGTCTATTTACAGTAAGGAAGAATTACGAGGCTTAGCCGATGTTCTTCAGAAACATCCACAAATTGTGGTTGTCAGCGATGAAATCTATGAACATATTAACTACGGTGTTACAGCTCATGCCTCTATGGGAGCCTTTGAAGATATGTACGATAGAACGGTCACCGTAAATGGTGTCGCAAAGGCTTTTGCAATGACCGGTTGGCGAATAGGTTATATTGGTGCCCCTGCATACATAGCAAGAGCGTGCAACAAACTTCAAGGACAGGTTACCAGTGGTGCCAATTGTATTGCACAACGTGCAGTAATAACAGCGTTATTGGAATCTCCAAGTCGTGTTCAATACATGGTGGATGAGTTTAAAAATCGAAGAAAACTGATTCTGGAATTACTGAATGGCATTGATGGATTTAAATGTAATGAACCGGAAGGCGCATTTTATGTGTATCCGGATGTGACTTCCTTTTTTGGAAAAACATTAAATGGGACACTAATTAACAATGCATCTGATTTTGCCATGTATTTGTTGGAAAAGGCCAATGTAGCAACAGTTACAGGAGATGCTTTTGGAAATGGAAATAGTATTCGCATTTCCTATGCGGCAAGTGAAGAACATATTAGAGAAGCTATTTCTAGAATCACCGAAGCTGTAAAATAACAGTAATTAATAAAAAAAATAAAGCCCTTTGGTTCAATGGAATCAAAGGGCTTTAACTTTTAAGTTCTCTTCCAGAAATACGGTGTTAAAATGATAAGCACCGTAAAAAGTTCCAATCTACCCAGAAGCATTAAAAAACCACACCACCATTTACCTGCATTGGGCAGACTATTGTAATTGCTAACAGGGTTCAAACTTCCTAAGGCAGGTCCCACATTCCCCAAAGAGGATGCCGAGCCGCCAATTGCCGAGACAAAATCCAAACCCAACAACCCTAGAACTAAGGAGCCGATGATAAAAAATAACATATAAAGCACAAAAAATGCTATGATATTGTATACAATATGTTCTGAAACAGTTTTTTCATTATAACGCACCGGAATAATAGCGTTGGTATGCAACGTTCTTTTGAATTCTAGAATACCATTCTTGATAATCAATAAATGGCGCATTACCTTGATTCCACCAGCCGTTGAACCGGCCGACCCGCCTAAAAACATCAATCCAAAAAAGAAAACCGTTAAAAAGGGGGTCCAGTTAGTAAAATCTGCAGTTACAAAACCCGTTGTCGTTACAATTGCAACAACCTGAAAAAGGGCATGCCTAAATGCGCTTTCCATTTCCCCCAAAACCATGGGATGATATTCCGACACGGAAACATTGGCCTGAAAATATACTACCATCACAGCTATAACAGTAAACAGGACAATAAATATACTGTAGAATTTAAACTCCTCATCCTTTATTATTCTTTGCACTTTTCCTGTAAAGGCAAAATAACTCAATACAAAGTTGCTCCCGGCCAAAAACATGAACAGAATGGTAATGTATTGAATTAAAGGTTGGTTGTTCCAATAGGCCAAACTGGCATTTTTCGTTGAAAAACCACCAGTGGAAAGGGTTGCCAACGAATGGTTCATTGCATCAAAAAGTGACATCCCTGCAAGTTTCAAAAGAATAGTTTCAGCAACTGTATATCCAAAATAAATTAACCAAAGTCGTTTTGCGGTATCCGTAATTCTAGGATGCAATTTATCTCCAGCCGGTCCGGGTGCTTCTGCAGCGAACAATTGCATTCCACCAATGCCCAAAAGTGGAAGAATAGCAATGGCCAGAACAATGATACCCATTCCACCAATCCAATGGGTTAAACTTCGCCAAAAAAGAATTCCTTCCGGCATGGATTCAATATCATCCATAATAGAAGCCCCTGTTGTGGTATAACCAGATATCGTTTCAAAAAAAGCATTGGTAACCTCAGGTATTGCACCCGAAAAAAGATAAGGGAGTGTTCCTGAAATGGACATTATTACCCATCCAAAGGTTACAACAATGTAGCCCTCCTTCCGTTTTACTTCTTTTTTATGACCTCTTGTATAAAACATTGCCATGACTCCAAAAAGCATGGTAACTATGGCTGCAAGGGTAATATCTAAAGTAACTCCATCTTTATAAATACCACTTACAAATGCAGCTATAAGCATAAAAGAGCCATTGCACAGTAACAATAGCCCCATAATGTGCACAATAATGCGTGTATTAAGTCCCATTACAAGAACAACTTTTCAATCCTTGGGATAGCTTTGGGCAAACAACAGACAACCACACGATCTCCCTCCATAATTTTAAAATCCCCCAATGCAATAATTCCCTTTCCATCTCTAATAACACCTCCTATACTTGCCTCCCTTGGAAAATTTAGTTCCCGAATAACCTCTCCATTAACCAAAGACGTAGCTTTCACCTCAAACTCCAAAATCTCGGCGTTTAGGTTGTTCAGCCTTGTTAACGCCAATACTTCCCCTCTTCTTATATATCGAAAGATGTTATTGGCGGCCAAAAGCTTTTTATTAATAAGGGTATCTACCCCAATGGAATGCGAAAGCTGGAAGTAATCCATATTTTCCACAAGGGCAATGGTCTTTTTTATTTTTTTGGATTTAGCCACCAAACAGGACATGATATTGGTTTCAGAATTTCCTGTCACGGCAATAAAGGCGTCCATAGATTCCAAACTTTCTTCGTCCAGTAATTCAACATTTCTTCCATCTCCGTTGATTACCAAAGCGTGAGGTAAATCATCTGCAATATCAAACGCTTTTTCTTTGTTACGCTCAATCAGCTTTACATTGAACTTTTTATTGCAAAGGTCCCGAGCTGTTTTAAAACCAACCTTACTGCCTCCGAGAATCATAACATTCTTTATCTCCTTTTTTTGCATCCCGGTTAGCTTATACAGCTCTTCTACACCTTCTGCGGAGGTAATAAAGTACACCTGGTCACCTTCCTTAAATACGGTGTCTCCCCTTGGAATAAGTGTATATTGCGTTCCCATACGCTGTAATGCTATGGGCATAAAATGAAGTTCTGGGAAAATTTTGGCAGCCTCTTTGACCATTTTACCCACAAATGGTGCTGATTTCGGTAAGAAAACCCCAATCATGGTCAAGAGACCATCTTCAAATTCGTAGGTATCATTAAATGCTGATTGGTTCAACAGCAATTGAATTTCGGTAGCAGCAAGCTCCTCAGGAGAAATCAATTCATCTATCCCTAGTTCTTTAAACTTAATAAGATCCCTATTATCCATAAACTCCGTATTGGATATTCTGGCAATGGTTCTCTTACAACCTAACTGTTTTGCCAATAAGCAAAGTGTTAAATTGGTGGTTTCGGATGCCGTTACTCCAATAACCAGATTACATGAGGCAACCTTGGCATCCTGCAATACCTCTATAGAGGTAGCATCACCTCTTAAAACCCTAATATCTAAATGATTGTCTGCGTACGACAAACTTTCCTTGTCCGTATCAATCAAGGTAATTTCTTGTGCTTCATAAGACAAAAGTTTTGCCAAATGAAAACCTACCTCACCTGCTCCCGCAATTATAATCTTCATTGATTAGAATAAGATGTTCTTAAATAAATTCAATTTATATGGATAAAAAAAGAATGGTGACCACAGTCTAAAAGACGCATAACTAACATAATACGGAAGAGTTTTCCTTTATTGTTTGGCAAAATTACACATTTATTTTTGTACGGCTCCCATATACCTAAGTTGTATATTTGCCAGCAAATTTTATTCATGTCAAAAAAAGTTAAACCTTATAAAGATTCTGACCTTGGAAAAAAAGAACAGGTAAGGCAGATGTTTGATACCATTTCTAAAAATTACGATGGACTAAATAGGGTTATTTCTTTTGGAATTGATCTAAAATGGCGTAAAAAAGTGGTTGCCCTTCTATCCAAAAAATCCCCAAAAACAATTCTAGATATTGCAACAGGCACTGGAGATTTAGCCATTGCCATGAAAGCAACAGGGGCTCAAAAAATTATAGGTTTGGATATATCCCCAGGCATGTTGGAAGTGGGCAAAAACAAAATTTTGGATAAAAACCTGCAAGACATCATCCAAATGGTGGTCGGAGATAGTGAGAACCTTTCGTTCGATGATAATACGTTCGATGCAGTTACCGTAGCCTTTGGAGTACGCAACTTTGAAAACCTGGAGAAAGGTCTGCAAGAAATATATAGGGTCTTAAAACCTAAGGGAAGCTTAATCGTTCTTGAAACCTCGGTTCCTACAAAAACACCATTTAAACAAGGATACCGGTTATACACAAAATACATTCTTACGGGTATGGGCAGGATACTATCCAAAGACAAGTCAGCCTATTCATACCTATGTGAATCTGCTTCCGTTTTTCCTCATGGTACAGCATTCAACAATATTTTGGCCAAAATTGGGTTTATAGGTATAGAGAACATGCCCCAAACATTTGGGGTGGCATCTATCTATGTCGCTACAAAATAATTTGATGAAAAACGTCTTTCTTTTTTTTGGCCTACTAGTAATAGTATGCCTTAAATCTTCCGCTCAGTTTACAAAAGACCCTATTCTAAATCTCCAGACGGAAGATAAGAAGCTTTTGAATTGGGGTTATTATCTCGGATTTAATCAATATGATTTTCAGTTTGAGTATAAGAATGACATAGGACAAGATATTCTGGTTGACAAAAATACTGGGTTCAACGTTGGTTTAATCGGGGAAATGCGAATCAATGAATTTTTAGATGTTCGATTTGAACCAGGTTTGCTCTATGCCCCTAGAACGCTTGGTTTTCCGGGGTTTACAGATGAAGTGGACGCCATCAGGGAAGTAAAATCCACCTATATTAGGTTTCCGCTACTCCTAAAGGCCAGTGCCAAAAGGTTTGGCAATTGGAAACCCTATATCACTGGAGGAGTTTATACCGCTATGAATTTAGGAAGTAAGGAAGATAGTCTGGATGACAACAGCAGTGGAGAATTTCGTATGAAAAAAAATGTCTATGGTTATGAACTTGGCTTTGGTATTGACTTTTATACCGAGTATTTTAAATTCTCCCCTTCTATAAGGGGTGTTTTTGCTTTGACGGATGAACTTGTTCCTGACGACGACCCCAATAGTCCTTGGACTGGAAATATTGATGCTATGCGCACCAGGGGAATTTTCATCAACTTTACCTTTGAGTAACAGACTTTAGACTTTAGAAAAGTGGATTTTCCGATTAAATACGCGCTGCTTGCAAAATTTAATTTCCTCTTCGAATTTCATTTAAAAGAATCCCCGTGGCTGTGGCTACATTTAAACTCTCCGTTGTAGCAGAACCAAACTGAGGTATTGCAATTCGGTTTTTAATTTTCGAATTGATTTCAGCAGAAATTCCATTGGCCTCATTTCCCATCACCAAAATTCCAGATTTGGGTAATTTTTTATCATAAACCACATCGCCATCCATAAATGCTCCATATACGGGGGTGTCGGCATTAGTTAAAAATTCCTCCAAATCAGTATAAACAATATTGACTCTTGCAATAGAACCCATTGTGGCCTGTAAGACTTTAGGGTTATAGCAATCAACGGTATCCAATGAACAGACGAGCTGATTTATACCAAACCAATCACACAACCTTATTATAGTCCCTAGATTCCCTGGGTCACGAACTACATCCAAAGCAACCATCCAATCGGTATTTTCAATCTTTGCTATATCAAATATTCTGAATACGCCCAAAATACCATTCGCATTGCTCAAACTGCTCATTTGCTTCAATTCTGACGTTGAAACTAGTTCGGCATCGGAGAAATCATTCTTTTCTTGAACAGTATCAACAAATAGTTTGAAAGGCTTAAATCCAGACTCTAAAAGCTCGTTTACAACCTTTTTGCCTTCAACAACAAACAGTCCGTGTTTAGTTCGGTACTTTTTTTGCTGTAAACTAACAACTAATTTAATTTGGTTTTTTGTAACCATCTAAATCCTGTATTTTTGATGTCTATGAGTTTGTATTTAGGCCCAATGCGTAACCAAGCAAAAATAGGATTATTGTTGCTTATGTTTACCATAATTGGCTGCAATACGCTTAAAAGGGTGGATGATGATGAGCTATTGCTCACCAAAAACTCCATTTACGCAGATGATATTAAAGTGTCTGATGATGATATAAAAAGTCTCATCATCCAAAAACCCAATAGCAATCTTTTGGGTTATCCTCTCCGACTAAACCTATACAATCTTGCCAAAAAAAATCCAGATTCATCTTTCAATGCTTGGCTATATAGAAAACAGAAAAGAGAACAACGATTAAATCGATTACTTTCAGAAAAACAGGTAAATCGTTTGAGGGAATCTTTTATTGTAAAAGGAGCAAGTGATTTTTTTAAAAGGGTTGGCGAAGCGCCGGTAACCATAGATTCCTCCCTAGCCCAAAAATCCATAGATAGATTAAAAGCCTATTACGGCAGCAAGGGCTATTTTAATAATTCTGGCACCTATACGATTGTTGAGGGTAAAAGAAAAAAAAGAGCTGAAATTGATTATAAAATTTCTTTGGAGAAACCTTTTCTTATTGATACCATAGTAAAAAACATAACCTCTCCCGAGCTTGACTCAATTTATAACAGTGCGGCAAACCTTTCATTTGTAAAAGATGGTGAACAATTTGATTTGGCGAAATTTAACCGAGAACGGGAGCGATTAACCGTTATGTTCCGAAATTCCGGGGTGTATAATTTTCAGGAAAGTTCTATAAATTACGATATTCAGCGAGATACATCGGAGGTTGCTGATGATCAGTTAATGGATGTACAACTGAACATTGAAAAACCCAGAAGTGGGGGGGATAGCATTTCAACTGGCGATACATACCGGGTGCATCGTCTCAAAAAAATCAACATTTATACCGATTATTTCAGCAGAAACCAAACAGACTCCTTAAAATCCTTGGATTATGAAGACTACACTATTTTTTACACTGGCAAACTGAAGTATAAACCAAAAGCCCTGACCGACGCTGTTTTCTTTGAAAAGGATAGCATTTATCGCGATTTGGATAGGATCAGGACCTATAGGCAGATTACCAATTTAAATACGTTCAAATACCCAAATATTGGATTCGAGCAAGATACTACACAGACCCAACTTATTTCCAATATATATCTATCACCTCGGTCTAAATTTTCCCTGAATTTGGATTTTGATATAACCCACTCCAACATTCAGCAGGTTGGAACCGCATTTAGCACTACCCTAATTACCAGAAACGTTTTTGGCGGATCCGAAACCCTAAATATTTCAGCAAGGGGGTCCATTGGTCTTTTGAGTGATGCTACACTATCGGACGAAACATTTACCTCTGAATTGGGAGGAGACATCAATATTACATTTCCTAGAATTTGGTTTCCCTTAAATACGGAAAAAATAATTCCCTATTATATGCTTCCCCAAAGTAGGTTTTTGGTGGGTACCAACTTTCAACAGAACATTGGTTTGGACAAACAGACTTTCAACACCATTCTGTCCTACAATTGGTCGCCTTCCGATAGCAAAAAGCATAATATAGAATTGCTGAATGTTGAATTTGTACGGAATGTAAATCCAGCTAATTTCTTTAATGTCTATCAAAATACCTACAGCAATTTGAATGAGATAGCTGTTGACTATCAAGACGACATTGGTGTTGAGGGATTTTTTGATGACGATCAAGATCTAATTATTCCAAATGGTGCAGATGATTTTATTGATTATGTCCTTGATGGCAATCAGAATTCCAATGATGATTTCTCAGATGTAAGCAGCATAATGGAGCGTAGGGACCGACTTACAGAGAACAATCTCATTTTTGCAAGCAACTATACGTTTAACAAAAACAGTAAATTGGATATCACGGATAACGATTTTTACCAATTACGGGTAAAACTGGAAAGTGCGGGAAATCTCCTCTCGCTGTTAGATGGCCTGGTTCCTTACAATAGGAATGAAGATGACCAACTGCTCGTATTTAGTGTTCCGTTTTCGCAGTATCTTAAAACGGAATTTGATTTTATAAGACATTGGGAAGTTGCACCTTCCAAAGTGTTAGCATTTAGAAGCTTTTTAGGCATGGCGGTACCCTATGGCAATTCGGAAAGCATTCCTTTTGTACGAAGTTATTTTGCAGGCGGATCTAACGATAATAGAGCGTGGAATGCCTATGAACTTGGACCAGGGAGAACCAATAATGTAAATGATTTTAATGAAGCTAATCTAAAGCTTGCCCTTAATCTGGAATATCGTTTCCCAATAGCTGGTGATGTAAAAGGGGCGTTTTTTGCAGATGTAGGCAACATTTGGAATGTCTTTGACAATGAAGATAATCCCGACGCTATTTTCAGTGGATTTGATTCCTTGGCCGATATTGCCCTTGGCACTGGTTTTGGGCTTAGATACGACTTTACCTATTTTGTTTTCCGGTTAGATGTTGGCTTTAAAACCTATAATCCGGCTGAAGAGTCCCAAAATCGCTGGTTTCGTGATTATAACTTTAGAAATTCAGTATTTAATATCGGCATCAATTATCCATTCTAGAGCAAATATTTTATTACTTTTGTAGCTTGTTTTAATTCAAAACCAACTCAAAGTTATGTCCCACAATATAAAACCGGGTGTTGCCACTGGCGACGAAGTACAAGCAATTTTCAATCATGCTAAAGAAAATGGCTATGCCTTACCAGCAGTAAATGTTATTGGATCAAATACCACAAACGCTGTCATGGAGACAGCTGCAGCACTGAATTCTCCAGTAATTATCCAATTTTCAAATGGTGGAGCTCAGTTCAATGCCGGAAAAGGACTATCAAACGAAAATCAAAAAGCTGCCGTTTTAGGTGCAGTTGCAGGAGCCAAACACGTTCATCAAATGGCAGAAGCCTATGGTGCTACTGTTATATTACATACAGACCACTGTGCTAAAAAATTATTGCCTTGGATAGATGGTCTTCTAGATGCAAGCGAAGAACACTTTGCAGCAACTGGAAAATCATTGTTCAGCTCACACATGATTGATTTATCTGAAGAACCTATTGAAGAAAATATAGAAATCTGCAAAGGTTACTTAGAGCGCATGAGCAAGATGGGCATGACCTTAGAGATTGAATTAGGTGTAACCGGAGGAGAAGAAGATGGTGTGGACAATACAGATGTAGATAGCTCCAAACTATATACTCAACCTGAAGAAGTAGCATATGCTTATGAAGAGCTTTCAAAAGTGAGCCCAAAATTCACTGTAGCCGCAGCTTTTGGCAATGTACATGGTGTTTACAAACCTGGAAATGTAACCTTGACGCCAAAAATCTTGAAGAATTCACAAGAATTTATTTCGGAAAAATATGGTGTTGAGCATAATAATATCGATTTTGTCTTTCACGGAGGGTCAGGTTCTACGGTTGAAGAAATTAGAGAAGCCATTGGATACGGGGTAATTAAAATGAATATTGATACGGATTTGCAATATGCATTTCTTTCTGGTGTCCGTGATTATGTTCAGGACAAATCTTCATACCTTCAAGCCCAAATAGGTAACCCAGATGGTGACGACAAACCCAACAAAAAATTCTATGACCCAAGAGTTTGGCTTCGCGAAGGAGAAAAAACTTTTGTTGGACGCTTGAAAAAAGCTTTTGAAGATTTAAACAATATCAATACCTTATAACTATCCAAAAAAGCCGTTTTAACTTAAATTTGATTTTATGTCGTCTTGGTTTAAAAGAAAAGAAAAAGGAATACAAACAGCTACTGAAGAAAAAAAAGACACCCCTAAAGGGTTATGGTATAAGTCTCCCACTGGAAAAATTGTCGAGTACGAAGATCTTGCCAAAAATTTTTATGTAAGCCCTGAGGATGATTATCATGTTAGAATAGGTAGCAAAGAATATTTTGAAATTCTCTTTGACGACAATAAATTTCGGGAACTAGATCCAAAATTATCCTCAAAAGACCCGCTACGTTTTGTAGATACCAAAAAATATGCTGAAAGACTAAAGGTTGCCCAACAAAAAACTGGGCTTAAAGATGCCATTAGAACTGCCGTTGGAAAATCAATGGGAAAAGAACTTGTGGTAGCCTGTATGGATTTTAGTTTCATAGGCGGTTCCATGGGAAGTGTTGTGGGCGAAAAGATTTCTAGGGCCATTGATGTTGCCAAAAAGAGAAAAATTCCGTTCCTTATGATTTCAAAATCTGGTGGAGCACGAATGATGGAAGCAGCATTATCATTAATGCAGTTGGCCAAAACATCGGCAAAATTAGCACAATTGGCCGAAGCAAAAGTTCCCTACATTTCGCTTTGTACGGATCCCACAACGGGTGGAACCACAGCTTCCTATGCCATGTTGGGCGATATCAATATTTCGGAACCTGGAGCTTTGATCGGTTTTGCCGGACCCAGAGTTGTAAAGGACACTACAGGAAAAGATTTACCTGAAGGTTTTCAGACTGCCGAATTCTTAAAAGAAAATGGTTTTTTGGATTTTATATCCCACAGAAGAGATTTAAAACAAAATGTAAATCTATACTTAGATTTGATACAGAACCAACCTGTAAGGGCATAAAAAAAGCCTGCGATCGCAGGCTTTTTTTTACTTTTATTTTTTTTAGAAAACGTCTCAAAAAAACTTCCTCTTGGGTACCATCTTCTTGGGTAAGTATTCCAACTGCATCACGAAACATCGTCTAAAGCTTAATTTTTCAAGATTCTTTTTCATAACAATCAATTTTATAGTTTCCCATTTTGACTTGGAGAAAAACAAAAGGTTCAACAAAACGTTAAAGTTTTTATTTTTAAAAAAAGAGTTATCTTTGCACGCTGATTGAGAGACAATCATATACATAAAAATCATTTAATTAAATATTGGAATGTATTTAACAAAAGAAGTAAAGGCAGACATTTTCAAGAAACATGGAGGGTCTGAAGGAAATACCGGTTCAACGGAAGGACAAGTGGCATTGTTTACGCACCGTATCAACCATTTAACACAACACCTAAAAAAGAACCACAAGGATTATAACACGGAACGTTCTTTGGTGAAATTGGTAGGTAAAAGACGTAGTCTTTTAGATTACCTTAAAAAGAAAGATGTTGTAAAATATCGCGAGCTTATTAAAGAGCTAAATATTAGAAAATAATAATTTACAGGGGAAGCTTTTGCTTCCCCTTACTTTTGCAAAGTCCTCTAAAGAGGCAACACAAAAAGCTACTTTTAGTTTTTCATTGGTCAACACAACAACACAACCCGACCGTCAGGAAGACGGCAGACCAAATGTTTAACAAGTCCTTCTTTTTATGAAGGCAAGACACAATTTTATGATTCCAAAAACTTTTAAAGAGGTCATAGACCTTGGTGACGGTAGAGAGATTTCTATCGAAACTGGAAAATTGGCAAAACAGGCCCACGGTTCTGTTGTTGTACAATCAGGCAAGTGTATGTTACTATGTACAGTTGTTTCAAATTACAAACAAAGCGATGTTGATTTTTTACCGCTTACGGTAGATTATCGCGAAAAATTTGCAGCCGCTGGGCGTTACCCAGGTGGCTTTTTTAAACGTGAGGCTCGCCCTAGTGATGGCGAAGTATTGACCATGCGTTTGGTGGATAGGGTTTTAAGACCGTTATTCCCGAAAGATTATCACGCTGAAACTCAGGTGATGATTCAATTAATGTCTCATGACGAAGAGGTAATGCCAGATGCCATGGCAGGACTAGCTGCTTCTGCTGCGATTCAACTTTCAGATTTTCCATTTGAATGTGCTATTTCAGAAGCAAGGGTTGGCCGTGTTAATGGTGAATTCGTCATTAATCCAACCAGAGAACAATTAAAAGAGTCTGATATTGACATGATGATTGGTGCTTCTGCAGATTCAGTAATGATGGTAGAAGGAGAAATGGACGAGATTTCTGAAGAAGAAATGACCGAAGCCATCAAATTTGCCCATGAAGCGATTAAAGTTCAATGTGCCGCTCAAATAAAATTGGCCGAAGCTTTCGGAAAGAAAGAAGTACGTGAATACGAACCAGAAAGAGAAGATGAGGATTTAGCCAAAAAAGTACATGAACTAGCTTATGATAAGGTTTATGCGGTTGCCAAAGCAGGTTCTGCAAAGCACGAACGTAGTGCAGCTTTTGATGCTATCAAAGAGGAAATAAAAGCCACATTTTCTGAAGAAGAATTGGAAGACTTTGGTGATTTGATTTCAAAATATTTCTACAAAGCTGAAAAAGCTGCTATAAGGGATTTAACACTAAACGATGGTTTGCGATTAGATGGTAGAAAAACTGACGAAATCAGACCAATCTGGTGTGAAATCGATTATTTGCCATCCGTACACGGTTCTTCCATTTTTACAAGAGGAGAAACCCAAGCGTTGGCCACAGTAACCCTAGGAACTTCTAGGGAAGCCAATAAGATAGACATGCCATCATACGAAGGCGAAGAAACGTTCTACCTACACTATAACTTCCCTCCTTTTTCAACAGGAGAAGCAAGACCAATACGTGGTACATCTCGTAGAGAAGTAGGACACGGAAACTTGGCACAACGTGCATTAAAGGGAATGATTCCTGAAGATTGTCCATATACGGTTAGAGTTGTTTCTGAAGTATTGGAATCTAATGGTTCATCCTCTATGGCAACCGTTTGTTCTGGTACTATGGCTTTGATGGATGCAGGTATTCAATTGAAAAAACCGGTTTCTGGTATCGCAATGGGGTTAATCTCTGATGGCGATTCAGGAAATTATGCAGTTTTATCCGATATCCTTGGTGATGAAGATCATTTAGGCGATATGGATTTCAAGGTAACCGGAACTGCTGATGGTATTACTGCTTGCCAGATGGATATCAAGGTAAAAGGACTTTCTTACGAAATTTTGGTAAAAGCATTGATGCAGGCCAAGGAAGGAAGACTCCATATCCTTGAAAAACTAACTGATACTATCACAGCTCCTAATGCTGATGTAAAATCATACGCCCCAAAAATCATTACCAAAATCATTCCAGGAGAATATATTGGTGCTGTTATTGGTTCTGGCGGAAAAGTGATTCAAGAATTACAGAAAGAAACCAATACTACTATCGTTATCAATGAAGATCCAGATACGGAAGAAGGTATTGTTGAAATTCTAGGTACAGGACAAGAAGGTATCGATGCCGTGATTGCTAAAATCGATGCCCTAATGTTTAAACCCGAAGTTGGTAGCGTTTATGAAGTAAAAGTAATTAAGATGCTTGACTTTGGAGCTGTCGTTGAATATATGGAAGCTCCCGGTAATGAAGTTTTGCTTCACGTATCCGAATTGGCATGGGAACGCACCGAAAATGTATCCGATGTTGTAAACATGGGTGATGTTTTTGATGTGAAATATTTTGGACTTGACCCAAGAACAAGAAAAGAGAAGGTTTCCAGAAAAGCATTATTGCCAAAACCTGAAGGTTATGTTGAACGACCACCAAGAAATGATAGAGGCGGAGATCGCAGAGGTGGTGACCGCAGAAGAGGCGGAGATAGAGATAGAAAACCAAGAAGAGACTAAAAAGTAGTCAAAACATAGGTATTATAGGCCCTGGAGAACTTCTTCAGGGCTTTTTATTTGAGAAAAAATCAAATAATTCTTACCAAAATGTAACTTTTTACGTTTTCCTACGTATAACTTAATGAGCTTCGGTTCACAAACTTAATTTGAAGGGAAATTAGATGAGACAGTTAAAAATTACAAAACAGGTTACCAATAGGGAAACCGCATCGTTGGACAAATATTTACAAGAAATCGGTAAAGTGGACTTAATCACTGCCGATGAAGAAGTGGAATTGGCACAACGAATCAAAGCGGGAGACCAAATAGCCTTAGAGAAATTAACTAAAGCCAACCTCAGATTCGTGGTTTCTGTTGCCAAGCAGTACCAAAACCAGGGATTAACCCTTCCTGATTTGATCAATGAAGGAAACTTGGGACTTATCAAAGCCGCACAACGTTTTGATGAAACCCGTGGATTTAAATTTATTTCATATGCCGTATGGTGGATTCGTCAATCCATTCTTCAGGCATTGGCAGAACAATCACGTATTGTTCGTTTGCCTTTGAATAAAATTGGTTCCATAAATAAAATCAATAAAACTTTTGCATTTTTAGAGCAAGCACACGAGCGTATCCCATCTGCAGAGGAAATTGCCAAGGAATTGGACATGACCGTTGAAGATGTTAAGCAATCCCTGAAAAACTCAGGGCGCCATGTATCTATGGATGCACCGTTGATTGATGGTGAGGACTCCAATTTGTACGATGTATTGCGAAGTGGGGAATCTCCAAATCCGGACAAGGATTTGTTGCACGAGTCTTTACGTACCGAGATTGAACGAGCTTTGGAGACATTAACACCAAGAGAAGCAGATGTAATTCGTCTGTATTTTGGCCTAGCAGGACAACATTCTATGACCTTGGAAGAAATTGGTGAAACTTTCGACTTAACAAGGGAACGCGTTCGCCAAATAAAGGAAAAAGCGATTAGAAGGTTAAAACATACCTCTAGAAGTAAAATTTTAAAGACTTATTTGGGGTAATCCTAGGATTATCCGCACAAATTACAGTTAAACAAACCTTAAATTTGTTTTTTGGCAAGAAAGTTGTAATTTGTAATCCTACAACAGTTTATCATGACTGTTCGTTTTTTGATTGATGAATAAACTCCGGCTGATTACCGGAGTTTTTTCATTTATATACCTGTCCAAAAATTAGACAAACTCAGCCAATCTACCTGTTAAAGTTTCTCAAACTACCATCCTCATAGCATTTTCCAACGTAAATATTCTAACTAAGGGTCAATTTAAAATAGATAGGTATGAGTTTTACTATAGAAATTAGGTTTTTAGGTGGTTTAACAGAGAATCAACAATCAATTTTTGCAGATGCCGCCTGTAGATGGCAAGAAATTATACTAGGAGATTTGCCTCCTGTTCGACTATCAAATGGAGATGTCATCAATAATGTACGAATTGATGCACAAGGTACTGCTATAGATGGCGCTACGGGAATTCTAGGCCAAGCTGGACCTACTCAACTTAGAGCTGGAAGTTTTTTACCTGCTACGGGAATCATGCGCTTTGACAGTGCAGATTTAGCCCGCTTAGAGGCCGAAAACAGCCTTATTGATGTCATTATCCATGAAATGGGACATGTTTTAGGGTTTGGCACCCTTTGGTCTCCTCAATTTTTAGATTTGATTGCTAATGAAGGTTCCGAAAATCCTGTTTTCACAGGTACCAATGCAAAACGCGAATATACTGTTCTAACCGCTAGTGAAGAGTCAAATCCTGTTCCTTTAGCAAATACTGGTGGGCAAGGAACTAGAGATGGTCATTGGCGTGAGCTTACTTTCGATAATGAATTGATGACCGGATTTATAGATATCGGGAATAACCCAATAAGCAGACTATCTATTGCTGCGTTTGAAGACATGGGCTATCAAGTAGAATATACTTCCGCAGATACATATACCCTTCCCAACCCAACAATAATGGCATTGAAAGTGCTAAAAGAAAACAATCAATGTAGCATGTGCTGTAAAAAAATCCTCAGATGCGACCCCATAATCTTACCTGAAAGTGCGTTTTTGAATTAGCAATCAAGGCAAAAATATGGTGTGGAAACCTAAAAAAGCATTTGCTTATTTTTGTATGCATATAATGCATTAGATGAACACAAAATTAGTAGCCCCTTCCCTTTTAGCAGCCGATTTCGGAAATCTTCAACGAGATGTTGAAATGGTCAACCAAAGTAATGCCGATTGGCACCATATTGATGTTATGGATGGTGTTTTTGTTCCCAACATTTCTTTTGGAATGCCCGTAATAAAGGCAATTTCCCTACATGCTACCAAAACATTGGATGTACACCTAATGATTATTGATCCGGATAGATATATAAAAGCATTTGCCGATATGGGCGCAAATTATCTCACGGTTCATTATGAAGCTTGCAACCATTTGCACAGAACCTTACAAGCCATAAAAGACCAAGGAATGAAAGCTGGTGTTGCCCTAAACCCGCATACTTCCGTTCGTTTACTGGAAGACACTATCCAAAATATAGATTTGGTCTGTGTAATGAGCGTGAATCCAGGTTTTGGAGGTCAATCCTTTATCGAAAACACCTATCAAAAGGTAAGCGAACTAAAAAATCTAATCGAAAAGAAAAATTCAAATACCCTCATTGAAATTGATGGCGGCGTAAACGCAACAAATGCCAAAAAATTGGTAGATGCCGGAGCCGATGTATTAGTGGCAGGCAGTTTTGTTTTTAAGAGCGAAAATCCAACACAGACCATCAAAAAACTTAAAGAACAGATTGCTTAATGCAGAAATTTGATGTTATTATTGTTGGAGGGGGACCCATTGGCATTGCTTGTGGTTTGGAAGCAAAAAAACAAGGGCTTTCTTTTTTGATTATTGAAAAAGGACCTATTGTCAACTCGCTTTTCAACTATCCTATAAACATGCAGTTTTTTTCTTCTTCCGAAAAACTGGAAATTGATGACATTCCCTTTATCAGTAAAGAAGCCAAGCCAAAACGTAATGAAGCTTTGGAATATTACAGGAGAATTGTTACCTCCAATCAGTTAAACATTAATCTATTTGAAAAAGTAACTGAGGTTGTAAAAAGTGACAACTCTTTCTCCGTATCAACCGATAAAAATAAATACGCATCAAGAAATATTGTAATTGCCACTGGCTTTTATGATTTGCCGAACAATCTACGTATTCCTGGTGAAGATTTGCCTAAAGTCTCTCATTACTATAAAGATCCGCACTTTTATGCAAGTCAAAAATTGGCGGTAATCGGGGCGAGTAATTCGGCTATTGATGCTGCTTTGGAATGTTATCGTAAGGGAGCCGAGGTCAGCCTGATTATTCGAGGGCCTGAAGTGGGTCAACGTGTAAAATATTGGGTACGCCCAGATATTATAAACCGGATTAAAGAAGGAAGTATAAAAGCCTATTACAATGCCAGTGCAAAGGAAATTACGTCCACCCACTTGCTCATTGACACTCCAAATGGTGCAGTTACATTAGAAAACGATTTTGTGCTAGCACTTACAGGCTATATGCCCAACTTTGATTTCTTGGAAAAACTGGGAATACAACTTTCGCAAGATGAAAAGCGGTTGCCCAATTATAATCCAAAAACAATGGAATCCAATATTGAAGGACTCTACCTGGCCGGGGTAATCTGTGGAGGAATGGAAACGCATAAATGGTTTATCGAAAATTCAAGAATCCATGCTCCGATCATCATGAAATCCATTAAACGTAGCACCAACTAATACATAAAAGTGCACCTTGCAAGGACTGTGATTTTAAGGTACATCTGCAAAACCCTACTCTTATAAGGTAAGGATTATAAAAAAGGAGTTGTTTTACCCGCTTTGGGCGTATCAAGGGAAACAGCACTTAGGTTTTTCCCTGAGGCGCTACAAAACTATATCAAATGAAAGAGCCCAAGTATTAAAAATAAACTTGGGCTCTAAGCAACTAAAAAACCTAATCATCAATCAAAAAACCGTTCATGCCTAACTTCTTTTAGGCAATCCCATATATATTAGATGTGGTATTAGAAAAAAACTTGCGTGCTAAATAAAAAAAAGTCTGGAAGCATAACAACCAGACCTTTCCGAAGAAATTAAAATTAAACTAATTATCCAACTGCTTTGTAGTTAGATATACTTATTATTTAGTTATGCGGAGGTGGAGGCCCCATTTGATCAGGCCCCATTTTATCGGGTCCCATACGTTCATGTCCCATTGCATTAGGGCCATGCCTTAAAGCTCCAGACAAAATGGCCTCAAGTTTATTTTTTTGCTCTTCGTCACAGACCTTTTCAATTTCTTTGAAATAACTAAAAACTTCCTTTTCTTTTTTTCTACTCAGCTCTCCAACTAAAACAGTAACCGAATCCAACTCCCGATTCGTAAAATCCTCATCTCTTAGCTTGTTAAAAAGATATTTCTTTAAACCTGTTGAGCGATTATGGAGGTTTCTCATCTTTTTATGATGTTCCTCATCTATGTTTCTAAATTCCTGTTTTTGATTTTCATCAAAACCAAGTTGATTAGTAATAAAATCCCTAGGAGGCCTGTTTTGCCTATCCGGCTTATCCAAAAGCAGAAACAGTAAAATACCATTCATGACCACCAAAAAAATCAATAAGATTATTATAGGTAGATTTTTCCTCATGTCCCTTTAATTTAAGATTGATTCACTTTCTGACTCTGAAAAACCATAGGCCTCTGCAAATGTCTGTAACTCTTGTTGCTTACTAGACGAACGATATGAATATATCGCAACTATGTTAAGAGCAGCAAAAAGCAGCAACATTGCAATCTGGTATTTTGGAGTAAACCAACTCAAAACCTCAGCTTGTTGCCTTTCAACAGTAACTTGAGAAAGCCTGTTCAAAACCTTATCCTTAAAAAAAGGAGGTGTATTGACTACTTCAACCTTAGAAGCCGAGTCAATAAGTTCATCAATTAATTCAGGTGTAATTTTTTTATCATTCATGATTTTTAGTATGATATGTTCTTTAGATGCTATTAAAAATCAAAACTTGCGCTACCAACCATCTTTTTTATAATATTTTGTTAAACCGTTTTTTAAGTTCTTTTTTGCCCTAAATAATAAGGACTCAATTGAGGAAACACTCTTATTTGTAATCTCACTTACTTCCTTATAACTCAATCCATCTATTTTGTGCAAGGTAAAAACCACTCTTTGAGCCTCTGGAAGCTGGTTTATTGCTCTATACAAGGTCTCATTTCTCTCCTTGTTTTCCAATTGAACACCTGGATGATTATACTCTGTAAAGTAGGACGATTTATCCACAGGAATCGCATTTCCAGTAATGGATTGCATAAAACCAAAACGCTTTTTGGTGTTCTTTTTACGTATAAATTCCAGGCTTTTATTTACGGATATCCTATAAATCCATGTGGATAGTTTTGAATTGCCCTTGAACTTGTTAATGGAATTATATACTTCTATAAAAACCTCTTGGGCAACATCTTCAGCATCTTCCATATTGGGCACAAAAGATAGACAGGTATTAAATACCCGCGCTTGAAACTCATCCAATAACCTATTATAGGCAAGCTGCTTTTGCTCCTTAAGATCCGATAAAAATTGTTTGTCCTCCAAAAATCTACTCGGTTAATACAAGTGCAATTTAGTTGGAATTTTAGACTTTCCCCGAAATTGTATTTCTATAAAAAAAGACCACTGCGCAAGTTTTTTGAAAAATGCACATCTAACCTTAAAAACAAAACATTTTATCATGAAAAACAGAACTTTAAAACTAAGCATCTATTTTGGTGCAATTGCAATACTGGCTTCATGTCAGATAAAGGCTCAGCAACAAGATGGAAATTCAGAGAGAAAACAACCACCATCTTTTGAAGAACTCATTGAGATGATGGATGAAAATAAAGATGGAAAACTTTCAGAAAAAGAGGTCAAAGGGCCGCTAAAGAAAGATTTTGACAAAGTAGACCTTAACGAAGATGGCTATATCTCGGAAGAAGAATTTAAAAAAGCGCCAAAACCAGAGAGAAAAGGTGGCCCTAATAGAAATTAAAAAAAGAAAGAAGATGAAAACTAACCTCATTTTAATTTTAACATCAATAATTCTAACTGCCTTCACTGCATGCTCTGAAGACGCCAATGATATAACCGATGATGAAACAGGAGACACAGATGATATAGCCTTAACAGAATTACCTGCTGCTTTTGCGGAATTTAATAGTGATGCCGTAGATGCCTACCTCTCGGACGATGGAACAACCATTACCATAGAAACAACGGGCTTACCCAATCATGATACCGTATATTGGGGTGAAGACAATGATGGCTATATTGAAGAACCAGGTGTACAGGTTACCCCTTCAATTATGTCCAGTAACAACAATGCGGTTACTATAACTGTTGATGCCGTTCCTGATTTGGATGGAAGCACTGTAGCAACACAATTAAATACCATAGGAATAGCTGTAAGCGGTTCTTCCTTGTTCAATGATCAAGAAGGAGCAGGTGCTTTGGATGCTGCTGCTGTAAGTTTAGACTGGACAGGTGCGCACATTGGTCCAGGTGTTTATCACTATCACTTGGAACCAAAGGCATTTTCCAATGACGACGATAATTTAGTTGGTATATTATTAGATGGTGTGTTTATTTATGGAAGAAGAGATTATCCTTCAAATGAGTATCCAACAGATTTAGACGCATCAGGAGGGCATTTTGGACCTACTCCACATAATCCAGATGGAGAATATCACTATCATATAATAAATGAAATATACTCGACCACAGGTTCCTATGTTATTTTTTCAGGACCATATCAAGGCTATTAAATGAAAGAGATTACCAAATTGTTTCTATTGCTACTTGTAAGCACTATTTTTTTTGGTTGTGAAAACAAATCTAAACTGAAAAAAAATAACGCTAGCATTACGGAGAAAAAGGTTGTACCCAACATTGAAGTCCTAAAGGATAGCCTAGTGCTCAATGGAAATGAAGGTAATTGGTATCATAAAGACCAGCTTTTTACCGGCTACGCGGTAAAATATCATGCAAATGACTCGCTACGGCAAAAAGTTGGTTTTTACAATGGCAAAAAAATGGGAGTGGCCAGAATATGGTTTTCATCTGGAGCTTTAAAGGTTGAATCACACTACAACAAAAACAAACTGGTTGGCAGCTACAAAGCATGGTGGGAAAATGGTATTCTCGCTTCAGAAGCCAATTATGCCGATGGTAAGCTTCAAGGTATTGAGAAAAAATGGTATAACACCGGACAATTGGCTAAATTGAGGAATTTAGTCAACGGAAAAGAACAAGGTTTACAAAAAGCATGGCTCAAAAATGGAACATTGTACGTAAACTATGAGGCAAAAAATGGAAGGATTTTTGGAATGAGACGTGCCAATCTATGTTATCAATTAGCGGATGAAAAAGTTGTTTATACAAAAAATTAACGGCTTCAATTGTTTCTACTTTTTCTTGCTTGTTGGTCTTGTGGCCTGCAAAAAGGAAGTCAAGAAAGAAAATATCAAAACAGTTGAAACAAGCCGTGTTGAAAACTTACCTTATTACGGTGATGCGTCTTTCACGCCAAATTGGATAGAACCGGGCGGCGCTGAAGAAAAAGGTTTCCATAAAATACCCGATTTTGAGTTTATAAATCAACTTGGGGATACCATCACCAAAGAAACATTTGACAATAAAATATATATCACAGATTTTTTCTTTACAAGTTGCCCTGGCATATGCCCCAAAATGACCAGCAATATGATTAAAATACAAGAGGAATTTAGGAACGACTCCGAGGTTCTACTTCTCTCACATTCTGTGACTCCCACAATTGATTCAATATCCGTTTTAAAGGAATATGCAGATGGTTATGGCATATTGGACAATAAATGGCATTTGGTTACTGGAGATAAAACCGAAATATACAATTTGGGCAGAAATCATTATTTTGTAGAGAACGACTTGGGGGAGCCAAAGTCTCTGGAGGATTTTCTGCATTCTGAAAACTTTTTGCTTATAGACAAGAGTTTTCATATTCGTGGTATTTACAACGGATTGAACCGGGCATCCATGGCTCAGTTGATTATGGATATAAGGACTTTAAAACAAGAGCTTTGATTGCGTGCTCAACCTTTTGACATAATGGGTTTCCCATTTTCCACTCTTAAAATACCTAAAGGGTTTTCTGTTTTCAATGCATCAGGAAGTAAAGACTCTGAAAAACCCTGAAAACATATGGGCCTTGTAAACCTTGTTATTGAAGCGGTTCCTACAGAAGTCATTCTTGAGTCGGTAGTTGCTGGAAAAGGTCCCCCATGAACCATACTGTGACACACTTCCACTCCTGTGGGAAATCCGTTGATCAACAACCTACCAACCTTACGTTCCAACACTTTTAACAAATCGGAATATTCATGAAGATCCTCCTGAGTGCCGTGGACGGTTGCGGTAAGATGCCCTCTTAAATTCTTGGCAATATGTATGATGTCTGTTTTATCCTGAGTTCTCACCAAAACTGTTGAAGGACCAAAAACTTCCTCTTCAAGTTGCTGGTCGTTCATAAAATTATGGGCAGATACCGAAAGTACTTCCGCTACCCCCTGAGCATAACCCGCAGCTTGCTTTCCTTTTGAAATAGATTCAACCTCTTTTTTTGCCTTCAAGTTTTCAAGCCCAGAACTAAATCCTTTATGGATTGAATCTGATAACATGGTTGCCGAAACCGAATCCGCAATACGATTCTTTAGTTCACTTTCAAAAATAGCACTCTCTTTAATTTTTGGAAGAATTGCAATCCCCGGATTGGTGCAAAATTGCCCAACACCCAATTGAACCGAGTTTGACAAACCATCTGCGAGCATCTGATGACTTTTTTCCATAGCCTTTGGAAGTATAAAAACAGGGTTTACACTTCCCATTTCTGCGTACACGGGAATGGGTTCTTCTCGTTTTGCAGCTTCATCAAACAGGGCTTTTCCCCCTCTAAAAGAGCCCGTAAAACCAATAGCCTTTATTAACGGATTCCGAACAATGGCAAGCCCAACCGCATTGGAGATTCCTTGAACCAAAGAAAACACACCATCTGGCATATTGCATTTTTTTGCCGCCTTTAAGATAATGCTACCCACGAGCTCAGAAGTTCCCGGATGCAATGGGTGTGCTTTTACCACCACGGTACAACCGGCTGCCAACGCGGATGCAGTATCACCACCGGCCACAGAAAAAGCAAGCGGGAAATTACTGGCCCCAAAGATGCCCACAGGCCCCAAAGCAATCTGCATTTGTCTGGTATCCGGTTTTGGAAACGGTGTTCTATTGGGGTCCGCAAAGTCTATTCTGGCATCAACCCAAGAACCCTCTTTTAAAAGGGAGGCAAATAATCTTAACTGATTCGTTGTGCGTCCAAGCTCACCTTTCAGTCTACCTTCGGGCAATCCTGTCTCTTGTTTACATATATCGACTAAATCTTTTTCAATTTTGACTAATTCGTCAGCAATAGTATCCAAAAACGATGCTTTTTCCAACCCGGTTTTCTCACGATATTGAACAAACGCCTTTTCAGCAAGTACAATGGCTTCATTTACTTCTGAAACGGTAGCTTCATGGTATTTCGTTTTCAATTGCTCGCCAGAAGAAGGATTTTTTGCATAAAAAACATGGGTTCCCATGGCTGAAAAATTGTACCCAATACTATTCTTTCCACTAATCATAATATGACGGACAATAGATTAATTATTAAAAGTATTATTCTATGAAATTATGTTTTTGATAAACTTTTAAACATAAAAGTCATTGGCCCTAAAAGTAGTTGGCCAGTGCCGTTATCCCGTTGTATGAAATAATACAAGCAAACAATAGGGAAAGTATCAACACAATATTTATCCAGATGCTCGCCTTATGTTGACCCATAATTTTCTTATTGTTGATAAGGAGCATAATCCCGATAATGACCAAAGGCAATACAAAGACATTAAATACCTGGGACAGAATTTGCATTTCTATTGGATTGGCTCCAAAGATTGGAACAATTAAAGCAAATACGCACGCAATTGCCGTAATTATCTTGAATTGACGGGAATTCGTATCCAATTTTCCGGATTGATAATCCGCTACCAATATGGGAGCAATCAATAAACATGGAAAAATTGAAGATAATCCAGCACTTAGGGTTCCAAAGAAAAATAGTGTCAAGGCAAATTTACCCGCAACTGGTTCTAAAGTTGAAACCATATCCAAGACATGGGTAACCGGCTTACCTTGGTGGAATAATGCACCACACGCCACTGCCATAATGGAAGCACTAATGGTGAAAACCAAAATTGCCGCTAAAATTGCATCCTTTTTTTGTTGTCCAAGGTTGGCTTTGGTCCAACCTTTTCCTTGAACAAATAAAGGTCTTGAAAGAAATGTAGCTGCGGCCATGGTGGTACCCACAAAAGCGGCCACCAGCATTTTACCGCCTTTTACTTCTGGTATTGATGGAATCAATCCTTTTGCAACCTCAATGGGCAATGGATATACCATAAAAAGGGATATTAAAAAGGACAATCCCATTATGGAAACAAAAATCACCAGAATCTTTTCAAAAAAAGTATACTTACCAATGAGCAATAAACCATACATTATGGCAATTACTACAATGGCAATTATCAAAACCATTTCATACTCGGCCCCTCGTAAACCGGGAAAATAGATAGCAAATATTTCAAATATAATATTGGCGGAAATCCCCAAAATTCCCATCAGCGAGTTCCATTGTCCAAATGATATCCCAACTATTATTAGAATAGCGATGAGTTTCCCTCCCTTAATGTGTTTTTTAAAACCGTAGAGCGCTGTATCTCCAGAAATTAGGGCATAGTTCCCATAAACGTACATTAAAACCCCGGAAAAAATACAGCTTAACAAAAGTACCCATAGCAATTGCATGCCATAGGTGCTTCCTGCAACAATCATTGATGTTACGCTTCCGGTGCCGATGGTATATCCAATGGCAAAAATACCTGGTCCAAAACCTAATATTAGACCAAGTATTTTTTTTAATAGTGATTTTTTCACCTCCATAATTTAATTAAATAAGTAAATGTTATATCATAGGTGAAAAAATAATCAAAAAACAATTAAGCCCTTAGCTTTTGTATTGTTTCCAAAGTACTTTTTACCAG
Organism: Flavobacteriaceae bacterium; assembly: GCA_039985375.1. GTDB lineage: Bacteria > Bacteroidota > Bacteroidia > Flavobacteriales > Flavobacteriaceae > Flagellimonas. The sequence continues at coordinate 49,104 of JBDWSS010000023.1, forward strand.
GGCCTCAAGACCTTTATAATCTTTCTTTTCCAAGATTGTCTTAGAGATCAACTTTGAACCCATTCCAACGCAGGTTACACCTGCATCGAACCATCCCTTTAAGTTGCTTTCCTCAGTGCTTACACCTCCGGTTGGCATAACACTTGTCCATGGCTGAGGCCCTCTAATGGCCTTTACAAAACCAGGGCCATATGTTGAGCCTGGAAATAGTTTTACAACTTCACAACCAAGCTCCTCGGCTTTGTTAATTTCTGTAAGTGATCCACAACCTGGAGACCATAATACTTTTCTGCGATTACAAGCAATTGCAATATCTTCCCTAAGGGAAGGGGTAACTATAAAATTGGCTCCCATTTGCATAAACATGGAAGCTGCGCCTGCATCGGTAATCGAGCCTACTCCCATAATCATTCCGGGGAGTTCTTTTATGGCAAACTTGTTTAACTCGGAGAATACTTCAAAAGCAAAATCGCCTCTGGCCGTAAACTCCATTAAACGTGCACCACCATCATAACAGGCTTTTAGTACTTTTTTTCCCAATGCTATGTCCGAGTGATAAAACAAAGGAACCATCCCGGTCTCTTGCATCACTTTTACTACTTCTATTCTTGAATATTGTGCCATAAAAATTATCTAGCTACCCTTCCGGAAGCATCTCCACCCATTAATTTTTCTACTTCTGATACCGTTGCTAAATTGGCATCACCTTTTATCGTATGCTTTAGACAAGATGCCGCAACAGCAAAATTCAATGCATTTTGGTCATCTTCTGGATATTTTAGCAATCCATAGATTAATCCTCCCATAAAAGAATCTCCTCCTCCAACACGATCAACTATATCGGTAATCTGGTATTCGGCTGATTTGAACATAGTTTCACCATCATACAAAACCCCTGCCCATGTATTATGGGAAGCAGAAATAGAACCTCTTAAAGTTGTTATCACTTTTTTGGCTCGAGGAAATTTTTTCATCATCTGCTTACAAACCGATAAAAATGCTTCTGCCTTTACATGTTCTCCTTGGGTTGTAATATCCAACCCTTCTGGTTTAATTCCAAAATGCTTTTCTGCATCTTCTTCATTACCCAATATAATATCACAATATGAGGTTAATTCGGTCATAATTGCTTCACGATCTCCTCCATAATTCCAAAGTTTGGCCCTGTAATTAAGGTCTGTAGAAATAGTAACTCCCATTTCACTAGCAACTTTTACAGCTTCCAAACATTCATCCGCAGCACCTTGGGATATCGCTGGAGTAATACCGGTCCAGTGAAACCATTCTACTCCTTCAAAAACCGATTTCCAATCAATCATTCCTTTTTCAATTTCCGAAATTGCTGAATGAGCACGGTCATAAACCACTTTACTTCCACGACTTACTGCACCAGTTTCAAGGAAATAAATTCCTAAACGGTCACCGCCATAAACGATTTTGTCAACTCCCACGCCTCTTTTGCGCATCTCCATCATTGCGCATTCCCCAATATCATTCTTGGGCAACCGCGTAACAAAATCAACTGGAACTCCATAATTGGCCAAAGAAACTGCCACATTGGACTCTCCTCCTCCATATACCACGTCAAAACTGGATGCTTGCGAAAATCTCAAAAATCCTTGAGGTGCCAAGCGTAACATTATCTCACCGAAGGTCACTACTTTTTTCATCTAAAATTGTATTATTTACTATTGTTTATCACTGCTTAAACGTTTAACTTGTTATCAAAAACAAATCAAAATGCATTGATTTTGACCGTTGTTGTTAAAAAACAATATATTTGCTTAAACGTTTAAGCAAATATATAGAAATTTGGCAAATAAAAAAAGAACTACTATAAAAGACATTGCCGATTTCTTGGAAATATCAGCGGCTGCAGTTTCCAAAGCGCTTCATGATGATCCGCGAATTAGTTCCAAAACGAAGGAAGCGGTACGAAAGATAGCCAAAGAACTAAATTATCAGCCCAACCATTTGGCAAGTGCACTGCGTCGAGGTAAGAGCAACTTGGTCGGTGTAATTGTACCAAGAACCAACAGTAACTTCTTTTCTTCTGTTATTCAAAATATGGAAGAGGTTTTAAACAAAGAGGGGTACAACATTATAATGACACAATCCAATGAATCTTTTGAAAAGGAATGTGCCAATATTGATACGTTGTTGTTCACCCAAGTTGATGGTATTATCGCGTCGATGGCCAATGAAACTGTAAGTTTGGAATATTATGAGAAGATAAAATTCAAAGGAATTCCTTTAATTTTATTTGATCGGGGTGAGAACGACCTAAACGTTGATTATATAGGTATTGATGATTATTCAAGCAGTCAGATAATCGTTGAACATCTTATGAACCAAGGCTGTAAAAGAATTGCCCATATAGGGGGATATAAACACACCAGGATTTTTAACAATAGGATTCGCGGGTATATTGATGCCATTAAAAAACACGGGCTACCTTTAGAGGGCAATCTATTAGTTGAAAGTAGTCTTACCAAGGAAGATGGAAGGGCCAAAATGAACCAGTTGTTGGCCTTGGACAAGAGACCTGATGCGGTTTACATTGCTGGTGATTATGCAGCTCTGGGGGCATTGCAAGTTTTGAAGGAAAACCAAATTGAGGTGCCCAACGACATAGCGTTGGTAGGTTTTGGAAATGAACCATTTACTTCCCTAATCTCACCGTCCATCACCAGTATGGAACAACATAGTTCGGAGATTGGTAAATTGGCTGCAAAAACTTTTTTAGAACGTACAAAGAATCCTATGACAACACAGACTTTGAACAAAAAAATTCTCGAAGCCCAGTTGATTGTTCGTGATTCATCCAATAGGAATATGAATTAAACCTAAGAGAAAAACTAAAGCCCCTTTATAAAATAAAGAGGCTTTTTGTTCTATTCAGTACTATTTAGGTTCTTAACTAAAAGCCAAACCTCCATTAATATCGTAATTGGCTCCTGTAATAAAAGACGATTCATCACCTGCCAAATAAGCTACCAAATCTGCTACTTCATATGCTGCTCCTTCCCTTCTCAATGGCGTTGAACCTGCCACTTTTGTTCTAACCTCACTTTTAGTGAAATCATCATGGAACTTTGTCCCAATTAAACCTGGGCAAACCGCATTTACTCGAATTCCCTTAGGCCCAAGTTCCTTGGCCATTGCTCTGGTAAATGTAGTTACAGCACCTTTGGAAGAACTATATAATGAAGACCCTCCGCCTCCGCCATCTCTAGCTGCCTGAGAAGAAAGGTTTACGATAGAGGCTCCTTCACCCATTAAAGGCTCAAAAGCTTTCATAACGAAAACAGTAGATTTAAAGTTAACGTTCATAATCAGGTCATAAAATGCCTCATCAAACTCCTGTAATGTTTTACGAGCAAATAGCCCTCCGGCATTACTCACCAAAATATCCACTTTATTTCCAAAAGATTCAACTGTTCTTACCTTTAAGTTTTCAATATCACTCAATTTTGATACATCAGCTTTAATAGCAATAGCTTCACCTCCGGCAGTTTTTATCTCATCAACCGTTTCATTGGCTCCAGATTCAGAATTGTAATAGTTTACAACTACTTTGGCGCCTTCTTTTGCAAGTTTTACTGATATGGATCGCCCTATATCTCGAGCACCTCCAGTAACCACTGCAACTTTTCCTTCTAATCTTAGCATCTAACCTTTAACACTATATTCCTAACCCTTGTCCACCACCTACTTGAATAGTTTCAGCAGTCATAAAAGCAGCATCATCACTTACCAAAAATGAAATTACAGAAGCTACATCTTCCGGCTGTCCCAATCTTCCTAACAGGATATTGTTCTTCCAAGATTGAAAAACTTCTGGTTTTGTGGATTTAATTTGTGCATGAAAGGGAGTATCTATTGTTCCAGGAGAAACAGCATTTACACGAATTCCGTATTCTGCAAGATCTTTTGCAAGTGCCCTTGTAATTGCATGAACTCCAGCTTTAGATGTTCCATAGATCCCAGCACCAGGACCACCAGCATTCCAACCAGCAATTGATGTATAGTTGATTATGGAAGCATTCTCTCCTTTTTTGAGGAAAGGGATGGCCGCTCTTGAAGCAAAAAATGTAGAATCAAGGTTTAAGGCCATAACGAATCTGTAAAACTCGGTTGTCATATCCTCAAATCTTGACCTTCCACCTAGTCCACCGGCGTTGTTTACAAGTACATCTATTTTACCGTACTTCTCTCCAATCTTTTTGATATTTGAAGTTACCGCTTCCTCTTTGGTAACATCGAAACCGTAGTATTCCGAGGTAATTCCTTCGGAGGCTAATTCTTCGACTCTCTTAGCTCCTTCTTCATCCTCTATTCCGTTTAAGATTACAGTATATCCATCTTTTCCAAGTCTTTTAGCCACTTGAAAGCCAATACCACCTGTTGCTCCTGTAATCAAAGCTATTTTTCCGTTTAAATTCATTAGTTGTACTATTTATTCTATGTTTAAATTATTTTTTTTCTTACTGGACCTATATTCTTTATAAAAAGAAAGATTGATAAAACACCCAATACAACCGATACGCATATCGCTATAAATGCAGGTGTATATGAATTTGTTGTGATTTGACCAACGAACCAATTCATTATCATTGGTGACACTGCTGCTACCGTTCCTGCCAAACCGGCAAGGGTACCAACAGAAGGACCTCTGAAGAGATCACTTGAAATGGTTTGAATATTACCAATAGCAAATTGAAATCCAAACAGTGCCAATCCTGCCAGGTATATAAATGTCATGAAATTATCTTCTTTTACATAAGTTATTATGCAGACAAAGGCAATCAAAATCAATAATCCTCCAATGGCTATGGTAATTTTCCTAGATGCATCCACAGAAAGTTTTTTCATCAATGCTCCTGTAAACATTCCGCCAATTATACTACCGGCTGCCGCCATTAAATAAGAAATCCATATGGTTTGGGTTTCTTTTATATTTAGGCCAAACCTATCAGCCAAATAAATGGGCATCCAACCAACAAAAAACCACCAAATGGGTTCAATAAAAAATCTACAGGACAAAACCCCCCAAGATTCTTTATGGCCAAGAATTTGCGGAACACTTAAGCCTTTTTGTTTTTTATCGTCGTTCTCTTTTACTTTCTCAATTCTATCTTTAAGGATAAGTTCTTTTTCGGCATCGGTTATCCACTTATGGTTCTCAGGTTTAGCCTTGTTTATAAAAAGCCATGGAATAACCCATAGTAAACCGACAACCCCTAAAATAACATAGGTCATTTTCCATCCATATCCGGTATACAAAAAGATGATAATGAAAGGAGCAATAACATTTCCTATTGAGGCTCCAGAATTAAAAATACCTTGTGCCGTGGCCCGTTCTTTAACTGGAAACCATTCTCCGTTACTCTTCACCGCACCAGGCCAATTCCCAGCCTCTCCAAGTCCGAGTAACACCCTAAATAAAGAAAGTGACCCAAGACCTCTTGCAAACGCGTGAAAAACGCATGCAACAGACCAAACAACAATGGAAACTGTAAAGCCCAATCTAGTACCTATTTCATCATATAGTTTTCCGGAAGCAAACTTACCAATTGCATATGCTCCCATAAACAGGTTAAGCATAAAAGCATAGTCCGAGTTGTCCATACCCAAGTCCTTGCCCATCTCTGGCCATAATAGTGCAAAAGCCGTTCTATCTATGTAATTGATAACGGTTGCCAAAAAAATCAGCATTATAATCCACCACCTTAAACCCTTTATTTTCATCATCTTATTATAATTTCTGTCAAAACTCCATATTAAAACATAAAACCTTCTGGTGAACCTATTGCCTCACCTCATCCCATTGCCCATTAAAGGACAATCTTTACCAGTAAATTTTTTGGAGTCTTTATTTCCTTTCGGCTTTACTTAGCATTTTATTTGAAAACTAAAAACAAAGCAAAGCTCTGCGTTTTATTGTTTATTTTCTTTCTTATCGGTTGAATTGTAACAATACTGATACAACGTTTTAAAATGAATTTTCATCTTTTCCTTGGCCGATCGTGGGTCCTTATTTTTAATGGCTTCATAAATATCTTCATGCTCTTGAATTCCTAAAAAAGATTGATTTGCATCACAAACATGGTATTTTTCAAAATTTGTAATTATCTCCGGGGTAATGATCAACATAAACGTATTCATGCTGCTATTTTTGCTCGCCTTGGCAATAGCTAAATGAAACAATAAGTCTTCTTCAACAGCATCTTTACCGGCCAAAACTTTTTCATTGTAGGCATCGAGTGCTCCTCTTAATTCTTTTAAATCTTCTTCTGTTCTTCTTAAGGATGCAAGCTTAACCGTTTTTAATTCCAATAAAATCCTGGTTTCAACCAATGATTTAAAGTCTGGATCCTCTAATCGTAGGATGTCATCGAACATCCCATTCATTGCTATCGCACCAATATTGGCTATAAAGGTTCCGCTTTGAGGTCTTGAATTTAGTATGCCAAAAAACTCCAATTTCTGTATGGCTTCGCGGACATTATTTCTACTAACCCCAAATTTTTCAGACAGCATTCGTTCGGAAGGTAATTTGTCATCAGGCTCTAAATTCTTATAGTTAATTAAGTCTCTAATTTTAGAAATTATATTTTTCTGAACATCTTCATTTTCACTTTTAGTCAGTATCTCAACTCGCATAAAATCTTTTACGTTTAAATTGGTTAACCAGATTGGTATATTAAAATTAACAAATTACACTAACAATTCACTCATTGTACTTTTTTATTCTGCATATTTAGTTGTTAGAGGACTATTGACCACGTTTATATGAACAATAGTCCCCATTTTAACCAAACTAACTCAAAAAAATACTATTAATGTTCAACCTGTAATTCATAAATTTTCACCTTGGCAAATGCCCCTTCATCCCTTGTCTGAAAATAGTTACCTGCTTTGAAGTAATTTTCAAACACGCCCCATCTTTTGATGTTTGCATCATCATAAACAGCAAATTCATTTTTATTCAAAGACACTACCATTTTGCCATCGGTAACCTTGACTTCTATATAAAATTTTCTAAACCCAACTTCTTCTTCAAAAGTATGTCCCTTATCATCGGTCCAAGCTTCTTTGTACAAAATTCTCTTGGCCGAAACCCCGGTATGTTTAAGCACCTTGGTCTTTACTCTAATTTTGCCATTTTGCCAGTAGATTTTTAAAATTGGCGGGGCATTGTTGTCCTTTTGTCCAATTAAATTCTTTTGTTCATCTGTCAAACGACCATGAATCTGCAAAATGATGGTCTTATGGTATTTTCCATCCTTGTCGCGCGACACTTCACCCATGGCCATTTTGGCCCTCAAAATACCTCCTTGGGCAAAAGTCCAGTTGGTATTATTGTCCCCCGGAACCATTTGTTCCCTGAGTTCTGATCTGGAGTATTTGGTATTCGCAGTTGTTGCCTCACTTGGGTAGGCATGAAAAACCAATGCTCCCGAAACTGAATCGTTATACATAAATGGTTTTAAGGTTTCATTCGCTGCGTAATCCAAAATCTCTGGTGGTTCCACACTCATTGCTCCTCCTTTTCCTTTTCCTTCTGGAATGGTCACTTTCCAATGAGATAAATCAATGTCAGGAAGCCTTAACTTCTTTCTTTTTTTCTTTTCAACTTTTACATCCGATTCTGCAACGCTACTTTTCTTTTTTTGAGAAGTAGCGTTAACAGATAGAAATATTATTACAATACTTAATGTTATTTCTTTTCGGAAATAATTCATTGAAATTGAATTATTGGGCAATCACCTTTACATTGTCTATAAACGCATCTACCGGTGTTACTGCATAAAACATTACGGCAACCTCACCACTAGCGGGAGCAGTAAATGGTATTTGAACCAATGTTCCAAAATCATTTGTAGTATCTGAGAATTTCCCTTCAGCTATAAACCCTTCATGGAATCCTATATTATCTCCTATATTATCCACGGCATCTGCCCCATCGTCATAATGTTCACCAACAATTAAACCTACTACGTTTCTTCCTCCTATTGGGTCAGTTCCGCTGTCATCTTTAATAGCATATTGATACTCTAAGACATAATTAGCCCCTGGAACTAAAACAAGTTCTTGATAGGCGTATCTCGAGCTAGAAGTTCTAAATTCCCCTCCAGACTGGCTTGAAGACCATTTTGCCCCCCTTGTTTTATCCCCCGTATCGTTTCCGTCAATATCGAAATCTGAGCCATCTGAACTAGAGCCGAAAGGATTGGTTTCCCCATCTGTAAATGTTGCCCATTTCCAGAAATCCTGACCATCTTCAAAATCACCATTTATAATGGTAGCACCAGTCGTTCTAGGCATATAAATATTGTCAACCGTTATAGTTGCGTGATCATTTGCCGTACCGCCTGTACCTACTTCGAAAAGTATTGTTTTAAACTGTGTAACGGCTGAAGAAAAATCAGTAGTAAGATTTAAATCAATGCTAGTCCATTGACCATTTGTTAAATCTAAATCATCGATAACATGGCTAACCAAATTAGTACTATCTACTAAAGTTATTTTCAATTTATCAATTCCTTCAGCAAAATTGGAATATATATCAAAATGGATTTCCTCGACTCCAATATCACTAGTGAATGCATCAGAAACAATCACCTCATCACTCAAATCTACAACCCCTATTTCACTATGAAGTCTAGAAAATTCAAGCAAGGTATTTCCAGAATCTTGTGTTACCTCTTTACCGCCTGATCCATCTGAACCAATGGGAAAACTTGAATCGGTATAAATATTAAAAATATTATACTGCTTAGCTGTTGGTGAATCTGCGGCCGTTTCTATGGATTCTACCGTATGATCTACAGTTATATCCTGAGTTTTAACAATATCTGCATAACCATCTGCTTTGGTAGTAACAGTTATGGTATAATCTGCCGTTGCTTCCACGTTTGAATAATCATGGGTTGTACTCTCTCCTTGTGCGTTGGTAACTGGACTACTTCCGTCACCAAAATCCACAACATAGGTATCAACACCAACCGTTAGAGGTGATACAGTTATCATTGTACCATCGCCACTTGCTTCCGCAGAAAAACTTGAAAACACAGCGGTTGTAGAACTATCTGGTCCTGAAGAAGCCTCTGGAGCTACTGGTGTAAACTCGTCCTCTTCATCACATGATATTATAAGCCCAATTACCAAGAGAACTCCTATTCCTTTTTTTAATAAATTCATAATTTTATTTATTTGTTTGTTTGTTTATCTCTGCTAAAGTTTAGCTGTACTTGGTAAAGCAGAGACATATTACTATAGATATTATATAACTTAATCTATCCTATCTATACTAATTTTAGAATACCTACATTCAGTACCGTCGTATTCGATATTGAATCGCATATTCTCCGTATTTTCACCTGTCGCAAATCTAACCGAATACTCAACATATGCGCTTGCTTGGCTAGTTAGTGGTACATCTTGACTCAAGAAATCATCACCGGTATCTCCATCCTCTATTAAGAGCTGTCCAGCAGAACTACCTGTAGTTTTACTTACATACCAAAACTTTATCTCATACTGGGCATCAGCCACCACACGAATAGTTTGGTCAAGAAATTGGGAAGAACTGCTAATTTTAGCGCCTCCATTGCCTTCTGGTGGTGCTGGATCAGAACTACCAGAAAACGTACTTGTACCTCTACCCCCACCCCAAGGTGTTCTTGGGTCGCATAAAAAATCTGGACAATCAAAAGCAGCCACTAATTCATCGACAACTTCAACATCTAAGGTAATTGTAGATGATTCACCATTGGCATCAGATGCCGTTAAGGTAACAGGATAAGTCCCTTCGCGGTCAAAAGTATGCTGAGGATCTCGTTTATCTGAGGTAACTCCACCTCCGAAATCCCATAAATAGATATTCGCTTCAGTAGAAAGATCCGTGAAATATATAATTGTAAATAAATCCTGATCAGCGGTATAGTCAAAATTTGCTTCCGGGAATACCGTATCCACTTTAGAATTTGCATCCGGTAAATCATCTCTGAAAAGATCAGTACCTACACAACCAACAGCAAAAATACCTGTCGCGAGCACCAATGTTATTTTATGGAAAAATTTTACTTTATTTTTCATAGTTTATATTTTGAATGTTAATATCCTGGGTTTTGTGTTAGAAGCCCCCCACTAAGGTTAATTTCGCTAGCGGGTATTGGCAATAATAATCGTCTGGCGTCAAAGGCATAATCCATTTCTATAGCGTGAGCGCTTAATACCGCTTCTGCCACGCCAAATCTGAGTAAATCGAACCAACGTTGGTTTTCAAAAGCCAATTCCACTCTTCTTTCCAGTAAAAGATCGTCTTCCGTAATATTAGTAACAATATCTGTTAAACCTGCCCTATTCCTAACTGCTTGGAATGAACTCAAGGCAGCAGCATTATTTGTAGATGCTCCACCTGCCATAATAGCCTCAACATGCAGTAAAAGAACATCTGCATAACGTAAAGCAATGTAATCGTTACCTGCATCTTGTCCCACACCATACGTTGGAGGCGTTGTGGTTATATCCGATCCTTCTGGCAAAAACTTGATAACCTCATTTGAAAGCCCAAATGTAGTATATGAGAGAGCCGTTCTATCTCCGCCGGCCAGGGCAAAATCAGCAATGAGGTTGTCATTCACAATATTCTGGCCATCTTCTGAACCAGCACGAGTAGATGAAGTAAATTCAGCCGAAAAGCTTTGGCTTTCCAATTGGTTACCAGATAGGTATTGAATTGCAAATATTACTTCACTGGTACCTGCTGCATTAACTTCAGCAGGATCACTATCAAATCCTGTATAAAACACATCGTAAAAATCAGGCTCCAAAGAGAAAATCCCACTATTAATTATGGCTTCACATAACTGTTGCGCACCAGTATAGTTGGGGCTTTCCTGAGTAAGATATACCTTTGCCAAAATACCTTGGGCAGCTGCCTTGGATGCTCTTATTACACTTGAATTATCCAAAACACTTATTGCCTCTTGTAAATCTGCTATGATTTGAGTATAAATCTCGGATTCTGGTGTTCTAATAAAAGGTGTCTCCATATCATCCGGGGATACTACTTCGGTCACCAAAGGTACATCGCTGTACAATCGAACCAATTTAAAGTAAGCGTAAGCTCTTAAAAATTTGGCTTCAGCAGAATACTTGGCCTGATTGGAAGCATCTGCAAGATCTATAAAGTTTAAAATATTGTTTGCTCTAAAAATAACCTCATACATAGAAGCATAGTAATCCTCAACCTCCACATTGTTAGCATTAACAAGATACCTATGGAAATCGGCCTTTGAGCCCTCCGTAGTAGCATTTCTTGTATTATCCGTTCTATGTTCTGTTAAAAGGTGTTCAAATTGCACTCCCCTATTTGTCAGTGCTTCATTGGAGTTTGTAGCATCATTTACCCCTTGAATGGCATCATAAACTCCCATAAGTCCGGAAAATACGTCCGCATCCGTTTGAAAGAAGGAATCTACAGTAACTACAGAGTCTGGTACTGGATTTAAAAACTCATCCGTATCACAGGAAAGAAAAAAAGACCCTGTGAAAGCAAAAATTAGATATTTTATATTTTTCATAATAAATTTTCTTTACTAAAATTAAAAGTCAATGTTCAAACCAAGTGTTACCGTTCTAAATATTGGCGTACCCCCTCTTTGCGATCCAAAAGCCCTTATATTACCATTATCATCATGCTCTGGATTAAAACCGTGATAATCATCTGCAGTAATATAAAGCAAATTCTGACCTGTAACATAAAGCCTAACTCCATTCAATCCGATTCGGGACACTATGTCTTTTGAAAAGTTATACCCTACATTTACGTTACGCAAAGAAAAATAGTCCGAGCTTGCTATTACCTCACTGGTCACAACCTTTCTTTGAATGAAGGACACATCGGGGACAAGACCAACAGCAACTGCTTCTTCAGCACCTGTTGCTCTAGTCGTATTCCCAAACCAGTTAAAGAAATACTCATCACCAATATTATTTACTTGACCACCTAACTGGCCTTGTACCATAAAAGAAAAATCGAAGGCGCCAATTTTAAATTCGTTTGTGAAACTGTAAATCAAGTCTGGATAAGGATCTCCTAAAATGGTTTTATCC
>JBDWSS010000024.1:0-24362 GCA_039985375.1 Flavobacteriaceae bacterium
CATTTTTTAGCTTACTTATTCGTTCCCCAATCCATTAAAAGCCATTCAACACTATTTCTAAGGTTGTAAACGTTCTATTTTCCAATCAAAATCCTCCTGCAAAGTGTATCGAATCCTATCGTGAAGTCGGTTTGGACGTCCTTGCCAGAATTCCATCGAAATTGGCCTTACCAAATATCCTCCCCAGTGTTTGGGCCTTTCAATTTCTTTCCCTTCGTACTTTTTCCTATATTCCATCAGCTTGGTCTCCAACCGCTCTCTGGAATCGACCACCTCACTTTGGTTGGATACTATTGCTCCTAATTGACTACCTACAGGTCTGGATTCAAAATAACCATCGGACAAATTTTCAGCTAATTTCTCCGCATTCCCCTTGATTATAACCTGACGTTCCAGGTTGGGCCAAAAAAAAGAAAGGCATACGGATGGATTTTCTTCTATAGCTTTTCCTTTTTCACTTTGGTAGTTTGAATAAAATACAAACCCTTCGTGGGTATATCGTTTCATAAGGATTATCCTGCTTTTAGGGTATCCATCCAATCCAAACGTTGATACCGTCATTGCATTGGGCTCCTCCAATCCATCTGTAGCTTCTACTTCATAGAACCACTTTTGAAATTGTTCCAAAGGGTTTTCCTTAATGGAATTTTCCATCAATTCACTCTTTTCGTAAGATTTTCGGTAGTTACTTAAGTCTTTTTGCATAATCGACAAATAAGAATACACAAATTTCAACAAAAGAAAGGAGATTAAAAAAGGTTGCTGCTCTTTGTTTCAATAACTTAAAAGCTAAATATCAAAGGATTTACCATCATCCGCCAATTCTACATAAGGAAATACTTGTAATGCTTCCTCTTTAAACAGGTCAATGGACTTATATCTCGTAGAGTAATGTCCTAAAATGAGGTTCCCTGCACTGGCCTTCAAGGCAATCTGAGCTGCTTGTTTGGCCGTAGCGTGTTTTGTTTTTTGGCAAAGACCGGAATCTTTTTCCAAAAAAGTAGACTCATGATATAATGTGCTTACATTTTTAATAAGGGGTAAGATAGCTTCTTTATAAGCCGTATCACTACAAAAAGCATAGCTTTTAGGTTCTGGAGGGTCTAGAGTTAACGCTTCATTAGAAATTACCTTTCCATTTTCAGAAATACCGTCTGCCCCATTCTTGATTTTATGATATTGACTTCTGTCAATTTTAAGTTTCTCAACGGCATCAACATCCAATGTTCTAGAAAGCGACTTTTCCTTAAATAAAAAACCATTGGTATAAACCCTATGATCTAAAGGAATTGTACGTACACTAACCTGTTCGTCTTCAAAAATAAGCTCCGATTCTTTGGAATTCAGTTCATGAAAAATCAAAGGATAGTTGGTCCATGAATCTCCTAGTTTTAACAGCAACGTAACTGCTCCCTTTATTCCCTTTGGACCGTAAATATGCATTTCATTTTCCCTTCCTAGTAGTCTAAATGTTGAGATTAAGCCGGGCAATCCAAAAAAATGATCCCCGTGCAGGTGGGAAATGAAAATATGCTTTATTCTAGAAAATTTTATTTTACATTTTCTGAGTTGTACCTGGGTTCCCTCACCACAATCAATTAAAAACAAGTGGTTCCTCACTTGAAGAACTTGTGAGGTAGGGTTTGTGAATGTTCGGGGGGTTGCGGAATAACAGCCAAGGATCGTTAGTTTCAATAGTATCAGGTTTCAATTTGAACATTAATTTGGAAATGGAGTTCCAAAAAAGTTTTTTAAAAATACCTAATTAATAGTAGTTTAAACAATCATATACTGTCAAGATTTGTTTTGTTTCAATAACTTCGAGATTCCTATTAAACTCAGCATTAGGTGAAAGTCAATTTAAAAATTTCCATTGCCGCTCTGGTTTACTTTACGCTTTTGATAGCATTTGAAGCGGGACAGCAATATTACTATATGACTCGATTTGACCTCATAGGAGATCAAGAAGTATCACTTATAGGACTTATTAAATTCCATGTTATACGCTGGTTTATCTGGGGTATATTAGCTACTCCTCTTTCGCTTTATATCATAAAACACCCAACACTCCATTTTACCCTTGCTCATGTTACGCGTTACTTCTTTATGGTATTTCTAACCCTGTTGCTAACCTTATTGGCTATAAGTATATTTCACTTATGGTACTATGGCAATAGTATCTCGGGTTTTTCTGAGGTCTTTTTCTTTTTCATCTATCAAAAGACTGCCCTTTTTGTAAATGCCTATCTTGGGCTTATCATATTGATTACTCTTTTTAACAATATGAAATTACTGGATGCCACCATTATAGAGCTCTCCGACTTAAAGGGGGAATACCAAGATTTGAGTAAAAAAGCGTTGGAAGATTCAACTCCCCTTATTCAAATACGTATTGGAAAGAAATTAAAAAATGTACTGCTCTCCGAGGTAATCTGGGTACAATCTGATGATTATTGTGTACGAATCCATACCAAACAAGGGTCTTACCATCTACGCAAATCCATGAAATCCATGGAGCAGGAGCTTTCTTATTGGGGTTTTATTCGAATACATCGAAATTCCATTGTCAACAAATTGGAAATTGACACCATTGATTTTTCTCATGAACCTCAGGTAAAATTAAAAAACGGCCGCAGTCTTGTTATGGCTCAAAGCCGTGTCCCCAGAATCAAAGCATTTCTTAAAGGTGATAGTCTTACTGCATAGTTGCCCGTACTCCCTGCAATTTATATCCAAAGTTTAAGAACTGCATATATCTTGGCACTAAGGAATGAACGTATTCCATAGGTAATACTTCGCATTCACCATCAAAAAATCAGTGATGACTTTACGTAAATTAATCTTTTTTGTTTTTGCGCTTTTCAATTTAGTCCTGCACAGTCAAATCACCGATTCCTATGCTTACCGATCCTCAATAGAAAATCCATATGGGCTACCGCATCCTAATGCTCCTAAACAAATTAGGGATTTTGACCTGTTGATCGGTGCATGTGATTGTATGTCAATTATCAGGAAAGCAGATCAAACTTGGGCAGAGCCCATACCTATGAAATGGCGTTTTAAATACATTATGAACGGAAATGCCGTACAGGATGAAACTTTAAAAACAGATGGAACACACTCGGGAAGTATAAGACAATTCAACACGGAGACTGGTAAATGGCAAGTTCATTATTATACCACCGCTAGGGCAGACAATCCTCTGATGACCTGGGAAGGTTCAAAAAATAAAGAAGGGGATCTTACTTTTTACCGTGATAGTCCTTCGCCACAAGGTAGTCCAGGGTTTTATAAAATAAGTTTTTACAATATCAAGAAAACTGGGTTCGATTGGCTTGGAGAATGGGTAAATCCTAATGAAACCATTCATTATCCGCTATGGAAAATATCCTGCAAGAAAAATCAGCGTTAAAATTTCAAGCGAAAATTCAAAACATATGAATAACAATGGCGAACGCACAAAATAACAACAGGGATATCGTGAAAAATACATGCAGCAACCAGAATATCAGGGTTGAAGAAAATGGCAACAACGGTCAAATTACAAATGCTATACGCCTATTTAGGACACTTGTTTTTCTAGGTCTAATGACAACCATCTCCTGTTCATCTGACAAGGCAGCTAATTCTGGCTCTAACCTACCAGATGGGTCATTAGAATCAACGGATAAATTAACTTCTCCCAAAACAAGTGTTTCGATTAATAGGCTACCACAAATTGAAAATTTGGATGTAATTGAAAACGGAAACGAACACAACCTAAGTTTTGATATTGTAGACGATAATACGTCTGTTGATATTGCTGTGTATGGAAGAAAATCAACAAATGAAGATTATGTCAACATTTCTGATTTATTCAATGGAGATATTGGAGGTCCAATAACCGTTGGAACGGCTAAAACTATTATATCTTCTACTCTTGAAGAGTATAATGAGCTGCAATTGAGGGTAACGGATTTAACAGCATTTAAAATGGATGTGGTCAAGGCTGTTTCAAAAGATCGAATTATGCATGATATACAGCAAATGAATGGCATTAGACATTATACCACGCCGCTGCTAATTAATAAAACAAGAACTTATATTATGGAGGAATTTGAAAAGTATCGACTCGAAGGTTCCATGCATTCTTTTAGCTGGAACACGGTGGCCGCAGCCAATGTAATTGGACATCACAAAGGTGAAGATAACCATAATGGAGGCTATATTATATGCGCACATTTTGACTCAGTAAGGGATACACCTGGAGCGGATGACAACGCATCCGGAACTTCAGGAGTATTGGAAGCGATGCGTATACTTTCCCAATATGAATTTGAAAGTTCTATTCATTTTGTTGGTTTCGACCTAGAAGAACAAGGTTTGATAGGAAGTCAGCGGTATGTAAACGAAATAGCCAAAAATCAAGACATTCTAGGGGTCATTAACTTTGAAATGATTGGATATCCTTGCAGATCTGAAATCTGCGAAAATCTTCAGCTTCCAGACACCTCTATTTATAATATTGCCCTGCCGGCATTTGATGCAATACGAACAAAGTTTGATACTATGGGAAACAAATATGTCCCTGAGCTCAAAATAACATCGGTGATAGCAGATGATGATCCAAATTTCAGAAGAAGTGATCATGCACCATTCTGGTCCGCCAACATCCCAGCATTGTTTATTACAGATGGAGCTAACTTCCGGAACCCTCATTACCACCAGAACAGTGATACTCCAGAAACCTTAGACTATGATTTTGCCAAGAATATAGTTGCAACCGCTGTTCTCACCATTATGGATTTAGCAAAGGTAAACAGGACAACCTATGTTAGCATTAATTTGTAAATACGTTAATTACGAAGATAAACCAAGAACACTTTGGCTTAGTATTATATTCCCAAATCTCGTTCTATCTCTTCCATTTCAATAAGATCTCTGGCTTCCTGGAGGGTTGGTACAACGCTAATTTTATCCGTTATCTCATTGAAAGAAACCTTATTGGTTACCAGGACAAAGGATTTGCCTGAATTCTTATGTGCGTTTGAGATTTCCAAAAACTCTAAAATGTCTCCTGATTTCAATTCACTAAATGAAAACAGGTTTAAAATAATATTGTCATGCTTTAGTTTAGCGTAAGCTTTTCCCAAATTTTCCAGAAAAGTGGCGATTGAAATCTTTTCCTGGAAAACAATTGTTGTTGTTCCTTCTTTATCGAAAACCATTTTATTTAATTTTTGCAGCCAGCAAATAAATTACTGCCATACGGATAGCAACTCCGTTTTCTACTTGCTCTAATATAATGGATTGATTGGAATCTGCAACATCACTTGTTATTTCTACTCCTCTATTGATAGGCCCCGGGTGCATAATCACGATTTGCTTGTTTAAGCTGTTCAACAATTTCTTATTCACACCAAATTGTTGCGTATATTCTCTTGTTGAAGGGAAATAACTGATATCCATTCGCTCGTTCTGTACACGGAGCATATTTGCCACATCGCACCATTCCAACGATTTTCGCAAGTCAGTATCTACTTGCACTCCCAAAGACTCAATATGCTTTGGAATTAATGTTTTTGGTCCACAGACCTTTACATTTGCTCCTAGCAATTTTAAGGCAAAGATGTTGGACAGGGCTACCCGTGAATGCAAAATATCACCTACAATTACAACGTTTTTACCTCCAACATCTCCTAACTTTTCCCGAATGGAATAGCTATCCAACAGCGCCTGCGTTGGATGCTCATGGGCACCGTCGCCTGCATTTATAATGGATGCATCAACATGTTTCGATAAAAATATTCCTGCTCCAGGGTTAGGATGGCGCATCACCACCATATCCACCTTCATGGAAAGAATATTGTTTACCGTATCTATAAGTGTCTCCCCTTTCTTTACCGAAGATTGCGAAGCAGAGAAATTAATGACATCCGCAGATAATCGTTTCTCAGCTAATTCAAAAGAGAGTTTTGTACGTGTACTATTTTCAAAGAAGATGTTCGCTATTGTAATATCTCTAAGCGTAGGTACTTTTTTAATGGAACGATTGATAACTTCTTTAAAATGGTCGGCGGTTTCAAAAATGAGATCTATATCCTTTTTGTTCAGATACTTAATTCCTAGTAAGTGATTTACACTTAATTCACTCATTTTAATTTATTTGCTTACTAAATACACAATATCCTTTCCGTCATTTTCTTCCCACATCACCTTTACTTTTTCTTCATTTATGGCATCTACCTGCCTACCTCGATAATTTGGTTGGATTGGTAAATGCCTACTGAACCTTCTATCAATTAGGGTCAATAATTCAATATCAGAGGGTCTCCCAAAGGATTGAATTGCCGTTAATGCCGCTCGTATACTTCTTCCGGTGTACAGCACATCATCAATAAAAACCACGTTTCTATCTTCTACCAAAAAATCTATCTTGGTAGTATTGGCTTCCAAGGTTTTATCCCCCCTTCTAAAATCATCCCTATAGAAAGTTATATCCAAGGAGCCAAGATCTATGTTCTTTACTTTATACTCTTCTTTCAGGATTTTTGTTAATCGTTCTGCAAGAAAAATACCTCTAGGTTGGAGTCCTATAAGTGCTGTATTCGTGAAGTCTAGATGGTTTTCTAAAAGTTGACAAGCCAACCGGTGCAGTATTATGTTGATTTCTTTTGAAGTAAGAAGTACTTTTTCACTCATTTGCTATGCGACCCACTCATTTATATGCAAAAGTAAACAATTCTACAAAAAGGATATTATCATAAAAAAAGCCCCATCTGTAAACAGTGGGGCCTTTGTTAATTTAATGTAGTCCGATTACTTTTTGGAATCAGCTTCCATTTTATCCTTCAACGCTTGTAATTGCGAATTTGCATCTCCAAGTGTTGTCTTAGACTCGTCCGCGGAAGCAGCAGCCTTTCTCTTAGCAGTGCTGATATTGCGTTCTTCTTGCTCTCTAAAAATTGCTGTATGACTTGCTACCACACGTTTAAAATCTTTATTGAACTCAATGATCTTAAATTCTACCTCTTCACCCTTGCTAACTTTCTTCCCGTCTTCTTTCTCCATATGTCTTGAAGGAACAAATCCTACAATATCCTCATTGAAATTAACGGTGGCTCCTTTATCAACAATTTCAGCGATTGCTGCTTTGTGAATAGTTCCTTCTGCAAATTCAGCAGAATACTTGTCCCAAGGGTTCTCCGTAGTTTGTTTGTGACCAAGACTTAATTTGCGTCCTTCCACATCCAATTCCAATACTTCAACTTCCAAAGTATCGCCAACGGCTACAAATTCAGATGGGTGCTTAATTTTCTTGGTCCAAGAAAGGTCAGAAATATAGATTAATCCATCAATTCCTTCTTCCATTTCTACAAACACACCAAAGTTGGTGAAGTTTCTAACAATTCCTTTGTGTCTTGAACCTACAGGGTATTTAGAAGTAATATCCGTCCATGGATCTGGAGTTGATTGTTTGATACCTAATGACATCTTACGATCCTCTCTATCCAAGGTCAATACAACTGCTTCAACCTCATCGCCAACACTTACGAAATCCTGAGCGGAACGTAAATGCGTAGACCATGACATTTCAGAAACGTGAATTAGTCCTTCTACACCTTCGGCAACTTCAATAAAGGCACCGTAGTCAGCAATAACTACAACTTTACCTTTCACTTTATCACCAATTTTTATTTCATCACCCAAGGCATCCCATGGATGTTTCTCCAATTGTTTAAGACCCAATTGAATTCTTGATTTGTTGTCATCAAAATCAAGGATTACCACATTTAATTTCTGATCTAGCTCAACAACCTCATTTGGATGGTTGATTCTACTCCATGAAAGATCCGTAATATGGATTAATCCATCAACGCCACCAAGGTCAATAAACACACCGTAAGAAGTAACGTTCTTAACGATACCTTCCAATACTTGTCCTTTTTCAAGCTGACCAATGATTTCTTTCTTCTGTTCCTCAATATCGGCTTCAATCAACGCTTTGTGCGAAACAACTACGTTCTTGAATTCATGATTGATCTTAACCACCTTGAATTCCATGGTCTTACCAACATACTGATCGTAATCACGGATAGGTTTAACATCGATTTGAGATCCTGGCAAGAAAGCCTCAATACCAAATACATCTACGATCATACCTCCTTTGGTTCTGCATTTTACAAAACCTTGAACAATTTCTTCATTATCGTGGGCAGCATTAACTCTGTCCCAAGCCATAATTGTTCTTGCCTTTCTATGAGACAATACCAATTGACCGGTCTTGTCCTCACGGATATCTATAAGCACTTCAACTTTGTCACCAACCTTAAGGTCAGGATTGTAACGAAACTCGTTCAAGGATATTACACCTTCAGACTTTGCATTGATATCAATGATGGCCTCACGGTCTGTCATGTGAACTACCTTTCCCTGAACCACCTCTTCATCGGCAGTATCCACAAAATTTTCCTCTACAAGTTCTTCAAATTCCTTAAGCTTGGTATCATCCACACGCTCAATTCCCTCTTCGTACTTTTCCCAATCAAAATTTTCCAGGTATTCTTTGGGGTCTTGTTTTGGAGTTTCTTCCTTTGTTTCGCTAACCTCTTGAAGTGTTTCGGTTGCTACTTGTGCAGTTTCGGTAGTCTCTGCTACCTCAACCTCTTTTTTTTCTTCAGCCATTTGCTGATATACATTTGTATTCTACAATTTTACAAGAGTTAAACGATTACTGTAGAAGTTGTTAAATTATAATTTTCACCCTTTTTTCTCCTGTTATTCGTTAAAAAGGAGTGCAAAAATACAATTAATTCCTCGTTTTACAAATCCTAATTGACCGCTTGGTTAATTTAAGCAACAATTGCATAAAATATAAGTGGTAATGTGACTTTTATACATATCTTGTTTCTTAATATTAACCATTAAAACAATTGAGAAAATTATGAGTGCAAAAGCAAAATACCAAGCAGTTTTAGATTTAGGACAAGAATTAGGCATAAAGGATGGCGATGTATCTGAAGAAGGAGGAATCCTGAAAATAAAAGGGGTTGCAAATACGCCTTATGAAAAGAATGCCATTTGGGACAAAATCAAGGAAATTGGAGGCCAAAGTCCATCTGATGTTAGTGCAAATATTGGCGTAGCCGATGATTCGGTATACCACAGACATACAGTAAAAGGTGGAGAATCGTTGAGCAAAATAGCAAAACACTACTATGGTGATGCTATGAAGTACAACAAAATTTTTGACGCCAATACCAATATTTTGAGCAATCCGGATGTGATACATCCTGATCAGGTTTTGGTGATTCCAAATATCTAAAGTCGTTACATCAAGCGTAGTCGAGATTCCCTGTCAATTCTTGACCTTGCCCAGACCGACATACATTTATAAAGCCGCTTTTTTGAGCGGCTTTTTGTTTGTTATCAAATAACACGGGCATTTGTCAATTCAAAAGACCTAACCATCAATTCTATCTGAATTCCCATGCTGTAATTCCTAAGTTAACTTATCTGTGATACTGAATTTTAACGATTCACTATTGGAAAATTATACTAAACGGAACCTCACGATATTTTATATCATCCGATTAGGCAAAATCTCTTAACACAACATAAAACGTTAAAATGAAAACAAAAATTAAAATTGCCGTCATTGTTTTGATAGGAATGAACGTGAGCATTAAAGCTCAAGAAAAATTTGATAGCGTTGAATTATTCGGTAATAACCCAACGCCGTCGGTAAATGGATTTCTAAACAAATTGGAATTCACGGGAGGCTCTCACGGCGCTATTGTTTTTCACCCTGGAGGTTTGGATGAATTAATGTTCGGAATGCACAATAATGGCAATTTCTATTGGGGTACTGGAAGGTCTGCGAATCAGCCAGACCATTATTCAATGGTATTGAATGGTAGCACAGGACAATTAACGCCATATTCTTTATCCCTAAAAGGAAATAACCCAACTCCATCGGTAAATGGATTTGGAAATAAGTTAGAATTCACGGGAGGCTCTCATGGCGCTATTGTTTTCCACCCTGGAGGCTTGGACGAATTAATGTTTGGAATGCACAATAATGGCAATTTTTATTGGGGTACCGGAAGATCAGCGAGTAACCCTGACTATTATTCCATGTATTTGAATAGTAATAATGGAAATTTAGGAATTAGAGGAAAATTAACATCAAATGAAGTAAAGGTAAAACTAGGCGGGTGGTCCGATTTTGTGTTTTTTGATGATTATCAATTGCCCACACTTCAAGAAGTAGAGGACCATATTAAGGAAAAAGGACACCTTAAGGATATTCCAACAGCAAGAGAAGTTAAAGAAAATGGAATCTTTTTGGGAGAAATGGATGCAAAACTACTTCAAAAGATTGAGGAATTGACTTTATACACCATACAACAACAAAAGGAAATCGAAAGACTAAAATCGGTTGAGGAAAGATTGTTGAAAATAGAAAAACTTTTGGAGTCAAAAGCGGTATACAATAAACCGTTAAAATAGTATTCGACCGAATGTTGGTGGCAAGCACTTTCTTTTTGCCACCAACATAATTTACAGACGCTTTTATGATAAAAAAGCTCTTCGATTTCTTTCAAATAAGAAACAAGCTAGTCATCTTTTTTATGCTGTTTTTGGTGGACATTATGTACACCTTCGTGATATCGTACGTAGTGAATTGGTATAATCCTTCTTTACTTGATGTCTTCGACCCTGACCTTGCTCGGCACAAAATGTTTGTTATTACTGTTATAGTAGGTCCGCTACTAGAAACTTTTTTGTTCCAATTTCTTATAATTGAAATCCTATTAAACTTCAAATTCAATAGCAATGTAATTATTTGGATATCAGCCATTTTGTTTGCCTCATCACATTTCTACAATGCTGTTTATGTTCTAATTATTTTGTTCCCAGGGATATTATATGCCAGCTATTATTTGTATTTAAAAGAACAAAAGGGCAGTTCTACCTTTCTAATCATTTCCGCCTTGCATGGAGCATCCAATTTAGTTGTTTTCGTCTTTGAAGAAATATTATGGCAATAAGCTTCCATTAAAAAACAAGGGACAATACCACTAGTTCAATTCTAAACGAAATCTTAAGCGGAAAATAATAAGACTTTTCAGCTTTAATTCTGTTGCGCATAGGTATAGATTCGTTCAAACTGTTCTTCAAGCCCCAAATCGCTATTGTCAAATTCAATGGCATCCTTCGCTTTTCGTAAGGGGGATATTTCCAAGGTGTAAGCAATCCCGATCAGGTTTTGGTGATTCCAAATATCTAAAGTCGTTACATCAAACGTAGTCGAGATTCCCTATCAATTCTTGACCTCGCCAGACTGACATACATTTATAAAGCCGCTTTTATGAGCGGCTTTTTTAATACAATAAACATAGATTTGAAACCCTTTTCACTAAAACTTCACTTTGTAACTTTATTTGGATTTTTCCATTAAAATTCCCGAACTTCACTTATTAGCCGATATAGAATCGTTAAAATAATTTTTAGTCTATCGTTGTAGCCAATGAAAAAAAATATACTAGTTCTAAATATCTTACTATTATTTACAGCATGTGGTCAAACGAAAATCGAACAAAAAGAAGAAACCTATTTTTTACCTCCACCAACGACGTATAGTTATGAAATAGTTGACGGACACAAATTATTTTTCAGAGAAGCAGGTAGTCCTTCAAAACCAACAATAGTATTATTGCACGGATATCCTTCATCCTCTCATTCTTACAGGAATTTGATTCCAATGTTGGCAACTCATTATCATATTATTGCACCAGATAATCTTGGTTCGGGGTATAGTGATCACCCAAGTCCTGATACTATTAACTATACATTTGACCTTCTTGCCGATAAAACGAACAAGCTTTTAGAAAAGTTGAATATTGATGAATATGTGATGTATATGCAAGATTTTGGTGCCCCTGTTGGATATCGAATGATGATGAATGAACCTGGAAGGGTTAAAGCACTTGTAATCCAAAATGCCAACGCATATCTTGATGGTCTAACACCCAAACGACAAGAGTTTTTCAGAACTGCGCAAACGGATACTTCTCAAGAGAAACACAATTTTCTATATTCTTTAACAAGTAGAGAAGCCGTTATTAAAAAACAATACCTGTTTGATTTAGATTCAACAAATTATAACATTCAAAGTCCTGATGCTTGGGTTCACGACTTAGCTTTTCTAACATCAGACAATGATAGACGAATTCAAGTACAATTATTTCAAGATTATAATACCAATTTAATTCGTTATCCCAAATGGCAGAAAATGCTCAAGAAAACCCAACCTAAAACGCTCATAGTTTGGGGTGGAAAAGATTTAAAATTTAATGCTAACGGAGCCAAGGCCTATTTGAACGATTTACCAAATGCGGAGCTACATCTTCTAGATGCCGGACATTTTGCCGCTGAAGAGAAAACAGCGGAAATAGCAAAATTGATGTTGAATTTTCTTAAAAAAAATGAGATAAAATAACTGGCTACGACACAGCTTACAACAAATAGGGCTCAGTACAAACCTGAAAGTATATTCCCTTCTACTGCCTACATTCTTTTTACGCAAACGATACGCGTAATCAAAATAGCATTCCCATCAGTCCAGTTTCTCTATAACCCGCTGTGCAAAGGCATAAATCCGCTCAAACTGTTCTTCAAGCCCCATATCGCTATTGTCAAATTCAATGGCATCTTTTGCTTTTCGCAGGGGGGATATTTCCCGGGTGGAAGCTATCCCGATCAGGTTTTGGTGATTCCAAATATCTAAAGTCGTTACATCAAACGTAGTCGAGATTCCCTGTCAATTCTTGATTTCGATTTAACGGATATATAGTAACAAAGCCGCTTTTTTAAGCGGCTTTTTGTTTTTATCAAACTAAGATGAGGTATTCGTTGCTTCAAAAGGAGCATCCGTCAATTGTATCCGGATTTCTGTACTGTATTTCAACAACTTCGGTCATCAAATTATTTTCAAAATGAAAAATATATCAACTATTACAGTTGCTTTAATCTTATCTCTAAATTTTATTTCTTGTAATGAGGATGAACAAATAAGTATTGTTGAAAATTCCTCTAAACTTCAAATTGAGTTTAAGCAAACTTCAAAATTATCGCTTGAGAAGTTAAACAATTGGACTTCAATCAATGCAAACACTAAAATTACAGGACTGTTTGGTAAAAACTCCGATGTTCCAATTGATTTCGATTTTGAGAATCCCATATCCTATGATAGCAATGGAACGGAAACCGTTATAGTAAATCAAAAAAACTTAGATGAAGTGAATTATACTAATTATGCCATTAGTTTTTTAAACAATTCAAATGAGTTTAATCAATTTGTAATAATTAAAACAATCAATGAAAGTAATAGCATTAAAAAAGTCGAATATTACAGCTTCAACAACAACCTTCTTTTCACAACAATATTTGATTCTCAAAGCCAAAAGATCATTACTTTAACATCGGATAACGAAAAAGTCAAACCTCAAAATATACTTAATAAAGAAAATGGTTATGATTGCGATGCATCTTGGGGAGAAAATACAGCTGCTTGTTTAGATGATGCTTATTCTAACCATGGATGGATTTCTGTTTGGGCGGTAGTTCAGTCGGCTTTTATACCACAAACAGCAGCCGCATTAACTGCAGCATGCGCTATAGATGCTTATAATCCATACGATGGAGATGGCTGCTACCAAAATCAATAGATATCAAATGATATGAAACTATTAGACTATTATATTGCTGCTTTTTTACCTTTCTTAATTATCATACTATTATTACAATTGAATTTTAGTGTTGTTTTTATGGTATCACTAGTTCTTTATTATTTTTATAGAAGTATACTAGATTATTATAAACTAAAAAGTAATGGAATAGTTGGTAAAAAAGACAAATGGAAGTTCATTCTACCAATTTGGACTTTTATTTACTTCAGGGATTTATATTTCAAATAGAATGCGTAACACAGAATGTTAAAAAAACAGAAGGTGATAGATTTTTTATGCTGCTACTTCTCTTATATAAACTGATAAATGCATCAAAAAAAATCGCGGCCGCTCTTGAATAAATTTCCATAAACAAATAAAACAGCTTTTAGTTTTCAATCAAATAAGATTAGGTATTTGTGGAATTAAAATAGCAATCAATTAAATCATATCGGTCAATTTAATGAGCAAAATGCATATTTAATTGTAAAGGCCAACTAGATGAAAACTATAACTACAACAATTATAGTAAGCTACTTTGGGTCCTTTTTGGCTTAGCGTTTCTTGCCTATGGTCTATTTGATTTGATTGAGGGAATTACAGAAATTAAGCACTCAGAAACAGAAATTCTTCAAATGCTTTCTAAGTTAATAGTCCCCATATATATTATTGGTTGTAGTGGCTATCTTCTAATTTTAAAATTAGTTAAAAAAAGGAAGTAATGTTTTACCTCCAACCTTACCACAATCATTTTTGCCCATTAATAACCCGCAGCGCAAAAGCATAAATACGCTCAAACTGTTCTTCCAAACCCATATCGCTATTGTCAAATTCAATGGCATCTTTTGCTTTTCGCAGGGGGGATATTTCCCGGGTCGAATCTATGAAATCCCTTTTCTGAACATTTTCAAGTACCTCTTCATAGGATACCAATTCTCCCCGGTCCAACAACTCTTTATAACGTCTTGTAGCCCGCGTTTCTGGTGAGGCTGTCATAAATATCTTCAGTTCGGCATTGGGAAAAACGACGGTACCAATATCCCTGCCATCCATTACAATGCCTTTCTCCTGCCCCATTTGTTGTTGCCTTTCAACCAACTTACCTCGTACTTCGGCAATTGTTGCTATATTACTCACCTGCTCAGAAACCTTCATGGTCCTGATTTCTTTTTCCACATTTTGGCCATTCAAATACATTTCTGACAGACCCAAAGTTTCATTGGGAACAAACGCTAATTTAATATTTGGCAATTGCTTTACCAAAGACGGGATATCATCCTTGATACCTAAATCCAAATAATTGTTGTTTAAGGCGAAAAGTGTTACAGCACGATACATAGCACCCGTATCTACATAAATATAGCCCAAGGCGGTAGCAAGTCTTTTAGCAATAGTGCTCTTGCCGGTCGAAGAATACCCATCAATGGCAATTGTAATTTTTCCCATGCATTAAAAATAAGAAGAAGTGGATTAACGTATCCCTAAAGTTTCTTAGCTTTCTTCACTTTTGTCTTTGTAACTGCAATGTCAATTACCTCACTCATATCCGAAACATAGTGGAATGTGAGTCCTCTTAGGTAGTCTTCTTTAATTTCAAGAATATCCTTTCGGTTTTCCTCACACAAAATGATTTCTTTGATGCGTGCACGTTTTGCGGCCAAAATCTTTTCTTTAATTCCACCCACTGGCAATACTTTACCCCGTAGGGTTATCTCCCCAGTCATGGCAAGACTCTTTTTAACCTTGCGCTGGGTGAATAGGGAAACCAAAGAAGTGAGCATTGTAATACCTGCACTTGGACCATCTTTGGGAGTTGCCCCTTCAGGTACATGGATATGCACATTGTATTTTTCAAAAACATCGGGTGAAATACCAAACGTTTCTGCATTGGATTTAATATATTCCATAGCAATGGTAGCCGACTCCTTCATTACCTTGCCCAGATTCCCCGTAATGTTAAGTGCACCTTTTCCTTTGGATAAAATGGATTCTATAAAAAGAATATCACCTCCAACACTGGTCCATGCCAATCCGGTGACAACACCAGCTACATCATTGTTTTCATACTTATCCCTTTCCAAACGGGCTGGTCCCAGTATTTTTTCGACATCCCCATTACTTATCTTAACGTTATAAGCTTCCTCAATGGCGATAGATTTTGCAGCATATCGCACCATCTTCGCTAGCTGTTTCTCCAAACCGCGTACACCAGATTCTCGGGTATAACCCTCAACAATCTTCTCTAATTGCGGTTTTCCTATTTTTAAATCTTTGTTGGAAAGCCCATGTTCTTTTAATTGTTTGGGTAGCAAATGCTTTTTAGCAATCTCAACCTTTTCTTCAATGGTATAGCCGGTCACGTTGATAATTTCCATACGATCACGGAGTGCTGGCTGAATGGTCCCTAAATTATTCGCAGTTGCAATGAACATTACCTTGGAGAGGTCATACCCCAACTCCAGGAAGTTATCATAAAACTCACTATTCTGTTCAGGGTCCAAAACCTCTAACATTGCGGATGAGGGGTCTCCTTGATGGCTATTTGAAAGTTTATCGATTTCATCCAAAATAAAAACCGGATTGGATTTTCCTGCCTTTTTTAAACTTTGGACTATGCGCCCGGGCATGGCTCCGATATACGTTTTTCTATGGCCCCTGATCTCTGCTTCATCACGCAAACCTCCTAACGAAATCCGTACATACTCCCTTCCCAAAGCTTCCGCAACGGACTTCCCCAAAGATGTTTTACCTACACCCGGAGGCCCGTACAAACAAAGAATGGGCGACTTCATATCATTACGCAGCTTTAGTACAGCCAAATATTCTATTATTCTCCGCTTTACATCTTCAAGACCATAATGATCGCGGTCCAAAATTTGTTGTGCTCGTTTCAGATCAAATTTGTCTTTGGAAAACTCATCCCAAGGCAAATCCAAAAACAAGTCCAAATAATTGCGCTGAATGGAATACTCAGCCACTTGCGGGTTCATACGTTGCATTTTAGCCAATTCTTTTTCAAAATGCTCCTTGACCTTTTTGCTCCATTTTTTCTTTTTGGACTTTACCCGCATTTCATCCACTTCCTCCTCATAGGACAAACCTCCCAGCTCTTCCTGGATGGTTTTCATTTGTTGGTGCAGGAAATACTCCCGTTGCTGCTGATCCATATCGCTGCGAACCTTGGATTGAATATCGTTTTTCAACTCCAACTTTTGAAACTCCATATTCATATACTTCAAGGTCGTGAGGGCCCTTTCTTGAAGGTTGGGAATTTCCAAAAGGTTTTGCTTGTCCGCTACACTTAAATTAAGATTTGAGGATACAAAATTGATTAGAAACGAATTGCTCTGAATATTTTTAATGGCAAAGGTTGCCTCACTTGGAATGTTTGGATTATCCTTAATTATTTTAAAAGCAAGTTCTTTAATGGAATCTATAATAGCCTCAAATTCCTCGCTCTTTTCATCCGGTCGCTCTTCCACTGCCTCTTTTACTGTGGCGGTCAGGTAGGGTTGTTCCGTAACGACCTTGGCAATTTCAAATCGTTTTTTTCCTTGAATAATCACCGTTGTATTTCCATCCGGCATCTGCAATACCCGTAATATTCTGGCTACGGTTCCCAAGGTATTGATGTCTTCCACACCGGGATTTTCGGTCGTTTCATCCTTTTGGGAAACAACCCCTATGGTTTTTGTGCCATTGTTGGCATCCTTGATCAAATTTATGGACTTGTCCCTTCCGGCAGTTATAGGAATAACCACTCCCGGAAAAAGAACGGTGTTTCTTAACGGTAAAACCGGTAAGGTCTCCGGTAGTTCTTCCTTGTTCATTTCCTCTTCATCCTCAGGTGTTAACAAAGGAATCAATTCTGCATCTTCATCAAGGCCCTGTGCCGATATATTGTCAAAAGTTGAAATTTTTATCTCTCCCATACACTACATTTCGGTCATTTTGTCACAAATGACATAAATCTTCAGTTTATATCAGGACCCCATTCCGTAGCAACACCCTTAAAATAAGCGGTACAAACGAACAGCAATCCTTTTTCATGACTATAAAGGCAATTCTTGTGCCATTAAAATTTAAAAAATCAATAAAAAGTGTAACAATTGGTAAATTCATCCATCTATAAGACAAACCATTCATTTTTTGAGCCACCAAAATGAACATACTGATGCACTGCTTCAACTGTGCCTAAAAGGCAAACAAAGTGCGCAATTGGAAATTTACAATCGCTATTACAAAGCCATGTTCAACATTGCTTTTCGGATTGTAAAGGACTCTGCCGAAGCTGAAGATGTAATGCAGGAATCGTTTCTAAACGCGTTTACGAAACTGCACACATTTAAAGGGGATGTCACCTTTGGAGCATGGTTAAAGCGAATTGTGATAAACAACAGTATTTATCATTACAAAAAACAGCAAAAAAATAGGGCTGTTGATTTGGATGAAGTAATGTACAAGGTCGAAGACAATAATGAAGTTGCTTTGAATCACAATGGTTACACTGAACTGAAGGCTCAAAAAGTGATGGAAACCATGAAAAGTTTAAAAGACAATTACAGAGTTTCTTTGACCTTACATTTAATTGAAGGGTATGATTATGAGGAAATAAGTGACATTATGAATATTAGCTATGCCAATTGTAGAACTACAATTTCAAGAGCTAAAGAAAGTTTGAGAAAAAAATTGACCGTAAATGCATAATTATGGATAAAGATAATTTAGAAGGATTGTTTGAAAAACTTCAGGGAGATTTTGACTTTGAAGATCCAAAAAATGGTCATCAAGAGCGTTTTTTGGAAAGACTAAACCAAACAGATGGAGTTGTTCACTTAAATAAAAGAAAAACTCTCTGGTGGAAACCTTTGTCCATTGCCGCATCGATAGTGCTTATTTGCTTATTAGGGCTTAAAGTATTCAACACTACTCCATCCATTAAGGAGCAAGTGGTGGAAATTTCACCAGAAGTTTCACAAACGGAATTCTACTTTGCCAGTCTTATAGAAGAGCAAGTACAATTGCTTAAGGATGAAAAATCTCCTGAAACCAAAAAGCTGGTTGAAGACACCTTATTTCAACTGGATAAACTAGAAACCAATTATTCAAATCTGGAACAGGAATTAATTCATGGTGGAAACAGTAAGATTATTTTAAACGCAATGATTACCAACTTTCAAACCAGAATTGATCTTTTACAAGAGGTATTGACCAACATTGAAAATATTAAAAACTTAAATGCATATAATGATGAAAATATTACTATATAAATATGTCTTAATGACATTAGCCCTAATTCCTCTTTCCGTGGGTGCCAGCACTGGCAAAATGGGCGGAAAATACACCAAGGAAAAAACGATTAAAAAGGAATTTACCGTTGAGGCCAATGCACTATTCAAGGTTAAGAATAGCTATGGCAACCTTAATATTACCTCTTGGAACGAAAACAGGGTGGTGATCGAGGTCCATATTAAGACCAATGGCAATAATGAAGAAAAGGTAAAGGATAGACTAAATGAAATTGATGTCGACTTTGAAACGAGCAATAGTTTGGTTTCTGCCAGAACCTTGTTTGGTGAAAAAGACAATAATTGGGGATGGAAATGGGGCAAACGCAACAATGTGCATGTTCAGGTAAATTATACTATTAAAGTTCCTGTTAAAAATAACATCAGCCTTAACAATGATTATGGCAATATTTATCTGGATAGGATAGATGGCCATGCCAAAATTAATTGTGACTATGGGAAGATTGATGTTGGCGAACTAAGGGGACGAAACAATGAACTACGTTTTGACTACACCTCGCGCTCCACATTTGATTTCATAAACAGTGGTGAGATTATAGCGGATTACTCAGGATTTACTATTGAAAAAGCAGGTAATTTGATTGTAAGAACCGATTATACCAACGCTGTTATCAAAAAAATGGAAGATCTAGACTATAATAGCGATTATGGTTCTATTCAAGTAGATGAAGTTAATAGTGTAAAGGGGAATGGAGATTATATCGGTGTAAAGTTGGGAACCGTTCATGGTGATGTCGCCATAATCTCAGATTATGGGTCTTTCAAAATTGGCCATATGGCTCCTGATGCGGGTGATTTAAATATCAAAACCGATTATACAGGTATAAAGATTGGATACCATCCTGAATATCATTTTGATTTTGATATCACAACAGAGTATGCCGGTGTAAGCGGAATAGATGGTTTCGAAATTCAGGTTAGTAAAGAAAAATCAGCCGAAAAATACTTCAACGGATACTATGGCAGTGATGACTCAGGTAACGTTGTTTACATAAGCAGCGATTACGGTGGAATCACCTTTTATCAAAACTAAAAAGTTAAATCAAAAAACAGAAATTAAGACACAGTCATGAAAAAATTTATCACACTAAGTTTAGCGCTATCAGTAGTAGCAATTACAAACGCACAATGGAAAAAAGTTAAAGGAAATGGAAATGTAGTAACCATGGAGCGTTCCGTTGGAGATTATGATGCCGTGGCATTGGCAGGATGGTTTGATGTGGAGTTTGTAGATGGTAACGAAGGAGAGCTTACTTTGAAGGGAGAGTCCAATCTATTGGAATATATTAAAACGGAAGTGAAAGATGGCAAATTGGTAATTAAAACAGAAAAAGGCGTCAATCTGAGGCCTTCCAACTGGAACTCCGGAATTCATATTACCGTCCCTGTTGAAAGTATAAACGCAGCCACGCTTTCCGGTTCTGGTGATATTGTTGGGAAAACAACCTTAAAATCGGACAGTTTTAAAACTAAAATCGCAGGCTCGGGCGATATTTCACTAACCGTTGATGCAACGTATGTGGAGGCATCAATCTCTGGGTCAGGCGATATTAACTTGGCGGGAAAAACGGTAGATTTTAAAGTACAGGTCGCGGGTTCTGGCGATATCAAGGCTTACGAACTGGAAGCTGAAAATGTTACTGCCCAGGTATCGGGGTCTGCGGATATTAAAATTACTGCCAACAATTCTATAGATGCCAAGGTATCTGGTTCTGGAGATATCCATTATAGAGGAAATCCTGATAAAATAAAAACAAAAACATCCGGTTCTGGGGATATTACCAAAGTATAAACAGGAGTTTATTACCAATCGAAAAACAACTAAATCAACATCAATCAGAATGAAGGAGGCCGTTACGAAAGTAAGGGCTTTTTCATTGGACATATTTACTTTTTAATCTTTCTATCCACTCGTAATAACAAAAGAGCACCAGTCAAGAAGAACAGTCCCAAAAAAATGGTGCTGTTCCGCATACTGCCGGTAAGCTGTGCAATAGCGCCATATAAAAATGTTCCTATCACGATTCCAATTTTTTCGGCCACATCATAAAAGCTAAAAAAGGAAGTGGTATCTGTGGTTTCCGGTAAAAATTTTGAATATGTGGAACGGGACAGGGCCTGGATACCTCCCATAACAATACCGACCAATCCTGCTGCAATATAAAAGTCGGTTGGAGTTTGTAAAAAGTATGCATACACACACAATAAAATCCAAAAAACATTAATTACGATAAGAGTTTTAATGTTCCCATATGCCTTGGAGGCAAAAGCTGTAACGGTTGCTCCTAATATGGCCACTATCTGTATAACCAAAATACTAATGATGAGTCCAGTTGTTCTTTCGCTATCCGTTCCCCAATTAATTTCTTCCTCTCCAAAATAGGTCGCAATCAACATAATGGTCTGCACGGCCATGCTATAAACAAAAAACGCTCCTAAGTAACGTTTAAGTCGAGTTTCAGAGCCTAGCTGTTTCCAAACACTTTGCAATTCCCTAAACCCATTGAGAACAATATTTGTACGAGCTCCTTCCCGTTTATATCCTTTTGGAAGATGTAAAAAAGTATATTGACTGAACAGAATCCACCAAATTCCAACTGAGATAAAGGAATATTTCATTGCCTTTATTTCAGCAACTTCTCCCCCACCATCAGTTATGCCAAAAACGGCAGGCTGCATTACCATTGCCAAGTTAAAAACCAACAAAATCACACTACCAATATATCCAAGCGAAAAACCTTTTGCACTAACCTTATCCTGTTGCTCAGGAAATGCAATATCCGGTAAATAGGAATTATTGATGGCAAAGCTCACCCAGAATCCAACAAGGCCAAAAAAATAACAAACCAGTCCAAAATAAATGTTCTCCAAGGAAAACCAGTACAATCCAATACAGGATGCCGCTCCCAAATAACAAAAGAACTTTAAGAACATCTTTTTGTTTCCCAAATAATCGGCTATCCCCGAAACCAAAGGGGTAACAATAGCTATAAAAACAAATGCGAGTGAGGTAACATAACTGATCAATGGAGCTCTTGCAATCTCTCCTCCAAAAATGGTCACTTTTTCAATCTCAGCAACTCGAAATAACGCTCCGTAAAATATGGGGAAAATGGCCGAGGAAATCACTAGGCTATATACAGAGTTGGCCCAATCATAAAAAGCCCATGCATTCAACAATTTCTTACTTCCTTTTAAAGCCAATGCCTGTGCCATATTTTACGTACTAAAAAATGCCATTTAAAAGGAAGTAAAAAATCGATTGGATTTCTCGCTTCGCTCGAAATGACATTGGAATTAATAATTCAATTGATTATTTAAAGGATGTTACCCCGTATTTTGCCGCCTCCAGTTTTGCGTCTGGTGCCCAAGCCGTTAAATTGCTTATTCTTGTATCGTTTGACGGGTGTGTGCTCATAAACTCTGGTGGAGCTTCTCCTCCAGCATTGGCCTTCATCCTCTTCCAAAGTTCAGCTGCTTCATCTGGATTATAACCGGCAATGGCCATAATTTGCAACCCTATTCTATCCGCCTCGGTTTCATGACCTCTGCTAAAGGGTAGCATAACCCCTACTGTAGATCCCAAACCGTAAGCTTGATTGAACATATTTCGTTTTTCAGGATCCTTGATGGCCACATTACCTGCAACGGCTCCTATTTGTTGTACCATTCCCGCACTCATCCGTTGTGCGCCATGGTCGGCCAAAGCATGGGCAACCTCATGGCCCATAACAACTGCCACACCTGTTTCAGACTGTGTAATTGGTAAAATCCCTGTATAGAACACTATTTTACCTCCTGGCATACACCAAGCATTTACCGTTTCATCATTAACCAGGTTATACTCCCACTTATAATCTTTTAAATATCCTGGATATCCATTTGCATCTAACCAACGCTCTGCAGCTGAGGCTATGCGCTGACCAACTTTTGTTATCATTTGGGCTTCGGAAGTTCCGGTAACCACCTTGTTTTCCGTCAAAAAACTATCATACTGAGCAAAAGCCATTGGGAAAATTTGACTGTTGGGATAAAAGTTAAGCGTACTTTTTCCAGTAAAAGGGTTTGTTTTACATGCAGCCACGGCTAAAAATACCGTAACCGTTAGAATCAATTTCTTCATTTTATTAATTAATGGTGTTTAGTGAAGGTAAATTACAAAAAATTATTTTCCAATGATATGAAGCTCTGTAAAATCCTTGCCCACCTCAATAGTGTTATTTCCGTTTAATTTAATATCCTTTGGATTCACTACTTCGTTATCCAATTCTACGGTACCGATTTCAAAGGGTAATCCATGGAATGTTAGGATAAATTTTTCATAGGAAGTGATGAAATTTCCATCCTTGAACTGTTGAATAATCAATTCGTTCTCCTTTCCTCGTAACCTGAACTTCCTTAGACTGTAACGTCCTTTTTTATAATCATACCCATCTTGATGGTCCTCATAAACCTCGGAATTCTCAATTCCTTGTTTAAAATAAACATCTATTTGAAGTTCCTTGATTTCCTTCTCCCCTACATATTGTTGCACCGGATATTTTGGAATCATGGCACCTTCCTTTACAAATAATGGTATTACCCCTATATCGGCGGACACCCATTTTTCCACGCCTCCGGAAATTACCTCATCTGTCCAATAATTAAACCATTTTCCTTTGGGAAAATACATACGCCTGCCCTGGGCATTGGGTTCTTGTACTGGGCATACCAACATTTGTTCCCCAAAAAGAAATTCGTCTGTCCTAAAATGGGTCTGTGTATCTTCTTGATCATAAAACACCAGCGATTGAAGCATTGGAAGCCCATCTTTGATGTACTTATAAAACATCGTGTACAAATAGGGCAATAACCTATATCGAAGTTCTATGTATTTTCTAACAATATCGGTTATCTCATCTCCAAAAGACCAAGGTTCTTGCTCTCCGTGGTCTCCACTGGAATGTACCCTGCAAAAGGGATGAAAAATTGCCAATTGCATCCATCTTGCAAATAACTCTCCATTGGGTTGTTCTGCAAAACCACCGATATCCGACCCAACAAAAGAATATCCGCTCATACACATGCGCTGCATCTGTACGTTGGCAATCCACAAATGCTCCCATGTTGCTACATTATCGCCTGTCCAAGTAGCACAATAGCGTTGGGTTCCTGCATATGCGGCCCGTGTAAGCACGAAGGGCCTTCTTGGAAACATAAACTTTTTAACCCCTTCATAAGTGGCGCGGACCATCTGCATACCGTAAACATTATGGGCCTTTCTATGACTGCAGGGATGTCCATCGTAATCATGCCGTACATCGAGGTTTGCAGTTTTGGTAGGAACTTCCATAATAGCAGG
>JBDWSS010000025.1:0-25262 GCA_039985375.1 Flavobacteriaceae bacterium
GCAACAGGTGCACAGCAACGCCAATGGCCCTATCTATAAGACCTTCAATCTGGTTGACGGTGCGAACACAATAGAGATAGTACGAAGGGAGGACGGTACTGCACTGGACAAGCTCTATGTGACCAAGACCGCTACCGTTCCTGCCGGGTTTGGGGGAACCGACACCACCTGTGGGCAGTCATCAACATCAAAAAACCAAAATACTTTAGATGAACAGAATGCCATTTCATTAACAGATGATCCAGCCTTACTGAATGACAATTATGAGCTTAGTGTGTTTCCAAATCCAGCTTCTTCCATAGTGAAGTTATCAGTTTCTGGAACTAACGTTGAAATTGATGGTATTCAGATATATGATATCTCCGGTAGATTTGTAAAGGCTTATCAGAATGAAAATTCACAAGATAGCCTAAGAAATGAAATGAGCTTTTCTATAGCAGGAATAGAGGATGGAGTATACTATATAAGGGCAATTTCGAAGACAACGGCAGTGGAATTAAACACAAAATTGGTAATAAAGAAATAAAAAGGATATACAGTTAAAAATCAACTAAACCGTTGAACTGTGCTTGCAATAATTGGATTTAACTTATCCAAGACCTTACGGGAAATTGTAGTATTTTTTAAATGGTTTAGTTGATTTAGATTATGGATATCGGAACCCACAAAGTCGATGTGTTTTTTATCAATTAGCCTATGAGTAATTTTCTTGATTTCTGGGCCATAGTAATTGGAAAGTGAAAGAAGATTTGTCTGAAAAAGAATCCCATTCTTTTTAAAGCCCGAATATTTATAAAAATTCTTATGAAAATATACGTAACGTTCGGGATGCGCAAGTATGGGGAAAAAGTTCTTGGAAACAATTTTACTTATGGCTTTTTCAAAATTTATACTAGGTTGTAGGAATGACATTTCAACTAAAAGATAAAAATTTTTCAAAGGCATAACCTTGTCATTCTCTAAAATAGTTTCAAAATTATCGTCAATCATATGTTCGGCGGCCTTATCAATGTAGATATTGGACATCCCTTCTGCGTCAAGCTTTTTTTGTAAAATATTAAAAGCAGTACCAATGGTTTCCGGTGTATTTGGATAGTAGTTATTCATTATATGGGGAGTACAAATAAAATTGGTTACTCCAAACGCTGAAAACTCCTTAATAAGGGCAATGGAATCTTCCACTGTTTTAGCACCATCGTCAATTCCAGGTAAAATGTGATTATGAATATCTATCAACCCTTCTATATGGTCGACCAAAAAAATCTTTTTTTCAAAAAAGCTGAACATGTTGAATTTTTGGAAATGTAAAGATAGGTTTTTGGAGGGTATTGTATTCGGTTACTTTCCGATACAAAAATTAGAAAAAATGTTTCCCAGTAAATCCTCAGTAGTCACACTTCCGGTAATTTCTCCCAAATGATGCAATGCTTGCCTAATATCTATGGCCATGAGGTCGCTCGATAGTTCCATTTCCATAGCTTCTTTTACTTTTTGTGTTTCCTCCAATGCTTTAAGCAAGACATCATAATGACGACCATTGGTAATTATGGTATCATCTCCGGTTAAAGCTCCGGAATCTACCAATGAAAGTAGTTTTCTTTCCAAATCTGGGATGCCAGTTTTGTATTTTGCAGAGAGAAAAATAGTTTCTGGAATTTCGTTTTTGATTTGGGTTATTTCGGAGTTGTTCAACACATCCATTTTGTTGCAGATAGGCAACAGTTCTTTGTTGGGATAACGCAGTTTAATTTTATCCAATTCTAATTTGTCAAAATCCAAGCCATCAAAAAGAAAGATGATTAGTCGAGCCTTTTCAATTTTATCAAAAGTTCGTTCGATACCAATTTTTTCAACAACATCTTTTGTTTCACGTATACCGGCGGTATCAATGAACCTAAAATTAATACCCTTTAAGCTAATTTGATCTTCAACCGTATCCCGCGTTGTGCCGGGTATATCACTAACAATGGCCCTTTCCTCATTTAGTAGTACATTAAGCAAGGTTGATTTGCCTACATTGGGTTTTCCAACAATGGTCACTGGGATACCATTTTTTATTACGTTGCCTAGAGCAAAGGAGTCTATTAGTTTTTTTAAGGTTTCACTAATACGATTCAGCAAGGCGTTGAATTGTGTTCTATCCGCAAACTCAACATCTTCTTGGGAGAAATCCAGTTCTAATTCTATGAGGGATGCAAAATTCAACAATTCTTCACGCAGTTTCTGAATCTGGTCGCTAAAACCACCTCGCATTTGTTGTATCGCGATTTCATGCGCTGCTTCACTATCACTTGAAATTAAATCGGCGACGGCTTCGGCTTGGCTTAAATCCATTTTTCCATTCAAGAATGCCCGTAAGGTAAACTCACCTGCAGATGCCATTCGACAACCATTTCGTAAAAAAAGTTGAATAAGTTGCTGTTGAATGTATGTGGAGCCGTGACAAGAAACCTCTACAACATCTTCCCCTGTATAAGAATTTGGTCCTTTAAATAGTGAAACCAAGGTTTTGTCAAGCACTTTTTTGTTTTCAACAATATGCCCCAGATGAATGGTATGACTTTTTTGATTCTTTAATTTTTTCCCTTTGATAGATTTAAATACTGCATCTGAAACGTCTATTGCTTTAGGACCTGACACCCTAATAACCGCTATTGCTCCTACGCCTGAAGGTGTTGCCAATGCTACTATGGTATCTGTGTGCGACATGTTGGCAAAAGTACAAATTCCGCTGACGTTGTAACATTAATTCAAAAATGTATACAGATATTATGTAGAATCATTAATCAATCAAAAAATGGAAATAATCAACGAAAAAGTAGTCAGAAAGAATAATACCTTGCTGGCGATTACACATCTCAGTCAGTTGTTACATTATGTAACGGGTTTTGGAGGTTTTATAGTCCCACTTGTGCTATGGTTAACCTCAAGAAAAACAGTTGAAGGAATGGACCAGCATGGAAAGGCAGTGATAAACTTTCAACTAAGCTTAATCCTGTATATTATAATATGTATTCCAGCTATTTTGTTACTGGGATTAGGGATTTTAGGTTTAATTGGAGTGGCGATTATAGGGTTTGTACTACCCATTGTAAATGCGGTAAAAGCGGCTAATGGAGAAGCTCCATCCAATTTTTTAACGATACCTTTTCTTTAAAAAGTAAAAAGGCCGGAACAAAAGTTCCGGCCTTTTAATATTTAGGTTGGGTAATTAGTTGTTTAACATTACCGGCATTACAAGCATAGTAACATGTTCGCCTTCGTCCAGTCCATCAACAGGGGTTAATATTCCTGCTCGATTGGGCAAGCTCATTTCCAATGAAACTTCTTCCGCCGTCAAATTATTAAGCATTTCCACCAAAAATCTGGAGTTAAAGCCAATTTGCATATCATCCCCTTGATAGGAACAAGAAAGCCTTTCTTCAGCTTTGTTGCTATAGTCCACATCCTCCGCAGAGATATTCAATTCCGCACCTGCAATCTTCAATCTAATTTGATGGGTTGTCTTGTTTGAGAATATGGAAACCCTACGAACCGAACTTAAAAATTGGTTTCTAGGAATGGATAATCTATTTGGATTTTCTTTTGGAATAACAGCTTCGTAATTGGGATATTTTCCGTCAATGAGTCTACAAATCAATTCTGACTGATCAAAAATGAATTTTGCATTGCTGTCATTATATTCAATGGTAACTTCTGATTCTGACCCAGATAAAATACCCTTCAATAAGGTTAACGGTTTCTTGGGCATAATGAATTCCGCAACTTCCGAGGCAGTAACATCATGTCTCTGGTATTTTACCAATTTATGGGCATCTGTCGCAACAAAAGTTAAATTCTCTGTTGAGAACTGAAAGAAAACACCGCTCATAACTGGTCGTAAATCATCATTTCCCGCGGCAAAAATTGTCTTGTTTATGGCCGTTGCAAGAATATCTCCAAGTAGGGTAGTGGAGCTTGGATTGGAAACTTCCACCGCTTTTGGAAATTCAGCCCCATCCGCATAGGCAAGTGCGTATTTACCGTGGTTAGAACTGATCTCTACAGTATTGTTGTCCTCAACAACAAAGGTTAAGGGCTGTTCTGGAAAAGTTTTTAAGGTGTCCAATAATAACCTTGCCGGAACGGCAATTGTACCCTCAGCATCTGAGTCCACCTCTAAAACCGAACTCATTGTTGTTTCCAAATCGGATGCAGAAACTGTGAGTTTGGTCTGTTTTAGATCAAATAGAAAATTATCCAGAATTGGCAAGGTGTTGCTATTGTTTATTACACCTCCCAAAACCTGTAATTGTTTTAATAAATATGTACTGGATACTATAAACTTCATTCAAGAAATTCTTTTAGAATTGTTGCCCATTCAAATAATGGGTTAGTAAAATCGATAAAAACAAATATATCTCAAAACCCGCTAGTAAAGAAACTAATTTATCAACACTTATGCTCCAAACTTTCGCTTTCTGTAGAAGCTAAAGAAAATACCTAGTGCCAGAGTTAAAAGTACAGGAAGCCCGATGTTTATAAGTTGCCATTTTGTTTTTTGGGCTGCAATTTTCTCTACATCCAATAATGGAATAGACACTTTCTTGTTCCTAATGTTTATAAGTCCGGTATCATCCAAAAGATAATTCATGCAATTTACCAAAAACTCTTTGTTTCCATAGGAGTTATTGGTCCATTTATCATACCCTAAATCCAAAGGATTACCATTTCTCAATTGGTTTTTGATGATATCACCATCAGAAATTACAATCATTTTATTTGCACTTCCTTCTTCCAAAGTGTTTTTCAATGCTATAGGTTTTACTCGATTTTTGAACATTGAACTGAACTTTCCCTCCAAGAGGACCGCTAAAGGTTGATTTCCATTGATATACGTGTTTTTGTCTGGCGGGGAATTTAGAATATGGATTCCAATTTGTTTGGGAGTTCCCTCAGTTTTGGATAAAGGTGAACTTTGAAGTAGAATCGTTTTTTTATAATCATTTTCCAAAATATCCATGGTACTTGAAAATTGATATCTGACCGCCTCAATATTGGTGTTGATTGGGTGATTGTTCTTGGAAAATACCATGGGATTGTAATACCAGGGAACAGGATTGTACTGCGAATCGTTGCCTTCTCCAGAAGCCAGCACAATTTGGGTAAAGTAAAGGTCATTCACCAAATCTGCATTGATTCTTAGCCCATACGAAAAGAAAAAATCCTTTAAATTTAAATCCCTAGGGGAGGCCAGGGCAGTTCCACCTCCTTTAAATATGCTGTCCATTTCCATGGCAACTTGGTCTATTAACCATAGGCATTTTCCGCCTTGCACCACAAACTGGTCCAGAACGTACTTCTCTTCGTCTGAAAAGGCCATGGTAGGTTTGGCAATTAAAGCCAGGTCATAAGCTTTTAATTGATCCAATACCCCTTGCGGATTCGATGTAACAGAATCCAATGTAATAGCTCCAAGGTTATAATAGTCGCGGACTGTGGTCAAATAATCAGCAAGAAAAATGTCATCCAATTCACCGTTGCCCTTAAGTACCGCAACACGTTTTTTTTCTGTAATGTTTAATTTGGTAAAGGCATCTGCAAAAGCATATTCCAACTGCTGTACGGAATTATTTATGCGCTCGGCTTGAGACGAACCTAGCCTATTTTTAAGGAGTGGAACCTTTACCGTTTTATTTTTATAGTTGACCATGGCCCATGGGAAAACCAGTTCCTGTGATACTTTACCTCCTTCTTCTACGGTTATGTTTGCTGGTGTAAGACCAATACCTTGTAAATCCAAAATGGTTTGTTGGCTTTGATCCTCGTTTTCCAGCGGATTCACTAAATTGTATTGAATATTCTTGTTTTTGGATGAAAACGCATCCAAAAGTTGAATGGTCTCTGTTTTGAGTTTTGAAAATTCAGAAGGAAGGTTTCCGTCCAATAAGACATCAATGATCACCGGGGCGTCAAAATTTTTGGAAATAGCAATAGAAGGTTGCGATAAAGTAAATCTTTTGTCTTCTGTAAGGTCAAACCTAGTGTACAGGAAATTTCCCGCAATATTTAATATGATAACGATGGCCAAAGCCTTTAGTGTTGCCATGACATACTTTCCAATCATAGTGACAATTGTTTTAACCTTAGAAACGTCAGATATAAAAAAAGCAGCGTCAGAGAAATAAAATAGATTAAATCCCTAGTATCCAAAATTCCTTGGGCAATACTTTCAAAATGAGATTTTGCCCCCAAGCCTTGAACAAATTGCTGCGTCTCACCATTGCTGAACAAGGACGAAGTTGCATCAAAACCATTGAACAAAAGAAAGCAAACTAAAACTCCTAGAATAAATGAAACAATTTGGTTGTTGGACAGTGTTGAGGAGAATATGCCTATGGCCGTATATAATCCTATAAGAAAAAGTAAACCGAAATAGGAGCCCAATAGAATGCCCAGATCATAGTTGCTCTTTACTATTCCCAAATCTGAAATGGCAAATACATAGATTAGGGTTGGCAAAACGGCAAGGATACATAATAACCATGCGCCCCAAAATTTTCCCAAGACCAACTTCCATAGTGTGATCGGTTTTATTAATAAAAGTTCCAAGGTTCCCACTTTGCGCTCTTCCGAAAAGCTTTTCATGGTTATGGCCGGAATTAAAAAAATAAAAATCCAGGGAGCCAGTAAGAATAGATTGCCAAGATCTGCAAAACCATAATCAAAAATATTATAATCCCCTTTAAAAACCCATAAAAAAAGACCATTGAGCAATAAAAAAAACCCTATAATAAGATAACCTATGGGCGATGTAAAAAAGGATTGTACTTCTCGTTTAAAAATTGCAAACATGGTATTCAAATATCAATTAACAGTTGTCAATGGTCAACGATTCAGTCATTTGAGTATCATTGGTGTTTGCATTGCGATTTGTTAATTGTATCATTGTTTATTTAACATTGTTTCAAACTCCAAGCTTCCGGTTTTTCCGAGAACAGCTTTTTGGTATTGCTCCAAACGCCTTTAAAAAATTCCGAGGACCTGTAGTTTTCCAGAGCTGTTTCCGTATCCCAGAAACTATAGGTAAAAAACACGCACGGATTGCCAAGATCTTGATACAACTCTACCATCTGGCAACCATCGAAAGCAAGTATCCGAGATTTTGAAGCTTCAAAAATTCCTTCAAAACTAGGAATATTTTCGGGTTTAAAAGTGAGTTTTACAATCCGAATCAGCATTTATAGGAAATTTATGGTTACGGTATCCCTATAATTCAAGCCCAATAAGGTAGAAGCACCCCCTACGGTGTTTAAATCACTTTTATAAATGGCAAGTTCAATATAACCGGCAGAATTAAAAAGCGCTAGGGCATCACCTGGGCCTTTTCGTTGCGCCTTATCCAGATTGTAATTGATAATACCATTGTAACTCTCCCTAATGGACTTTATTTTATTGGTTCTTGCAGCTATTTCAAAATCTCGTCCGTTCCTATATGCCTCAAAGAGACTTCGCTGTATATTGGTGATTACATTTCCATAGTTATCAATATAAATCACATTCCCAAGAATACTTTTGCCGTTATTGGTAATTCGGGGCTCAAATTGCCGCAATTCCTTTAGCGTATCAAATGGCTTTCCAATGACTTCCAGTTTTCCACCCCGGGCAATATGGCATGCAACCGGAACAAAGGTATCCAATACGGGAAAGGACCCTATTTTTAAATTTGGAATATTTATTTCCATTATTTTTTCTGGTGTAGTGTCTGATGCTATAAGTGAAATAATACCATTGTTTGCACCAATAAAATAGTGGCCATCCACTTGAACAACAATATGTTGATTTTCCATGGACAGTTCCGAATCCACCCCAATAAGATGAACCGTGCCGCTAGGAAAGGAACGATATGCATTTTTAAGGATGTAAGCACATTCTTGAATGTTGAATGGGCCTACAGCATGCGAAATATCAACAATATGAACCTCGGGTAAATTACTTAAAATTGTTCCCTTTATGGCACCTGCAAAGTGATCCTTAAGTCCAAAATCTGTAGTTAAAGTTATGATTGCCATGCAATACTGTTGATATGTTTTTTCTTGTTCAAATTGATTTTTGGTTAAGTTTGTGAGGTAAAATTAAATAAAAAAGAAAGAATAAAATTTCTTCGAAAATAACTTTAAAAACACCCCTCTTTTTTTGAACGAATTAATCATTGAACTTACGGAGATTAGCCCCCAAGATTTTTTTGGGCAGCAGAATGAAAACATAGAACTACTAAAGAAATATTTTCCAAAGCTTAAAATTGTGGCACGGGGCAGCAAAATTAAAGTCTACGGAGATGAGGAATTGTTGGAAGAATTCGACAAGCGTTTTGATATGCTCACAACCCATTTTGCCAAATACAATAAGCTTGATGAGAATATGATTGAACGCGTACTCACCAGCAATGGGC
This sequence comes from Flavobacteriaceae bacterium, assembly GCA_039985375.1. Taxonomy (GTDB): domain Bacteria; phylum Bacteroidota; class Bacteroidia; order Flavobacteriales; family Flavobacteriaceae; genus Flagellimonas. Next base: position 8,432 of record JBDWSS010000025.1, read on the forward strand.
AAGAGGATTATGCATCCTCAAAAAGTAGTGGAGACGTTCTTGTGCATGGAGTAAGTGGTAAATTAATCAAAGCCCAAACGGTTAATCAAAGAAGGTTGGTGGACGCCTGCAAGAAAGACGACATGGTTTTCGCCATTGGCCCGGCAGGAACGGGAAAGACCTATACTGGCGTTGCGCTGGCGGTAAAAGCTTTGAAGGAAAAACAAGTAAGACGTATCATTCTTACCCGGCCGGCTGTAGAAGCTGGAGAAAATCTTGGTTTTCTTCCCGGAGACCTAAAGGAGAAACTGGACCCTTATATGCAACCACTATACGATGCACTTCGAGATATGATCGCTCCAGAGAGATTGGAAAAATACATAGAAGACGGGACCATACAAATTGCCCCCATGGCATTTATGCGAGGTAGGACTTTGGACAATGCCTTTGTTATTCTAGATGAAGCACAAAATACCACACATGCCCAAATGAAAATGTTTTTGACACGCATGGGCAAGAACGCGAAATTCCTGCTAACTGGAGATCCTGGGCAAATAGACCTTCCACGAAGGGTAATTTCCGGTTTAAAAGAGGCACTTTTGATTTTAAAAAATGTACAAGGAATAAGTATGATTTATTTGGATGATAAAGATGTGATACGCCATAAATTGGTCAAGAAAGTGATTGACGCCTATAAAAATATTGAGCACCATAATTAGCAGCACATGTCTAACACAGTAATGGATACCAATTTCCATTTTCCTGGTCAAAAATCAGTATATAAAGGAAAGGTCAGGGAAGTATATACCTTAGAAAATAATATTTTGGTGATGATTGCCACGGATCGTCTATCAGCTTTTGATGTGGTAATGCCCAGAGGAATACCTTACAAAGGACAAATTCTAAACCAGATTGCAACGAAGATGATGCAGGCTACTAAAGATATTGTTCCCAATTGGTTACTGGCAACCCCAGATCCTAACGTGGCAGTGGGAGAAGCGTGTGAGCCCTTTAAAATTGAAATGGTCATTCGGGGTTACCTTTCAGGACATGCTGCCCGTGAATATAAGGCGGGGAAGCGAATCTTGTGCGGAGTATCCATGCCGGAAGGTTTGAAAGAAAATGATAAGTTTCCAGAACCCATTATTACGCCAGCAACAAAAGCGGAAAAAGGCGATCATGATGAAGATATTTCTAAAGAAGAAATTCTAAATAAGGGAATTGTTTCCAAGACGGATTATGAAGTTTTGGAAAAATATACCAAGGCTTTATTCCAAAGAGGAACCGAAATTGCCGCGCAAAGGGGGTTGATATTGGTGGATACCAAATATGAGTTTGGAAAAACCAAGGATGGAAACATTGTTTTGATAGATGAAATCCACACCCCAGATTCTTCAAGGTATTTTTATGCCGATGGATATGAAGAACGCCAAGCAAGAAACGAACCGCAAAAACAACTTTCTAAAGAATTTGTGAGACAGTGGTTAATTTCCAATGGGTTTCAAGGCTTGGAAGGGCAATCCGTACCTGAAATGAGCGATGCCTACATTACATCCGTCTCAGAAAGATATATCGAATTGTACGAGAGTATTATGGGAGAGAAATTTGAAAAGGCAGAGGTATCAGGTATACAAGAACGCATCGGTACCAACGTTGCTAATTATCTCAATGTCACATAACAATTCCTTTCATCATGTTCATAAATGGGTTATCGCGCTTCCTTTTTTGCTATTTTTAGCCCATCATAATCATAACCAAACCCCTCATGAGTAATTACCATATCAAACACTTAGAAGAGTATTTTCAAGTCTATCGAAAATCCGTTCGAAACCCAGAGGATTTTTGGGAGGAAGTTGCCGAAGAACACTTTGTTTGGCGCAAAAAATGGGATACGGTACTGGATTGGGATTTTTCAAAACCAGAAATCAAGTGGTTTGATGGTGCACAATTGAATATAACCGAGAATTGTATCGATAGGCATTTGCATATCCGGGGCGATAAAACAGCAATTCTTTTTGAACCCAACAACCCCGATGAGGATGCAGAGCATATCACATACAGGCAATTGCATGAACGTGTATGTAAGTTTGCCAATGTTTTAAAGGATAATGGTGTTCAAAAAGGGGATAGGGTGGTCATTTATTTACCCATGATACCTGAGTTGGCCATTTCAGTTTTAGCATGTGCACGTATTGGTGCAGTGCATTCAGTGGTGTTTGCCGGATTTTCTTCTACCGCATTGGCTACCCGAATTAATGATTGTCAGGCAAAAATGATCTTAACATCGGATGGGTCTTACCGGGGAAATAAGACAATTGATTTAAAAGGAATTGTTGATGAGGCTTTAATGCATTGTCCGGGTGTAAAATCGGTTTTAGTAGCAAAGCGCACCCATGCCAATATAACCATGAAAGAAGGCCGCGATCAATGGTTGCAGCCACTTTTGGACACTGCTTATGGTGATTACCCTCCGGAGATTATGGAAGCGGAGGATCCTTTGTTTATTTTATATACTTCGGGATCTACCGGTAGGCCCAAGGGAATGATGCATACCACGGGTGGTTATATGGTTTATGCGGCCTATACCTTTAAAAACGTGTTTCAATACCGCGAGAATGATGTGTATTGGTGTACGGCGGATATTGGATGGATAACGGGGCATTCGTACATTGTATATGGACCGCTTGCCAATGGCGCTACAACCGTTATGTTTGAAGGAGTACCTTCTTACCCAGATTTTGGCCGTTTTTGGGAGATTGTTCAAAAGCATAAAATCACTCAATTTTATACCGCACCCACAGCTATAAGAGCTTTGGCCAAGGAGCATTTGGATTTTGTTACGAAATATGATTTATCAAGTTTAAAAGTATTGGGTACTGTTGGAGAACCAATCAACGAAGAGGCTTGGCATTGGTACAATGATCATGTGGGAGAAAAAAAATGCCCTATAGTAGATACTTGGTGGCAAACGGAAACGGGCGGGATTTTAATTTCCCCAATTCCATTTTCAACACCAACAAAACCTACATATGCCACTTTGCCCTTGCCCGGAATTCAACCCGCTCTTATGGATGAAAACGGTAAGGAAATATTTGGAAATCAGGTGGATGGTCGTTTGTGTATTAAGTTTCCGTGGCCTGCTATTGCACGAAGTATTTGGGGAGATCATAAACGTTATAAAGACACCTATTTTTCTGCATTTGAGGGCAAGTATTTCACTGGCGACGGGGCACTACGCGATGAGGTAGGCTATTATCGCATTACTGGGCGGGTAGATGATGTCATAATCGTTTCCGGACATAATCTTGGTACAGCGCCCATTGAAGATGCCATAAATGAGCATCCAGCGGTTGCAGAATCTGCAATAGTTGGTTTTCCACACGATATTAAGGGGAATGCGTTATACGGTTATGTTATTTTAAAGGAGACCGGAGAATCGAGGGATCGTGAAAACCTAAAGAAAGAAATCAACCAAATGATCACTGAACATATTGGACCAATAGCTAAATTAAACAAGATTCAATTTGTTCCCGGACTTCCAAAAACACGTAGTGGAAAAATTATGCGTCGTATTCTTAGAAAAATTGCCTCAAAAGATACCAATAGCCTAGGGGACACTTCTACATTGTTAAATCCTGAGGTTGTAGCGCAAATTATAGATGGAGCGTTGAATTAACGATATGTATTAAACCTGCCCTCAGGTTATTTTAGATAATTTAGCGCATCACCATACCGTACTTTTTGAGATTCCTCTTGTTTTTTGTTATGTTCTCCATTATTCTTTTCGTTCGGTATCCATTGTCCCGAGGGGGTGCTAATAAAAACCGACATTGACCAGATACCTGGATAGCATTTGAATTTTCCCATTGTAATAACAATTTTAATTGAACAGCACAAAAATGCGTAGCAATGGGCAAGGGTAAAACATCAATATTGGCCGATATATGTTATAACTTAACCCCACAAGAGTTTTTATCTTAAAGCGGGGATAGGGAGACCAGAAATTTCCTTTGAAATAACCAACCCATATGTTATTCTAGGGATACTAATTGCCTCTGATGTACTACAATAAAACTTTTCCAATAAGGTTCGTTTAGTCGTTTTTCGTGAAATATCCTTTGTTGGATATGGCATCATCACTAACATAAATGTTTCCTGCTTTAAACCATACTTCTGCATAGTTTCCGGTTTCATATTGTTTTTGAATATTCCCATTAAAGGTTTCAGCACCAGAACACCAATTTTTATTTACTTCTGGAGATTTTCCATTTGTTTGGTTATAAGCACCCAGTTTAAAAAAAAGACCCTCATCCGCATAAGCATTCTTGCGTTCTACCCCATCTTGGCCAATAGGCACAAATAGATTTTGGGTTTGCAAGGGAATATCAGCAGTTGTTGTATAGGCAGATTCGATTAGGTTTTTAGTAAATGTTTGGGTTTCATGACCTTCACTTTTAAAAGTAAGATCCATCATTCCATCTTTAACCTCGATTTCATAACTAAATACTTCTCCCAATACAATGCCATCCATTGGCTCTTTTGGGTAGCTGTTTTCTTCAGAACCAACAACGGAAAAGTCATGCCCCCAAACAGCTTCGGAGTAATCCCATCTCCCAGAATTGTCATTACCAGCGGTATTGATTTCATAATGCCAAAAAACGGAACCTTTGGTGTGTCCAGGGAATTTTTTATAAAATATTTTAAGGGGCTCATTCTCATGTCCATCAGCGCTATGAATCTGACCAACGACCACGGCATGGGAAGCCGCTACTCGTGCATCGCCCGATGCAGACACATTCATGACTTTGAGGGTGGCAGTTAATTTGGCATCCGTAGCGGGAAACCATTTTTTTGTTTGTGCCAATTCGGTTCTGGTATTATTTGAAGTACCATGGGTATCCCCAGAATTTGGCGCTTTAAAAACTACCCAATCCCCCGTTTCATCACTTGTAGTATAAAAGAAGTCTTTATGCTCAAAGTTTTGGGCTATACCAGCATTGGAACCGTCTCCCAAAATTAAATTCCAATGATCAAAAAATGGAATGATTTCGCTTGGGTAGGTTGTTATTTTTGTTGCTTCCACATCTACTTTTTTAGTAGTGTTCTTACAACTTTCCAAAGAAATACCAAGGGCTAAAAGTGTTACAAGGAATAGTTTTGTTCTTTTATTCATTATTTGATGTTTAATTATGTGTTTTACAAATTTAGTTTTCAAGCTTTAAACTAGCTAAAAACGACTAAAAAAGAAGACCATCTCCATTTTTAAAACAGAATTATTTTAAAATGTCACTTATTTGGTTGCGAAGGAATGCTTGTTTATTCGAATTCAACTGAACCTATTTTATTACTTCTTTTGTATTTATGATTGGTAATCTCATGGAGCCTTCAGATACTCCATGAGTTTGTTGACATGGTATGCCTTTCTCTTTCCATGCTGTGTTGAGCAACATAGTTTAGGAAAACGCTCTGCCTTTCGTTGCCGGTATTGGGTTGTTTTTTTCGATTTGTACTTTACTGACCAGTTGTATAATTTTCTCAGATACAAAATCTATTTCTTCATTGTTATTATACTTATGAATTCCCAATCGAAAAGAAGACTCTATAACGGCATTATTCACTCCTAAAGCAGATATCACGTGCGAAGGTTTTGGTGATGTACTGGAGCAGGCAGAACTTGTGGAAAACATTACATTGGGCAAAAGTTCTTTTAATTGTTCTCCTGAGATTGAGGGGATTGCCATATTTAGATTTCCTGGATGTCTATTGTCTGGGCAACCGTTTAGTTTAACTCCTTCAATAGAAGAAAACAATTGCTTCTGTAAGCGATCTCTCATCTCACGAATTTTTACATATATTTCTTTACCATTTATTTGTAATAACTCGCAAGCTTTCCCTAAACCTACAATCCCTGGCACGTTACTTGTTCCCGGTCTAAATCCATTTTCTTGACCACCACCAAATAAAATTGGCTCGATAGTAATTTGTGGATTCTTTTTTTTAACATACAAAGCACCTACACCTCTTGGTCCATAAAATTTATGAGCAGCCAAAGCAGCCATATCGATATTCATTTTTTTTAAATCAAGAGGATACCAACCTATTCCTTGTGTAAGATCACAGAAAAATTTTGCGCTTTTATTTTTGCAAACATCACCAATGGCTTCTATTGGTTGTACAGTTCCTATTTCATTATTGGCAAGCATAATAGCAACAACTAAAGTTTTATTAGTAACAGTGTTTTTTAATTCTTGAAGATCTATTCTGCCAACTTGATCCACTTCTAGCATTGTTACGTTGTAGCCCTGTTTTTCCAATGCGCCTATACATTGCAAAACAGCCTTATGCTCTGTACGTTGTGTAATGATGTGATTTCTACCACTATTATTAGCTTTTGCCAACCCTATAAGTGCCATGTTAATGGCTTCTGTAGCTCCAGCTGTAAATGTAACCTCCGAAGGTCTTGCACCAATCAGATTAGCAACTTGAAAACGTGAATTCTCTATGGCTTCATCAGTTTTCCAACCTGCTCTGTGATTACCATTAGCATAATATTCCGTAAAATAAGGCAACATTGCTGAAAGCACTTCAGGGTCAACCGGTGTGGTTGCGTGAGCATCTAAGTATATCGATGTTTTCGCGTTCATCTTTTTTAATTTAGAAAACTCCAGCTTGCAAAATGTTTAGCAAGCTGGAGGATATAGTCGATGCTACAAATCCCAATAATCATATTCTGCGTAGCCGCTTATTATTTGAGGGGCCAATGTTTTCACTTTTTCATGATCAGGGTGTTCGTCATATGCAGCTAGTGCTTCTTTTGAAGAAAATTCAAATACGAGCATGCTATGAAAATCTCCAGATGATTTTTCAACCTTTTTTATAGAAAAGTTTTCAAGTCCATCTATCTTGCTAGGTAATTCTGTAAATAGGTTGATAACCTCATTTTTAATTTGCTTGTCATGGTCTTGCGACCATTGAATTAAAAGTACATGATGTAAAATCTTGCGCTTTATGTTCTCTTGGGCATTTAAGCCAGTAACAAAACCCAAAAAGATTATTACCAAGACTAATTTGTTCATTGTTTTCATGACACACATTTTTTATAGGTTTTCAATTAAAATGATAAAGTTTGTGCTCCCTCGGTAATCCAATCTAACATAGGTCCGGCACCTACAACGGTAGCTCCCTCCACGGTTTCTTCTACATTTAGACCTCTATGGTTAAAACACGGCGCACAGGACCAAAGTATTCCACCATTGGCTATAAATACACCTCTGAGTTCATTTAGTTTTTTAAAAGGCTGTACATGGGTATAGTCGCATGACCCTTCTTTACTTAATTCTACACCATCAGAGGTTAGAAAAATTCCAACTTCCATTCCTTTGGATAACGCCGCATTGGCAACTGTAAATGCTACGGTTGATACATCGTCTTTTGCGTTTACTGATAGTGTTAATACTAACTTTTTTGTGTTTGACATTGTTTTTGATTTTAACTGTTATTATTTGATTTTAAAATTTAATACTCTGGGAAACAGACATTGTCCATCTGTACAGGCTTGATAATATAACTCGCCTTCCAATTTTATGTCTGAAGTGTTTTCGTTAAGTTTTAATGTAACCTTGACTTCAAATTGATTAGATATCACTTTGTGTTTAGCTCCATTGAGAATGATAGTTTCATCTTGTTTTAAAGAAAATTCTTGATGTATAATTTTATAAGTGTTGTTTTCTTTAAATATGAGCCCTGTTGTAATTGAACCATCAGAATTATCAGAATTGGATTGTATGTGATAATCTGCTAGCACCTCAAAAGGAAGCGTTATTGTTGCAAAACCATTCTCTATTTCTACAACTACATCTGTACTTTTAAATTCGACAAATTGCTTGGTATCATTACATAATAAAGATACCATGAGGCATAGGGTTAGACTATAATAATTCAATGAGCCGTTTTTTTAAGTGAATTAATTTTACATCAAAATTCTTGGTGTCTAAAAGTGACATAAATTGTATTCTGCCTTGTGGGTCTAGCAGTAAATTAGAAGCCAACATAATTTCGTCTCTTGCTAATTCTGGTAGCACATCTTTTGGCGCAAAACTCGCAGCAACTACACCATCTGTATCCAATAACACTGGAAACGATAGATTGAATCTGTTTTTGATTCTCTCATGTACCAAGTCTTTAGGTTCTTTAACATCAATGATTAAAACTTCAACATTTTTATCATGATAATCTTTGTAGATTTCTTCAAGATATGGGGCTTCTGCATTACAATAAGGACACCATGTGGTTGCAATATGAATAACTACGAACTTTCCTTTATAATCAGTTAAGTTTACCACTTTCCCGTCCGTAGATTTTAAGCTAAAATTTTTAACCTTAACAGCGTTACTTTCTTTAAAGGATGCTGTTTCCTGACTGTAAGAGATTGAACTTATTAATGCTAATCCCAAAAAGAATTTTAAAATATGATTTTTCATGATTCTTATTTTTTTATCGCAAGAATTGATACGCTCTTAATTCCGAATTGTTTTGTGGCGCCTTTTGCGTTATCCGAAATGAATGCATAAGGATTGTCTTTTACCTTTACAATTTCTAAACCTGCATTTTCAATAAGTTGTTTATAGGCATCTATTTGCATAGCGCCACCTATGCAGGCTGCCCATAAAGTAGCATCGCAAGAAATATTCTCTGGCAATCTTACCGCGGTAACTATATCAGAGACCACAAATCTTCCACCTGTTTTTAAAACCCGCGCAGCTTCGTTAAATACTTTTGCTTTTTCGCTGGACAAATTGATAACACCATTACTAATTACCGTATCTATACTGTTAGACATAATTGGAGTTTCTTCAATGTAGCTTTTACGGAATACTACTTGTTTAAACCCAGCTTCTTCACTTAATGCTGAAGATTTCTCTAATTGTTCTTTTGTCATATCAACCCCAATCACCTCTCCAGTTTTTCCAACCTTTAAAGCGGCATAGAAAACATCCATACCAGAGCCACTACCTAAATCTAGTACTGCTTCACCTTCTTGTAATTGGGCAAAATCAAAGTAATAACCAACTCCTGCAAATGAGGCTATCGCTTCTTTTGGGATTTTATTTAATGCACTTGCTGAATAACCTAATCGTTCTGCTAGTTTTCTTCCCATTTCAAAATGGTATTCCACTTCAGGATACAATGCTACTTTCTTGTACATATCCTTTACTTTTTTTTCTAAATCTTGTTGATTTACTGTGTTCTGTTTTTTAATAATTGTATTCATGATTTCTTTTTTATAAGTGTTAAAATGATTCGCCTTTTTATCTGTTTATTCAAGCTAAGCTTTTTTCCTTTTTGTAAAGGGAATATACTTTGGAGTAATTGAGGTATAGTGTTTATAGCTATCTCCAAACTCTTTCCTTAAATCGTTTTCTTCAAATACGGTTCCTATTATGAAGTAGGCAGACAAACCAATGGCAAAGACCAGATGCGTAATTGTCATTACAGGTGTAGCCCAAAGCCCAAGCATTCCACCAAAATAAAGAGGGTGTCTCACGTATTTATAAAGGCCTATAACCTTAAAATTTAATGGCTTATACGATTTTTTGAATACTTCACAATACACTTGTCTTAAACCGAATAAATCGAAATGATTGATTAAAAAAGTACTTATAAACAGTATAGACCACCCTATGAAAAACAGGGCGTACATAATGTGATAGGCCATCCTATTGGAAGATACATCCCATAATAAACCACCCATGGGCTGCCATTGTATCACTAAAAAGAAGAGTAACAATCCAGATACTAAAGTAAAAGTGCTTCGTCCTAGCGCTTTAGGAAAATAATTTGAAAAATAATCTTTAAACCATGGCCTTGCCATAACGCTATGCTGTATTCCAAAAAGAGCTATTAGCACAAGGTTATTGAGTAGTCCGAGTAGTAAAGGTACTTTAGGTTCTTGGTCTATAGATACCTCTGGGATTAGATGGCTTACGGATAATATCCAATATACTATAGAGGCAAAACCTATTAGGTAAGCAACTATGGAATACGTAAACATGATAAAACTTTTCATGATAATTGAATTTTAGATTCGAGACAAATCTATCCATGAAAAGGCTGTTCAAAACAAAATTTAGTGGTTACAAATAGGTGACAAATACCTAAATTGTGGGTGACAAATGGATGACAAAAAGAAGATATTAATTTATAATATATTGAAAATTAGGTAATTATAAATTTAATTAAAATGTTCTCAAAAAAGCATCTAAATCTTGTTGTGGTGAAAGATTAAGCTTTTTTCTTAACCTATTTCTGCTCTTTTTTACTGATGAAGGGTTAATATTTTGAAGAGATGCAATCTGCTTGTTATCTAATTCTAACTTAATTAAAGAACACAATCTAATCTCGGTTTTGGTCAACCCTTCAAACTGTGTATTAAGCTTAGCATAGAAAGAACTGCTCAATGCATCTATTTTTTTGTAGAAGTCGTCGCTACTTTTATCAACCCAAATTTTGTTTTTTATTTCAGTATCTAAATCCTCTAATTCTTTTGCGCGTTTTCTGCCGGTAGAGGTTTTTAAGTTTTCCATTTTTTCTGCCAAAGACAAGGCCCATTCTTGGTTGTTAGAAATGTTTACAGCAAAATTGGTGAGGTCTTTTTTCTTATACTCTATTTCTGAATTAAGAAGCTTATTCTGTAAATCTTTATACTTTACCCTTTGTTTGTACCTATAGTATAGCAATCCCATTAGCAATATGGCAGCTAGACTCCCAAAAATTATCCATAAGCTTTTTACTTTATTCTTTGTGTTGAGCAATGCTATTTTAGATTCTTGTTTCCGTATTTTTTCTTTCGCAATACGTCTTTCTTCGGCTTTCGCAATGCTATCTTTAAGAATAATTTTTGCAAACTCCATTTCTTGTAGCCTTTTTGCTGTTTCTTCAGATTTTAAACTATCATTCAAAACTGAAGCCTTTTCAAAAAAGTTAAGTGCCTGATTACTATTATTCAACCCTTTATATCCTTCATATAGACATTCGCAAGCATTATTTTGCCTTGAAACATCATTAATATCTACAGCAATTTGGTAAGATTCTTTACATTTTTCAATTGTTTTTGAATATTGCTTTTTAGCTAGATAGACCGCGCCTATACTAAATAGCACACTTGATATTTCAGGTTTTGCGCCCATCTCTGTAGAATGTTGTAGACTTCTCTGATAATACTCTAATGCTTTAGTATAATCTTTCTTATGTCTAAAATAATCTCCCATAAGTTCTATATACCATGCAATCTCCTTTTTGTCTCCAAACTCTTTACCAAGTTTTAGACTTCTTTCATAATACGTAAGAGCTGTTTTGTAATCCCCATGATCCAAATAGATTTCACCAATATGCGCAGATGACCATGCAATTTTAGCTTGTTCGTTTAGTTCTTCCCTAATTTTTAAACATTTTTGATGATATTCTAAAGCTTTAGCGTAATTTTTTTGTTCCTGATGAAGCCCAGCTATATTACTTAAAGTAGTGGCAATCGCAGATTTATCACCGATATCTTCTCTAAGTTTTAAGCTTTTTTCATAATAATCAATTTGTTTGATTTCATCTCCAATACTCCCATAAACAATACCAAGTTTATTATAAACAGAGGCAATTACCGATTTCTTCCCCACCTCTTTTGAAACTTCTAAATTTTCTTGAAAATAACTTAACGATTTGCTATAATCTCCTTTCACCCAAAATGCAGTTCCTTTAGTGCTAAGTGCAAAAGCAACATATTTTTTAAGTCCCAGTTTTTTTGCAAGATTATGCTGTATATCTGCATAATAAAAAGCACTATCGGGTTGAGAAAAAACAAACTTACGCCATGAGTAAAAGCCAAGAGCGTGTAGTCTTGTAGAATCTGTTTGTTTTTTATCTTTCCAAATAAATAAAAGAGAATCAACTTCTATTTTTTCATACTCTATTTGGTTTTGCCCAAATGAATAACAACCAATTAATAAAAATATGAATGCGAAAAATGGCTTAATCATTAAACAATGTTATGGATTGATCACTACGGTTCATGTATGTTTAGTTATCCGCATCTCCTTAGGAAACTGTCCGTGATAGCCTAAAGATAGATCATTGTGATGATTTCCGTTAAGGAAATCCAACAGCTATTAATTATTCACGTTGTAGTACTTTCTCCATTTACTATTGGGAGTACTAAATCCTAATCCAGATTCTTTAGAATTCTCATCAGGGGTTAATTGACTGATTGATTTTTAAAGTTTTGAAACATCTACAAAAGCGGGATTTGAATCGTATAAGAAAACTCGGTTTTCATTTATTTCAATAAACCCATCCATGTCGTTTTTATAGACAAATGGTTCTTACTTGATTACAACGACATTTTTTCCATCCTTCTTGAAAAATCAACCCAATAAATATCCGTATTTGTTTATTATTCTTAAAATCTGATATACTTTCTTCGTTAAGGGCAATAAACCCCTCAATCTCTTTAAGTAAATCATATCGGAGTTGGAAGAGTTCTTGCAACCTAATAAGTTCAAGAAAAAGAATGTGCCAATAAAAAAGTCTTAATATCCGCATAATCTATTGATTCTAAATAAACAATAGTGCAATTAGCAACAAATTTTTATTGACCAAGTTGAAATTTTTCCAAAACATTACCGTCGTTTATATAATAAGCCCAATTGGGAGCGCTATATCCCAAACCGGCTTCAATGGAATTTTCATCTGGAACTTCTTCGCTGACGGATTTTTCAAGTTTTGAAACATCTACAAAATTATTGTCTGAAAAATAAAAGAAAACACTATTGTCATTTATATTAACAAAGCCATCAAGATCACTTTTATAAATAAATGGTTGTTGCATGATTACAACAACATTTTTTCCGTCTTTCTTGAAAAACTCAACCCAATAAATATCTGTATCTGTTTTATTATTCTTAAAATCTGATATACTTTCTTCATTAAGAGCTATAAACCCTTCAATCTCCTTAAGCAAATCATTTTTGATTATATGGGAGTTAGACGAATTGTTGCAGCACACCAAAAGAATGTAAAAAGAAATACTGAGTAATAGTTTTAATCCTTTCATGTCCTAATCGTTGGTTTTATCGACAAAATCACTTGGTTTTTTAATAGTGCCAATATATTCATCACCCCTTCTGGGGCCATATCTATACAAGCCTTGAGTAGGGGTATGATAAATATAGTAATGTAAAGATAATCCTCTACCACTTTGTCTCAATTGGTTGTAGTGGCCAAACTGCCTTTTTCTATCCCCTCTAAGCCTCTGTGTGCCATAGCCAGAAGCACCAGGAGTTGTTGGATGGCTATGTAAATCAAATTGGAGATTTTCGACAGTATAGCCCCCTGATAAACCTAAATGATACGCGTTGAAAGCTGAATTTTCTTCCTACCACATAGGAGTAATCACCGTTATCCAATTGAAATCCTTGTACACCAAATTCAACTTTTGAATTATCAGATGCAAATTTGAAAACATCCAAAGCATCACCCAAGTTACTGGTTACACCAAAATCAGCGCCTACGTTATCAGATGCTAATTCATTCAAAAAGCTAGTTCCGGTATCTTGGTCAACCGTTGCAGTAGCATATTCTTGTTCGCTATTGGAATCCACAATGTTATTGTTCTCATCTACGGCATATAATCTATCGACTTCATTTCCATTTTCGTAATACGTAGTATCATCCAACCAAACAACATCCCCATCCTGATTAACGCCATAGGTGTCAAGCAATCCTGTGGGGTCTATACGAATAATAGGGTTGTTTTGGACAAAGTTATAGGGGTTAACCCATTCTCGTTCTTCGGCCAAAGGGTCTGGAGTCAACCAGCGGCTAACAATTTCAGGTTTTAACGTTGCTTCCGAATACACTGTTTCTTGGATGACAAAGCCCGTTATCTTTTTGGTGAACGGATTAAAGAGTACCGAACCAATTTGCACGATACTGTCCGTATCAAAATGTTCGATATATTTTCCTTTGCTCAATGTCCCAATCTTTGGCGTGTAACCAAATTTTTCAAAGGGGTTCTGTGCATTGGCTGCGCCAATAAACAGTAACAGGATCAATAATGATAAGATTCGCTTCATTGGTTCAGTTGTAATTGAATATTTCTTTGTTTTCAAATTTTTCACGTTCCTCTTGTAAAGAGATCAGCCAATCCAAATACATTTCTTCGGGCATTTTTCGATAACCCATTTCATGTATCCGTACATAGGCATTTTGTAATGATAGGAACTTGTTTCTAACAGTTTCATCCTCTAAAGCTTCATTGTCCAAAATACCATCTTGATTGCCAGCTTCTTTTTCCAATTGCTTCTTGAAATTCTCTGCCTTCAGGATTAATGCATTCGCATAGGTTGGGTATTGCTGCAACGCAGCTTCCACACATTTTTGAATAAAGCTACCGTCATTTTCTGGAAATTTGCGCTCAAAGCCTTGAGCCAAATCCACCAAACAAAGGGCGATACTCTGTTTGTCGCTAAGGGCTTCCATATAGAGCTTGTTGGTAATGGCATCCAAATGGATATAGCCAGAGGCCATCAACCAAGAATCAATGGGGAATATACCACTGGTCAATTCCGTATTGTACCATCCGCCTTCTTCCTTTCTGTGCTTGATATAGATATGGTTGGGTGCAAGCGCCAAATAAGCTTCGGTACCCAGTTCCTCGGCCAAAATTTTGTAGAGATACGGGAATGAATGGCAGTTGCCCTTTCTTGTCGCCAAGAGTTTGGAAACGAACATATTCTTCCAATCCTCATGCCCCCATATATCCTCGAAGTCATAGGTGTAGGGGATGTACTTATAAAGATTGCCTTCGGCATCCTGAATATCAATACTATCCTTCATGACGGAAAATAGGGCTGCATATTTTTCAACTTCCCCTTTGTCCTTTCCTTCATATTTAAGGGTTCGGCTCTTGATGAGGTTTTCTGCTAATACGGTCAATTTCCGTATTTCACGATCAAAAATGATACTGTCCAAATTGCCCTCTAAATAAGCGTTCTCCACTTCGTAAACGGCGGTTTTAAAGCTCAGTTCGCAACTGTCATCAAGCATACAGTTGATGCGTTCAAAGGCTTCTTCATAAAAGAACTTTTGGGCATTGGAAGAACCGCAAAGTAGAATTATAAGCGATATGGAACATAAAAACGGTTTCAATCCTTTTTCTGTTTTATGGGTTTGACATCAAAACTATTGTTGATTTGTTCCTCTTCCTGTTGGTCAACGGAAGAGAGCCATTTTTCATAGAGTTCAGCGGGCATTTCGGCATAGCCGAGATTGTCCACTGTTTCATATTGTTCCAAGACCGATTTATAGAGCTGTACCAATTGTGGATAGTTTCTAATTTCGTTAAAGTTTTCTTTGCCAATACCTAACTGTTCCGTTGCATGTTTCAGCTACCTAACTGTTCCGTTGCATGTTTCAGCTTTACGGTCTGTAAGTTGGCCATGGACAACTGTGCTGTTATATTTTTAGGATGGATTTCAAGGGCAGTATTCAAAACTTCCTCAACAAAGCTATCATAACCATATTTGCGGATATAGCCCTGAGCCAATTGGTCAAAATAATTGGAAAGGAGTTCTTGTTTATCCATCGGGTGCATGAATATCTTGTTATGGATGGCCTCTGCCTTAACATAGCCTGAATTGAGAATAAAGGCATCGGTAGAGAGCATATTGTTGGTCAACTCGATATTGTGCCAACGTCCCTCATCATCGGGAAATTTGATATAGGAATGGTTGGGTGACAATGCCAAATGTGCTTCGGCTTCGATTTCTTCAGCGAGAATAAGATATAATCTGGGCAAGGAATTACATTGTCCTTTTCCGGTCAACAGGAGTTTATGGACAAACATTTTGCTCCAATCCTTTTTACCCCAGTAATCCTCAAAATCATATGAGAATGGAAAATGCTTTAATCCTTTGGATTTGATTTCCAATGTATCGGCAAAGAATTGGAATAAGAGGTAGTTTTTGGCGAGGTTGCTGTTTCTGTCCAAGTCCAGTTGGTTCATTTTTTCTCGAAGGAAATCACCGGTTTGCTCAATGGTCTTTTCAAATTTTGAATAATCCTTTTCACCTTCGTAAAAGGCATTTTCGACTATAAAGGTTGCTTTCTTGGTTGAAAATGTACCGTGTTGCATGGGCAATAGTTGGGCATAAGCATTTCGGTAATGCTGTGCACCTTTCCTGTTTTCATGGGAAGGCAAAGAGATTGAGCCACCATGTTCAAAAGAGGCTTCTGCATCGGCAATGGCCTGCTTTCTTAATTCCTCTGCTTGGGCTGCCACCATTGCATCGGCTTCATATACCGCCATTTGTAGCTGATATTTATTTTGGGTATTTAAACCATCGTTGGAATACAATGCTTTTGGTGCATTTGCCAATGATGAGGCAAAGCCGTTATAATTTTGAAATGAATTTGCGGTAGGCAAACTAGGAGTAGGGGATTGACCAAACAGGTTTGTACGGGGCACAAGTAATTCCAATATTAAAAACCCAAGAAAAGTAGAGCTATTTCTGAATAGCATTTAGTTTAAAATTGGTTGGTGGTCATTATTCCTAGGAGGAATTCCAATAACAATAAATATAACGTTTTCTTTTATGATATTTCCTACTTTTTTAGACGAATAGTATTTTATTAAAGAAGATGTATTCTAAATATTAATTGACATCCCTCATTTCTTCCATTACCTTGTAGCCTTACCCGTTTTAGGACATCGCTAAATTCATAAAAATATCATTATCCTGTATCGTTTCGGGGAAGAATTCTTCCCCGAAACGGTTTTTGTATTCCCTGGGCGGCATATCTCCCA
>JBDWSS010000026.1:0-40620 GCA_039985375.1 Flavobacteriaceae bacterium
TTGGCATAAGTGCTGGCTGCTAGCCAACGAAGCAATCTCATTGTTGGAAAGACCCAATTCAGGATAGAATACGCCAACATCCATCTTCAATAAATTGGATTTGTCTGCTTTTTCAAAATTTTCACGACTTCCATAGAACCACCATGAGGTATTAAAAAACACCCGTTTGGGTTGCCATAATTCCGTGAGTTGTAATTGATCTGGATACGCGTTTGGGTCATTTGTCAAATCAAACGCTTCTAAACCCAACATAGCAGATGCCGTATGATGTCCGTGTGTGGATCCTGGAGTTTTATGATTGAATCTGTTGATAATAACATCCGGTTTTATGTTTCGTATGGCCCACACTACATCACCTAAAACTTCTTCTCTGTCCCAAATTTTCAAGGTTTCATCCGGATGCTTTGAATATCCAAAATCATTGGCCCGTGTAAACCATTGTTCTCCGCCATCAATTCTTCGGGCTGCCAAAAGCTCTTGTGTTCTTAAAACACCTAAAAGCTCCCTTAATTCAGACCCTATTAAATTTTGTCCGCCGTCTCCTCGAGTTAGGGAAAGATATGCAGTACGTGCTTTAGTCTTATTGGATAAATATGAAATGAGTCGTGTGTTTTCATCATCTGGATGTGCAGCAATATAGAGTGCTGTGCCCAAAAAATTCAGTTTTTGAAGATTGTGGTGTATTTCCGCGGATGATAGTTTTTCCGGCCTTTGGGCTAAGGTATTTGAAACAACGGTAGCTATAGTCAGCATACTGACCCAAAAGTTTCGCATAGGGATTTTTTTTAGTGGTTGCGCCAAATATAGAAAGATTAAAAGGAGACGGAATGGAATTTAGAACATCTTTAACAGGCTTGTTCTTAATAAAGGTCAGCTTAATTTACAACCCCAAACTGTCCCTTAGTACCAAATCTTCATTCCCATTCTGACCCCAGTAAGGAGTTTTTAAAGATTTTAATTTGATTGCCTTGGTAGTCATCATTTTTGCTTTGGGACCAAAGCCACTTTTAAATTCTTCGGACCAACTTTCAATGGTATGGGGAAATTCTGTGGTAAAGTTGATAGTAAGCGTTCTTTCTAAATCAGGATAGGCCAGGGTATACGAGTTGATACCCCCTTTCGAGACCAATGTTGCTTTTGCACTATATGCCCTTATTTCTTTATGCCTGAGACGAATGTATTCCAGGGATGGTATTAGTTTTAAATCACCAATGGGCAAATTTTCTGGATTTATCCTGATTTTTGTCCAGATTTCATTTTCCAGGATATCTTTTTCCAAAGTTATATTTTGATCGGCCTCATTTTCAAAGTAGGAATGTGATGTAAACTCAAACAGTTCCCTATTGTTGATTTGTGAATATACGTGCCCACACCATTCTTGCATGGATAAACTGGTCTTTATCGCATGTTGGGTATCATGTACAGGATAGAATGTACTGCTCATTATGGAGTAGGGGTAAATTCCGGTCAAGTAATTTTTTGTGGCATTCAATTTTAAAACATTCACATTCTCAGGATTATTTCTATCAGCTTTCACCTGTTTTTCGGGTAGAAAAGGTTCCGTAACATAAATCAGCACAGAATTTCCATCTCTAATTTGGCCATAACGTGCCTGTTCCAATTTATAGGAAGTGATTTCGGCCTTTCCAGCATACCAGTATTTTTTAAATTCTTCCGAAAGTTCCTTTTTTGGACTATCGGATATCTTTAGTTCCTCCCTGGCATTTAACGCAATTTCCTTATTTAAGGCATTGGTTTTATCAATACAAGAAGTTACAGTGGATATACCTACTATTAAGAATAGAAGTTTAAATACAATTTTGAAGGATTTTTTCATGGCAGGACTTTTTTATAAAATTAAGCATCCTTGATTAGGAAACCATATCCATTAACGTTTTGTAAACTAAATGGGTAGGTAAACCTACAACATTGGTATAGGGGCCTTTTATTTCGGAAATCCCAATCATACCAAGCCACTCTTGTATGCCATAAGCACCTGCTTTGTCGAATGGTTTATAGGAATCAATGTAATAATTAATCTCGGCATCTGAGAATTCAATAAATTTTACTCTTGTTGTTTCATTTACGGTTTGTTGAGACGTTTGGGTGGTAAAACACACCGAAGTAATTACCTCATGCCAATCTCCAGATAAGGTACGAAGCATTTTAAAAGCTTCATTTTTATCCGAAGCCTTGGCAAGAGACTTATTATTATGCCAAACAACCGTATCAGAGGTAAGAAGGATTTCATTTGCTTTTAACTCGACCTGAAAAGGAGAAGCTTTTAATTCAGCTAAATAGTCCGATATTTCCTTTCCTTTTAGGTGTTCTGGATAGATTTCATCCACAGATTTTGGTCGTACCTTAAATTCCAATCCCATCTCCTCTAAAAACTTCTTTCTCCTTGGCGAGCCTGAACCTAGAATTAAGGTATAACGCTCAAGCTTTTTGCCTAAGGGGCTGGACTCAATCATTTTTGGCGCTATAATTACCGTTCCAATCACCACGTACCTTCAATACTTGCTCAATAATATCACGAACACATCCATCACCACCATTTTTATGGGAAACGTAATCCGATATGGCCTTTACCTCTGCTACGGCATTTTGTGGTGAAGTAGCTAGTGCTACCATTTTCATAGGTGGGATATCAGGGAGGTCATCACCCATGTACAAAACGGTTTTTGGATCAATGGCATGAATATCCAAATACTCCTGCATGGGTTCCTGCTTATAATGCGCACCAAGATAAATATCAGTGATACCAAGTCCTTGCAACCGTTCTTTTACACCTTGGTTTGTACCTCCAGTTATGATACAGACCCTGTATCCCTTTTGCATGGCAGTTTTTAAGGCATACCCGTCCTTCACATTCATTTTTCGAAGCATTTCGCCATCATTGGTGATTATAATGGAGCCATCGGTAAGTACTCCATCTACATCAAAAACAAAGGTGGTAATATTTGCCAGCAGTTCTTTATAGTTCTTCTTCATACATAGTTTTTATGGCTTCACTTAATAAGGTGTAAAGTTCGGTTTGTTTTTTGTCTTTTAACAAATTTAAATGACTTTCTATGGTTTTTTTATCTCCACGTCTAGCCGGACCAGTCTGGGCTTCTCTGGGAGATATTGATAATACTTTTTCTGCAGTCTCCTGTATTAATGGTTGTAAAAGGGCAAAAGATAATCCTTCCTCTTGGCAGATTTTCTCGCTGATGCTGTATAGATGATTGGTAAAATTGTTGGCAAAAACAGCTGCAAGATGCAGTCTTTTCCTTTTATCAGAATTTATTTCATATACATTTTCTGAAATGAGACTCCCAAGTTTTTTTAGTGTATCAAGGGCTGAGTTCTGCTTTGATTCAACGCAAATGGGAATAGAGGTGAAGTCCAATAGTTTACCTTTGGTAAAGGTTTGAAGTGGATAAAACACGCCACAATTATCCAAACCAATGGCATCCATTTCAATCGCTCCGGAGGTATGCGCAATAATTCCAGATTTTTCAGAAAGTAGCTGTGAAACAGAGGGAATAGAATTATCACTTACCGCAACAAGATAAATATCCGCATCCTTTATCTTAGCACTGTCTGTAGTGGTAGTTCCATAGCCGCTAAACCTTTTTAATGTTTCCGTGTTCCTCCCATATATCTGCACTATTGCAATTGAATCCACGGAGGAAAAAACCCTGCACAAATGTTCTGCCAGATTTCCGGTACCTATAATAACAATTGTGAGCATAGGTCAAAAATAAGCGAATACAAGGTAAAAGGCCAAAATAAAAAAAGCCGCTAAAATTTAGCGGCTTAACATTTGACTGTACTTTTAAGCGCATGCTACGGTAACATCATGTCTATGTGAACTACCGGTTGTAGATTCCACCACAATTTGACCGTTTGCCTTAAGCGAAGCAAAATTATCCTCCGTAAGTCCAACCACATGATCATGCCCGGAACTACCCTGAATTGAGTATGTTTTTGCAACTCCTGCATCAATATCCTCTTTGGAAACCGTAAGTGTGTGTCCATGATTACTACTTATGCTTATAGCATTGGCACCATTCGAAATACAATCCCGTTCACCGGAATCAAGATCAGGGTCTCCATTTGCGCTGTCATCTTTGGAACAGGCTATGTACGAAACCAGAGGAACTCCAATAAGAACAGCTCCAAGCGCTTTTTTAATAAAAATTTTTCTTTTCATAGCGTTGATTTTTAAAATTTAGTAAGTCATTGGTAATTAGGTCACATTCTCCACGTAAACCTAACATAGGTAGTATTAAAAACTTAGATTAATTATGTTGTACTTGCTTGTTATCAAGCAACATAATCAAAGAAAATGCTCCTACGGCCATAACAAGATCCCTAACGGCAACATCAATATAACTTCCACTGAAAATCAAAACTAGGGCTATAGCAATCAACCATGCCATAACGACCGATGCCCCAATTTTAGGCTTTACCAATACCAGAATACCTGCTAGTATCTCTATTATTCCAATTACGGATAAAAATGTGCCTGTTTCTAAAGGAATTACATCCGAAAACCCAATGGAGATATAATGATTCCAGTCTGTTAATAGATTTGTGAACTTGTCAAGCCCAGCAACAATCGGAACTAGGCCATAAGTATATTTTAAAACCGATTGTACTACTTCAATGTTTGTATTCATAAATTTTAGATTGATATTTTTTACTTTAGATTGAGGAAGGCTAAAAAGGTTACAAAATTTTGTAACTATTTGAACAAAACACCATCTAAAACAAAAGCGTAGGGCGATGGAACCAGTTAAAATAAATGATTTTAGCAATCATAAAATATCTGAATCAGAAATAATTGAACGTATTCTCTCCGGTGAAAAGGAGTTGTATGAAATTCTTTTAAGGAGGAATAACCAAAAACTTTTTAGGGTTATAAGAAGTTATATAAATGAGGTTATGGAAATTGAAGATGTCATGCAGAATACCTACTTAAAAGCATTTGAAAAATTATATCAATTTAAACATACATCTTCCTTTAGTACTTGGTTGATACGCATTGGAATCAATGAGGCCCTGGCCCTAATAAAAGAAAAAAATAAAGTGGTCACCCTATACTCGAAAAACCCGCAAACAAAACAGAATACTATTTTGGAAATCCCAGATGGAAATCAATTAAACCCAGAGAAAAGAATAATTAGAAATGAAGCCAAACAGCTTTTGGAAAACGCAATTGATTCTTTAGATGTTAAATACAGAACCGTCTATATACTCAGAGAAATAGAGGAAATGACCATTAATGAAATTTCCGAATGTATGAGCGTTTCCAAATCCAATGTAAAAGTACGTTTTCATAGGGCAAAAAATATGTTGAAAGAAAAGCTTTATGAACTTACAACCAATAAAGAAGATGTATTTGGTTTTGGCTTTAGCAAATGCGATATTATCACAAATAGTGTAATGCAATTAATTCTCTAATTTTGTTTGTAGCTAATCAACATTTTAATTTGCTTCTCAAAAGTTGAAAAATTAACAAAACCGTTCAATCTTTTCTGTTATCATCAATAAAGTTAAATGGCAAAAAGGCCGTATTTTTGCAAGCTGAAAATACATCTGAAATTAGATGATCGATATTCTTAAAAAGACTCTTTTCTCTACAAAGCTTATGGCCGTTCTTTTTGTGCTTTTTGCTACAGCAATGGCCATAGGAACCTTTGTGGAAAGCTCGTATAGTACGGAAACTGCCAGAATCTATATTTATAATGCCACATGGTTTGAGGCTATAATGGTGTTTTTTGTCATCAATTTTCTGGGAAACATGTTCCGCTACAAGCTTTTTAGCTGGAAAAAATGGCCTGTTCTTTTACTACATCTATCCTGGATTCTTATAATGGTTGGTGCTTTTGTAACCCGTTATATTAGTTATGAAGGAATGATGCCCATTCGGGAAGGTAGCTCGGAAAACAGATTTTATTCAGACAAAACGTACCTAACCGTATTTGTTGATGGAGATGTAAACGGTGAGACCAAAAGGAGAATTTTAGAGGATGATTTAATTGTTACCGAAGAAGGAAAGCGTTCCAGCCTTCCTTGGAAATCCGATTTCAACGAACAACCTTTTACCATTTCATATGTTGATTTTATCAAAGGTGCGAAAGAAGGATTGATTCCAGATTCAAATGGAAGTGAATATCTAAAAATTGTCGAGGCAGGGGATGGACAACGTCATGAGCACTATTTAGAGAATGGAACGGTCGCAAGCATTCACAATGTGCTGTTTGCATTAAATAATGAAACCCAGGGAGCCATAAACATTTATACCAATGGAACTGACTATCAAATAAAAACCCCTTTTCAAGGTGGGTTTATGCGTATGGCGGACCAATTTACGGGAGATGTGGTCAATGATAGTTTACAAGAGTTTCGGTTACGTTCCCTGTATACTATGGCTGGAATGCAATTTGTAATTCCTGAACCCATTGTTAAAGGAAAATACGGAGTTGTAAAAGTTCCCGATAGTGATGTTACAGATGCCACCCAGGATGCACTGGTAGTTTCCATTTCTTCAAACGGTGAAACCGTGGAGCAAAAATTGCTTGGAGGAAAAGGCTCTTCCAATTTTTCAGATAAGATAAAAGTAGGTGAGCTGGATTTTTCCTTAAGTTACGGCTCTAAAATTTATGAACTTCCTTTCTCCATTCAATTGAATGATTTTATTGCTGAAAAATACCCAGGAACCGAAACAGGCTATGCTTCTTTTATGAGCAAGATTACTGTGAAGGATGATCAGCCTTTTGATTACGATATTTTTATGAACCATATTTTGGATCATAAGGGGTATCGTTTTTTCCAATCTGGTTTTCATCCAGATGAAAAGGGAACCATTTTATCGGTCAATCATGATAAGTTGGGCACATGGATTACCTATGCGGGCTACTTTTTACTTTATTCAGGACTGATGGGTATTATGTTCTTTGGTAAAACACGATTTAGGGATTTAACTGCTTCTTTAAAAAAACTATCTAAGAAAAAGAAATCACTAACTACCTCAATTGCTATTCTTTGTACACTCTCTGCAATGGCCCAGGAACCAATTGCAGATGATGACAATCATGACCATACGGCTATGCCAACACAGACCGAGATTGATTCCGTATTGCAAAGTACTATAGTCTCTGAAGAGCATGCAGCGGTTTTTGGAAAATTGGTCATACAAGATGAGGGGGGGCGCATGAAGCCTATTAATACGTTTTCTTCCGAGGTGCTACGTAAATTGAGCTTAAACGACAAGTTTGAGAATATGAATTCTGATCAGGTCTTTTTATCTATGATGTTAAACCCTCCTGTTTGGTACAATACAGAGTTCATAGCAGTCGATAAAAAAGGACAGAACGACAGCATTCGCAAGGTATTAGGCATTCCAAAGGAACAAGAATTTGTTAAAGCAACAGATTTTTTTGATGATCACGGTGCGTATAAGCTAGCACCATTTTTAGACGAAGCAACCAAAGCGCTTAGTCCAAATAAATTTCAGCAAGATTTAAAAGATGCCAACATTCGCTTGAGTCTTTTGGATCAGGCCTTAAGTGGTCAAATCATTAAGATATTCCCGTTATTAAATGATGAAAACAACAAATGGATATCCACAGTGGAGTATCGAGGAGGGCAATATCAAGTTTCAGATTCTCTATATGCCAATTTTGTTAGAAACGCAGTACCATATTATTTGAGTTCACTTCGAAATGCCATAAAAACAGGTGATTATACGGAAGCGGATAAACTTTTAGCTGCTTTTAAACAGAATCAACAGAACCATGGCAGTGAGGTCTTGCCTTCAGACCAAAAAATCAATACCGAAGTTGTCTATAATAAGCTGAGTATTTTCAACAGACTATTTAAGTATTATGGTGCGGTGGGAATATTACTGTTCTTCATTCTGATTTTTCGGATTTTTAAAGATCGAGAAATTTGGAAAGCCGTTTCCTATGCGTTCAAAGGAATCATTATCATCCTGTTTCTTTGGCATACAACGGGTTTAGTCCTTAGGTGGTACATTTCAGGGCACGCACCATGGAGTGATGCTTATGAAAGCATCCTTTTTGTTGCCTGGGCTACCATGGGGATGGGGATGCTCTTCGTGCGGAAAAACATTATGACTTTATCCGCAGCGGCTTTTGTATGCGCAATGTTATTAGCTTTTGCGAACAGAAATTGGGTAGATCCTGCTATCGGTAATTTGGTTCCTGTGCTGGATAGTTATTGGTTAATGATACATACCTCGGTAATTGTAGGGAGTTATGGTCCGTTAACAGTAGGTATGATTCTAGGTGTTGTTTGCATGATCTTAATTGTTCTGACCACTAAAAAGAACAAAAAGCGAATGGAACAGAATTTAAAAGAATTAACTATTATCAATGAGATAGTTTTAACCGTTGGATTGGTAATGCTTACCATTGGTAACTTTTTGGGAGGACAATGGGCTAATGAAAGCTGGGGACGCTATTGGGGTTGGGACCCCAAGGAAACATGGGCATTAATATCAATAATGGTATACGCCTTTGTATTACATATGCGTTTAATACCAGGATTACGTGGTAAATGGACCTTTAGTTTTGCCAGTATTATTGGCTTTGCCAGTATCATGATGACCTACCAAGGAGTGAACTTTTATTTGGTTGGCCTTCATAGTTATGCGAGCGGAGCTCAGGTGGTAACTCCTAGTTTCATTTGGTATACCGTTTTTGGAGTCATTATTTTGGGGGGAATAAGTTTTTGGAGGTATAAAGTACATTACGTTAAATAACTGCTCAGAAAGTTTTACTTTTCAAAAAAAATTGCATCTTTGCTTCATCATGAAGTTATAAGAATTATGTATACCATAGATGTCACCTTTGGCTTAGAGCCAAATAATTAACCGAAAATCCTTTTCGGCAGCGTGACATTTACTTTCTTTTTTAAACATAATTCTTTCAAAAATGACAACTTTCAATATACCTTCTTTTAAAAAATTACTTAAATATTTCTGGATTGCTATTTCCGGAAAAGAAACTGAATTTACCTCCGGGAGCATTCGCAAGGCTATTTTTATGCTTTCCATTCCCATGATTTTGGAAATGCTTATGGAGTCTATCTTTGCTTTGGTGGATATCGCCTATGTTTCACAAGTCAGTGTGAATGCGGTAGCTACGATTGGATTAACAGAATCCGTAATCACCCTAATATATGCCATCGCAATTGGTTTGAGCATGGCTGCCACAGCTGTTGTTGCACGTAGAATAGGAGAAAAAGATATTGATGGAGCAAAAATTGCAGCCGTACAGGCTATAGGTTTGGGAATACTAATTTCTATTTTGCTTGGTATTTTCGGAATCTTTTACGCCAAAGAAATATTGGCATTAATGGGTGGTGAACCAGACCTGATCGCTGAAGGATATGGCTATACCAAACTCTTAATAGGAGGTAACATCACCATAATGTTGCTGTTTTTGGTCAATGCTATATTTAGAGGGGCCGGTGATGCCTCAATAGCTATGTGGACCTTGATATTATCCAACGGATTGAATATTATTTTGGATCCAATATTTATTTTTGGTTGGG
Source organism: Flavobacteriaceae bacterium (assembly GCA_039985375.1). GTDB lineage: Bacteria > Bacteroidota > Bacteroidia > Flavobacteriales > Flavobacteriaceae > Flagellimonas. The sequence continues at coordinate 9,574 of JBDWSS010000026.1, forward strand.
GTCCCGTCCCAGAATATGGAGTAATGGGTGCTGCTATAGCCACTAATATAGGTAGAGGAACAGCGGTGCTATTTCAATTGGGAATTTTATTCTTTGGTTGGGGGAAAATAAAGCTGGCTTTAAAGGATTTGGTAGTGAACCTTAAAGTAATGATCAATTTGATTAAAGTTTCCTTGGGTGGAATTGCCCAGTTTTTGATAGGGACGTCAAGTTGGGTTTTCCTAATGCGGATTATGTCCGAGTTTGGCAGTGAGGTGTTGGCCGGCTATACCATTGCCATTCGGGTAATGATGTTTACGCTAATGCCCTCATGGGGAATGAGCAATGCCGCGGCAACATTGGTTGGACAAAATCTTGGTGCTAAAAAACCTGATCGAGCGGAAACCTCGGTTTGGAAAACTGGAAAATATAATGCATTTTTTATGGGACTGGTCTCCTTGGTGTATCTGTTCTTTGCCAAATCGATTGTTTCATGGTTCAATGCTACCCCAATTGTGGTGGAAAATGGTGCTTTATGTTTGCAAATTATTGCAGCTGGCTATATTTTCTATGCCTATGGAATGGTATTGACCCAAGCATTCAATGGGGCAGGGGATACCAAAACACCTACAAAAATCAATTTTTTCTCCTTTTGGATGTTCCAGTTGCCCTTAGCATATACTGCCGCCTTGGTTCTGGATTGGGGCGCTACTGGAGTTTTTATAGCCATTACAGCTGCAGAAGTAGTATTGGCCATCATGGCTATGATATGGTTTAAAAAAGGTGACTGGAAAAAAGTAGTGGTATAACCCTTATTTTTAGGAATAATACTACTTTTATGTATTCCATTTTTTAGCTATGCCTATTCACAAATATTTTGTTCCGGTTTTTCTGGGGATGGTTCTCAACGGCCATGCCCAGAATGTACCGGGAAGAGAAGCACCCGTTGCCGCAAACGCCACCGAAGCCGAAAAAATATACCTGCAGCTTAGCGGGAAAACCTATAGTACAATAGAGACAATTTGGTTCAAGGCCATTGTGGTCAACGCTTTTGACAATACACCGACAACAAGGAGCGGTATCCTACATGTGGAGTTGATAGACCCCTTGGATCAACGTATTGTTGATAGCAAGCTCTTAAAAATCACCAATGGCATAGCGGATAGTTTTTTCCAATTGCATTCCAATTATCGTGAAGGAAAATATATTATCAGGGCGTATACGGAGTGGAATAAAAACTTTGGAACAGATTTTATCTTTTCAACCGATGTCAACGTTTATCAGTTTCAAGTGCAGGAAAATAAGCCCAACCCCATTAAGGAGATTGTCTTTACCAAGGATTTACCAGAAAAGACCTTTACCATTTCCACAAAGATATTTCCGTTGGAGTTGGATAGCCTCCACAAGGGCAAATCAATGGTATATCTAAATTGGGAAGGAGGGAGCGATTCCATAGAGATAAAGCACAAAAAAAACTTGGGAACCTTGGTAGAGCACAGAATACCTTTTGATGTGCAGATAATTAATTATCAGTTAAAGACACAAAACAAAAAATTCACAAAATCTGTTGTGTTGGATGAAGAATACGGCTCGTTAAGTTTTTTCCCAGAGGGAGGATCCTTGGTAAATGATCTTAATGGAGTTGTTGGGTTTAAATATCTAGATTATAGGGGTAAGGGGAGCAAAGTAAAAGGAGTAATTGTAGATAATGAGGATAAAGAAATTACAAATTTTGAAAGCAATGCCTTAGGCATGGGAAAAGTGTTTTTGGAACCGAAGGAAGGAAAAATCTATTATGGTGTATTACAGACCAAAAATGGAAATACCTTTAAATACAAGATTCCCAAAGCTAAAGCAACTGGCGCAATTCTCAGCATACCTTTTTCTAAGACCTATCGTAACATTGTATTTCGTGCAAAGACTAAGACTTCGGATAGTATTTTCATAAAGGTCTATCATAGAGGGGAAGATATTTTTCTTATAAAATCAAAGTTGAAAAAGGGAAGGTTTGTATATCGATTCAAAACTGAAGAGCTGCCACATGGAATAATCAGGGTAACTGTCCATGATAAAAATTATAACCCGGTAAACGAACGTCATTTTTTTAATGCGCTTCCCAATGAAAACTTAGCTATAAAAATTAAGACCAACGAACAGCAACATACGGTTAGGGATAGTGTCAGCGTATCTATTGAAACAAGAAAAAATGGTATTCCAGTGGCTTCATCTGTCTCTCTTATGGCAGTAGAAGCGGATTATTTTGCCAAGACCAATGTAAATAGAAGTAGTATTAGTTCTTATTTTTTACTGGAATCTGATATTAGAGGAGAGATAGAAAACCCATTTTATTATTTTGAAAATGAAGAACATTTGTCCGATTTGGATGACTTAATGTTGACTCAAGGTTGGACCAACTACAAGTATGACGAATCTGAAAAACCTAAATACATTCAAGTAGAAAAAGGCTTGGAAGTATCCGGTACCGTGGGTGGACTACAAAACGTAAAGAAAAGAAAGAAGTTAAAGGATAATAAATATACCATAAACATGGTATCATTTAGCGATCCCTTGCAAGTGCATAGTCAAGAAATCGATAGTACAGGTTATTTTAGGTTTGCACTCAATGAAAGTTATGGAAATGGGATGAAATTTGTTATTCAACCAGCGGATTTAAGGAATAAAAGTGATAATTTCAAGGTTAACATCAAAAGACGGAATATTCCTAAAATAGCTTATGAAGCCGATAAGATCATTACTCCCGTTGATAGTATTATTGAAAAAAGGGTCATCAAAAAAATAAAGGAGAATATTCGCTTAGACCCTTTTCTGTTGCCCAATACCATTGCATTAAACGAGGTGGTGGTAAGTGATTATGAACTTACACCCAAAAGAGCAGAAATGAAGGAACTACACGGTCTTCCGGATGTGGTAATCGATAATAAAGAGTTGATAAAAAAGAAAAAGAATTGGACAGGAAGGTTGTATGCTTGGTTGTTGTTCAATTATCCCGAAGAATTGGAAATTGTTCGGGTTGGTCCAGGAGGCGGTTTTCAGATAGCACGTGTGTATGGAGCTGGATTTACATATATTTTAGTTGATGGTATTCCTGTAGACATAGATAACTATAGCCTTATTGGTGATATTCCGTTGGAAGCAATTAAAAGTGCCGAGATTCTAAGATCAGCTTCGTCTGCCAATAGATACTGTTCAGAAGTTTTTAATTCCCCATGCATTTTTCCACCCGCATTCCCAGCTATATTGGCTCTTTATACGTATTCTGGTAAAGGTCTTTTTGGAGCTTTTCCCAAAAAAAACAATCTTCTAAAAGATACTGCCCCGCAATTTTCACCTAAGCGGGAATTTTATTCTCCAGAATATACCAATCTTCCCAAAATAGATTGGAGTGTTCCAGACCTTAGAACCTTACTGCATTGGCAACCTAATATTATTACCAACAAAGAGGGTAAAGCCAATACTACTTTTTTTAATGCAGATGCAACTGGAAAGATGATGATTATCTGTGAAGGTATAACAATAGGTGGAAGTGTGGGTTACTCAGAAATTACATATGAGATTGTAGAATGATAAAACGTCCAAATTTTGTAATTTCATTTTTTGATTAAATCCTGAAAAGTATAAGAAGGGTCATTATTATAATTAATTTTTTCATATAAGTATGAATCAAAAAGGCGTAAATACGATTTGCACCCATACCGGGGAATTGGAGGATAAAGAATTTAAAGGAGCCGTTTCTCCTTTGTACATGAGTACCTCCTATGCTTTTGAAGATGTTGATGTAAAACGGTATCCCAGATATTTCAATACTCCAAACCAAGAAGCATTGTGCAAAAAATTAGCAGCATTGGAACATGCCGAAACAGCAATGATTTTTGGAAGTGGTATGGCGGCCATTAGCACTGGTCTGATGGCTTTTTTACAAGCAGGGGACCATATTGTCTTGCAACAGACCCTTTATGGAGGTACCTATAATTTTGTAGCTACCCAGCTAGAGAAGTATGGCATAGGGTATTCATTTACCCAGGGATGGGCGGTTGAGGATTTTGAAAAAGAAATTAAGCCAAATACCAAAGTTATTTATATAGAAACCCCATCAAACCCTCTTTTAACCATAACGGATTTACTAGGAGTATCCGATTTGGCAAAAAAATATGGGATCTTGACCATGATTGACAATACCTTTGCCAGCCCCATTAACCAAAACCCCATCGATTTCGGAATTGATGTTGTACTTCATAGTGCAACAAAATACATGGGTGGCCATTCGGATATTTGCGCTGGTGTTATTGCAGCATCTGAAGAAAATATGGAAAAGGTTTTTCAGACCGCAATTTCTTTTGGAGGTAGTTTAAGTGATTATACCGTTTGGCTTTTGGAACGGAGTATTAAGACAATGGGAATTCGAGTTAGTGTCCAAAATAAAAATGCTATGAAGATGGCGGTTTATTTAAGCAACAACAAGGACATTGAAAATGTGTATTACCCTGGTCTTGAATCGCATAATGATCACATTTTGGCTAAGTCTCAAATGAAAGGATTTGGAGGAATGCTCACTTTTGAATTAAATTCAGATATTAATGTTTCCTTGTTTTTTAAGAACCTTAAACTAATTAAACCGGCAATGAGCTTGGCGGGAGTAGAGAGTACAGTGTCTTCTCCAGTGCAGACTTCCCACGCACTGATGAGTACTGAAGACCGTATAAAACAAGGAATCAATAGTTCCCAAGTACGTTTTTCATTAGGAATAGAAGAAATTGAGGACTTAGTTATTGATATTGAACAGGCCATTGCCAAAGTTAAATCTGCGACAATTCCCGCATAACAAAATAGTAATGAAATTAGACATTTTAGTGTTTGGAGCCCATCCAGATGATGCAGAGCTTGGAGCCGGCGGAACAATTGCAAAAGAGGTTGCTAGAGGTAAAAAAGTGGGTATAATTGATTTAACCCGAGGTGAATTGGGTACCAGGGGTTCTGCTGAAATTAGGGATACTGAAGCAGCAAAAGCTGGTAAGGTTCTTGGAGTTTCAGTAAGGGAGAATTTGAAATTTGCAGATGGTTTCTTCATCAATGACAAGAAACACCAATTGGAAATCATACAGATAATCAGAAAGTATCGCCCTGAAATTGTGCTGTGCAATGCTATAGATGATCGACACATTGATCATCCAAAAGGAAGCAAACTAGTTAGTGATGCATGCTTTTTAAGTGGTCTTGTTAAGATTACCACAAAGCTACTGGACAATGAGAAAGAACTAGAACCATGGCGCCCCAAAGTAGTGTACCATTATATACAATGGAAAAATATTGAACCGGATTTTGCTGTCGATGTTTCAGGTTTTATGAAGAAAAAAACCGAAGCTATTTTAGCATACAGTTCGCAGTTCTTTGACCCTAAAAGCGATGAGCCCGAAACGCCAATTAGTAGCAAAAACTTTATTGATAGTGTAAATTACAGAGCAAGGGATTTAGGTAGATTGATTGGAGTGGAGTATGCTGAAGGTTTTACTGTTGAGCGAATTCCAGCAGTGAATAATCTGGATGCACTTATTTAACAACTTAACCCGCTCTCTGGTATCTCTTTTCAGCTTTTGGGATGGTAAAGAAAAATGAAGACCCTTTTCTTAGAACACTTTCCACCCAAATCTCACCTTTATTCATTTGAATCATTTCTTTACATAACGAAAGTCCAAGTCCTGTGCCTTTTTCATTATTGGTTCCGTAGGTAGTAATATTAGTGGAGTCTGTAAATATTTTTTTCTGAATTTCCTTGTTCATACCAATACCGGTATCACGAATGGTGACCTGAAAGAAGTCTCTCTTTTCTTCTAATTCAATGGTAATGAGACCATTCTCTGGGGTAAATTTGATTGCATTGCTCAGTAGGTTTCTTACCACAATATCAATTTGGTTTTGATCTGCCCAGATCAGTTGACTCTCGGCAAACTCTTGATTGATTATTTTGATGGATTTACTGGCGGCGAGCTCTGAAAGCAATTTTACATTTCCAGCTATAATCTTGTCAATTGAGGTCCTTTTTGGCTTAGTAGTTACCCCATTTAGCTGGGTTTGTCCCCAAGAGAGTAGATTATTCAATGAAAAAGAGATATGCTCCACATCCGATTTTAATTTGGGAATAAAAGATAGGAACTCATCTTTTCCAATTTCACCGTCCGTGAATAGCTTAAGAATTCCTTGCAATGCGCCAATAGGACCTCTTAGATCATGTGCTATTATAGAGAACAACTTGGTTTTAGTTCTATTAATCTCATTTAATTGGGATTCCCTTTCACTAACCACCTCGGTTTTTTCGTGTAGCTCTTTGTTTAACTTCTTTTGAATATTTTCGCTTCGCCTGATTAAGAAAGTAACACTCGCTAGAATCAACAAAATGATTACGGTGAAATAGATGTAATTTCTTTGTTTGGCCAATGCCGTTTCGTTCAAGGCAATTAGTTCCTTCTTTTCCTGCTCATATTGCATTTTAGCCTCAAGAAGTGAAAGACTTTGTTTGTTTTTATCCTGAGAAAGCGAATCTGAAAGATTTTTAAAGGTTTCCAAATAGTTTAAGGCAACAAGGTTGTCTCCCTGATTTTTGTGAAGTTCATATAGGGTTTCTGCACAATCTATTTGGCCTTGTAAGGATTTAATTTTTTTGGATAACTCTAGACCTTCATTTGCATATTGTAGAGCGAGACTGTCCCTGCCTAGGCCCAAATACACTTTGGCTGTGCCCTTTAACAGCTGAATTTTGGCTCTTTCATCATCAAGATACTGTTTGTGCAACATATTACTTTGATCATACCAATATAAGGCCCACTGGTATTTTTTTTGTTCAAGGTAAATCTCGCCTTTAACGGCATAGGCATAGGCCAACCAATCGTAGATTTTATATTTTTCAAAGGTTGATATACCCTTGTTAATGTTAAACATGGCATAATCAAAATTCTTTGCCTCTTTGTAAAGCAAAGCTATGTTACTTTGCGTCTCGGCATGGATTTTATCATTACCCAATTGCTTGTTTATTGCTTGAACTGTATCATAAAAACTTAAGGCATTTTTAAAATCTTTTTGGTCTGCATATAAACTGGCAATACTCTCATTCAATATGGAAAGCATATGCTTATTGTCAATCTGTTTGGCAATATCAATTCCGTTTAAATAGAGGTTTAACGATTCTGCGTAATTCCCTTCATAGCTGTAATCATGGGCCAATCCATTGATTAATTCGAGTTGGGATTCTTTGTCGTTGGTTTGTTTACAGAGTTGAAATGCTTTTTTAAATATGGATTTGGACCTTTCCCTATTACCTTCATCGGAGTGATAATTCCCAATGTTTTTTAATGCCTTTATCTCTCCATGTTTAAACCCAATATCCCGACTAAGTTTTAATGCACGTTGGGATATGGAATGTAAACTATCATTATTTATGAAACGGTAGGCATTTGAAAGGTCAGTTAGTAATTTAATATGTGTTGTGTCCTTTGGATTAAATCTATTGGTATTTTCCAATCGTTTTAGTCTAAATGTAAGACTATCCCTTTTGCTCTGTTGTGAAAAGCCCTGGCATGCAAAAAGCAGGATGCAGAAAAGCAGCATTGTTTTTCCAAATGATCTTTGGATAGCTATGAAGTACTTCGTTTGGGACATAAGACTTTGAAATCCTTGATATGTAAAAATAGTTTTGAAGTATTCTATTTTTAATTAATTGTTGTGAAAGCTCAAAAATTGTGTGTTTTAACCACATAAAGATGCATTTCGTCGATAAAAAGCAACCAAAAAAATTTTAATTATAAAATGACAGAACAATCGTTCATCGGAGTTTCAATTTTTCCCCCAGTCTTTTTCCATAAATTATATTGAAATTTTTTTTCACTTTCTGCTTAGGTAAGTGCTAATTTATTTTGGCCAAGTTGATAAAAAAGGTATTTTTGCAACCGCTTAAATGGTGGTTGTAGCTCAGTTGGTTAGAGCGCCTGATTGTGGTTCAGGAGGTCGTCGGTTCGAGACCGATCTTCCACCCATTAAAAAGCCCTCTTTTTATAGAGGGCTTTTTGCTTTTTAAGTCTTGTTTTATTTGGAAATTTTGTCCACCACTATTTTATTGTCCCTATTGGCAACCTCCCAAGCGGTATGGAATACAAGGCGTGTTCTGTTTTCCAATAGATCATAATTTATTTTATCAGGAGTATCCCCAGGTCTATGATAATCCTCATGGGTTCCATTAAAATAGAAGATAATTGGGATATTGTTTTTGGCAAAGTTGTAATGATCACTGCGGTAATAAAACCTATTTGGATCGTTTTCATCGTTATAGGTATAATCCAATTCAATGTTCATGTAGGTTTTGTTTATCGCTTCCGATAGATTGTGTAATTCGGTACTTAATTTATCGGAACCAATAAGATAGATGTAGTTTCTGTCTCCTTCCCGTTTGGGGTCTATTCTACCTATCATATCAATATTAAGATTGGCAACCGTCTGCGATAATGGAAAAACGGGGTCGAAATCGGTATAATATTTTGAACCCAAAAGCCCTTTTTCTTCACCTGTAACATGCAAGAATACAATAGATCGTTTTGGGCCTTGACCCGCTTCAGCGGCTTTTTTAAATGCTTCTGCAATTTCCAAGAGTGCCACACTTCCAGAACCATCATCATCGGCGCCATTGTTAATTTGTCCGTCAGCTGAAATTCCAATGTGATCCAAATGGGATGAAACAATAATATATTCATCAGGTTTTTCAGAACCTTTTATGAGGGCCACCACGTTTTCAGAATTTATTTCTTTGTTGCCACTATTTATATCCAATACAATACTTGTGTTTACCAATTTGGGAATATGATCACTTTCAATATCCTTTTTAATTGCAAGGGCGGATGACTTGTTCAGTAAAATCATAAAATCAGTACTGGCCTCATCTTTTAATGTCATCTTTCCACTTTTGTTATTCTTCATATATTCAAAATAACTCTTAAAACGTGGAAAATTTTGGGAGTCAAAATATAAAACACCTGCAGCACCCTTGGCAATGGCCAAATCCTTTTTTTTGCCGATACCTTCGGACATATTGCTCCAGATTGTTTTTTCTGTGGTTTTGGATAGGGTATAGGTGCCATCCAAGTTCTGGGGTTCACCGGCTTTGATTAGTACCAATTTACCTTTTACATTCACCCCGGTATAATCGGAATAGTCGTCTTCTTCAATACCATAACCTAGGTATACTATTTCCTCAAAATTATCATTTGCCGAGTTAAAGGATATCAGGTCGTCTCCAAGCTGAAAAATCCTATTTCCTAAGGTTACACTTCCTTCAGGAACATTGGCCACCTGCAACGGAACACCCTGAAAATAATCACCATCTTTTTTTGCGGCGGGTATACCCAGCGACATATATTGTTTTTTGAGGTACTCAATGGCTTTTTTCTGCCCTGGCTTCCCGGTTTCCCTGCCTTCAAACTCATCTGAGGCATAAATATAAAGGTGTTCTTTTAATTCATCCTGGGTTATTGTCCCAGCATAGGTCATTGGGTTGACCGCATCTGTTTTAACAGGAGTTTCTGCAACTGTTTTTTGTGAAGTATTACAGGAGCATACTAAAACTAGACACACCAAAATCATGTTTTTCATAGCTAATATGTTTTGAGCAAAGTTTGCCAAAAATAATTAAAAGATAACTAAAGAAATGATATTGAATGACTTTACTTTTTTAGCATCATTTATGTATCTTGTTAATACTTAAAAAATTTAAAAAGAATGGAATGGTCTGGAGTAATGCCCGCTGTCACTACCAAGTTCACCAAAAATGACAGGCTGGATTTAGATATGTTTGCCACTAATATTAAGGCTCAGATAGAAGCTGGGGTACATGCCATTATTTTAGGGGGAACGTTGGGTGAGGCTAGTACACTGGATTCCAGTGAAAAAAAAGTTTTAATTCAAGAAACCTTACAATTAGTTGAAGGAAGGATTCCTGTAGTGCAGAATATTGCTGAGCAAACAACCACAGGTGCCGTTAAGGCCGCCACAAATGCCGAAAGATACGGAGCCAAGGGAATTATGGTGCTTCCCCCAATGCGCTATAAGGCCACAGATAGGGAAACGGTTGCATATTTTAAAGCAATTGCGGACAGTACTTCACTACCCATAATGATTTACAATAATCCCGTGGATTATAAAATTGAGGTTACTCTGGATATGTTCGACGAATTAATGCAACATGATAATATTAAAGCAGTAAAGGATTCCACTAGGGATATTACAAATATCACACGCTTCAAGAATCGATTTGGAAATCGGCTAAAAATTTTATGTGGGGTTGATACCTTGGCCATGGAAAGTTTGTTGATGGGAGCCGATGGCTGGGTGGCCGGTTTGGTCTGCGCCTTTCCAAAGGAATCAGTTTCAATCTATGAACTGATAAAATCGGGAAGAATTGAGGAAGCAGCACAAATTTATAGATGGTTTATGCCATTATTGGAGTTGGATATTAGCCCGCAATTGGTTCAAAATATAAAACTTGCGGAACAAGTAGTGGGTATTGGAACCGAAAATGTGCGCCTTCCTAGACTACCACTTGAGGGATTGGAGCGCAAAAGGGTACTTGCCCTGATTGAAGATGCCCTAAAAGAACGTCCCTTAATTCCTAAGATGTAATGGGAGCGCATATCTTTCATTGTATTGATGCCCATACTTGTGGAAATCCAGTGCGATTAGTGGTTAAGGGAGGTCCAAAATTGCAAGGGAAAACTATGGAAGAAAAGCGGCAACATTTTATAAAAGAATATGATTGGATTCGCAAAGGATTAATGTTTGAACCAAGGGGGCATGACATGATGAGCGGTAGTATTCTGTATCCGCCCCATGACCCAAAAAACGATGTGTCAGTCCTTTTTATTGAAACAAGTGGTTGCCTGCCCATGTGCGGTCATGGAACTATTGGAACCATTACCATAGCACTGGAAGAAGGGTTGTTAAAACCTAAAATAACAGGAAAAGTAAAGATGGAAGCTCCAGTGGGATTGGTAGAAATAGCTTACAAAATGGAAAATTCCAAAGTTGAATGGGTAAAACTTACCAATGTGAAAAGCTATTTGGAAGCAGAGAACCTTAAAATTAAATGTGAGACATTAGGAACATTGAACTTTGATGTTGCCTTTGGAGGTAATTTCTATGCAATCATAGACCCTCAGGAGAATTTCACTGGAATTCAAGATTTTACCGCCAGTGAACTAATTGCTTGCTCTCAGGAAATTAGAACGAAAATCAACAAGAAATACAAAGCAAGTTTTGTTCACCCTGAAAACCCTAACATTAATCAGGTTTCCCACGTTTTATGGACAGGAAGTCCAATAGATGCTGCATCTTCTGGGAGAAATGCAGTATTCTATGGAGATAAGGCCATTGACAGATCTCCCTGTGGTACCGGTACCTCTGCACGAATGGCGCAATTATTTGCAAAAGGACAATTGAGTCTAGGTGAATCTTATGTTCATGAAAGTTATATAGGTTCTAAATTTGTGGGTAAAGTGGAGCATGCCGTTAAACTATATGATCATGACGCCATAGTTCCAAGCATCCAAGGGTGGGCAAAGGTTTATGGTAGGAATACAATTTCAATTGATCCGGAGGATGACCCTTATGCTTATGGGTTTCAAGTTATTTAATTAGTATGGAAAAAGGTAAAAGTGTAATGGTCATAGGTGGCGGTATTGTTGGCCTTTCAACAGCTTATTTTTTAAGCCGGGAAGGACATCAAGTTACGGTGGTAGATAAATCGAATATGGATGCTGGCGCTTCCTTTGTTAATGCTGGATTTATTACCCCCAGCCATATAATTCCGCTTGCTTCACCCGGAATGATTTCCAAAGGGGTTAAATATATGTTTGATTCTTCCAGTCCATTTTATATGAAACCTCGACTTGATCGGGAATTCATAAAATGGGCATGGTACTTTAAAAAGTCTTCCACCAGAGATAAGGTACAGAAGGCTATGCCGGTTATTAAAGATATCAATGTTTTAAGTCGTGAACTCTATGAAGGGATAAAGGATTCTAAAGATTTGGGGGACTTTCACCTGGAACGAAAAGGGTTGTTAATGGTATACCAGACAGAAAAAGAGGGGAACCATGAAATGGAAGTTGCTAAAAAGGCGATCGAACTTGGACTGGAAGTAGAAAACCTGGATGGGAAGGGTTTAAAAAAGATTGAACCCAATATTGCTATGAATGCATTAGGTGCAGTCCATTATCAATGTGATGGGCATACCACCCCAACACAGTTTATGGAGAGAATGATTACGCATCTATTGAAAGAAGGAGTGGTTATCAAGAAAAATGAAGAAGTTGTAGGCATAACTACTTCCCACGATAGCATAACTGGGATAAAAACAGATAAAGGCAATTATGAAACTGAGGAAGTTGTATTGGCAGCAGGTTCATGGACACCACAACTTTCAAAAAAACTAAACATTAGGTTACCCTTACAGGCTGGAAAGGGATACAGGATCAATGTAGAAGCCCCAACCAACATATCTATGCCCGCTATTTTAATGGAAGCCAAAATGGCCGTTACCCCAATGGATGGATATACGCGCTTTGCAGGAACCATGGAATTCTCAGGAATCAACAATATTATTCGAAAGGAAAGGGTAGAGGCGATTGCAAAGGGTGCGGAACGCTACTACAAGGGCCTAAATATTTCAGAAGAGGACAAAAGTCGGGCCCAATGTGGACTAAGGCCTGTTACCCCTGACGGACTGCCTTATATTGGAAAATCAGAACGGTATGGGAACCTTACATTTGGAACCGGCCATGCTATGATGGGTTGGAGTTTGGGGCCGGCCACCGGTAAATTAATTTCGGAACTGATTTCAGAAAGAAAACTTTCTATGGATATAACCCCTTTTAGCCCTCTACGGAAGTTTTGACAATACCATTTTCGTTATGTTTTTTTCGATGTTGTACACACATTTAATTTTTTAATTGCTTCATTAAGAATTAATTTTGCATCATGCTAAGAAATTGTATTTTATTTCTACTACTGCCATTTCACCTTAATTTGTGGTCACAAGAGATTCAGATATTTAAGGTGAAAGATTTTGATCTTAAAGGCAATGTAAAATCATGCTTAGTAATTACCAGCTATGGGAAAGAGCAGTTTGAATTTAATCAAGAAGGGTTATTGACCAAAACGATCACGCAATATAATGACAAGGATCAGGATATAACGTACTACAAATATGAGGGTGGGGAACTTAGAGAGAAGCGAATGGAAAGCTATAAAGACAATGTCTTGGATGCAGCAACCTCCATGGCAAATTTTTATACCATAGACACGCTAGAACGTAGAAAAATATACGAAAAAATCATTTCCTACGACAAGGAGTTTTTAGAACAGCAGGAGTATATTTATGATGATAATGACCGATTGATAAAAATAATCACATCAAATGAAGGTGGAGTAGATGAGACCACCTTAGATTATGCCACGGTTAAAAATGAAATTACCACGAGTTATTATATTAATGAGATTCTGGAAAAGTCTATTCGGGTATCGGAAGTAAATGGAAAAGCAGGACCTCAAAAGATTGTACTTACCAAAGAGTATATTGATGGTGATCCCCATATGGCCAATGAAAAGGTGTACGATATATCGCAACGGTTGATAGCAAAGCAAGTATTCATATATAATATGGAAAAGCAAGAATTTGACGCCGAGAAAAAAATGTTATATTCCTATGACGTCGATGGAATGTTGGAGAAAGTTATCACCACAACGAAAAATTCGGAGGCCATCAAAGAATATATTTTTCAATTTGATGACAAAGAAGAGAAGAACTGGGTAAAGCAGATAATAACCCCAGATAACACCTATACCACACGTAAAATAGTGTATTATCCCACTGTTATTGAAGAGGGTGATTCCAACTAGCCAATTTGGAGTTTGGCATGGGGTCAGATAAGACTTTTTATTACCTCTTGTTTAATTTCATGGGCTCCATCGAACATTATGATAGCAGCCTTTCCGTTAAAGAGGTTATCTATTTTTGCCTTTTCCGAATGTAATCGTGAGGGCTTTAAGAATTCATCGTTTTTACCAAAAACGACCTTGATTTTAGTTTTATTGAGGTTCACGTACGAAAAATCATCCTCTTTCAATTCCTTGGGAATTATACCCGAATAAAGAATCAATGCCGAACATTCTATCTTGCGCAATGTCATCCATCTAGTGACTACCGAAACGCCTTGCGAGAATCCAAATAAAATAAGGTTAAGGTTTGTGGGAATCTGTTCCGCATCAAAGACGGCATCAACATAGTTAAGAATATTATCGATCTCCGAGGCAGTATTCTCCTTGGTTAACCAACTGGCACCTACATATTTGTATTCATTTTTTAAATAGTATTTGGAAGGGGCCTGAGGCGCCACAATATAATTTTCATCAGCATCAAGACGCTCAAAATATTTAATGAAATACTTGCTTAAATACCCTATCCCATGAAAAACAAACCATACATTTTTGGTTCTTGATGTTATGGTGTTTAAGGTAACATAGGTGTTTTTTGAAGTATAAGATATCGTCTTTTCCATATCAACTATTATTGCTATAGCTTTGTGTAATTTTACAAAAATTTGAAAAGATGAATGATCATAAAGAGAAAATTCTATCGATTTGCAATGGTATCTGCAAAAATACATTGATGCAGACTTTGGAGATTACTTTTGTAGATGTAGGGGAGAATTTTTTGGTAGCCAAAATGCCAGTTACGGCAAAAGTGCATCAACCAGATGGAGTTTTGCATGGTGGGGCCTCTGTAGCATTGGCCGAGAGTGTTGGCAGCGCTGCTTCCTATGTGTTTTTGGACGGACAAAAATTTTATGTAAGAGGTATTGAAATAGCTGCAAATCATGTAAAAGCCATTCGTGAAGGTTATGTGTATGCCAAAGCAACCATTATTCATAAGGGAAGGACAACACAGCTTTGGGAAATAAAAATAACAAATGAGGAGGGGGATCTAATTTCCAACTGTAAACTTACTACCATTGCCTTACCGAAAGAATAGGGATTTCCATACGCTTATAGACCAAGTTACGGTTAGTGTTGCACAAGGACTGCCGTGTTGTATCTATAGGAAACCTGGAGAGAAATTGGTAACTGGGGTTTTTCAATCCGATGATACACTCAACTATGCGGTGACTTTTGAGGAAAGGGGGTTTGTTTTTGCTCCTTTCGATTTGAACGATAAGGCTTTTGTTATAACTCCTGACAAAATCATTAACACCAATTTTGAACCCACTGAAAGTGTAAAAAACAATGACTTCTTAGTTCAAGATGTAGGGAAAAACTTCCACCTGGATTTAGTTGAAAAGGGGATAAGCGCAATTAATAAAGGTGTGCTTAAAAAAGTGGTGCTCTCAAGAAAAATAGATATTAAAATTTCCAAAGAACCTTCAGAACTTTTTGAGGCGCTTTTAGAGCTTTATCCAAATGCGCTGTGCTATCTTTTTTTTCATCCAAAATTGGGCACATGGTGTGGGGCAACCCCAGAAACTTTGGTATATATCAATGACCTTGAATTGCGTACCATGTCCTTAGCGGCCACTGCCATTATGCAAGATTCCGTTGACCCGGAATGGGGAAGCAAGGAAATAGAGGAACAGCAAATGGTAACGGATTATATTGGGCAAAAACTAAGGCCTTATTTGGATGAAGTGTATGTTGGTAGCCCAAAGTCTGTTGAGGCTGGAAAGCTTTGGCACTTAAAATCTAAGATTAGCGGAAAAATGGCCTCCAATACAACCATTAAGGAGGTTATTGAGGCCTTACATCCAACACCGGCGGTTTGTGGAATTCCAACACAACAGGCAAAGAACTTTATTCAGAAAGAGGAAAACTACCAACGGACTTTTTATACCGGGTTCTTGGGAGAACTAAACCTCACAAAAAATAAAGAAGCTACTTTGTTTGTTAACCTTAGATGTATGGAGGTGTATAAAGAGAAAGCATCCATTTTTGTAGGGGGAGGTATTACAGGGGCATCTATTCCAGAAAATGAATGGTCCGAAACACAACATAAAAGCATTACCATGTTGCGCATTACTTGATTTGTTTAGGGGAATAGTTTTTTCAAGTGTATTTTTGTAATCAATGAAGTATTCAGATATTCCCTCAGCACAAACGGTTGTTCTTTTCTTTAAGTCGCGAGGGATTCGAAATATTGTAATTTCTCCGGGCTCCAGAAATGCTCCCTTAACGCTTGGTCTTACCAAAAACCCCTTTTTTAAGTGTTATAGCATTGTTGACGAAAGATGTGCTGCTTTTTTTGCCTTGGGCATGGCGCAACAACTTCAAGAACCTGTTGCTGTCGTATGCACTTCTGGAAGTGCACTATTAAATTATTATCCGGCTATAGTAGAAGCATATTACAGTGATATTCCTTTGATAGTGGTATCTGCCGATAGGCCAACGTATAAAATTGATGTTGGCGATGGACAAACAATAAGGCAAAAAGGCGTTTTTTCGGGCCACATAGGGTTTGAAGCGAATCTAAAACAAGATGTTGCACATGCCACAGAGACGATTAGGTTCTTCGACAAAAATTACACTTCAAAAACCCAACAGGAAATACAGCAGTTTAATGAAGGACAAATCAGTGCCGCACTTGATCATGCGATGCTAAATAGCACACCAGTGCATGTCAATGTTCCTTTTGAAGAGCCATTATACGGCATGACCAATACAGCAAAAATAACGGTCCCTGTGGTTTTAGAATCAAGTGCAAAAGAATCCCAACTAGAAGATTGGGAGAAATATATTGCTATATGGAACAAGTGTAAACGTAAAATGGTTTTGGTTGGGGTAAATCCGCCCAATACCATTGAAAAAAACGTTATAGATTTACTTGCAGGCAGCGATGATATTTTGGTGCTCACTGAAACTACCTCAAACCTGCATCATCCCAATTTTTTTCCGAGTATAGACAGCATTATAGCCCCAATTGAAAAATCCCAAAAAGGAGAAGCGCTATTTCAAAAGCTCCAACCGGATTTGTTGATAACGTTTGGGGGACTTATTGTCTCTAAAAAAGTAAAGGCTTTTTTAAGAAAATATCAACCCAAAACCCATTGGCATATTGATCCGAAAAAAGCGTTTGATACGTTTTTCTGTCTTTCAGAACATATTAAGGCAACACCCAACCATTTTTTAAAATCTATTTTTAGTCTAGAAGATAAGACCACGGATGGCGGTTACAGATTGCACTGGAATCTAATGAAGAAAAACTACGAGGTTGAATGCCAGAACTATTTAAAACAGATCGAATTTTCAGACTTTACCGCTTATAATGCCGTATTAAAGCATATACCAAAGGGGTATCAAGTACACCTGGCAAATAGTTCAACAGTACGTTACACCCAGCTTTTCCCCATGCATAAATCCCTTGAGGTATTCTGTAACAGGGGAACCAGTGGTATTGATGGAAGCACATCAACGGCATTGGGAGCATCAATCCACAAGAAATCACCGACTTTATTGATTACGGGAGACCTAAGTTTTTTTTATGACAGCAATGGTTTATGGAACAATTATGTAAAACCTGATTTTAGAATAATTTTGATCAACAATGCTGGAGGCGGGATTTTTAGAATTTTACCAGGGTCTGAAGAGACCAAAGAATTTGAAACCTTTTTTGAAACACCCCACCCTTATACTGCCGCACATCTAGCAAAAATGTATGGGTTCGATTATCAGAAGGCTGATAATTTAGAGCAGTTGGAAAGCTGCTTGTCAAATTTTTATGAGACCTCAAAAACTCCTAAGATTTTAGAGATTTTTACTCCTCGTTTGAAGAATGACAAAATTTTGCTGAGTTACTTCGATTTTATATCTTAGAAGCTTAGCTATTTTAATAACCTTTTTTAAGAACACTAACAATCATGAGTAAAAGAGATGAATTAATTGTAAAGTATGCTGCGGATATTAAAGACAAATTTGGGGAGACGCCAGATATGGATTTTTTAACAAAAGTAGCCATTGGTTTGGGACCTGCCATTTACAACTTAGATGCGTCAAAAGTTTCGGGGTCTGATGACAAAGAATTGGAAACTGTGAGAAATAATTTCTTGATTAAGAAGTTGGGACTCACCGATAGTGACGATCTAATGAACGCAATAAACAATGTTATTGACAAATATGGAAGATCGGATAAGAACAAACACAGAGCGGTGATCTATTATATGTTGGCAAAGCATTTTGGCAAAGAATCCATTTACAACTAGAGCAATCAAACCGGTTCGTATGTAAGCTGCCTTTGGCAGCTTTTTTTTATCCTTAAATTTCAATCTAACTTTGCAATATGATAGAACTGGGGAATTACAATGTTTTAAAAATTTTAAGGAGCACCAGTGTAGGGCTGTTCTTGGGAGATAATGAAGGTGTTGAGGTACTTTTACCCAATAAATATGTTCCCGAAGACTTTAAAATAGATGGGGAATTGAACGTCTTTTGCTATTTGGATAGCCAAGAAAGACCAGTAGCTACCACACTCAAGCCGCATGTGTCCAGAAATAATTTTGCCTTTTTGGAAGTTATGGAAGTTAATTCTATAGGGGCATTTTTGGATTGGGGGCTCGAAAAACATCTTTTAGTACCATATCGTGAGCAGGGTGTAAGAATGGAAGAAGGCGAAAAATACGTTATTCATTGTTATTTGGATGATGAGACCTTTAGGTTAACCGCTTCCAGCCGATTGAATCGTTTTTTATCCAATGTTGATTTTAATTTAAAAATCAACGATGAAGTTGATTTGTTGGTAAGTAGAAAAACACCTTTGGGTTGGGAGGTCATCATAGAAAACAAATACAAAGGGTTAATATTTGACAGTGATGTATTTAAACCAATTGCTGTTGGAAATAGATTAAAGGGATATATCAAAAATGTTAGGGCAGATAATAAGATTGATGTTTCCTTGCAGCAGATTGGACTTAAAATGCTAGAGCCAACTGCGAAAATGATTTTTGAAAAATTAAAGGAGCATAATGGTTTTTTAGCTTTACACGACAAGTCTTCCCCAGAAGATATCAAGGAGATATTGCATTTAAGCAAAAAAGCTTTTAAAAAGGCAATTGGTACACTTTACAAAGAAAAAAAGATCACCATTTCGGAAGATGGAATTTATTTAATTTAATGCATTACATCCGTATATGGTTCTAAATGGTTAACTTATATGCAATTAATTTGGGGTGACGATTTTTTTGTTTCACCAAAAATTTTACATTTGTACAAGCAGATTTTAACCCGTTGAGAACTATGTTTTTAGCATAATTCAAGAACTCATAAACCACAGTGTATGCCTTTTATTGAAGAAAGTGATTTATTAGACCTTCACAAAGATATAGACAAGGCTCAGATTATTAACGAAAGACTTTTAGATCAAATTAAAATCAAAAACAAAGATTTGCGCAAAATACGTCTTCAGCGCAATGTGCTTTTTGGTCTAACTGCGATTTTTTTGGTGGGTACCTTGGCTATTACTTCGTTCACGGCTGGGTTGAGTAGCAAAAAATCGTTTGAGAACCAAAACAACTTAATCGTTTCCATTGATAGCTTAGATGCCATAAAAACTCGAATAGATAACCTAAAGGTTCAAAATGAAGAACTTAGTCTGGTAAGGGAATTTTATTTGGCGAAAGCCTTTTTGGAAAAAGAAACCATTTATTCCGTTCAAATTAAATCATTTGTGGACAATAATTTAACACTGGCTTCCGAGGCATTAACCAATACCTTATTCGTAAAGACCAATCCATTTTATGCCTATTCCCTTGGTAATTTTGAAACTTTGGACGAGGCTCAATCTTTTAGGGCACAATTGGTAAATATGGGCTTTAACGATGCTTTTGTCGCTTCCTATCAAGATGGTAAAAGAGTTAAAATAGAAGATCCATATTAACTTTGAACACTATTAAAGCTTGGGTAAAAGCTGCAAGATTACGCACACTTCCCTTATCACTTTCCGGAATTATTTTAGGCACCGCCTTGGCAAGAAAAGATGGTTTTTTTGAAGGAGTTACATTTGTCCTTGCGCTACTCACCACAATTGGTTTTCAGGTAACTTCAAATTTTGCCAATGATTACGGGGACGGGGTAAAGGGCACCGATAACAATGATCGAATTGGACCAGCCCGGGTACTTCAAAGCGGACTTTTAACCAAGGAGGTTCTTAAACAAGGAATTTGGATATCCATAATTATCAGCATGCTGCTTGCAATCGGTTTAATTTACGTTGCCTTTTGGAATGAAGCATTTCAATATATACTACTGTTCTTGGTTTTGGGAGTACTTTGTGTTTGGGCCGCAATACGCTATACAATGGGATCTCAACCATATGGATACAAGGGTTTTGGTGATATTTTTGTTTTTCTTTTTTTTGGACTACTTGGTGTTTTGGGCAGCATGTTCTTATATACAAAATATATAGATTGGGTAACATTACTTCCGGCAACGACCATTGGGTTGCTCTGTGTTGGGGTTTTAAACCTGAATAACCTTCGTGACATTGTTTCCGATCAAAAATCAGGGAAGAATACACTGGTTGTTAAAATGGGTTTTGAGAATGGCAAACGTTACCATTTGTTTTTGATCTTGGGTGCATTTAGCTGTCTTTTGATATATGCTTGGATTGATGGATTTTCCCTTGACCGATCATTTTATTTACTTGCTTTCATTCCCATCTTTGTTCATCTCCGAACGGTTGTAATCACCAAAGAGCCTATAAAATTGGATGGGGAATTAAAAAAATTGGCTTTGAGCACTTTCTTACTCTCATTGCTCTTCTATATTGCTGTTAATAATTTTTTGTAATTTTGATGTATAACCCACTAAACCGTTACACAACTTGGAGCACCCCATTAAAATATTAATTGTTGAGGATAATGTAATCATTGCAGATGATATGCAATCCATGCTGGAAGAGATTGGCTATGAGATTGTTGATAATGTTATTGTATATGAACAAGCTGTTGAGGTATTAAAAAACAATCATGTAGACCTAGTGCTTATTGATATTATTTTAGCCTCTGATAAAACAGGAATAGACCTTGGAAAACATATCAGGGATGCATATAATATCCCGTTCATTTTTGTAACATCAAATTCAGACCGGGCAACCGTTGAAAATGCCAAACTGGTGAAACCAGATGGTTACTTGGTAAAACCCTTTGAGCAACAAGATCTTTATACTTCCATTGAAATTGCACTGTCTAATTTCAATTATTCAAGGAAAGAAAATAGCAAGGAGATTGCGGGTAATGATGGTGATGCCTTCACCTCCAATTCCGTTTTAAAGGATTCCATTTTTGTAAAAAAACAACACCTTTATTATAGAATCCAATTTGGGGATATTCAATTCATCAAAGCTGATAATGTATACTTGGAAGTAAATACGGTTGATAAGAAATTTTTGGTAAGGTCTCCGTTAAAGGATTATCTAGAGAAGTTGCCCAAAAACAAATTCTATAGAGCGCATAAGTCATATATTGTAAATGTGGATCACATTGATGCAATCAATTCAAAGGATATTATGATAAATAATAATCTAATTCCTATTTCTAAGGATTTTAAGGAGTTTATTATCTCCTCTATGAATAGCTAAGGAACCTTTATTCTCTATAACCCTATTAAAAAGTGCTTTTTCAGCACTTTTTTTGTGCCCTAGTTTAAAATTGGTGTTAATACCACAGGTTTTGGTCTCTTCACAACAATATTTTTAAAGTAAGCAGGGCTGCCAGTACTTTAGCAGTGTTATTAATTAGAAAAGTAATTTTTTCATTTTCATATAGTGTTCTCGTAAAAGGGTCTTGTCAAATTTGGCAAGACCTTTTTTAATATCAAGCCACTTTATGTCCATTCCAATTCCATGAAATGCACAAAACATCGACAAAAAGCTTTTTCACATACACCAGAATAGTTTTCACAACAGAAAATGGCACTTTCACAACAATACTGAATAAGTCCCTCAGATTGGATTTAATTTTGTTTGTAAACTTACGTTCTTTATAGAAGAAGATAGTAGAACGAAAAAATAACAATCATAAAACGATCAAATCAAAAAGTTTCAAATCCTTTTAGTATTACCGTTTAAGTTCATGATGCTCAACCTTAAAAGAATTTTGACTGTATGGTGTTGCGTTTTTTTATTGAACGCTTCTGCGCAATCAGTAGAAAATGTAGATGGTAGTGTATTAAAAGAATTTGAAGATACCAATGTGCTCCAAGACCGGTTCGACGTTTTTTTTAATACTGTAAACCGATACAATGTCAATTCAGCCTATGATTGGTTAGACACTATAAAAGTCTTTTTATCCAACGCACAGAAGGCTAAAGATACTACCGCCGCACGCTTGTACATGGTTATGCAAACCCAATTGTATAATGATTTAGGAGAGTACGATAAGAGTACGGCACTTGCCAAAGAGCTGTATTCTTCCAAAGATTCCCTGGATTTAAATTCAAAAAAAATTGTCCTCAACGTACTTGATGACAACTATGCAAACTTACAATTGTACGATAAGCAGATAGAGATCAGAAAGGAAAAACGGGAGCTTGGTATCACGGAAAATGTTGCTTTTTATGATATCTACAGTAATCTTGGATTACATCGAAAGGCAAGGAACCAATATATCATGGAGGTTAAGCCAACTATTGCGGACAATGACTCTTACGGTCTTGCAAAGTATCATAGTAAAGTTGGTAACTACTTACGTTTGGACAATTCGGCCCCAACCGCTTTAAGTGAATTAAAAAAAGCCAAAGCCTATTTGGATGTTTTTATCAACGATATTTCCAAACAAAAAACAGAGGAAGAGCTTTTTGAAAGTGATTTGTTAAAAGCAGAGATTGAAGGGAATATTGGAAAATGTCATGTGCTCTTAAGTGAATTCGAAGATGCTATTCCCTTACTTGAAAAGAGCATTGAGGTTTTACAGTCCTCTTCAAAGAACATGCACAAAAGTGAGGTTATAGAGAACACTTTAAATTTGGCAGATGCCAATTTGCAATTGGAACAGTTTTCAGACGCAAAGAAAAATTTGGATATTGATTTTGAAAATATCAGTACACTGCAGAATATTAAGCGAAATAGTTTGCTGGCTGCATTCTATGATAAAATTGAAAGCTTTAAAAGCGCTGCAACCTATTACAAACGCAATGAGCGAATTAAGGACTCCCTGAATAAAAAGCAGTCGTCCATCATAAAACAACAACTGGTAACCATAGTGGCAAATGAAGATTTGGAGAATTCACAACGCCTTATTGAAGACCAGAAAAAGATAAATGAATTGGTGCGTAGCGAAATGAAGGCCAAGGATGAGCGGATAAACCTTGTATTTATCTCTTTGATTTTTACGCTACTTGGTTTTGCTGGCCTTGTATATGCCTATTTAAAAAGTATAAAGAACCAACGCTTGATTGCGGAACAAAAGCATATTATTGAAAATGCACTTGTTGAAAAAGACTCCTTGCTCAAGGAAATTCACCATCGTGTAAAGAACAACCTTCAGATGGTGTCAAGTTTATTGAGCCTACAAACTAAAAACACCAGAAGCAAATCCGCCATTGAAGCTTTGGAAGAAGGAAAGAGTAGGGTAAAAGCAATGGCATTGATCCATCAGAAACTTTACCAAAACGATGATTTATCTGTGATAGAAATGCAAGGATATATTGAAAGTTTGATCAATAGTGTACAATCGGTGTATAAAAAAGGGGGACACAATATTAGTATCACAATTGATGCCGAAGGCACCGAATTGGATATTGATAGGGCTATTCCATTTGGTCTTATTTTAAATGAACTCGTTTCCAATTCCTTTAAGTATGCATTCCCTGAGAATGACGAAAATGGGAAAATCTATATCCATCTGCGCAAAAATGGAGAACAAGGCTACTTTGAATATACGGATAACGGTATAGGACTTCCAGAAGATACCGAAGAACGCACACATTCCTCCATGGGAATTCGATTGATGAACAGGTTGGTAAATCAACTTCAATCCAAATTAAACATAGATAAGGCAACCGAAGGGGTTCGCTTTTGGTTTAATTTCAACTAGTTTAACTTCGCAAAGACTTCAAGTTTCTATTTATTACCGTAAATAGCGGTATCTCGTTTTTTTAGCTTTAAAATATGCTAAATTTGGAGCTGTTGCATGAAGGCTACCTATAAAAAGTACATTCTAAATTTTAAGATTCCCGGAGGAACGTCCCGCGGGGTATTGACAAAGAAGGAGACCTGGTTTCTAATTTTGGAAGATAAGGGTCAATTTGGAATTGGTGAATGTGGCATTTTAAGGGGTTTGAGTATGGACGATGTTCCCGAATACGAATCCAAACTCGTTTGGGTATGCAATAATATTCATTTAGAGCAAGATGTTTTGCTCAAAGCCTTAGCGATGTTTCCGTCCATTCAATTTGGCGTAGAACAGGCTTTTTTGTCTTTAAATTCTGGTAATCCTTTTGAATTGTTTCCTTCAGCGTTTACAAGGAAAGAATCCCCTATTCCCATAAATGGATTAATTTGGATGGGCGACGAAGCATTTATGCTCAAACAATTGGAACAGAAATTAAAGGATGGATTTAGCTGTATTAAAATGAAAATTGGCGCCATCGATTTTAAAAAAGAAATATCCATACTAAAGACAATTCGCTCTAATTTTAATGAGGACGAAATAGAATTGAGAGTGGATGCCAATGGAGCATTTTCCCAAGAAGATGCATTGGAGAAACTACATCAATTGTCAGAATATCAGATACATTCCATAGAACAACCGATAAAACCAAAGCAATGGAAAGCAATGGCGCAGCTTTGTTGCGAAAGTCCATTGCCCATTGCGTTGGATGAGGAATTAATTGGTATACACGATGTAACAGAAAAGGAAAGAGCGTTACAAACCATACAACCGCAATACATTATTTTAAAACCAAGTTTGGTTGGTGGTTTTCGTGGTTCGCAGGAATGGATAGACGTGGCTGAAAAATATAATATTGGTTGGTGGGCAACAAGCGCCTTGGAAAGCAACATAGGACTCAATGCCATTGCACAATGGACATATTCGTTACATCCAAAAATGCCACAAGGATTAGGTACGGGCGGGTTGTATACCAACAACTTGGATAGCCCTTTAGAAGTTGTTGATGGTAAGCTTTTATATAGAAAAACAAAAAACTGGAAAATTAATTTAATAGAAGAATTATGTACATAGAACAAGGATACAAAGGAGACATTGGCCTTTGGAAATATTTTATAATTCCAAGCTGCTTTGTTGGCTTAATGGGACTGAATTACCTTGCAACGATAAACGCTCCGGTCAATGTTGAGGACGCTATGCAACAGATGATTGGTCAATGGGGTTCCAATCTTGTTCTCATTATGCTTTTGGCCCCTTTGGCCGTTGGTTTGCTTTTTGTTCTTGGATGGACCTATTTAGTTCATAGGCAGTCGATAACGTCACTGACTACCTCAAGGAAAAAGATAGATTGGAAACGCATTTTTTATGCCTTTGGACTTTGGGGAGGTGTTACCATGGTACTTACCTTAATCGATATATATATTACACCAGATGATTATATATTCAACTTTAATTTATCAAAGTTCATTCCGCTCGCTGTAATTGGCATTCTTTTGATTCCTTTGCAAACCAGTTTTGAAGAGTATCTTTTTAGAGGCCATATGATGCAGGGACTAGGTATTTTAGCCAAGAATCGTTGGGTTCCACTAGTAGTTACTTCCGTATTGTTTGGGATAATGCACATTGCAAATCCCGAAGTGGAAAAACTGGGCTATGGTATCATGATTTATTACATAGGAACTGGTTTTTTCTTGGGGATATTGACCCTAATGGATGAAGGATTGGAATTGGCATTGGGCTTTCATGCTGCCAACAATCTGATTACCGCACTTTTGGTAACGGCAGATTGGACCGCTTTCCAAACAGATTCTATTTATAGGGATGTTTCGGAACCAATATTAGGTTGGGACGTTTTGGTTCCAGTGTTGGTATTCTATCCCATATTATTGTTCTTTTTCTCTAAAAAATATGGTTGGAAAAATTGGAAGGAGAAATTGTTTGGCAAGGTACTTACCAAAGAAGAATTTGTAGCCCAGAATGATAGTGAATCCCTATTGGCGTAACATACAACCCGCATTTAAACTTAATGGGATTCATTATACGTTTGATGAACTTTCTGAGATAGGGTATAGTTTGGTAAAAGAGGGAGCACCTTTTGAAGTTTCCATAGGTGATTTTTTATTGGATTGGATAAGTAAGGCGGCAACTTTGGAAGTTTCTACTTCGGGATCAACAGGACAACCAAAGAAAATCGTGCTCAAAAAAGAGCATATGTTCAATTCTGCAATAGCAACGGGAGACTATTTTTCTTTAAATGCAGGTGATAAAGCATTACTTTGCCTTCCGGGTTCAAGTATCGCCGGAAAAATGATGTTGGTACGTGCCATGGTTTTGGGCTTGGAACTGGATTATGTGAAGCCCTCTTCAAGCCCTTTGGTCAGTACCAAAAAAACATACGTTTTTTCAGCTATGGTTCCCCTACAGGCCGAAAAATCATTGGAACAACTTTCCCAAGTAAAAAAATTATTGATAGGCGGCGCTCCAATCTCACCTGGTCTAAAAGAAAAACTGTACTCCGTTCCAAGCAAGATTTTTGAAACGTATGGCATGACGGAGACCATAACCCATATCGCCATAAAACGAATTGATAATGGCTTAGTCAGGTCGCGTGCCCGTCTGCCGAACGGGCAGGCAGTCGAGACCTATTTTGAAACATTGCCCAATATTACGGTATCTAAAGATGACAGGGATTGTTTGGTCATCGATGCTCCTACAATTTCAGATAAAAAAGTGGTAACCAACGATATCGTTGAACTCATTGATGAGACCCATTTTAAATGGTTAGGGAGGTATGACTCAATCATAAATTCCGGAGGAATAAAATTAATCCCCGAACAGATTGAAGCCAAGTTATCCAAAATTATTACCTCCCGTTTTTTTGTAGCAGGAATTCCAGATGAAGTATTGGGACAAAAACTGGTTTTAGTTGTTGAGGGTGAGAATAAATCCACAGCGGACTTACTTCAAAAAATAAAAGCTGTTGACGGTTTGGATAAGTATCAGGTTCCGAAGGAAATTTATATGTTGGAATCCTTTGTAGAAACGAAAAACGGGAAGGTAAACCGAAGCCGAACAGTACTTCAGTTAAACTTAAATTAATCTGTTGGTTGTCTACAAAAAACCTTGAATTTAAACCTGCAACACCCCCATGTTAAATGGCTTCTCAATTGGTGCATGGTCGGCGGCCTCTATGCCCATTGAAATCCATTTTCTGGTTTCCAAAGGATCTATAATGGCATCCGTCCATAGTCGGGCGGCGGCGTAGTAAGGTGAAACTTGATTGTCGTACTTATTTTTAATTGAATCGAACAGGTTTTTTTCTTTTTCAGGGGTAATTTTCTCCCCTCTCTTTTCCAAGGAGGCTTTTTCTATTTGCAACAATACTTTTGCAGCGGAGTTTCCACTCATAACAGCAAGTTCCGCACTTGGCCATGCTACTATAAGTCTAGGATCATATGCTTTTCCGCACATGGCATAGTTTCCTGCACCATAACTGTTTCCAATAACCACGGTAAATTTTGGAACCACAGAGTTACCGACCGCATTTACCATTTTGGCGCCATCTTTAATAATGCCACCATGTTCACTTTTGCTGCCCACCATAAAACCGGTCACATCTTGTAGAAAGACCAATGGTATTTTCTTTTGATTGCAGTTGGCAATAAATCGGGTAGCTTTATCCGCAGAATCGGAATAGATGACCCCGCCAAACCGCATTTCACCTTTTTTAGTTTTAACAACCTTACGCTGGTTGGCCACTATACCAACGGCCCAACCATCGATACGGGCATATCCGGTTAGGATGGTCTTCCCAAAGCCTTCTTTGTATTGCTCAAATTCAGAATTATCAACCAAACGTTTAATGATCTCCAGCATATCATATTGGTCGCTTCTGGAAGCTGGTAGAATACCATAAATATCTTCCTGGTTTTCCGTTGGTTTTTTCGCTTCAATGCGGTTAAATCCAGCTTTGTCAAAAGCTCCGATTTTACCTACAATGTTCTTTATTTTATCCAAGGCATCCTTATCATCCTTGGTCTTATAATCGATTACGCCACTAATTTCGGAATGGGTGGTGGCACCTCCTAAAGTTTCGTTATCAATACTTTCCCCTATTGCCGCTTTTACCAGATAACTTCCAGCTAGAAAAATACTTGCTGTTTTATCTACGATAAGTGCCTCATCGCTCATTATGGGAAGGTAAGCCCCACCAGCAACGCAACTACCCATAACCGCTGAGATTTGCGTAATTCCCATGCTGCTCATTACGGCATTGTTCCTGAAAATTCGTCCAAAATGTTCTTTATCCGGAAAAATTTCATCTTGCATGGGCAGATAGACGCCTGCGCTATCAACCAGATAGATAATTGGGAGTTTGTTCTCCATGGAAATCTCCTGGGCTCTCAAGTTTTTCTTTCCGGTTATTGGAAACCAGGCACCAGCTTTCACGGTAGCATCATTGGCTACTACAACACATTGTTTCCCATGGATATATCCAACTTTTACAACGACCCCTCCAGATGGACAACCACCATGCGCCTCATACATGCCCTCTCCCGCAAAAGCACCTACTTCAATGGTATCCGTATCTGAATCCAAAAGATAATTTATACGCTCACGTGCTGTCATTTTACCTTTGGCATGATGTTTTTCAATTCGGGATTTACCCCCACCAAGTTTTACTTCTGCCAGTCTTTTTCGAAGTTCTGAACGTTTTAATTTATTGTGGTCTTCGTTTTTGTTGAAGTTGACATCCATAGTTTATAGCCCAATTTCGTCTTGCTGGTTAAAGATAAGGAGTTATAATCATTACTTTTGATTTTGTATGAAAAGTAAAATTAAGTGGGGCATCATAGGCCCTGGGAATATCGCTAGAAAATTCACATCGGATTTACAATTTTTTGAAGAAGCCGAAATTTCTGCGGTCGCATCAAGAACCCTATCCAAAGCTCAAAAGTTTGCGGATGAGTTCAACATCTTACATGTATTTGGCAGCTATGACGAACTTTTTGCTTCAGATCAGGTGGATATTGTTTACATAGCCACTCCCCATAACTTTCATAAGGATCTAGCCATTAAGGCCATGGAAGCGGGAAAACATGTACTGTGTGAAAAACCCTTGGGAATAAACACATCCGAAGTATTGGAACTTGTTGAATCGGCCAAGAACAATAAGACATTTTTAATGGAAGGTTTGTGGTCTAGATTTAACCCTTCCATACAAAAAGTAAAAAAAATCATAGATGATGGAGGTATCGGTGAGCTATCGTATTTGCATGCAGATTTTGCTTTTTATGGTTTGGATAGAGACCTGGATTCAAGACTGTTAAACCCCAATTTGGCTTCTGGATCATTGTTGGATATAGGAATCTATCCCATTTTCCTGTCGTATTTGATATTGGGCATGCCAAAAGAAATCAGTGCATTTTCAAATTTTCACGAGAATGGGACTGAGCTACAGACTTCAATGATTTTTCAATATCCAAAGGCGCAGGCTATATTATATAGCGGTCTAACCAGCAAATCGAAAATGGAAGCAGAAATTTCCGGTAGTGATGGAGCATTGTTTGTTCATCCCAGGTGGCATGAAGCAAATAGTTGTTCCTTGGAAAAAGATGGGAAAACCAAACTATTTGAACTTCCCATTAAAGGAAATGGATTTGTATATGAAATTGAAGAAGTACATAAATGTCTAAGGGCGAAAAAATTACAAAGTGATTTATGGTCGCATCAAAACAGTTTGGATTTATCAGAATTATTGGATGCGGTACGTGGGAAAGCAGGCATAAAGTTTCCCTTTGAAATATAAACATCCCTTTAGGTAATAAGATTTTATCAATTTTTACGATATTTGATTTTCTACTGAATGATATATATGGGAATGAATAAAAATACAGTGCTAGCATGGGCCACATTTATTATGATTTTTGTGGGTATTGGTATGATAGCGCTTGGTGCTTTTAAGTATGATGATATTGCCGGATGGGGTTTTGCAGCTGTTGGCGTTGGTTTTTTAGCCATTGCCTGGGTTTTTAATGCGCTTAAGGGTAGGGTTTAACTTTCCAGTTTCTTAATTAAAAAATAAACAAATGTCAGACGACAAAAAGGTCATTTTTTCAATGTCCGGGGTCACTAAGACCTTTAAAACGGCTAACACACCAGTTTTAAAGAATATCTACCTAAGCTTTTTCTATGGTGCCAAGATTGGAATTTTAGGGTTAAATGGTTCCGGTAAATCAACCTTGTTGAAAATTATTGCCGGGCTTGATAAAAACTATCAAGGTGATGTGGTTTTTTCTCCAGGCTATGCTGTGGGCTATCTGGAGCAAGAGCCTCAGTTGGATGATGAAAAGACGGTACTTGAAATTGTAAAGGAAGGTGTAGCCGAAACCGTAGCTATTCTGGACGAGTACAATAAAATCAATGATATGTTTGGTTTGCCAGAAGTCTATGAAGATGCGGACAAGATGCAAAAGCTGATGGACAAGCAAGCTGTGCTTCAGGATAAGATTGATGCTTCAAATGCCTGGGAACTGGACACCAAATTGGAGATAGCAATGGATGCATTGCGTACTCCTGATTCCGATAAAAAGATCGGAGTGCTATCCGGAGGTGAAAAAAGAAGGGTGGCGTTGTGCCGGTTGCTTTTACAGGAACCTGAAGTTTTACTTTTGGATGAGCCAACTAACCATTTGGATGCCGAATCCGTGCATTGGTTGGAACACCATTTAGCGCAATATAAAGGAACCGTTATAGCTGTAACGCACGACCGTTATTTTTTGGATAATGTGGCTGGGTGGATTTTGGAATTGGATAGAGGAGAAGGGATTCCCTGGAAAGGAAATTATTCCAGTTGGTTGGATCAAAAATC
>JBDWSS010000027.1:0-18959 GCA_039985375.1 Flavobacteriaceae bacterium
AATTTTTGATACATGGATGTCAAAATCAATGCCAACATCCTCGTAAGTGGTTTGCATTGATACAGCCACTTTTTCTGCAATTTCTTCCCCTTTGCTCAGAGCAAAAATAGATGGCCCGGAGCCTGAAATCCCACACCCCAGGGCACCAGCACTAATGGCGTTGGATTTTATGGCATCGTACCCGGGAATTAATATAGACCTAATGGGTTCTACAATATAATCTTGCAAAGACCGCCCTATTAGGGCATAGTCATTTTGAAAAAGACCTGCTATTAGTCCCCCAACATTGCCCCATTGTTTTATACCTTTTTCCAGAGGGATATTGGTTTTTAGAATTTTTCTTGAATCTGAAGTTTTTACCTCAATTTGCGGATGGATTACAGTGGCAAAAAGTTCTCCGGGGGTAGGTATTGGCACAATATCCAAGGGATTATAACTTCTTACCAAGGTGAAGCCACCGTAAATGGCGGGAGCTACGTTATCGGCATGGGCCACATCACTGGCCAATTTTTCACCTTGCATGGCAAATTGCACCAACTCGGAGTTTGAAAATGGATTTTCCAAGAGTTCGTTCATTGCCCATACTGCACCTGCAGAACTTGCAGCACTGCTTCCGATTCCGCTACCAGGTTTTATTTTTTTATCGATTTCTATCTCAAAACCACAGTCATACCCACTTTTCTCCAAAAAAGCGAGCCCTGCGACACCTGCAACATTTTTAGTGGTTTCCAAAGGCAATTTTTGACCCAAAATCTTGGTAATCGTTATGCCTTTTTTAGACGTCTTCCTTACCGTCATATCGTCACCAACAGCATCCAATGCCAATCCAAGAACGTCGAACCCACAGGAAACGTTTGCAATGGTAGCGGGGCAAAAAACCTTTATTTCTTCCATATTAAAAGTTTCCAATTCGAATTATATCTGCAAAGATACCAGAAGCGGTAACTTCTGCGCCTGCGCCTGCGCCTTTTATGATCATAGGCTGATTGGGGTAGCGTTCTGTATAGAACAAAACGATATTATCACTACCCTCTAGATTATAAAAATCATGTCCTTTTGGAATTTTCTGAAGTCCAACTTTGGCTTTTCCCTGCTCAAATTGGGCCACATACTTGAGTTTGCTTTCAGAATCTTTAGCTTCTTTGTACAATTTTTGAAAAGTATCCTCATACTTTTTTAGCGATGCAAAAAATGCTTCATTTGAATTGGTTTCCAAGCTTTCCTGGGGAAGAAACGACTCATTTTCTATCTGTTCAATATCCAGCTCATTTCCACTCTCACGCGCTAGGATTAAAATTTTTCGCATAACATCAATACCGCTTAAATCTATCGTTGGATCCGGCTCTGTGTACCCTTCTTCTTGCGCCTGTTTTACAATGTCATGAAAGGTAACCGAATCATTGAAATTGTTAAAAACAAAATTTAGACTCCCAGATAAGACGGCTTGGATTTTCTTTATTTTATCGCCCGAGGCAATAAGATGTTTCAGGGTGTCTATAATGGGAAGTCCAGCCCCTACATTGGTCTCAAACAAAAAGGGTGAATTAAATTGTTTCGCGAGATGTTTTAGTTCTTTATAATATGAATAGTCCGAAGAACATGCAATTTTATTACAGGTAACAACAGAAATGCTATTTTTAAGGTAGGCTGGATAACTCTGCGACACTTCTTTACTTGCCGTATTATCCACAAAAACACTATTACGATAATTGAAGGTCTTAACTTTATTAAAAAATGTTTCCTTATCTGCTTGCTCTCCTTTAGACAATGTATTTCCCCAATCCTTTAAATCAATTCCATTTTCATTGAAAGCCATGGTCCTGGAATTGCTAATGCCAATAACCCTTAAATTTAATTTAAGTTCTTTTTTTAAATAATTGCTTTGTTGTGCAATTTGGTCCAAAAACTTAGCCCCTACATTACCCACGCCCATTACAAAAAGGTTGAGTTGTTTTATATTTTCCTCAAAAAATGTTTCATGCAAGGCATTGAGTGCTTTTTTTACATCGACCTTTTTTATGACAGCGGAAATATTTCGTTCTGAAGCCCCCTGTGCTATGGCCCTAATGTTTACATTGTTCTTTCCAAGTGTACTGAACATTTTGCCACTTAGCCCTTGATGACTTTTCATGTTATCTCCTACCAAAGCAACGATGGCCAAGTCTTTTTCAACAATAACCTGTTTTATCTTATTATTGGAAATTTCATAGGCAAAAGCATCGTTTATGGCTCCAACCGCTTTTTTTACGTCATTATCAGAAATTCCAATACATATGGAATGTTCCGAAGATGCTTGGGTTATAAGAACGACGCTAATGCTTTCTAAGGACAATGTTTCAAAAAAACGTTTGGATATTCCAGGGATACCTATCATACCAGGGCCTTCCAAGGAAAGCAGACTTATATGCTCTACATGGCTTATCCCTCTTACCGTTTTTCCATTGCCATTGCTATTTTTTGTAATATGGGTTCCCTCCTCATCTGGAGCAAATGTATTTTTTATGACAATGGGAATCTCCTTGTTCAACACAGGTTGAATAGTGGGGGGGTAAAGAACTTTGGCACCAAAATGAGATAGCTCCATGGCTTCTTCATAACTAATATGTGAAACACTTTTGGCTTGCTTTACCAATTTTGGGTTTGCAGTGTACATTCCGCTAACATCTGTCCAAATTTCAAGAACATCGGCCTTTACAATGGAGGCTATTATAGCCGCTGTATAATCAGAACCACCCCTTCCCAAGGTTGTGGATTCGTCTGAAGAACTCCTTGCAACAAATCCGGGAAGTATTACAATCTGAGCAATGTTTTCGCCAAAATATGAAGAGCAATTTTCGTTTGTTTTCTTAAAATCAACATTGGCCCTTCCATAGGTGTTGTCCGTTGAAATAAGTTGTCGACTGTCTTTAAATGTGGCATCCAAACCTTCCACTTTTAAAAACTCACAGATGATATAAGAGGAGAGCAATTCTCCAAAACTTAGTATTTTATCTGATAGTTTTGGGGTAAGTTCACCAATGGAAAATGCCCCTTCCAATAAAGTTTCCAAGGCATTCAAATCGCTTTTCACCTTACTTAGAACAGCACTTTGACACTTAATAGGAACCAGTTCCTTGATTATGGTAATATGTTTGTTCTCAATCTTATGCAATTCCTCCTTATAGGTTAAATCTTGTTGTGAAGCAAGATTGGAAGTGTGCAATAACAAATCTGTAATTCCACCAAAAGCGGAGACCACAACGGCCATTTTATCGGCAGCTTTATCTTGAAGAATTGTTTTTACTCGGTTTATGTTTTCTGGGTTGGCAACGGAAGTGCCTCCAAATTTTAAGACTTTCATTATGGTTTATATTGTAAAATGATAGGAATGGATTATGGACGGACGGAAATAATTAACAGATTACCCCAAAGGGGTGGTGGTAGTCAACGTGAAGGTAGATGAAAAAGTTTCCATCATATTTAAAATTATATCCGTTTGTTTAAATTGCATAGTACAATAATCGATGTCAAAAGTAGTACTTTTAACAGCTTCATCAAATAATTCTAGAATTTTTACGAAAAACATAGCAATAATCAATTTTTCTTATTGAATGAAAATATTTACCGCCGATCAAATCTATGACGCTGATAAATTCACAATCGCAAAACAGAAAATAAGTAGTGATGCCCTCATGGAAAGGGTCGCGACCAAGATATTCGAATGGATGCATTCCAGACTACAGGGAGGACAAGTAAAAATTCATCTTTTCTGTGGGATTGGAAACAATGGGGGAGATGGTATTGCATTGGCCAGACACCTTCATGAACACGCATACGATATTACGGTCTATGTGATCAATTACAGTGAGAAAAGATCAAAGGACTTCTTAGTAAATCTGGATAGACTTAAGGATAGAAAACTATGGCCAGAGTTTTTGGACTCGGACTGTTCATTTCCCAACATTGACCAAAATGATATTGTTGTTGATG
Organism: Flavobacteriaceae bacterium; assembly: GCA_039985375.1. Classification (GTDB taxonomy): domain Bacteria; phylum Bacteroidota; class Bacteroidia; order Flavobacteriales; family Flavobacteriaceae; genus Flagellimonas. The sequence goes on from JBDWSS010000027.1 coordinate 3,970, forward strand.
CTATTTTTGGAATAGGATTAAATAGAAAGCCTGATTTATGGGTAGGCAATCTAATCCAACATATAAATGCATCCCGTGCTTTTGTTTTAGCCATTGATATTCCTTCGGGTTTACCCACTAATCGAATTCCTTGGGATACAACCCATGTAATACAAGCAAGTTATGTACTTAGTTTTCAAATCCCCAAATTGGTTTTTTTCCTTCCGGACACAGGGGTGTACCAAAATCAATGGGAAGTATTGGATATTGGTTTGGATCCTGAATATCTAAATAGTACAGAGACGGTATATGAATTGATAGGCAAAGGTGAGGCGCTTCCCATTTATAGGCCTCGGCTTAAATTTTCACATAAAGGCACCTATGGTCACTCGGTGATAATAGGCGGAAGTTATGGAAAGATTGGAGCGATGCAATTAGCGTGCAATGCGTGTTTGGGCATTGGTAGTGGTTTAGTAACTGCTTATGTGCCAGAGTGTGGATATCGTGTATTGCAGACAGCATTACCAGAGGTTATGGTGCTAACGGATGATGGAGATGATAACATTTCCAAAATAAATGTACCATTTGTCCCAGCTGTTTTTGGTATTGGAATGGGTATGGGAACAGAAAAGGAAACCATTGAAGCATTCGGAGCGTTTTTGAAAACCGTGGAATCTCCCTTGGTTATTGATGCGGATGGATTGAATATGTTATCCAAGAAACCTGCTTTATTACAAGAAGTTCCCAAAGACTCCGTTCTTACCCCTCATCCCAAGGAATTGCAGCGTTTAATCGGTTCATGGGAGGATGATTTTGACAAGCTTAAAAAAGCAAAGGCTTTTTCAACTAAGAACAACTGTATTTTAGTAATTAAAGGAGCGCATACCATTACGGTAGCGGAAGATAAAGGATATATTAACACCACTGGAAACCCAGGAATGGCAACAGCGGGAAGTGGTGATGTGCTCACCGGGATGATAACTGGATTAATTGCTCAAGGATATAACCCCTTACAGGCTGCTGTCTTAGGTGTTTATTTGCATGGATTGGCCGGAGATATTGGTGCCTCCATACATGGTTATGAAGCTTTAAGGGCTTCTGGACTAATTAACAATATTGGAAAAGCCTATTTAGAACTTCTAAGAGCTCCGGAGCAAGAAAAAAACGAGAAGAATTAAATCTTGTCCTTCTTTTTCTTTTTTTTGAGTTTTTTCTTTATCCAAGCCAATGCATTGTCATATTCGATAAAGAACTCCATATTCTTTTTATAAAAGAGTTTCTCAATCTTAAAATTGTGCATATCTATTTCCTTTTTGGAAACAATGGCAAAGGCTTTCAGATTTTCCATTCCCCGTAAATAGTTATAGATTGTTGGATCCACAGCATAGGAATGCTTTCTGAGGCTTATATAGCCAAAGTCTTTGTTCCTAAAATGTATTTCGGAAATTCCAATAATTTGATAAGCTCTTTCCAGAGTTACCGTAGCTCCCTCATCAAAGGTTGAAATCATGTAATTGTCAAAAACCTGAACACTTCCAATATCCAATTGGTATTCACGCACAACAATAGCTTTCTTGGTAGAAGCAATTTTCATTCTTCAAATAATTATAGTGTCTCTGGGTACGAAAGTATGGGGAATGTGATGTGGGTAAAACTTTTTTAGATTAAACGCAGTAATTATGGTATGTAAGGTATATTTACATTGAGAAATAAAAAAAGCCGGCATAATTGCCGGCTTTTATATTTCTAAAAACTGCACTAATCTGTCTTGGGAGATTTTTCGGGTTTTTTAATGGTAATGGTGAGTTCTTCTTTCTTTTCATCCAAATCCATAAAAATGCTATCACCCTCTTCCAATTTGGAGTTGACAATCTCTTCGGCAAGGGCATCTTCAATATATTTCTGGATGGCCCGCTTCAATGGTCTTGCGCCATATTGCTTATCAAATCCTTTTTCCGCTATATAATCCTTAGCTTTTTTGCTTAGATTCAGGTCATATCCAATATCCTTGATTCTATTAAATAGCTTGTCTAGCTCAATATCAATGATTAGGTGAATGTCTTCCCGCTCTAGCGGGTTAAAGACCACAACATCATCAATTCTATTTAAAAACTCGGGAGCAAAGGCTTTTTTCAAGGCATTTTCAATAACACTTTTTTGATGCGAATCTGCTTGGGCCTTTTTGGCCGCTGTACCAAACCCGACACCTTGGCCAAAGTCTTTTAACTGACGCGCTCCAATATTGGAGGTCATTATGATAATACTGTTCCTAAAATCGATTTTTCTACCTAAGCTATCTGTTAGGAAACCATCATCCAATACCTGTAAAAGCATATTGAATACATCCGGATGTGCTTTTTCAACTTCATCCAATAGTATTACCGAATAGGGTTTGCGACGCACTTTTTCGGTTAGTTGCCCTCCTTCTTCATAACCCACGTAACCCGGAGGTGCTCCTACTAATCTTGAAATGGCAAACTTTTCCATGTATTCGCTCATGTCTATACGAATAAGCGCATCTTCAGAATCGAACAATTCTTTGGCAAGTATTTTTGCCAACTGTGTTTTACCAACTCCTGTTTGTCCCAAGAAAATAAAGGAACCAATAGGTTTATTGGGGTCTTTAAGACCGGCCCTGTTGCGTTGAATTGCCTTGGCCACTTTGGCTACTGCTTCATCTTGCCCAATAACAAAGCCTTTGATTAATTTTGGAAGTTCCGCCAGCTTATTGCTTTCCGTTTGTGCTATTCTGTTCACGGGAATACCGCTCATCATGGAAACAACATCCGCAACATTATCTTCAGAAACGGTTTCTCTATGCAATTTGCTTTCTTCTTCCCATCTTTCCTGAGCTGAAGCCAATTCCTTTTCTAAGCGTTTTTCGTCATCACGAAGCTTTGCGGCCTCTTCATACTTTTGCTTCTTTACAACACTGTTTTTAAGCTCACGAACATCATCCAATTGGTTCTCCAGTTCTATAATTTGCTGCGGCACGTCCATATTAACAATATGAACTCTAGATCCTGCTTCATCCAAGGCGTCAATGGCCTTATCAGGTAGAAAACGATCTGTCATGTACCGGTTTGTGAGTTTTACACAGGCTAAAATGGCATCATCGGTATAATTAACATTGTGGTGGTCTTCATATTTGCCTTTAATGTTCATTAAAATCTCAATGGTCTCCTCAACGGTGGTTGGTTCCACCATTACTTTTTGAAACCGACGCTCCAAGGCACCATCTTTTTCAATATACTGCCTATATTCGTCTAGTGTTGTTGCTCCTATACATTGAATTTCTCCCCTGGCCAAAGCAGGTTTAAACATATTGGATGCATCTAAACTGCCTGTAGCCCCACCTGCGCCAACAATGGTATGTATCTCATCTATAAATAAAATGATGTCATCATTCTTTTCCAATTCATTCATTACCGCCTTCATGCGTTCCTCAAATTGGCCACGGTATTTTGTGCCTGCCACCAAAGAAGCAAGATCTAAAGTGACGACTCGCTTGTTATAAAGAATTCTTGAAACCTTTTTGTTGATAATTCTAAGGGCCAAACCTTCCGCTATGGCACTTTTACCTACACCAGGTTCACCTATAAGCAAGGGATTGTTTTTCTTTCTTCGGCTTAATATCTGTGATACCCGCTCAATTTCTTTTTCCCTACCAACAACGGGGTCCAATTTGTTTTCTTCGGCCAATTTGGTCAAATCTCGTCCAAAATTGTCCAGTACCGGGGTTTTGGATTTTTTGGCTCCTTTTTGAGTGGAACCGGAACCGAAGGTACTTTCCTTTGAATCCCCACTGTCATCAGAGTCGCTGGGGAAAGATGATTCCGCCTGTGGTGCATCCAAATAATCATCATCACTTGTAATCATCGATTTAAATTGTTCTTTTACATTGTCATAATCAACCTTGAGCTTATGCAGCAACTTTGTAGTTGGGTCATTCTCATTTCTAAGGATGCAAAGTAAAAGGTGAGCGGTATTAATGGAGGAACTCTGAAAGAGTTTAGCTTCCAAAAATGTAGTTTTAAGTGCACGTTCCGCCTGTCTTGTAAGGTGTAGGTTCTTTTTGTCTTTTTGAATTATTCCAGTATTTGGATTGGCCGGACTTAGAATTTCCACTTTTCTTCTGAGGTGGTCCAAGTCTACATCCAACGCATCTAGAATATTGATGGCCTTGCCATTTCCATCTCTTAAAAGACCTAGCATTAAGTGTTCTGTACCTATAAAATCATGCCCTAATCGAAGGGCTTCTTCCTTGCTGTATGCAATTACATCTTTTACTCTTGGGGAAAAATTATCGTCCATATACTTCCTTTTCAGCAATTAAAATTAATAAAAGTATTCTTATCGTAGTCAAATACCGTACCCATATTCGATAAAGTTGTGGTAAATGTCGAGATAAAGTGAACTTTTTGAACACTTTAACATTGCTTTTTTAAGATAATGGTTGTCGAAAGTAATACTGTTGATAATTTTTTTAATAAAGTAATTGTCAACTGCATTCAGAGGTCTGTTTTTGCGTATATTGGCATGATATTTTAACCACAAAAGCAATTAGATTTTAGCATGGCGGAAGGAGAAAAGTTAATTCCTATCAACATTGAAGATGAGATGAAATCTGCCTACATTGATTATTCAATGTCGGTCATTGTGTCACGTGCCCTGCCAGATGTGCGGGACGGACTTAAACCTGTTCATAGAAGAGTATTGTATGGAATGCATGAACTAGGCGTAAGATCTACTAGTGCACATAAGAAATCGGCTCGTATTGTAGGAGAGGTATTGGGTAAATACCACCCACATGGGGATACATCTGTTTACGACTCCATGGTACGTATGGCGCAAGAATGGAGCTTGCGATATATGCTTGTGGACGGACAAGGAAACTTTGGTTCTGTAGATGGGGATAGTCCGGCAGCAATGCGTTACACAGAAGCCAGAATGCGTAAGATTGCCGATGATATGTTGGCAGATATAGATAAAGATACCGTAGATCATCAGTTAAATTTTGATGATTCCTTAAAAGAGCCCACTGTTCTTCCGGCAAGAATCCCTAATTTATTGGTGAACGGAGCTTCGGGTATTGCTGTGGGTATGGCAACCAATATGCCGCCACATAATCTTTCAGAAGTTGTTGATGGTACCGTGGCGTACATTGAAAATCGTGATATTGAGATAGATGAGCTGATTACCCATATTAAGGCTCCCGATTTTCCAACAGGGGGTATCATTTATGGTTATGATGGAGTAAAAGAAGCTTTTCATACCGGGAGAGGGCGCGTAGTAATGCGCGCGAAAGCTACTTTTGAAGAAGTTCAAGGTAGGGAATGTATTATTGTTACTGAGATACCATATCAGGTGAACAAGGCTGATATGATCAAAAAGACCGCTGATCTGGTCAACGATAAAAAGATAGAGGGAATTTCCACTATTCGCGATGAATCGGATAGAAAAGGAATGCGAATTGTTTACATTCTGAAACGCGACGCCATTCCCAATATCGTGTTGAACATGCTATATAAGTACACGGCGCTTCAATCATCTTTCAGTGTAAACAATATTGCACTGGTAAAAGGTAGGCCCCAGTTACTGAATCTTAAGGAAATAATTCATCACTTTGTTGAGCACAGACATGAAGTAGTGGTGCGGAGAACAAAGTTTGAGCTTAAGAAAGCTGAAGATCGCGCACATATCCTTGAAGGGCTTATCATAGCTTCGGATAATATTGATGAGGTTATTGCAATAATAAGGGCCTCGTCGAATGTGGAAGAGGCGCGGAACAGTTTAATGGAACGCTTTAAACTAACCGAAATTCAGGCCAAAGCCATTGTTGAGATGCGTTTACGCCAGCTTACAGGTTTAGAGCAGGATAAATTACGCGAGGAGTATGATGCACTGTTAAAGACCATTGAAGATTTAAAGGATATTCTTGATAAAAAGGATCGAAGAATGCAAATCATCAAGGATGAATTGCAGGAGGTGAAAGATAAGTATGGTGATGAAAGAAGGTCCGAAATAAACTTTGCTGGTGGAGATTTGAGTATTGAGGACATGATTCCTGATGAGCAAGTTGTTATTACTATTTCGCATGCGGGCTATATTAAAAGAACGCCTTTAACAGAATACAAAACACAAAATAGGGGAGGGGTTGGTCAAAAAGCTTCTTCTACACGAAATGAGGATTTCTTGGAACATTTATTTGTGGGTACCAACCATCAATATATGTTGTTCTTTACGCAGAAAGGAAAATGCTTCTGGATGCGGGTTTATGAGATTCCCGAAGGTAGTAGAACTTCCAAGGGAAGAGCCATTCAAAACCTGATCAACATTGATCAGCAAGATAAGGTTAAAGCCTTTATTTGTACCCAAGATTTAAAGGACGAAGATTATGTTAATGGTCATTATGTAATTATGGCCACCAAGAAAGGAACGGTAAAAAAGACTTCTTTGGAGCAATATTCCAGACCACGTCAAAATGGTATTAATGCCATAACCATTAAAGACGAGGATGAACTTCTTGAAGCCAAACTGACTACCGGAACAAGTCAAATATTCTTGGGATTAAAATCAGGAAAGGCAATTCGTTTCGAAGAGGGCAAGACCAGACCTATGGGTAGAAACGCCTCCGGTGTTCGAGGAATTACATTAGCCAGTGCGGAAGATGAGGTTATAGGCATGGTATCCGTTCATAATTTTGAGGATGATATTCTGGTTGTATCCGAAAATGGGTATGGAAAACGGTCCACGATTGATGATTATAGGGTTACAAACAGAGGAGGAAAGGGAGTTAAAACCATCTCAATAACCGATAAAACAGGGGAACTGGTTGCCATTAAAAGTGTTTCCGATACTGATGATTTAATGATTATTAACAAATCGGGTATCGCCATTAGAATGAGCGTTGAAGATTTAAGGGTTATGGGAAGAGCAACGCAAGGAGTGCGTCTCATTAACCTAAAGGATAATGATTCTATTGCCGCTGTAGCTAAGGTAATGAAAGATGATGATGCTGTTGATGAAGTGGATATACTTGATATTGAGGTGAATGGAGAAGATGGCACGGCAATTGATAATAATTCAGACGAAACAAAAGAGTAATCAATAAACACTAATTATTATAATTACAACAAAATGAAGACTAGAGTTTTAATACTATTGGCCATAGGGGTTTCCACTTTTGGGATTTCCCAAAAAGATGAGATCAAGGCAGCGGAAAAAGCATTCAAAGCTGGTGATGCTGCTACCGCTAAAACAGCTTTAGAAGGTGCGGCATCCTTAATAGATGCGGCGGACGCTAAAACCCAAGCCCAGTATTATGCCATTAAAGGAAATGTGTATTCAGATTTGGCAAAAAAAGGTGATGGTACGGCGTTTGAACCCGCTATAGATGCATTCAACAAGGTAATTTCAGTGGAAGAAGCAAGTGGAAAGGCAAAATTCACTTCGGTTGCCAAACAAAAACTGTCCGAAATGACGTCAGACTTGGTGAACTCAGCTGTTGATGACAATAGCAATCAAAATTTTGACGCAGCGGCAGACAAATTGTATTTGGGCTATAAACTGAGTCCTTTGGATACCGTTTATCTATATTATGCCGCCAGTAGTGCTGTAAACGGTAAAAATTATGAAAAGGCATTGACTTTTTATAATGAACTAAAAGATTTGAATTATGATGGTAGTGCCGTTACCTATTCTGCTACCAATATTGAAAGCGGAGAGGTAGAGACCATGGATGAAAGTACCAGAGATCTATATATTAAGGCAGGCACTCATAAAGACCCAACCGAAAAAACATCACCATCCAAGACTGCTGAGATTGTTAAGAACATTGCATTGATTTATCAACAATTGGGCGATAATGAAAAAGCAATGGCTGCATATCAAGATGCCAGAGAGGTAGACCCAGATGATGTTAATCTTGTATTGGGAGAAGCCAATTTGTACTATGCCATGGGGGATAAGGATAAATTTAAGGATTTGATGGCGCAAGCCTCAGCAATGGCTCCTGATAATGCAGATTTACTCTATAATATTGGTGTAATCAATATGGAACAAGGCAACATTGAAGAAGCAAGGGATGCTTACAAAAAAGCACTTGCAGTAGATCCTGGTTATATAAATGCATTGTTGAATCTTTCCACGACCTTCGTTAATGAAGGCAACGGCCTAATAGACGATATGAATGCGTTAGGGAATTCTAGAGCAGATATTGCCAAATACGAAGCATTTAAGCAACAGAAAGATGATTTGTTCCTAGAAGGCGCAAAAATCTTGGAAGAGGCTCTTACAACGAATCCGGATAACCAAGGTGTTTTATCCCAGTTAAAGAATATTTATGGAGCTTTAGGAGATAACGACAATTTTATGAGGGTGAAAAAATTGCTGGGAGAATAAAAGGATTTCCCTTAAGTAAAAAAACCGCAACCAGAGTTGCGGTTTTTTTATACAATCTTTTTAATTACCCGTAGTTTATGGGTATACTGTTTTTCTTGTGTGTTGAAAACCCCGGTATGATCCAAACGATCAATCCTTACATGACCGTTGGCGTGGATAATGTAATTATCCTTTAGAATAATGCCAACATGGTCTATGACGCCTTCGTTATCATCAAAAAATGCCAAGTCTCCGGGCTCACACTCCTCTATAAAACTTAAAGCTTCACCTTGTTTGGATTGCAGCTCTGCCGTACGTTTTAAAGTATAGCCATTTATTTTATAGACCATTTGGGTAAAACCTGCAGAATCTATACCAAATGGAGTCTTTCCTCCCCATAAATAAGGAGTGTTTATATAAAGAACAGCGGTGTTTACCAGATTGGGCTTTAATTTTTCGCCAGTAGTGCAATCCCCTTCAAAAGTATGCCCCAATTTTTTAGAACCTTCTATGGAGGATCCTAGGACAATTGGTATAAGAACGGTATCATTTGCACAGACATGGGAAATTATATCTGTGGATAATCTGGGCTTTTCTATGTTGTCCAGTTGATGGTATTCTTCTTCGGTTATGAAGATAAATTGTTTATTGGATATCCAACCTTCATACCCGTCATAAGAAACGCGAATTCTGCTCCATTTTTTTCTACTTTCCAATACCTTAAAATGTTCTCCATACAATAATTGAGAAGTCATTTCGTCAGTATCCTCGGGAAGTATTCGTAGGGGAACTATGTTAAGGTGGCAAATACCATATTGCATTTGTCTAGAGGCTTGATTGGGAATTAATTTTTTTCCAAAACTATTGCAGAAGCACCACCACCACCATTACAAATTGCAGCGGCACCAAGTTTGGCATTATTTTGCTCAAGAACATTAAGCAAGGTTATGATAATCCTTGCTCCTGAACACCCCAATGGATGTCCTAGGGAAACTGCTCCACCATTAACATTAACAACGGAATCTTGTAGCCCCAAAAGTTTCATATTGGCAAGACCAACTACGGAAAAGGCCTCATTAAACTCAAAAAAATCAATATCTTCTAAAGAAATACCAGCCCTATCCAATGCTTTTGGCAAAGCTTTTGCCGGTGCAGTGGTAAACCATTCCGGTTCATGGGCTGCATCTGCATATCCTTTTATTTTTGCCAATGGCATGAGGTTTAGTTCAGAAGCCTTTTCAGCGCTCATAAGTACTACTGCAGCAGCCCCATCATTTATTGTTGAAGCATTGGCAGCGGTTACGGTACCATCTTTTGTAAATGCGGGACGCAAGGTTGGTATTTTTTCCATCCTCACATTATTGAACTCCTCATCCTCACTTACAATGATAGGCTCCCCTCTTCGTTGTGGGACTTCCACAGGAACAACCTCATTCTTGAATTTCCCTGTTTTCCAGGCTTGTTTTGCTCTCTGGTAAGACTGTATGGCGAATGCATCCTGAGCTTCTCTGCTAAAGTTATGTTCCGTGGCACAGGCATCTGCGCAAACCCCCATAGCATGCTGGTCATAAACATCGACCAAACCATCTCTTTGCATGCCATCAACCAAGGTTGCAGCACCAAATTTTATACCATCTCGCATATAAGTATAATGTGGAATAAGACTCATATTTTCCATACCTCCTGCAACTACTACGGAATTTTCTCCCAAAGCAATGGACTGAGCTGCCTGCATAATTGCCTTCATTCCAGATGCGCATACCTTATTTATTGTTGTACAAGGTACGGTGTTCGGTATACCGGCATAAATACCTGCCTGCCTTGCCGGAGCCTGACCCGTTCCAGCTTGTACTACGTTACCCATTAAAACCTCTTCCACCATTTCGGGCTGTAAACCTATCTTCTCCAACGCTCCCTTTATTGCTATGGCACCTAACCTTGGAGCGGGAATGGTGGATAAGGAACCCATAAAACTTCCAATTGGCGTTCGGGCCGCGGAGACAATTACAACTTCAATCATATGCGTATTTTTATAATTGCGAAAATACTAAATTTAAAAGCAAGCTATGGTATACTATGGGAGTGCCTCTTCTTATTTATATTTTCTATTTTTGGTACTTACTCAGACGGAATGGGAAAAACTTTAGATAATGTTTATAAGCATCAATCACTTGCCTACAAGTATTTTCTTTATTTGGTTACCGTAGGGTTGATTGTATTTTTTTTCCCCAAGGGAGGGAAATTCAAATATGAATTTCAAAAAGGAAAACCTTGGCAGTATGAAAATTTATACGCACCTATCGATTTTTCCATTCAAAAGACGGAGGAGGAGATTGCGAGTGAAAAACGTTCACTCAGGGATAACAAAGTCGACTACTATACCTTCGATACCTCAGTTAAGGAAAAGGCCATAGCATCGATCCAAACCGAATTAAACAGACGCTTTGCCCAAGGTGATTATAACACTTCACGGCAAAATGATATCAGACGTACCGGTTTAACAATATTGGATAGTATTTATGCTATTGGGATATTCCAGAACATACCTGTTTCCAAGGCTATATTGCTGATTAAAAATAATGAAGCAAGGCCATTAAGTTCAAGCAACTTTGCAGATTTGCCCAAGGCCAAAAAAGTGGTTTCGAATATTTTGATCCAAAATAATGCTGAGGTAAAAAGTGTTTTGGAGTCGGTGTTGTTTAAGGCGTTGGAGGCGAATGTTTTTTACGACGAAGCTATTACCGAGAGAGCCCTTGACGAAGAATTATCCAAAATATCCTTTACCAGAGGGGAAGTCTCCGAAGGGAGACTTATAATAGCAAAGGGTGAAGTTGTGGAAGCTGATAACCTTAAGATTTTAAACTCCCTAAAGGAAGAGTATGAATCTGAATTATGGGGAGGGAATAACTATTACTATATTATCTTAGGGTATACTATTTTAGTGGCATTGGTTCTTATAATGCTATTTCTGTTTTTAAAGCGGTATCGGCACGAAATATTTAAGAACAATAACAAAGTCACTTTTATTTTCGTGAATATACTGCTCATGGTTTTTGCGACCACCCTAATGGTGAAGAACAGTGAGAGCTATGTCTATGTAGTACCACTTTGTATACTGCCTTTAATCCTGAAAAACTTTTTCGACGCGAGACTTGGATTGTTTGTGCATGTATTGACGGTGCTCATATTAGGGTTTGTGGTGCCGAACAGTTTTGAATATATCTTCTTGCAGATCATTTCTGGAATAGTTACCATTTTAACAGCATCAGAATTGTATAAGCGCGCAAACCTTTTTATTTCGGTAGGGCAGATTACCCTAATTTATATTATCGGTTATTTTGCTTTTCACATCATCCATGAAGGAAACCTTGAAAGTATTGAATGGATATTGTTCGGTGTTTTTATATTGAATGGGTTATTAACCCTGTTTGCTCAGCCATTGATTTATATTTATGAAAAAATATTTGGCTTGGTATCTGATGTTTCCTTGTTGGAACTTTCTGATACCAACTCAAAATTACTAAAGGAATTGTCTGATAAAGCCCCTGGCACGTTTCATCATTCATTACAGGTGGCAAATTTGGCTGAGGCGGCGGCCAATGAAATAGGGGCAAATGCCATGTTGGTCAGAGTTGGAGCTTTATATCATGATATTGGAAAAATGAACAGCCCCACCTATTTTACGGAAAATCAAATAACCAATGTAAATCCGCATGACGATTTGCCACCCAAGGAAAGTGCAAAAATTATCATAGATCATGTAATAGAAGGAATTGAAATTGCGCGTAAAAACAAATTACCAGATAGAATAATCGATTTTTTGCGAACACATCATGGTACAACCAAGGTTTTTTACTTTCTAAAAAAACAACAGGATTTGGAGGAGGATGTTAATGAACAGGCCTTCCAATACCCAGGACCCATTCCATTCTCAAAGGAAACTGCAATTTTAATGATGTCCGATGCCGTTGAGGCCGCATCTAAAAGCTTAAAAAATCCTACATACCTTATTATTGATGCGTTTGTTGAAAAGATCGTTAAAGGCCAGATGCAGGCAGATCAATTTTTAAACGCAAACATTACCCTCAAGGAAATAGAAGTAATAAAAAAAGTACTTAAGCAAAAATTGACCAATATATATCACCTAAGGGTAGAGTATCCTGAATAAAGAAATATCCACTTTAAAAATCTAGTTAAAAAAGTAGAAAAATAGTTGCGAACTTTCATCTGAAAGGGTATTTTTGCATCCGCGTTTTCGCAAGTTCTTGTACAAATATTAAGATTAAAGGAGAGGTGCCGGAGTGGTAACGGAGCAGATTGCTAATCTGTCGACGCGTAAGTGTCGCATGGGTTCGAGTCCCATTCTCTCCGCAATTTTTTTTTAAATAAAAGATAACTTTTTTCGGGGTGTAGCGTAGCCCGGTTATCGCGCCGCGTTTGGGACGCGGAGGTCGCAGGTTCGAATCCTGCCACCCCGACAATTAGGGTATCAAATGATACCAAAAAATAGCTAATCTTATGAAAATCAGTAATTTTCATTTTTATTGAAATCATAAGATTAGCTTTAATATCAAATGAAAAGTGACCTATTCGGTTACCTAAATAGTTACCAAATTTTTCACTACATTGGTACTCCATAGTATTTGACTTTCGTTTCGATTTGACTTTCGTAAAACAAATCGATTATTAACTTAAAGCGAGAGTTTATGCAAACTTCAAAGACATTCAGTATTCATTTTTGGTTGAAAATGACCAAAAAAAAAGGAGATTTAGCCCCTATTTATGCACGCATTACCGTTAATGGAAAACGCGCTGAAATCAGTTTAAAAAGAACTATTTCGGTTACCTATTGGGATACCAAATCAAAAAGGGCCAAACCAAGGACACCTGGAGCCAAAATGCTCAATGCCTATTTAGACAATATTTATGCCAATTTATTGGCCTGTCACAAACAGTTGATAGATGAGTTCAAGTTAATTACTGCCCATAACATCAAGGCTCGTTTTTTGGGAGAAGACGAGCTGCATAAGACTCTTATGGAATTAGTGGACTACCATAATACCAGTATGAAGTCTGTTCTTAAATTCGGAACCCTTAAAAATTATTATACTACAGAAAGATATCTGAAAAAATTCTTGACCACAAAAATCAAGGTAAACGATATTTTTTTAAAACAGCTATCCTATAGCTTCATTATTGATTTTGAACAGTTTTTACGAAACACATCCGCTATCAATGGTGCACAGCCATTAAATAATAATGGTATTATGAAACATTTGGAACGCTTTAAGAAACTGCTCAACTTGGCAATAGACCTTGAATGGATAGAAAAGAACCCATTTGCTCGTTATAAATTAAAGTTTCAAAAGTTTGACCGTGCCTTTTTATCAAAATCAGAATTGCAAATATTAGAGCTTGGCACTTTAAAACAAGACCCTCATATTAAGACTAGGGATGTGTTTGTTTTTGCCTGTTATACAGGATTGTCATATATAGATGTAAAATTCTTGACTCAAGAAAATATTGTCAAAGGTATTGACGGGGACTATTGGATATTCACCAGCAGGGAAAAAACGGACAAGCCTGTTAAAATACCCCTTTTGGGCAAAGCATTGGATATTATAAATAAGTATGAAGGCACATTGACCAATAATTTGTTACCAGTTTATAGCAATCAAAAAATAAATACCTATTTAAAAGAAATTGCATTGGAATTGGAAATACCTAAAAGATTAACATTCCATTCTGCCAGACATACCTTTGCAACAACGGTAACCTTATCCAACGGGGTTCCCATTGAAACAGTATCAAAATTATTAGGGCATACCAAATTATCCACAACCCAAGTGTATGCTCGGGTAATGGAGCAAAAGGTAAGCACGGATATCAGAAATTTAAAAACTAAACTCAATGAGATTAACTCGAATTTGGATAATCAAAGAATTTCTGTAGTTTAAAAAAAGTTTCGTTTCTACCATTTGCAAAAAGGGAAAGCCTACTTCATAGTAGGTTTTTTTTATGTGATAGTTCTAATTAAATTCAGAAAGGGTAGTTATTATTTATACAATATTCCTTCAATTTAAACTCGCAAAATATTTGCGTTCAAATTTCCATAAGCAATGGAAATCAAAAAAATAGCACACGTTCAAAGAATAAACTTATTTGTTCTTCTGTTTCATTAACAATACTATAGGTTCTGCTCAATGTACCTACATCTGTACACGATGTAGTAATAACTAAAACTATCATAAATAAATACTTAACACTTTTCATATTACAAATTTCCCAATTATAAAAAAAGACCCTAATTTTCATTAGGGCCTTTTCCTCTTATAAAGAAATTATCTTAGTTGCACGAACCATCGCAAGGAATGGCATTGTCATAATTTTCTTGGGTAATGGTATAGGTGAAATAACGAAAGTCCTTTATTTCATAAGCACCGCTTGATGTCATTGACCTATTGGGAAAACTACTTGGGTTTTTAGGAAAACTTTCATGATGAGATTCCACTCTTTCGTTATTAAAAATAACGGAGACTGAATCTGCCTTAAATGCTATAGTTGGATTGTTTTGGTCCCTCATATAGGTTTCCAAAGTCCGTTCCACAATTAATCCTTCACCATTTAAG
>JBDWSS010000028.1:0-21425 GCA_039985375.1 Flavobacteriaceae bacterium
CGACACTTCTCCCTTGTTCGTTCTCTTTCAGTGCCTTGATGATCTGGCTCTCGGTAAACTTGCTTTTTTTCATGTGACAGTTAAAATTTAAAGTTAGAAAATTCTAATTTTAAGCTGTCCTATTTTTAGGGAAGGCTACAACCTCAATGAGTATTTGAAACCTCTTGTCTTCCAAATCGTTATTATTTAAATCAATATAGTTTATCAAAATATGGACGGTACGTGTTGGATTATTCGTTTTATAATTAACCTCTTTCCATTTCGAGACAACCTTTTCTTTAAAAGTCATTCGCTGTGAGTAAGGATTGAAGAACATCCCTCTAGCTCTTTTTTTGTAAACCTTTTTCTTTAGCTCTTTCGGCAATTCCTTTCTTTCCCTTGAAAGTGTACCGTTTTTTCTTTTTCAAGGATTATCCTCGAAGCAATGTTACCAGATTTGAAGTGGATTTTCGCAAAATCATCTGTAGAGATACTCCTAAAGAAGTTTTTAAGATTGGAATTTCTATCCAACATTAAGGTAAACCCGTCATTTGTTGAATAGCCTTCAAGAATATAAGCTACTGTTTCATCAATAAGATTTTGAATCTTGGATATAAAAAACTTATTTTCCGAGCAACATAAATTTATAGAATTTTCAAGTACTAAATAGTTAAAGTATTCGAATCAATCTACTATAATCGAAAATTTAACCAATAAATGAAAATGGAAGGTGTTGTACAGAAACAAAAAACCCAAGACTAAAATCTTGGGTTTTTCTTTGTAGCGAGAGGGGGACTTGAACCCCCGACCTCAGGGTTATGAATCCTGCGCTCTAACCACCTGAGCTACCTCGCCATGCTGTCCTTAAGCGGGTGCAAATATAAAGTTTAATTTTTGCTCAATCAAAATTCAAATTAATTTATTATTTGATATTTATTTTTATATCTTCCCGAATTATATGAAATATTGAAAGGAAAAATTAAGATTAAGAATGAGTGATAAAATTAGATTTGAAATAGAGTTTGTAATACAAGCTTCACCACAATTGCTCTATCAATATATTTCCACTCCATCTGGTTTATCAGAATGGTATGCAGATAATGTAAACTCTCGTAGCGAGCTATTTACTTTTATATGGGATGGATCCGAAGAAAATGCCAAAATGCTCAAGCGCAAAAGCGACGAGTTCGTCAAATTCTCATGGGAAGAAAATGAGGATGATAGTTTTTTTGAAATGCGGATAATCGTTGACGAAATAACAAAGGATGTATCCTTGTTCATTACGGATTTTGCGGATGAGGATGAAGTGGATGAAGCTAAAATGCTTTGGGAGAACCAAGTCTCGGATTTAAAACAGGTATTGGGTTCAAAATAGCAGTATTCTTAACTAAAACGTATCTTTGGCCTTGATTTTTTTCAAGGCTTTTTTTATGGTCAACTTTAACGGGGAATTTTTTTCAAAAGACACTTCTTTTCTAAAATATGATAATAGGGCAGCAAAGTATGGAGATGCCCTTTTTGAGACAATTCGGGTGGTCAATGGAACAGTGTTCTTTTGGGAGGACCACTATTTCAGGCTTATGGCTTCCATGAGAATTCTAAGAATGGAAATCCCCATGAATTTCACACTGGAGTTTCTGGAAGATCAAATTGTCAAAACCTCAAAAGAAAACGGTTTTGAATCTGCATCCAGAATACGGCTTACGGTTTTTAGAAAAGGTGGAGGGCTGTACGCCCCAACAACCAATGACATATCTTATACTATAGAGGCCATTGCTTTGGATTCCCCCTTTTATGTGATGAAAGATGAGATATATGAGGTAGCGTTGTTCAAGGATTATTTTCTCAATAAGGATATGTTATCCAATTTAAAAACAACCAACAAGATTCTTAACGTTGTGGCTAGTGTTTTTGCAGCTGAAAATAAGTATCATAACTGTTTTTTGATCAATTCTGATAAGCAGGTGGTAGAAATGATTAATGGTAACCTCTTTCTGGTAAAAGGAAAAACCATTAAGACACCTCCTTTAAGTGATGGATGTTTAGATGGAATAACCAGGAAAAAGTTAATAGAAATCGTGGATGCTACAGAGGAATTTCAATTTATGGAAGCGTCCATTTCACCATTTGAACTACAAAAAGCCGATGAACTTTTTATTACCAATAGTATTAACGGTATAATTCCCATTGGTAAGTATCGGAAAAAAGAATATGGAAAAATAGTGGCTAAAGGACTTCTAGGGAAGTTAAATGCAAAAGCTAGAATGGAGTCCCTTAGTTAAGTGATGGGTTTTCGGGGGAATTGGACCATAAAAGGTAATCCCCTCCCAACTCTACCATTTTTTCCTTCCAAAAAGCATTACTGGATTTTTTCAGGATGTTGCTTTCGTATTCGTTTTGTACCACTACCCACGATTTGGAGGAAAGTTCTTGGTCCAATTGACTGGAATCCCAACCAGAATACCCCAAGAAGAAACGAATATCTTGATCGGTAATACTCTTATTATTGATAAGCTCTACCGTTTTTTCAAAATTACCGCCCCAAAAGATTCCATCGGAAATTTCAATGCTATCGTGAATTAGATTTGGGACTTTATGGATAAAGTATAAATTATCCTGTTCCACAGGGCCACCATTAAAAACTTTGAAAGGAATTGTAATTTCAGAGATGAGGTCACAAATGTTATAATCCAAAGGTTTGTTGAGGATAAAACCCACGGATCCCTCATGATTGTGTTCTGCAAGAAGCACCACGGACCGGTTAAATGAAACATCCCCTGTCAAGGTAGGCTCGGCAATTAATAATTTCCCCTTTTTTGGTTTAAGGTGAATCATAATGTAGGATTCTTGTTTTTAAATGTAATATAATATACGATAAATTCAAAAAAGCTAACATATATGCCATAAAAAAGGCACCTCTTTTAAAGAAGTGCCCTTTATATATTTTTAAAGTCTAATTGATTAGTTTACTGAACCGCTCAATTCTGCTCCGGCTTTGAACTTTACAACGTTCTTAGCTGCAATTTTGATAGTTTGTCCCGTTTGTGGGTTTCTACCTTCTCTTGCATTTCTCCTGGATACTGACCAAGAACCAAAACCTACTAAGGAAACTCTGTTTCCTTTTTTAAGTGATCCCTCAACATTTCCTAAGAAAGATTCTAATGCTTTTTTAGCTGCTGCTTTTGTGATGCCTGCATCAGCTGCCATAGCATCGATTAATTCTGTTTTGTTCATAATGGAATTAAATTAATTGTTTTAAAATAATTTTAATGCTAAACAAATTTATATGGATTTGCTTTTAACGCAAGTAAAACCAAGGGAAATAGGGGTTTTTGTTAATAACTTGAAACGTTTGTTGATAAAGTGGAAAGAAAATAGGAGCATTTACCAGCCTAGTCATAGTAAGGGCTTAGCGAAGATAAGCTGTTTTATCCCATTTTAGTCCATTCAACACCTGAGATACGTGCATTTTGCGTTTTCCTGGTAATTGTATTTCAAGCAAATGTAGATATCCTCCATGTACAGCCACTTTTAATGATTTCTTATCCAATATAAGTTTACCGATTGGAGTATTGTGCACAGCAGACTCTTTCTCCGATGTATAGATTTTTATTTTGTCTTCTTTTTCGTGATGTACAAATTGGGTCCAAGCTGTTGGATAGGGACTCAAGCCTCTAATTTGATCATGGATTTTGTTCATTGGGGCATTCCAATCTATTTTGCAGGTCTCCTTATGGATTTTATGAGCAGGTTTTAAATTTTTAAATTCTTGTTGCGTTGAGGTTGAAAAGTTGCCCAATTCAATTTGTTTGCATGTTGCAACAACTAACTGCGCTCCCAATAGCATCAATCTGTCATGAAGTATACCGGCGTTATCCTCTGGAAAAATGGGCTCGGTTTTTTGAAGAATGATATTCCCCGTATCAATCTTCTCATCTATAAAAAATGTGGTTACGCCTGTTTCCGTTTCTCCATTAATAATCGCCCAATTTATGGGAGCGGCACCTCTGTATTGGGGAAGGAGGGAAGCGTGCAAATTAAATGTCCCGTGCATTGGCATCTGCCATACTTTTTTGGGCAACATTCTAAAAGCAACCACTACCTGTAGGTTTGCCTTAAGGCTTTGCAGTTCCTGTAAGAATGTTTCATGCTTAAGGTTGGTAGGTTGTAACACCTTTAAGTTATGCGTTTGCGCAAATTGTTTAACCGCGGATTCTTTTATTTTTTGGCCTCTTCCCGCCGGTCTATCCGGCGCGGTAATTACCCCAACGATCTCATATCCATTATCTAAAATATTTTTTAAACTACCCACAGCAAAATCTGGAGTGCCCATAAAAACAATTCTCAATGCATTATTGTTCGATTTCATATTCATTTTTATGATTTAATATAAGTACTTCGTCGTCCAAAAGTATTTGCAAGGTTTTCAAAAGAACATTTTCCTCAATTTCCAATAATTTTATCAATTGCCTCGAACCTTTAGGGGAGGATTTTAAAAGCGATATTATTTTTTCCGACAATAAATCCGTTTGCGGTTGGTTTTTCCCCAGAGCACAAATATCGCATATTCCACATTTTGTTTTTGTTTGTTCTCCAAAGTAATTGAGCAGGAAAATATTGCGGCATTTAGCGGTGTTTTCAATATAGTTGAACATTGCCTTTAAATTATTTTCCTTTATGGCATTAAAATCCTTTATTCCTTTGGCAAATGTGTTTATGGTGCGGTCATCCTCTCGTGGAACCAAAAAAGTAATTTCCAAATCACTTGTAGAATTCTTGTATGCTGCAATACCATCTTGCTGCAATTGTTTCAATATTTTTTTGATTTGCTTTTCCGGGACCTTCGTTTTTTGGGAAATTAAATGAACCTTTATTTTGGTCTCAAAATCCGTAATACCACCATAGGTTCTAAGTATGGTTTGTACGATAGGGGCTGTTTTGTGGTTGTTCCTTAAATATTCAAAAATACCAGTCTTGGAAGCTATAAATTTTAAGGTGGTCTTTTCATTATAATTTTCAGACACGGAAATCACAGAATTTTGATCCAAAATGCGAAGGCCGTTGTATGTCTTGTTAGGATCGAATTCATAGCGCTTACAGAACGCATTGAACTTTAAGGGAAGTGTTTCGGAGGTAACCTCCCCATAAGGGATCTGAAAGTAATTGTTTAATTGAACATATAACTTTTTCACAAAAGCCACAGAAGGCAGTGAGGATAGAAATTGCTGTTTTGCCCTTTCCTTGTCTTCTCCAGTAGTCAATAAAATTGCGGTAGATACATTGCCATCCCTTCCCGCTCTTCCGGCTTCTTGAAAGTAACTTTCCAGACTATCCGGGATTTGATAATGGACCACCAACCTAACGTCCGCTTTATCCACTCCCATACCAAAGGCATTGGTTGCTACCATGATATCAATTTCATTATCCAGCCAACGTTTTAATCTGTCTTCCTTCTCTACCTTAGAAATTCCTCCATGAAAGAAAGTTGCCTTAAAATTGTTCTTATTCAAAAAATCCGTCAGGAAGACTGTCATTTTTCGTGAGCGCACATATACAATTGAGCTTCCCGATATTTGATTTAGATATCTTTTCAATTGATATAATTTGTCCTCGGTATGTTTTACCCTAAAACTAATATTGGGACGGGTAAATGAATCCTTGAATGTTTTTACATCTTCTAAACCAAGGTTTTCGATTATATGCTTTACAACTTTTGGAGTAGCAGTGGCCGTTAACGCAATCAGGGGTGAGGTAGGTGCTAAATCTTTAAGAATGGCACAATCCAAATAAGCAGGTCTAAAATCATTGCCCCATTGCGAAATACAGTGCGCTTCATCTATGGCGATAAGATTCACGTTCATTTCCCGAATTCTTTCTTGTACAATGGTCTGCTGCAAACGCTCGGGGGACAGATATAAAAACTTGTAATTGCCGTATAGGCAATTATCCAATAAATTATTTAATTCTTCAAAAGAAACCCCTCCTGCCAAGGCTATCGCCTTTATGCCTTTTGCCTTTAATTGACTCACTTGATCTTGGATCAATGCGATAAGGGGGGAAATTACAATACAGATACCTTCTTGTGCCAAAGCTGGAACTTGGTAACAAATAGACTTTCCTCCACCTGTTGGCATTAATGCTAGAACGTCCTGTTTGGCAACAACTGCATTGATGATTTCTCTTTGGGAGCCCCTAAAGTTATCATGACCCCAGAACTCCCGTAATATTTTTTTCAGGTCTTTTTGCACTAAACTTGTTTAAGAGTTTCCAAAACAAAAGCGATACGTACATCCACAGGGTTCTTTGGAACAATAATGGGATTGTACCCGAATTTGGAATAGGTATTGATTAGGGCATGGTGAATTTTTTCTGCTTCGGCAAAAGTTTCCAATCGCTCGTTATCAGAAACATAAATTTCCTTCCAAGGTGGAACAACAAATATGGAGTCATATTTATGGTTCTCGCAGACTTCAACAAAGTCTTGTGGATAGGGCTGGTTAAAGAAATCCATGTAAGCAAGTACATCTGGAACACCTCGGTCAAAGAAGCAAATGGAAGTATTTACTCCTAAAGATTTTTTGAAATGTTCCCTTCTCCCATGGAGCAAATCAGTGTTAAATTGCAGGGCGTCATCAACAAACATCAAAGGATTGGACACAAACGCATTGGATTCTCCATCTTTTTTGGCCTTTAAGGTCATATCCCTGATAATCTCATGATAGCATATAAAACCTTTCTTTTCCAGTCCATTGATTATAGACGTTTTTCCAGTTCCGGGTGCTCCTGTAATAACAACTTTATGGGTATTCAAATACAAATATTTATGACTACAAAGTAATGAAATAGGTAGAAGGAAAAAAAATTGTGCTTGAACCCATATCTTTGTAAAAAATTTGACTTTGGAGAAAGAGAAATCGGATGAGTTTTACGCCAGACTTAAGGTCCAGTTATTGGACAATACGGTTTGGCCGTCAAATTATCTATATAAGTTTATTGTGCCAACAGATAAGCATCGGATAGCAGAAATAAAAGGTATTTTTAATATGGCCGGAGCAGTCATAGAATCCAAAAAATCGAAAAAAGGCACATACACTAGCATTTCCATAACGGTGCATCTGAATAATCCGGATGAAGTGATAGCCAAATACAAGGAAGTTTCCAAGGTTGAGGGGGTAATTTCCCTTTAAGATTTCCAATTGCCATAATTTTAGTATTTTGCAAGCGTTATTGGATATACTTCACAATAATATAATTTCATTAAATTCTTTAATTTGAACGTAGTAGAAAATTTACAATATAATACGGAGCGCCTTAAGCTCTTTATTCCTGAATATGGACGTCATTTTCAAAAAATGGTGGATCACGCAGTTTCGATCGCAGACCGGGAAGAACGAAATAAAGTAGCAAAATCTATAATTAGTGTTATGGGAAATCTTCAGCCCCATTTACGCGATGTCCCAGATTTTCAACATAAGTTATGGGATCAACTCTTTATCATGTCCGATTTTAAGTTGGATGTGGATTCTCCATTCCCCATCACTCCCAAGGAGATATTGCAGCAGCGCCCAGAGCCTTTGGAATACCCGCAAAACTTTCCTAAATACAGGTTTTATGGAAACAATATCAAAAGAATGATAGATGTAGCCATTAAATGGGAAAAAGGTGATATGCGATCTGGTTTGGAATATGCCATAGCAAATCATATGAAAAAATGTTATCTGAATTGGAATAAGGATACCGTTGAAGATGCAGCCATTTTTGGACACTTAAAGGAGTTGAGCGATGGAGAAATTGACTTGGCACCAGATGGTGAAAGTTTAACCGATAGCGGACAATTTCTCAAAAATCGTTTGGCCAAATCCAATAGACATGGTAGTAACAATCATAGCAACAAGAAGGGGCAGCGAAACAACAGAGGTAAAAAAAGATATTAATTCCAAAGGAATCCATGGGAACATTTCGGATAGAGGGCGGTCACCAACTACATGGTGAGATTACGCCTCAAGGTGCAAAGAATGAAGCACTTCAGATTCTTTGCGCGGTATTGCTTTCTGAAGAAAAAATTACGATAAACAATATTCCAGATATCGTTGACGTCAATAAGTTAATTGCGTTATTAGAAGATCTTGGGGTGAAAATACAAAAGAAAGGCAAGGGCTCTTATACCTTTAAGGCGGACGATGTTAATTTAGAATACCTGCAGACCGACCAGTTTAAACAGGACGGACGTGGATTGAGAGGGTCTATAATGCTTGTAGGACCTCTTTTGGCAAGGTTTGGAAAAGGTTACATTCCCAAACCAGGCGGTGATAAGATAGGAAGAAGGCGCCTAGATACCCATTTTGAAGGTTTTATAAAGTTGGGTGCAAAGTTTCGCTACAATAGAGAAGAATATTTTTATGGTGTTGAAGCGGACAAACTGAAAGGAACTTATATGCTTTTGGACGAGGCTTCAGTAACCGGGACTGCAAATATCGTTATGGCCGCTGTGTTAGCAGAAGGAACCACTACTATTTACAATGCTGCTTGCGAACCCTATTTACAACAGCTGTGTAAAATGTTGAATAGGATGGGAGCGAAAATTGCTGGAATCGGATCCAATTTACTGACCATTGAAGGTGTTGATGCATTAGGGGGAACCGAACATACCATGTTACCCGATATGATTGAAATTGGCAGCTGGATTGGTTTGGCTGCAATGACAAAAAGTGAATTGACCATAAAGAATGTAAGTTGGGACGATTTGGGACAGATACCCAATGCTTTTCAAAAACTGGGTGTTCAATTGGAACGAAAGGGCGATGACATTTACATTCCCAAACATAAGGATGGCTATCAGGTTCAGAACTATATTGATGGATCAATTCTTACAATTGCCGATGCTCCTTGGCCTGGATTAACCCCTGATTTGTTAAGTATTTTATTGGTTGTGGCCATTCAAGCAAAAGGAGAAGTCGTCATTCATCAAAAAATGTTTGAGAGTAGACTTTTCTTTGTGGATAAGTTGATAGATATGGGCGCTAAAATTATATTGTGCGACCCACATAGAGCCACTGTAATTGGGCACGATTTTAAATCCACTTTAAAGGCTACCACTATGGTATCTCCTGATATTAGAGCCGGAGTTTCCCTGTTAATAGCTGCCTTATCAGCTAAAGGAACGTCCACCATTAACAATATTGAACAGATAGACCGGGGTTACGAAAACATTGATGAACGTTTACGGGCTATTGGGGCTAAAATTGTAAGGGTGTAAACTTTTAATACATTGTGTAAGGGTTGGCCGATTTTTTAGGAATTTGTTGGATGGCATTCTCAATGTTCACAAATTTTTCCATGGACCTCGAACCTAAAAAATACATGGTTTCTCCTGATTATTACCGGGCCATTGCTGATGGGTGTGAAGGATAGCTAAATCTCCTTCAGGAATACATTTTAAGAATTCGTTTTTTTTTATTTGCAATTCTTCTTGCAGTCGTTCAAAATATGCAATAAACCCTACAGATTCATTTTACTACATCGGGATTGTGTTGGATATAATTCTCTTCGATGTATTTTTACACTACCAACCTCGGATTCCCCAAATAGGTTATTTTATAAAATGCAATGGCATTTTTTTTGTTCTGTTGCAGTTTTATACCGTAACCTATGGTCTCGTCCAATAATGATAAACTTAAAATAGGACTAATCCTTTTCAATCAAACTACCATCGGGATATTTGGCAAAACGTCCCTTTTCCTTGTCATGGACATTGTCAGGGTGCGGCCATGGCCAACCTCCAAATTGTGTTAAACGATACTCTTCCATGGCTTGTTGGATCTCTTTATCCGTGTTCATAACAAAAGGTCCATATTTTGCCACAGGCTCTTCAATTGGTTTCCCTTGTAATAATAGGAAATGAGCCTTTTCAGAACCAACGTTTATAGTAACCTCTTGTGATGCATCCAAAGCAATTCCAAAATTTGGTTTTACCATTGTATCTTCAATGTATATTTCGCTACCTTCATAGAAGTATAGGGTTCGGGTAACCAGTGTGTTGGCTCTTGGTAAGGTGTACGTTCCATTTTCATCAATATGTATGTTCCAAATAGCTACCTCATTTTCCGTTTTGGCTGCCCACGAATTTGGTGCTGGTTCATTGGCTTGGGAACCCTTATAATTTCCCGCAATTACTTTTATTTGTGTGTTTTCCTCCTCCACTAGGGGAATATCCTCATGCCAGAGCATTTTAAAATGAGGCGCTACAAACTTATCTACCTTGGGCAAATTCAACCAAATCTGAAAAAGCTCCAATGGATTTTCTTTATCCTCGTTCAGCAAAGGGAACATTTCCGCATGTTGTACCCCTCTTCCTGCGGTCATCCATTGCGTATCTCCATTGCCAAACCTTCCTGCTGCACCCAAGGAATCCGAATGGTCGCAATATCCTTTGTTTACTATGGTAATGGTCTCAAATCCGCGATGCGGATGATAGGGAAATCCAGGAATGGTCTGTCCATGGTACATGCGCCATCCATCTTTTAGAGTGAAATCATTTCCAAGGTTTCTTCCTTCCAACAACTTGGGATCCGGTCCCATTTGATCGGTTCCTTTAGGGTAATTATCCAAATGGTACACACAAAATAGAAATGGATCCTGTGTTTGCCATGGAAAGCCCAATGGAAATACTTCTAGTACGGAATGTTCCATAATTAGTGCTTTGCATCGTTTACCTCAATCCAATATCCATCCGGATCTTGAAGATAAATTTGTTTTACACCATCAGCACGGTTGGTTATGGAACCTTTGTTACCTGGCCAATCATAAAATTCAATTTCCAAAGATATTAAGCGTTCAATAAATTTTTCCAAATCACCAACGGCCAAACAAAGATGCATGCTCTTATTTTTATGAAACTCAGCTATATCTTTTTTAATGAGATGTAACTGCGAATTTCCAAACATTTTAAACCATCGATATCCTGGTTTTTTGTCTGGATGTGAAATCTCTTCAAAACCAAAAACATTCTTGTAAAAATCCCCTGTTTCCATAAGGTGGGTTACTACAAGCGCTTGATGATCAAAATGATAAGCTGGGCTATTAATCTTGGGTGCACTAAATTGGGTACTTAGGTGTTTTTGTTGCCAAATACCGTTTTCATAGGCGCCAACAGTAAAGTTATAGGTGTTGTCATCCACATATTCCCAATAATCAGTAAGTACAGATTCCCCATAAGCATAGGTATATATAATATTCTTTCCATTGCTTTGGACAGTCCCCTCGGTAACACCACCAAAAACATCAAACTCCCAAAACTTTATAGTGTTGGTGTCTGCATCAAATTTTCGTATACCGTGGTTACGAGGACCATAAGCCGTCTGTTCTTTGTTGGTAAAACCTTTGGAATTGGCAAAGACCAACGTACCATTCAGGCGGTACTCAAATTCAATTTCTTGCTTAAATTTAGTGCCATCTCCCCAGGCACCTTCTGCGATCCATTTTTTTCCGACAAGATTTTTAAAAAGAGCTAAATGGTCCTGTTGTGCATTTACGTGTGCAAAAAGAGGAAGTACCAATAGCAGAAGATATTTTTTCACATTCATTTTTTGATGTCGTTTATTTATTACTTGCGATGGGTGGTGGACCATCAATCATTGCCTTATATTTTTCATCGCCTTTTCGGCTCTGGTATTCTTCTTTTACTTTTTCCACCAACTTTGGGTTTTCAAATAAATCCGCCATGGTCATTGCCATTGCTTTGGAAGCATATATCATACCCTTATGACCAATACTCATTCCCCCGCAAGCTACCACGGCCCATGAATGCCAGGGGGTATCTTTGGGAGCAACCGTTACCCTAAGGTTAATATTGGGAACGTTCCAACTTACATCACCAACATCGGTGGAACCACCACCAGGATTTTTCTCGGTTTCCCTAAGGGGATTAATTTCACTGTCCATTCCCACTTCCTGTTTTCCTGTGGCCTTTTGGATTGCCTTTCCAAAAGCAATTTCATCTTCCGTATAGGAAATTGGTCCTAAAAGTTCAAGATTCTTTTGCATTATCTCACCGCCAGAGCGATTCACCAAAGTTTCATAGATTCCCGATACCAAAGAAATTTTGTAATCAACATTGGCCATAATGGCCGCTCCTTCTGCCATTTTTTTTACCTGTTCATAGGTTGGAAGCATAATTTTTCGCTTTGGATCACGAACCCTAACCCAAATTTTAGAATAGTCAGGAACTACATTTACTACTTGCCCTCCATCCTGAATATGATAATGAATACGTGAAGTGGGCTTAATATGCTCCCGGTAGTAATTGATGCCTGTGGTATATAATTCTAAGGCATCGGAAGCACTTCGGCCATTCCATGGATCTGCAGAAGCGTGGGCCGCTTGCCCATAGAATTCTACTATAAAATCTATTAAGGAAAGGCCACTTTGAACATCGGCTTCAATGTTGGCTCCTGGATGCCAGCTGATATTTACATCCACATCATCCCAAAGACCTGCTTCCACCATCCAAACTTTTGCGAAAAATTTTTCCTCGGCCGGTGTGCCTAAAAATTTAACCGTCCCTTTTAGTTTACCCGCTTCAATTTGCTCTTTAATAGCAATGGCAGCACCTAAACTGGCTGCACCAAACATATTATGACCACAACCATGCCCTGGGTCGCCGTTTACTATAGGGTTTTTAACGGGCTCCGTTTTTTGTGATAAGCCCGGAAGAGCATCAAATTCACCCAAAATACTGATTACAGGCTTTCCAGATCCATAGGTTGCCGTAAAGGCGGTTGGGATATCTGCTACCCCGCGACTTACATTTAGTCCATTCTGTTCTGCGTAATCTGCTAATACTGCAGCAGATTGGGCTTCATTGAAGGCAGTTTCAGCCAGGGCCCAAATTGAATCGCTGATTTGAATAAGACTTTCCTTGTGTTTTTCCACTGAAGCAATTATTCCTTTCTTATTGGAGGTAAGTTTTTGTCCGGTGAGGTTTATCGAAACCAAACAGAGAAATACTGCGATGTTGATTTGTTTCATTTTAGCGTATTGAGCGTTAGTCAAAAGTGAATAAGGTTTGTACGGAGTTTGTTAATACCAATCAAAAAATGGTAAAAGACCCGATAATAAAAATACTGAAAAAGGATTAACCTACAGCTTCTTTGTATACTTTTAAACAGCGCTCTCGGGCGAATTTATGATCAACAATTGGAGTGGGGTAGGTAAGTTCTTGAAGTTCAGGCACCCATTTAGTTATATATTTTTGGTCCTTATCAAATTTCTCCATTTGTGTGGTTGGATTGAAGATTCTAAAATAAGGTGCTGCATCAACGCCACTTCCAGCTGCCCATTGCCAATTTCCAACATTACTCGATAGATCAAAATCCAATAGTTTCTCGGCAAAATAGGCTTCTCCCCAACGCCAATCAATCAACAAATGCTTACACAGAAAACTAGCGGCCAACATTCGTACCCTATTGTGCATATAGCCCGTTTCTTTAAGCTCTCTCATACCGGCATCTACTAGGGGATATCCTGTTTTACCCGCTTTCCAAAGCTGAAATTCTGCTTCGTTGTTTCTCCATGTAATGAAGTCGTATTTGGGTTTAAATGATTGGTTGATGGTTTTTGGATAGTGCCATAAAATTTGCATGAAAAACTCCCGCCAAATTAGTTCGTTCCAGAAAACCTCGTTTTCCTCCTCAAATGCTTTTGCAATCATTTTACGGATAGATACAGTGCCAAATCGTAGATGTGGACCTAATCGTGATGTTCCATATTCAATAGCAGGAAAGTTCCTTTTGTCCTCGTAGTTCTGGATTAAATCCGGACTTGCGCTATAATCAGGGATTTTGATTTTTGAAGGTTCAAAACCCACATGCTGGAGTTTTAAATTGGGAAGTTCTGAACCTCCATATAAATGTTTAAAATAGGGGTAAGTATCATAATTGGTCAATGCAGTGGATGAATCAAAATATTGCTTCCATTTGTTTTTATAGGGAGTGTAAATAGCATAAGGGTTACCATCATCTTTTACAATTTCGTCCTGCTCAAAAATTACATGATCCTTATATGTGTTAAATGCTATGTTCTTTTCAGACAGGAAATTTTTTACCGCACTATCCCGTTTTATTCCATAAGGTTCATAATCACGATTAGTGTGGACCGAATGAAGATTAAATTTTGTGGACAATTGTTTGAAAACATCTAGAGGATAGCCCATATATAGGGCCAGACCGCTTTGAAACTGGCTTTGAATCTCGGCATTAATTTTTTGCAATTGTCCATGGATAAAAGAAACACGGGCGTCATCCTTGGGGAGTCGCTCCAGAATAGCGGTGTCAAAAATAAAAATCGGTAATACGGGGTATCCACTTTGAAGTGCGTTGTACAAGGCTACGTTGTCATGCAAGCGTAAATCACGACGAAACCAAAAGATGGAAACAGTATCACTCATCCATTTATATTCAAGGTAGAAGCACCTTCATCAACGCCTAAATTTTGTCCTGTTACCCAACCGCTTTTCTCACTCAAAAGAAAGATGGTCAAATTGGCAATATCTGAAGTTTGGCTATATCTCTTTAAGGAATGTCTTTCAGAAGCAGTTTTTTTTTTTCTGTCATTTCCCAATAATCGTTTAGCCAATGGAGTGTCTACTAAAGAAGGTGCTATGGTATTTATTCTAACTTTTGGAGCATACTCTGCCGCCAACGATTCTGCAAACCCTTCAATAGCACCCTTGGCCCCGGCAGTACTCGTATGAAAGGGCGTGCCCTTTCCCACGGCAACGGCACTAAAAAAAACCATACTAGACGCATTTGCCATTCTTGGAATAACTGGTTTAAGTACTTTGATCAGGGCAAAGTAATTCAAGTTCATGTCTTCTGCAAAAGTATCTATTGATAGCATTTCAAAAGGCTTTCGGTTTATACTACTTGGAAAATAAACGAAGCCATGAATTTCATATGGGATTTGCTTTTCTTCCAAGAAATCGGTCGCGGTATCAAAAGGGATATGGATAACATCCAAATCGTTCAATTGGTCGTTGGTTCCAGAAGCCACATAAACTGTATATTCCTCGATTAGGTTTCTGGCAATTTCTAAACCTATTCCATGGGAATCGCCCACCAGCAATATGTTCTTTCTCATTTTTTTATATCGAGTTTAACTTAAGTGTGCTTGAAACTCCATCTACTTTTCCAAAAAGTTCGGTTAGTTTTTCTTTTCTGTATTCAAAAATACATTGTAATTTTTTTCTTACAAAGATCTGATGCGCCAATTTCCCTAAAATACCAAATGGAATTTTATAATCTATAATATCTTCCATTTCGATCCCGTCTTTGGTCTCCTTTAAAAAATGTTTGTGGTGCCAGAAACTATATGGGCCAAAACGTTGCTCGTCAACAAAATACTTACCCACTGATACGTGCGTGATTTCGGTAACCCATTTGGTGCGAAGCAATGGGAAAGGTTTTACTACATACTGTATGATTTGACCTGAGAACATTGGCCTGTCATCACCAGAGATAATGTTGAAACCCATATGCTTGGGAGTAATTACATTAAGGTTTTTTGGGTTAGAAATAAAATCCCACGCCTCTTGTTTTGATATAGGGAGCAGTTGTTTGGAATAAAGCTGATATAACCTCATGACATGTTTTTTACAAATATAATTTCAATTTGTTTAACAAAAAACTTTATTGTTTAAACAAAATAACAAATAACCTATAATTTGGCACCTTAACCCGTTGTTTTAGGTTTATGGACTAAAAAGAATACTTTAGCCTTATGGGCAGCTATCGTACATCTTTTCTATGTTTCTTTTTGCTGTTATGTTGTTATCTTAAAGGACAACATATAGTTGTTCCAATAGGGACACTGGATGATGCAATTAAAGAAACATCAGGGCTCGTTTATTTTAATGGTCGTTTAGTTACTCATAATGATTCGGGTAATATGGCGCAGCTTTTTGAATTGAACCCGAGAACTGGTGAGGTTTTGAGAGTCGTAACCGTGGAAAATGCAACAAACACTGATTGGGAAGATATAGCTCAGGACGAAAGTTACATTTATATTGGGGATTTTGGAAACAATACAGGGAATAGGACAGATCTTGGGATTTATAGAATTGCTAAAAAAGAGTTCCAAGACTCAGCTTCGGTTTTAGCTGATCATATCACGTTTTCCTTTGAAGACCAAAAAGACTTTAATGCTTCCCAGAACAGTGATTGGGATGCTGAAGCCTTTTTCGTTTTTGGAGATCATTTTATTGTCCTTACCAAGCAATGGCAACAAATGGGAACTGTTGCTTATAGGATTCCGAAGGGCATAGGTCATCATTCTGCCCAACGAATGGATAGTTATCCAATAGCCGGTCTGGTTACAGGGGCGACCTATAATGAGACCACTGAAAAATTGTGGCTGGTGGGATATTCTGGACTGTTGATTCCTTTTCTAGCGGAAATCAATGATGTTTCGGATAACTCTATTTTTTCCGGGAAGATTACCAAGTCATCTTTGGATATAGGCGTTGCCCAAATTGAAGCAATAACCAGTTATGAAAACACCTATTTCCTTACATCCGAAGAATTTGTAAATACTACACCACAAATTACATCAGCATCCAGATTGTTTTCCTTTGAGGTTGAAG
Source organism: Flavobacteriaceae bacterium (assembly GCA_039985375.1). Lineage (GTDB taxonomy): Bacteria > Bacteroidota > Bacteroidia > Flavobacteriales > Flavobacteriaceae > Flagellimonas. The sequence continues at coordinate 16,616 of JBDWSS010000028.1, forward strand.
ATGTGGATATGGAAAAAGATAGCCTTGTTTTATTTCGACCGGGTGGGTCACCTATTTTAGCGTATCAATTGGATACTGAAGATGATGTCTTTGAACAGGCAATCTTTGATATTTCAGGACGAATGATTGCCTATAACCCAATTGCCATTCTAAGAGATGGGTCCATTAATGTCTCCGGTTGGAAACCTTCCGTTTATTTTCTCTCGTTTTACTTGAAGGAAGGAAAAGTTACCAAGCCGTTTATTATAAACTGATGTTATTTCTTTTTAAGTGTTTCTTAACAAACTATGCATTCCTTTATATTTAGTTTTACTAACAAATCTAAAACCTTTCAAAATGAAAAAATTACTCTTATTACTATGTGTTGTATCTGTTTCCCTTACAGTGGAAGCCCAGATTGCAACTCCAGCGGCAAGCCCTGCTTCTAAATTGCAACAAACAGTAGGCTTAACGGATGTTACAGTAGATTATTCTAGGCCTTCAATGCGCGGAAGAACCATTTTTGGAGATTTGGTTCCTTACAACAAATTATGGAGAACAGGAGCTAATGCGTACACAAAAGTTAGCTTTAGTACGGATGTTACCATAGCCGGAACGGAAGTAAAAGCAGGGACATATTCAGTTTTTACAAAGCCAGGTGAATCTAGTTGGGAAGTATTCTTTTACACTGATACTGATGGTGGTGGAACCCCAAGAGAATGGGATGATAGTAAAGTAGCTGCAAAAACAACAGCTCAGGTTTACCCAATCCCCATGGATATTGAGACATTTACTATAACTATTGATGATTTAACCAGCAATGGCGCGAATTTAGGATTGATGTGGGAAAAAGTTTATGTTGGAATTCCTTTCACTGTACCAGCTGATTCTGCTGTTATGAAAGATATTGAAACAACCTTAGCTGGGCCAAGTGCTGGAAATTATTACACTGCAGCTGTTTATTATTTAAATGAAGATAAAGATATTTCAAAAGCTAAGGAATGGATGGAAAAAGCAATGTCCATGACCAAAGAACCAAGATTTTGGCAGTTACGCCAGCAATCTTTGATTTATGCCAAGGCTGGGGACAAAAAAGCGGCTATTGAGACTGCTAAAAAATCACTTGCAGCATCTGAAACCGCTGGAAATGATGATTATGTTAAAATGAACAAGGATTCACTAAAAGAATGGGGAGCGCTTTAAGAGCTTCAAATTTAAAAGAAAAAAAGCCCACTTTAAGTGGGCTTTTTTTATGCTTTAATGGGAGGTTTTCTTAAAAACCAATCAAAACCTTCTATAAGTGTTGCCAGGGCAATAACCAAAATACACCCAAAGGCATTGAGCCATAGGTAAGACATCCAATCATAATACCAACCAACAATAACAATAGCTTGCGTAATCAAGGCAGCGATAAAAACAGCATTCCCTTTCACAAACTTAAAAAAGAAGGCCAAGAGAAAAATTCCAAGAACGTTCCCATAAAATATGGAACCGATAATATTGACCAATTGTATGAGGTTGTCAAAAAGATTTGCAACACAAGCAATGCAAATGGCAATGATACCCCAAAGTAAGGTAAACGCTTTGGTTGCAAGCACATAATGTTTTTCATCTTGCACCCCTTTCTTATTTCGTTTATAAAGGTCTAAGGCGGTAATTGTTCCCAACGCGTTCAATTCAGATGCTGTTGAGGACATTGCAGCGGATAGAATAACCGCCAAAAGTAACCCGATTAACCCTACTGGCAGGTTATCCAGAATAAAATGTATAAAGACATAGTCTTTATCATTGGTCTCCACCGAATCATTTGCTTTAGCAATCAAGGTTTTGGCCACGTCCCGGCTCGCTCTTTCTTTTTGATTGATTTTAACAATATTCTGTTTGGCTTGCTCCACAGCATTATACTCTTTTAATTTTAGGGCAGCCGAAAAAGCATTTTGGGCCATTTTCTTTTCTTGTTCCAAAATCAAATGTCCTTCCTGTAAGGCCTTGTAATCCTGGGAGTACTCGGACTGTAGCACCGCTTCGGACGCCGCAGGATTAAAGTTTAACGGAGAGGGGTTGTACTGATAAAAGACAAAGACCATAGCACCAACAAGAAGAATAAAAAACTGCATAGGAATCTTAAGGATACCATTGAAAATCAATCCCAATTGGCTTTCCCTTACAGACTTTCCTGAAAGATAGCGTTGTACTTGACTTTGATCTGTGCCGAAATAGGCCAGGGCTAAAAATAATCCCCCAGTAATTCCGCTCCAAAACGTATAGCGATTGTTGGTGTCAAAGCTAAAATCAAGAATTTGAAGTTTACCATTGGCCCCAGCTATCTTTAACGCTTCGCCAAAGGATACACCAGCAGGTAAGGAACCTAATATAAAAAAGAAAGCAAAGAACATACCCACCATAATGATGAACATTTGTTGTTTCTGTGTAACGCTAACCGCCTTGGTTCCACCTGAAACCGTGTATATGATCACTAAAATTCCAATGATGATGTTTAAGGTACGCAGGTCCCAACCCAAGACAGCGGATAAAATTATGGAAGGTGCAAAAATGGTGATTCCCGCAGCAAGACCTCTTTGAATCAAAAACAAAATAGCCGTAAGCGAACGGGTCTTTAAATCGAACCTTCCTTCCAACATTTCGTAAGCGGTAAAGACTTTTAATTTCTTATAAATGGGAATGAATATCAAGCAGATGAAAACCATGGCAATAGGCAACCCAAAGTAGAATTGCACAAAACCTAAACCATCATGAAATGCCTGACCTGGGGTGGATAAAAAAGTTATGGCACTTGCTTGGGTCGCCATTACGGAAAGGCCAATCGTCCACCATTTGGCATCATTACCCCCACGAATATAGTCATCAACATTTTTGCTTCCCCGTGTTTTCCAAACACCATATCCAACAATAAAAAGCAGCGTGCCGCCAAGAACGATCCAATCTAGTGTGTTCATTAAGACTTTAGTTAGTTGATACCATTATAAAGTAGAATATCAGGATATAAAGAACATTGAGCAGCAGCACTATCGAATACTCTTTTTTCCAAATGGGCTTGTTTTCCATTTTAACCTTTAATGTTGCTCTCGTTTTTAACCTCACTTTTTCCAACAGAAAGCATATTTGCAAAAAGTTTATATGCTCCTGAAACACCGGCAGGGAGTTCCCTAAAAAAACTAAGTCCTGTATAAATATAATTACCCTTGCCATGTGGGGCCACTAAAAGACTTCCATCCTTGGGGGATTCACCTTCATCTCCCATAGAGAGAATGGGTGTAAACTCTTCGCTCCATGTTTTGGGAAAATATAAACCTCTTTCTTGCACCCATCCGTCGAAATCGCTTTCTTGAATTTTATTTGGAAAGTTCACCAAAGAATGATCCCTCGCTATAATATTTACCTGGGCTGTTTCATCGGTAACCCGATCTCTAGAGAGGGTAAGGTCATAAGGTGCGATGTTCTCAAATTGCTTGGACCATCTGCCAGCTGTATTGTATTGAACAATCATATTTCCTCCATTGGCAACATAATCAAAAAGAAGGGGTTGTTTAAATTTTAAATCGTCCACAACATTATATGCTCGAATTCCAACAACTATGGCATCATATTTATCCAAAGAACCTTTTTGTATGTTTTCTGGATCAATGGTATGAACTTGGTATCCAATTTGTTCAAGACTCTCTGGCACTTTATCTCCGGCTCCCACAATATAGCCGATATGTTCACCTGATTTTTGAATGTTCATGCGAACCACCTTCGCTTCCGAAGGCAATAAAATGGACTGTTTGGGGATATGGTCATATGCAATTTCTACCAGTTCTTTGTCAAAAGATCTATTGGCTATGGAGACTATAGAAGAAATTTTACCTTCACTATCTTGGGTAGGGGGTGTAACCCTAAAAGTAACCGATTGTTCTTGCCCTTTTTGGTCAATTGAAAAAGGGATGTGAGTAGGAGAAACTTTCCATCCGTTTGGATGTTGTAATTCAATTTTACCAGAGATATTGTCCTTTCCAGCTTTAACGGTAACGGCAACATCCCTCGTTTTGGAATCTGAGAATATCAACACCTTTTCTTTGATGGATGATGTAACCTCTGGCAACACTACAAAGGGCTCATACAATTCTCCTTTATCCGGTTTTGAATAACGATAAACAACAGGTTTTTTAAAACCAATTTCAGTTCCATCAAAATTTAACACAATTAGCGCTTCAAATGCGCTGGGCGTTTCGGGATTTCCAATCATTTTTTGATCTTTTACCGTATACATTCCCAAATTACCTGCTTCTTTTAACCAGTATGGACCCGAAATTTTAACCGTTTCTGAAATAGGGAATTCAATGCTCAAGTTTTCTTTTTTGTTTGCTACCAAAACTTTGTTTAGCATAGTATTTGTCTCCGTTCTCAAAAGCTTAACTTCCTTAATAGTAATGTTTTGCGAGCTTCGATTTAAGGCCTCCATATTAAGTTTCAGAGTATTGCCCGGGGTAGTGGAGGCGGACTCAGAGCTTATTTCCAAATATAAGCCTGAACACGCTAAAATTAGAGACTCCAATTCTTTCGATTTTAGGGCTTTCCAGTGTTTATCTTCTATTCTCTGCAATAATTGATATGCCTCAACCAGTTTGGAAACATGTTTTGAAGGGTCGATAAAATCGAAATCTTCTTCAACTTTGTAAAGAATATCACCAATGGCCTTCCCACCTTTTACTCTTGACCATGTCGTGTTTATTCCATCAAAAAGATCATTGTTTTTTGGAAGGTCTCCTTTTAACAATTCCACATATTCATCTTGCGACCCTCTAGTGCTTATACGTCCAAACCCTTGGCA
>JBDWSS010000029.1:0-5269 GCA_039985375.1 Flavobacteriaceae bacterium
GCTCACAGGGTCGTAGACGAAGACCTCTCCGATACGGTTGATCAAAAAAATACGACCGTCAGGCGCTATCTTGAAGCCCGTCGTGTACGAAAGGTCCGTGACAATGTCAACACGCTGGAAATCCGTGGGAAGCTGCGAATACAAAATATTGCCATTGAAAATAAGGATACAAAAGACAACAGCTGACGTTACCCCAAAACCATTTGATTTCCCAGTCCTGAATATCGGCGATTTTTTGAGACTAATTTTGAATACACTATTGGGAAAATTAATCCTTTGAAAAATACTGATGTAAAAATTGATCATAGGCGGGTTTAGTTGAAAATTTGGTTTTACTCATTGTTATTCAACCATAACATAGTATGGTACTTTTTCAAAAAAGGAAAAAACCATTCTTTGAAAATCATTAACAGCAAAATCAGGGGGAGGTTACACCAAAATTAATTACAAACATCTAATCTCTAGTAAGCTAAAAATCATATTCGATTAAGGGTTACAAATATCCGATAAGCAACTTAGTACAAATCAACCAAATCATAAAGGGAGGCCCATGGGCCTCCCTTACAACAATTATCTATCTTATTTCCATTAATTTTTAACCAATAAATTTAAGCCTATTGGATCCCCTTCATTCAATTCAAGTGTTATGTAATAAAGACCATCCCTTAATGTTCCTATCGGAATTTCATAGCTGCCACTCACAAAAAGTTGTTGCGGTAAGTACGATGCAATTAATCTTCCCGACGAATCATGTAATCCAACATTTGTGACCACCACGTCCTCAGGTGCCTGCACCAATTGAACCATTGCTATATCTTTTGCAGGGTTACGCGCAATAACAGCTGTAGGAGATACTCCAGAGGTTGTATTATCAGTAACTTCAATACTTATTACTTCAGAAGTGTTGGAAAGCCCTTCTTCGTCTTCCACGGTCAAAGTAACCTCAAATGTACCTGCGAAATCATAGGTATGCGTTGGATTTTCATCATTTGATATCGAACCATCTCCAAAATCCCATAAATAACTTTCTATGCCTAGATTGTCTGAAGAACCACTTCCATCAAAGGATACTTCTAAAGGAGCTTCCCCAGATAAAGGCGTAGCGGTTGCCAAAGCCACGGGAGCACTATTCGAATTTGGATTGTTAACTGTAATTGTCACACTGTCGGTATCCGAAAGGCCATCCGCATCGGTAATCGTTAGAACTGCCTCATAAACCCCAAAATCTATATATGTGTATATTGGGTTTTGGTCCGAGGAAGAATTCCCATCGCCAAAATCCCATGAATATTGAACAATTCCCACGTCATCCGAAGACTGGCTAGCGTCAAACTCAACACCTAAAGGGCCATCCCCAGTTACTGGTGTAGCAGTGGCAATCGCCATGGGAGTACCTGACTGTCCTACGCTAATAGTTATCGTGGCCGTATTGGTAAGTCCTTCATTATCCGTTACCATTAGTTCAACAGTATAAGTACCTGATACATTAAATGTAGTTACGGGTCTTATCTCTTCCGAGGTGGTACCATCCTTAAAGTCCCAGAAATAGCCCACTATATCGCCATCATCCGTCGAATTACTCGCATCAAATATTACAGGCAAAGGTGCATTTCCTTCGGTTGGATCGGCCGTGGCGACGGCTACCGGGAATTCATTAGCCGGATCTGACACTTCAATATCCACAGTGGCTACATCGGTCAATCCCAATCCATCAGTAACTGTCAACGTTACCTCATACATTCCAGGTTCAGTGAAAGTATAGCTTGGATTTTCCTCAGATGATCCATTACTATCCTCAAAGTTCCATGAATAAATTTCAATACCAACATCATCTGAAGACGAACTGCCGTCAAAAGAAACTTCCAGCGGTGCTTCACCACTCAAAGGTGTTGCCGTGGCTACCGCTGTAGGGGATTCGACAATCACATTTATGTCAACTTCATCAAAATTTTGTTGTCCTTCATCATCCGTAGCACTAAGCCTAAACCTATAAGTACCTTCCACTAAATCGCTTAACATTAGGTCCTGTGTATTCTCCCCTTGAAGTGTAGCACTATTTGGGCCATCTTCCTGAGTCCATTGGTATGTTACTATCGTTCCTCCATCTGGATCATTGGCATTACCATTGATTGTAGTACCTAATGATGGCAGATTTACCGTAAAATCGGAACCTGCATCAACATCGGGTGGCAATGTGCCACTCAATATTTCAATACCTGAAACTTTAGCATTATTGACTACCGAAGTAAAAACAATGGTCAAGAGCCCATCTTCAACCTGGACACCTGTAAAGCCTTCAACAACGGCTGTGGCACCGGCACCTGATGTAGCAAAAATGTCATAATTACTAAGCTGTTCCTGACCCTCAATATCTACATTGAATATCCTTGAACCAATTCCCCCTGTCTCACCTCCAGTTCCCGGAACACCAAAAAACATTTCAGCAAAATGAAGATTAAGATCGTAAAATCCGTTTGAAACCGGTATTTCATAGGTCATTGTACTTTGATTTGCAAAACGATAGGTCTGATAGAGTTCATCGTTTTCAGTATTTTCCACAGCAATGGGCAGGTTGATACCAGCACCACTATCAAAGAATTGGTCAGCTAACCAATCATCTCCACTATAAGTGAAAGTTGGTCCCCCTGCATTTATTCTTAAAGGAATACCGCTGGGACTTGCTACCGCAACATTAACTTCATCAAACCCTTGTTGTACCTCATCGTCCGTAGCTGTTAATCTAAATACATAAGTTCCTTCTACCAAATCTTCTGCCATCAAAGTAGCTGTATCTTCGCCACTGAGTGTTGCAGCACTTGGTCCGCTTACTTGTATCCATAAATAGTCGGTTATACTACCCCCATTAGGGTCGGTAGCAGAACCATTTAAGGTAACACTGTCCGTGGGAAGTGTAATATTTTGGTCCTCTCCGGCATCTACCAAGGGAACACCTTGTGCAAATATTTCAATTCCTGAGATTTTAGCATTATCCGTGATTGAGGTTAGCGTGATTGTAAGGTTACCATCGGCGACAGTAATTCCCGAGAAAGCCTCGATGATTGCCGTGGCACTTCCTCCAGCCATTTGCACAATATCGTAATTGTTAAGCTGTTCCTGACCTTCAACATCTACATTGAATATTCTTGAACCTACTCCACCATTTTCTCCTGCCCCAGGAACACCAAAGAACATCTCCGCAAAATGAAGGTTCAAATCATAATCCCCATTTGCCACTGGGATCTCGTAAATAAGACTACCAGCGTTTGCAAACCTATAGGTTTGGTACAATTCATCATTTTCCGTGTTTGCGACCGCAATACTATTTGTTATTACAACTCCACCGTCAAAATATTGATCAGCAACCCAATCCGTTCCATTAAAACTAAACTCAGAGCCCCCTGTATTTATATGTAAAGGCAGGGCATTTGGATCATTGACAGTTACCAATACTTCATCGAACGATGTTTCATTGTCATCGTCGGTCACTGTTAACCTAAAGATGTAATCCCCGGTTACAAGACTTCCTGCAGCGAGGTCGATTGTTGTTTCTCCGCTAAGAGTAGCCATATCCGGTCCGCTTTGTTGTGTCCACAAATAGGATACTATTGATCCACCATCTGGATCGTTGGCAGTACCATTAAAAGTTACACTAGAGGTGGGAAGTGTAATGTTTTTATCTTCTCCTACATCTACTAAAGGTGGCTGGGTAACACCAGATATTTCCAATACCTCTATCCCCGATATCTTGGCATTGTTTACCACTGAGGTAAGGGTAATTGTCATGTTGCCATCATCCACTGTGATACCCTCAAAGTTTTCCACAATGGCTGTAGCACTACCCCCTGCCCTTTCCACGATATCGTAGTTATCTATGGTCTGCTGGCCGTTCTCCACGCTGATGTTGAAGACCCTTGAGCCCACTCCACCGGATTCACCAGTTGTTCCAGGTACTCCAAAAAAGATTTCGGCAAAATGCAAGTTGATATTGTAGTCCCCGTTGGAAACCGGTAGCTCATAGGTAAGACTGCCCGTATTGGTCCATCGTTCCGTTTGGTACAATTGGTCATTTTCGGTGTTGGCAATATCGATTGCCCTTAGGCCTTCGATTCCTCCATCGAAATACTGGTCTTCGGACCAATCCACACTGTTGTAAGTGTAAGATGGTCCTCCAGAGTTTAAGCGTATTGTGACTGACTCATCTGTTACCGTGATTGTAACATCATCGTAACCTGTTTCAGCTTCGTCATCGGTCACTGTCAATCGGAAAATGTAGCTCCCTTCAATAAGGTCATCCACAGTAAGGTCTTCCGTTGTTTCTCCCATAAGGGTAGCCGTATTCGGGCCGCTCTGCTGTGTCCATAGGTAGGAAATTATGGAGCCTCCATCTGGGTCAGAACCTGATCCATTCAACACAATGCTATTTGTTGGCAATGATACGGTGCGATCAAGGCCAGCATCCGCCACAGGTTGAGTCTCAGGTGGTGGTCCACTGGTGTTCTCCCATATTCTTGGAGTGGTGTTCTCCCAACCTATCGAGACCACATCAAGGTCACCGTCGTTGTCCATATCCGCAACCTGTGAACCTACATGATGGTCGTAGGTCGAGGTGCCACCGTCAAGGACATGTTCGATCCATGTCCCAGAGTCACAGAGATCGTTCTCATAGGCCAGCAATCGGTGCGATCCCTGCCACTCGGCCGTGATAATATCATCGTCACCATCAAAATCGATGTCACCAACAAAAAGGCTTAGGCCGCCATCTATGTCCGGGGCTATGGTGTTCTTGGTCCAGGTCTGGGTCGGGTCCGCGGGTGCCGCCAACCAGGCCACCTCCTCATTGGAGGCGAACTGGGCAACAACCCCGTCAAGGTCGCCGTCCCCATCGATATCGGCCATGTCGTTGCCCTCGAAATGTGAGGTCAGTTCTATCCCCGTGGTGAACACCGTCCAGGTGCCGTCACCTTCGTTGCGGTACCAGTTGCCACCCTGGAAAAGGTCAGCGTCTCCGTCGTTGTCTATATCGCCACTGCTAAGCCCTTCCCCATAGGAAGTAGGGTCCGTTGGGTCCCAGCCAGCTCCCGCTATCGGGTTGATGTCAGCTATCGTCCAAGTGCCGTTGACCGGATCGGAGGGCACCGTCAGAAGCTGTACCTCGGAACGCCCAATCTCGCCACCGTTCCATGAGATCGCCAACTGGAAGTCGCTGCCAGCATTGAAGAAATCCCCGGTAATGTCCGAAATAAAAGGCTCCCAATAGGTGCTCGTACCC
>JBDWSS010000030.1:0-1844 GCA_039985375.1 Flavobacteriaceae bacterium
GGATATTATTGATCAACAAGAAGGGTTTGATGTTTTGCCTTCAAATATTGGTTTGTCCGATGTAAGTGTGGTAAATACCACTAGCAAGTATAATGAATTGGTTTTGGAACGTAATCGATTATTGAAGAGTTCAACTGAGAAATCACCCATTATAGTTAATTTGGATCAGCAACTAAAAAGTTTAAAAAGGAGTATGCAATCCAGTTTAAACAGTACGGTCAACAACCTGGGACTTCAGGTAAATACCTTGAGTAGTCAACAGGCCATAATCAATTCAAAGATATACTCAGCTCCTAAAAATGAACGGGCGTTAAGAGATATTACCAGAAGACAGCAAACTACCGAGGCACTTTATCTTTATTTAATGCAGAAAAGGGAAGAAGCAAAAATTGCTGTTGCTTCGGCTGCTCCAAAGTCAAAAATTATCGATAGTGGGTATAATCCAAACCCTTATCCAATATCTCCCAAGAAAAACCTAATTTATTTGGTTGCCCTTATTCTTGGTTTTTTGGTGCCTTTTTCCATTATATATATCAATGAGTTGTTGGATGATAAGATTCACAATATGGATGAGCTTGAAAAATTAGTGAAGAATGACCCAATACTAGGTGAGCTCCCAAAAATTTCCAAAAAGCAGGATAAGGTCGTGCTTAAGGAAGATCGCTCGGTTCTTGCCGAAGCGCTCCGAATTATAAGGACGAATCTGGATTATATTTTAAAGACCAAAAAAGAAGATAAAGAAGGTAAAAATATTATCTATATTACCTCCAGCGTATCCGGTGAGGGGAAAACGTTTTTCTCAACCAATCTATCAAGAATCTTGGCTAGCACTAACAAGAAAGTATTGTTGATCGGTGCAGATATAAGAAACCCGAAATTGTATTCCTTTTTCGATGGGGATGAGATTGACAAAATGTCAAGAACCTTGGAGAATGAAAACAATAAAAATGCTGGGCTTACAGAATATCTATATGATGCCAGTATTCCTTCAAAAGACATTATTAATCCAATGTTGGTCTATAACGACACCATAGATATTATTTATTCGGGTAAAATACCACCAAACCCTGCAGAATTACTGATGAACAAGCGTTTTGGAGGATTGTTGAAACAGGTTTCGAAAGAATACGATTATGTTATTGTAGATACAGCACCAATGATGGTTGTGTCAGATACATTGCTTATTGTTGAACATGCCAGTCAGTTGATTTATGTGACAAGAGCCGGTATGACAGAAAAAGCTGCGGTTGACTTTCCATTAAAGCTTAAAAAAGATGGAAAAATAAAGGCATTGTCCTTCATTGTCAACGATGTAAAGGAATCCAATCTGGGGTATGGCGGTAAATACGGCTATGGTTACGGTAAGTCACAAAAGAAATGGTGGACTTTGGGTTGGTAATAGACTCATTATCAATGTAAGAAGTTTCTTTTCTTTTTTTACTGAATAGAATCAACAGTTAGTTTTTTTCTTCTGAGTGGTAACTTATCGATGAACATTCCTAGTTAATCGAATATTACTTTGATTTCTTTTTAGGGCCTTTTCTTATGGTTATTTTTGATGATTATGGCTCCGTTATCGGGCCAAAACACAAAATATTGCTATAATTAACTTCAAAGAAATGAGGAAATTTTACCCCAAAAGCCTGCATTTGCTTTTTGCTTTTACTGTTTTAAACCTTTTTGCGATTATTGGTGGGCGTGTTTATTCGCAGCTTCCCACGGATTTCCAGCGTGTTGACATTGTCACGGACCTTTCGTACACGACGGGCTTCAAGATAGCGCCTGACGGTCGTATTTTTTTGATCAACCGTATCGGAGAGGTCTTCGTCTACGACCCTGTGAGC
>JBDWSS010000031.1:0-46413 GCA_039985375.1 Flavobacteriaceae bacterium
AACTTGTTCTCTCGCTTGCATGTTGCAAATCTAAACGGCCAACCAATGCTTTACCTGTGCTTAAAGGTTTTGTATAATCAAGACTGATGTTACCTGTAAATGAAGGGCTGAATAAGATATCATCTCCTGGCTCTGCAAGTAAACCTACACCACTTTCTCTTATTGTAGCATCTATAATACCAAACCCAAGGCCCATACGTAATGTTTTAGAAATTTTATATTGCGTCTCGATTTCAAAACCAATGCTTCTGGCACTACCTGCATTTGAACTGAAACCAAAACCACAGGATTCAAAAAACCGTTGCTGTCTAAAGTCTGTCCAGTCGTTAAAGAAAGCTGTTCCATTTACAATTAATCTACCATCTGATAAAACACCTTTGTAACCTACTTCATAATTCCATAAAAAATCAGAATCAAAAGTTTCAGGCACATCAATACCCAGCGCTTCTAATTCGGCAGCACAGAATTGCTCTGGTACCGTAGCGTTAACATCACCTAGTCTAAAACCTCTTGATACGTTAGCAAAAATAAGGTTATCATCATCAACATTGTACTCTAATCCAAATTTTGGGCTAACCCCGCTTTCTGAAAACAATCCTTCCTCTGGTGTCTCTACATAATCGACAGGGCCACCTTGCGCCAAACCGTCTACTTCTTTTTCTGCATCAAAATATCTTAAACCAGCCGTAAGCTTAAATTTGTCTGATATCTGATAATAGGCTTCTCCAAAGACTGAAAATTCTCTCTGATCGTTCACTCTATCAAAGTTCCACCACTGAATTTCTTCTAAAAATGGAGCCTGTAAATAGCTAATTAAACCTGGCTTTAATGAAAAAGAATTATGATCAATATCTTCTTTTGAGTAAAAAACACCTACAACAAAATTAAATTTGCCGTCAAGTTTAGAAAGATATCTTGTTTCGTGCGTAAAACGTGTGTAATCGACATTAGCACGAATCCAGCCACCCCAAAAGTCTAGATTAGTTTCACCATCAAAACCTAGTATTGCAGTACTTAAAAAAGAACCTTCATCTTCTTGTTCTTCATAAAACTGGTCAAAATAAGAAGTACTTGTTTGTAAGCTTCCTTTACCGAAATCAAAAGACCCACTTAAGCTATAGTGTGTCCAATCTTCATCAAAATATTCTTCCGTATTTGTACCCCTAATTTGTTGAAAATTGTCAACATTTCCATCTCTAAGGTTACTTCCGTCTGCTCTTGTAGATTGTCGCATCACCTTAGCTAAAATAGTAGCGTTTTTACTTGGAGTAAACCCTAAGTTTGCCATAAACCCATAATTACGCTCATCATCTATATTCTCTTCATCTTCTTGAAAACATCCAATACAGCCATCTGTAGCTATATCAATTGGCGCTCCGGTAATATCACTAGTAAGTGGATTAGGTCCATTTAATATATTCACACCAGGTATTGTACTTGTATCTAGCACTCCTGTTTCAAAATCATAAAAACCGGATATTCGGACAGCTAATTTATCTTGCACTAAAGGAATATTAATTATTCCATTTATCCCATAATCGATATCTCCTTCACTAACAGCAGCAATACTTGTAGCTACAGTACCACTAAGTTTATCGCTGTTCGGTGTAGACGTGATAACCTTTATAGCCCCACCTAAAGTATTAGAACCATATAGTGTTCCTTGTGGACCTCTTAATACCTCTACCCTAGAAATATCCAGTATTCTTGGATCAATATTCTCAGGTAAGGGAGTGTCATCTAAGTAAAAAGCAGTTGTATTGGTACCTGAAATACCTCTTAATGAAATTTGGTTTGTGTTACGACCCAGTGATACTCCACTACCTGCACCTTGAGTACCGAAACTTAAATTAGGTATTGCAACGGCATAATCTACAAATTCAGTAGCCCCTAACTTTTGCAAATCTTTCACCCCTAAAACAGTTACACTTAAAGGTACATCTTGCGCATTTTGTGCTGTTTTATTTGCTGTAACTACAACGTCATTTAGTTGCAAGGCATCTTCTTCTAATGTTATAGAAACACTATCCCCAGCACTTACTTCTATGGTTTTAAAACCTAGATAACTTACTACTAAAGTAGCTGCATCAGATTCGACTTCAAGAGTATATTTACCATCAAAGTCAGATGAAGTTCCATTTGTAGTGCCTTTTTCTATTATTGAAGCCCCAGGAACAGGTTGGCCATTCGTGTCAGTAACAACCCCAGAAATACTTTTCTGAGCAAATCCCGCTGTGGTAACTAGCAATGTAAGAAGTAATACAATTTTTTTCATGTTTTTTGAGTTTAGTTGAAAATCAATAATTCTCTTGATGTAAGTATGTTTTCAAAACTATAGTAATTAACCCTCGAGCTATTACAGAAATATGATGCTTTTATTATGGATTTGTGCGGTTTCCTATCTACCAAGCAATAACTTCTAGGGATAATTCTTCTTTTTTCTATCTTGTACACTTTTATAAATTGCGGCTTTTTTTAAGAGAACAAAATTCTGATAACTAGAAAGTTAGTATTATTACCCTTCTTTAGTACCAAAAGATAAAATCAATTTTGGCAATAGAGGTAAATAAGTTATTAAAAATTCTACTTTAGAGAAGAGAGCCAAATATATTTCGTAATAAATGATGGCACCTATATTATACCGATTCCTCGTTTTTTTTTTAATAATGGTGCAAACATTAAATGCACAACATAACTTGACCGGTACTTTTAGTCCAGCAAAAAACTATAAATGGGTATTAGTATATCATCAAAAACCTAATGGACAATTAAACTTTGTAGCAGAGGGAGGTATTTCAAATGGAAAAACAGAAATCAGCTTACCTAAAGAAGCACCTAAAGGAACATACCGAGTTGTTTATGGTCTTCCCGAAGACAAAAATTATTTTGAAATACTCTATAGTGGAGAAGAGAACATCTCTTTTTCATTTTCACCACAAGGTTTAACATTTATTCAATCAGAGGAAAATAAAATAATTAGTGGTTATTTTTCTGAAATATATACCTTAGAAAACAAACTAATCAATTTTTACCGAAGTCGCTCAACTGACGTATCGCAATTAGATGCGATTATTCGAAGCTTAAAAGAAGTACAAGCGACATATGAAAAGAAATCGGATGGCTTAATGGCCAAACACTTTATTAAAGCTAATCATCCTTACATTCCTACAACAAACGAAAATGCAGTAACTTATATAATTAATTCGAAAGACCATTATTTTGATCATTTAGACAGTAACAATAAAGTTTTACAAGGGTCAAATTTTTTGAATGACAAACTATTCAATTATGTTTTTACGTCATTGCCTCCAAAACGTCTTTCTGCTGTTGAGGTTGAAAAAGTCATGCAAGAAAACGTAACGGTTTTAATGAAACATTTAAGCAATGGTGATGAATCGTTCAAACTATATTTCTTATATGCTTTATGGAAAAAAGCTTCTGATAATAAAATGAATTCTCTCGCTGATATCATATACAACGAACACCTCAAGTCCGTGGCCGTTAGTCAAGACAAAACTAGTCTCATCAAGGTTATAGATAAGTACAACACTTTGCGCGTAGGAGCAACTGCACCAGATATTGTGGGTGAAGAGAATTCAAAAAACTTAAGTGATTTAAGTGAATCAGATTATTATCTCTTAGTATTTTGGAACAGCCAATGCCCGCATTGCTTAGAACAATTACCTATTTTACATGAAAAACTTACGACCTTAAGTCAGTTAAAAGTACTTGCTATTGGTCTCGAATCTGATTTAGAATCTTGGAAAAAAGAATCAGCTCAATTTAACGGCTTTAGTCATAGTGTTTCTATGGGAGAATTGATAAGTAAAGTCTCAATAACATATGAAATAAAACAAACTCCAACCTATTATATTTTAGATGCTGAAAAAAAGATTTTGGCAAAACCGCTAACTACAGAAGAAGTATTTGAGTTTTTTAAAATAAAATAAATTTTGTAACATAAAACTTAAGAAAACCCTAAGTTTAAAAATTAATGACCTAAGAGTTTCTATATAATATACCTGAATTCCTCAATAGCAACAACTTACTTCTTTTTCGATTGCTCAAGTACTTGCTTCCAAGTATTTTTGTCATCGATTTCATTCATGAGCAGCATGATTAACCGTGTATTGAATTCATGACTCTCTTCTTTGCTCAAACCTTCATGTGCTTCAATTAACTCTTTGTACATATCGTCTTTTACGTACAATGGATTTTTATCTTCTATTTGAGTTGCGTTTGTATCAGTAACAGTACCAGTTGCTTTTGCAATGGCCAAATTGATGGCTTCATAGTCTATGTTTTTTCCTCTTGCCGCGATATAATGGTCAGGCCTTAGCAGGTACCAACTCCCTTTTTCTAGGCCGTATCGCTCTTTAAAACTTCCGATCTCATCCACCAACCCAGACGACACGTCGTTTTCCGATACATGCACCACTTCTATATTAAATTTATCCGTTAGCTTTTTGGTGTCCAAACTGTTGTGATCAAAAACCACAAGAGTAAAGTCGTTCCCCAATTCCTCAATGAGATGAATCGTTTTTCCATCTTTTTTTAACTCGACATCATTAAAGGGATACCCAGGTTGCAAACTCCCTGACCATTCACTGGTGTCCGTAGTTACCAACGAAGAATTTATATACCGATAAGCATGCGATAATCGGCCACTGTTTACTAGTTTTTGAGCAAACGTATGTGATTTTGCGAGTTGCAAGGTTTGGTTTCTAAATGACGTGCTTATTTCTGATTTCGGAGAAATAAAATCAGTCGCGTTCGAAGAATGATAGATGTTTTCATCAGTGGCTGGACTACGCTCATCTTGATATGTGGCTAAGAGTGAATGCGGAGCTTTACCTTGCATAACATATGCTAACTTCCATATTAGATTATCAGAATCTTGAACACCGCCATTAGCTCCACGAGCGCCAAATGGCGAAACTTGATGCGCACTATCCCCTGCGAATATGACCCTATCATGAACCATATTTTTCATCCGCATACATCTAAAATTGTATATACTCGTCCATTCAAGTTCAAACTTGCAATCTTCGCCAAGCATTTTACGTAAACGTTCTTTGATTCGCTCAGGATTAAGTTCTTTTTCTTTATCAACACCTTCCCAACCTAATTGCAAATCAATCCGCCATACTCCATCTGGTTCTTTGTGTAACAGAGCAGAATATCCTTTATTGAAAGGCGGGTCGAACCAAAACCATCTTTCGGTCGGAAAATCCTTTTCCATAGTGACATCGGCAATCAAAAAATTCTCTTCAAACAATTCACCCTCGTAAGGGATATTCATTTTTTCTCTAGTTGCACTGCGTACTCCATCACTAGCAATTAAATAATCGGCTTCAACATTATAGTTACCCGCTTCCGTTTCAATGGAGAGCGTTACTTTTTCTTCATCTTGCGAAACAAAATGAGCCGTACTTTGCCAACGCATATCTATCAGTGGGTTTTTATGCGCTTCATCAGCCAAATATTCTTCAAAATAATATTGCTGTAGATTGATAAACGCCGGTATCTTATGCCCTTCTTCGGGTTGTAAATTAAATCGATAGACTTCGTCATCTTTATAGAATACTTTGCCCAAATTCCAAACAATACCCTTATCGATTAATTTTTTAGCGATTGGTTTGTTTAAACGATGTACGACTTCAAGTGTTTTTTTCGAAAAACATAGAGCTCTACTACCAACACTTACCGATTTTTCTTTACTGAAAACCACCGAAGAAATACCTCTATTTGCCAAATCTAAAGCAGCTGTTAAACCAATCGGTCCCGCCCCAATAATAGCAACTTGGTATTTTGTTGGCTTTTCACTAGTCATATCCATTACTTTTTTTAGTGGATAGATAGGATTAGTATAGGTTTTTGGAGTTACCCAGTTCATTTAGCGTTGTTTTAAGATTAAAAAAATGATGGTTTACTAGAACAACTTTCTAAGAATTTAATTCGTTCCACATGTCAACATCGCGTTTATCTGTCCAGATTCTTGGATGATCAATTCCGCCAGCTTCATCAAAGGCTCTTGTGACATTAAATGGCATACAATGTTCAAAAATAACCCATTCACCAAATCGTGGTGTCATGTTTTTCATTAAAGTATCGTAGCACTTTTTTAATGTTTCGCCACGAGTAACACTCAACAAAGCTTCTTGATAAAGCATAGTTACATATTCCGAAGTCATTTGAATAGCCTCTTGACATTCGATCTCATTCTTTAATGCTTCACCGCGACCAGGCACTAAAGCTTTAGGTTTAAAATCACTTAGTTTTTGTAGTGTTAAAGGCCAATTTTTTAGTTGCGCATCGCCGCAATAAGGCGTTGCACCGTATTCTACTAAATCACCGGCATACATAACTTTTTCACTTGGCACCCAAACGATTGAATCACCTCTTGTATGGCCCTCACCAACATGCATAATCTCCACCTTTTTATTGCCGAGCTCAACCGTTAACTTATCTTCAAAAATCATTGTAGGATGCGTAAGTCCTGGTATGCTTTCATGCCCTCTGAACAATCTCGGAAAACGTTCAAACTCACTGGCCCAATCTTGCTTGCCACGTTCTTCAACCATTTCGTTGGTTTTTTGCGACATAATAATTTCCTCAGCTTGGTACTCGCTAGCTCCTAAAACACGTACTGCATGATAATGTGTTAAGACCAAATACTTTATAGGCTTATCTGTTATTTCTCGTACTCTTGCGATAACATCTTTAGCCATACGTGGTGTAGCTTGAGCTTCAATTACCATCACGTATTTATCGCCAATAATAACACCACTATTTGGGTCTCCTTCTGTTGTATATGCGTAGCAACCTTTTCCTATTTCCGAAAATGTTACCTCTTTTTCTCCAAGGTCTGCTTTTGATGCAAATTCTTTTGCCATAACTTATCTGGTATAATTTAATATTCTTTACCTAATTGTTTAATACATAAGTACTTCATTTCTCAATATTACAAACCTAATATCTTATCAAAAGATTCTAGTACATAAATATGACAATTTTGTTTAGGTTTTGTGCAACCCAACTAGCCTAAATAAGCAGAGGATGTTTATTCAATAAACCAGAAACATTTAGGCCATCAATAAATCAAGATGAGCTAGCTACAGTTATTTCAAAAGATTAAGGTCGGGTTGCGCAAACTTTAATACTTTAAGATACAAGTTTGCAGAAGTTTTATGAACTCCATCAATACTGGATATGCGTTTATTGATTACTTCAATAAGGTGCTCATTGTCACGGCACATAACATCGACTTCCATATCAAAATCACCAGAAACCAAAGCTAAAAAACTAACTTCTCGATATTTAAGCAATTGTTCTGCTACGTAATCAATTTTATTTCCTGGTCTGACGGCTATTTTAATAGATGCATATGCATTGAATCCTATTTTTTCAGGACTTACTCTTCCAATAATATTTATGGTACCATCTTCAATAAGTTTGGTAACCCGTGTTCTAATGGTACTTATTGATGCCCCAGTCTCTTTAGCTATTACAGTAAAAGACATACGCCCATCTTTTTGCAAGTGAGAAAGAATCGAAAAATCGAGTTCGTCTAAAGAGTTAATTGCGTCGTTCATAAAAGCCTTTTGTCTAACAGAGTATAAATATCTGATTTAGCACAAAACTAGTATTTAACAACTTAAAAACCGTAAATCACAACTAAAAAGAATACTTCAATATGTAAATATTAATTAAATTTTGTGTTTTTAATTAATTGAATTGCAAAATTTGCAATATTTATTATAAATTGTACAATAATTGCAGTTTTACAAATAATTTTAACGTATCAGTATTACTTCTCTTCTAGATTAATCTGATTTTTTTAATCAAAAACGATGAAAACAGAAACATATAAATATCAAGTTGTTCAAAATTTTATTGATGGCAAATTCAATATCAATCAATTTAATACTTTGGAAGTGCATTCACCCTTAGATGGAAGTTTACTCTCTTCTGTACCCATTTCTGATAAAGCTTCATTAGATAAAGCCGTCAAAGCAGCAAAAACTGCCTTAGTAGATTGGAGTGCAGCTACTGTAAAAGAACGTGTAGCAATTTTCTATGCCTATCGAAATCTATTAATTGAAAACCTTGATCGATTATCCAATTTGATTTGCGAAGAAAACGGCAAAACGTACGGAGAGGCAAAAGCGGAAGTTGAAAAGAGCATCGAACTGACTGAATTTGCTTGTTCAATGCCACAAATGGTAGGCGAAGAAGTTTTGGAGGTTAGCAGAGGCGTTGAATGCCGAATTGAACGACGACCAGTTGGTGTTGTTGCTAGTATAACTCCATTTAATTTCCCTAGCATGGTACCACATTGGTCAATACCAAATGCTTTAGTATTAGGTAATACTATGATTGTTAAACCTTCTGAAAAAGTACCGCTAAGTTTAGTAGAGATTGCCAAACTTTTAAAGCAAGCAGGTTTGCCTGATGGTGTATTTAATATTGTAAACGGCGATAAAGCGATAGTTGAAGCCATCTGTGATCATCCTGATATACATGCTATTTCTTTTGTAGGTTCTACCCATGTAGCTAAAAGTGTTTATATCCGTGGAACTTCAAATCTTAAAAGAGTGCTTGCACTTGGTGGTGCTAAAAACCACTTAATCGTGCTTCCTGATGCTCATTTAGAAATGACCGCATCCAACGTATTAGCATCCGTTACAGGTTGTGCTGGACAACGTTGTATGGCCGCATCGGCTATGGTTGCTGTGGGAAACTCAGACCCAGTTATTGACAAGATTTGTGAAGAGGCAAGAAAAATGATTCCTGGTCAAAATTTAGGAGCAGTCATTAGCAAAGAAGCAAAAGAACGCATAGAAAAATACATTACAGAAGCTGAAGAACAAGGCGCCAAAGTTTTGGTAGACGGGCGCAATGCTAAAGTAAAAGATAAGGAAAACGGAAGTTACGTAGGCCCAACAATAATTGACGGAGTTACGCCAGATATGGCCATTGCTAAAGAAGAAGTATTTGGCCCTGTTCTAGCAATATTGAGATCTAACAACCTTAAAGAAGCCTTGAATATTGAAAATTCTAATCCGTATGGTAATGCAGCCTCAGTATTTACTCAAAATGGTGCCGCTGCTCGACAAATGATCGATAAGGCAAGTGCTGGTATGATCGGGATTAATATTGGTGTTCCCGTACCTAGAGAGCCGTTTTCATTTGGTGGTTGGAATGAATCTAAGTTCGGCGCACTAGATATTACTGGTAAAAGTTCTATTGAATTTTGGACACAACTTAAAAAAGTGACTACAAAATGGAATCCTGAAGCCGGTGTAAACTGGATGAGCTAACAACCTATTATAAATCGCCCAAAGTATTTGCGAAATGACATCTCAAGATTCAAAAATTTTAGAGGAGAAAAACGAAATTTTAAAAAATAATTTAGACCACACGCTCTTTTCATGGTCCAAACAAAAAGGAATTCAGCCACTAGTAGTAGACCATGCTAAAGGCGTCTACCTCTACACTCACGATGGCAAAAAAGTATTGGATTTCTCTTCAGGACTCATGAATGTAAATATCGGGCATGGAGACCAAAGGGTAACCCAAGCTGTTGTTAAACAAATGGAAAAAGCGAGTTATGTTACCCCAGCCAGTGCAACTAAAATCCGTGGTGATTTGGGAAAAAAATTAGCAGAAATTTGCCCAGGAGATATTAACAAAGCTTTTTTTACGGTATGCGGCGCTACTAGTATTGAAAATGCCATAAAGTTAGCGCGTCTCTACACCGGGCGACATAAAATTTTAACACGATATAGGTCCTATCACGGTTCTACCATGGGCGCAATGTCAGCTAGTGGTGACCCAAGACGATTGAAAGTAGATGTGCAGCAAGCACCAAACTTTGTACATATAGAAATTCCATATAAATATCGGGCTACAGGAGAAAATTGGGAACAAGAGGCATATGACCAACTAGACCGTCTTATCGCTTTTGAAGGACCAGAAAATATTGCAGCCATTATTATGGAAGGAGAGTCTGGTACTTCAGGATGTCTACAACTCCCGAAAGGTTATTGGAAAAAGTTACGTGAAGTTTGTGATGAACATGGAATTTTGTTGATATCAGACGAAGTAATGAGCGGATTCGCCCGTACCGGAAAATGGTTTGGTGTTGAAAATCATGGTGTTGTACCCGATATCATGGCTTTAGCTAAGGGTATCACCGCAGGCTATTTGCCTTTTGGCGCTTTAATGGTTAGTGATGCTATTGCAAAAAAATTCGATAATGAACCCCTTATGCTTGGCCTAACATATTCAGGGCATCCTGTTGCATGTGCGGCGGCATTAGAGGTTATCAATATTTATGAGGAAGATAATCTGATTCATAGAACTGCAGCAATGGGCAACTATATGGAGGAACGTATCGAAGAAATGAAAACGATACATCCATCCATAGGTGATTTTAGAAATAAGGGATTATTGGGTTGTATTGAATTGGTAAGGAATCGAAAGACCAAAGAGCCTATGGCCTCTTTTAATGCAAAACCTACTGAATTAGTTATAATGAACCAAGTGAAAGCTAAAATAGCGGAGCTAGGCATGTATACTTTTAGTAAATGGAGCTTTATTTTTATAGCACCACCACTTTGCATTAGCAAAGAACAAATTGACGAAGGGCTATCCATTCTATCTGAAGCGCTGAAAATAGCAGATGCAGTATGCGAATCATAATTGGTAGAAAATAGAAGTATGTATATGAAAACAGCTATTTAGGTTAATTATTTTACCCGGGTTAGCAGAAAAATATGAATAACCAAAAAACGATATGAGCAATACAAAAGATGCATGGGGGTCGAGAATTGGATTGATATTGGCCATGGCTGGAAATGCAGTGGGGATGTCAAATTTTCTACGCTTTCCAGTGCAAGCAGTACAAAACGGCGGCGGTACTTTTATCATTCCCTATTTAGTTTCTTTTTTGGTTATTGGCATTCCCTTACTTTGGATTGAATGGTCTATGGGGCGTTTTGGAGGTAAATTTGGTCATCATTCTACACCTTTTATCATGGATACCATGAGCAAAAAAAGGATTTGGAAATACATTGGAGTTTTCGGTATCTGGACCAATATCGCCATTGCTGCTTATTATTGTTATTTAGAATCTTGGACTTTAGCGTATATGGTACACTCTGTTAAAGGAAGTTTTCTTGGATTAGACCAAGGTCAAGTAGCCGCTTTTTTTGATAGCTATATTAGCTTGGATTCTTCAACTCTTGGTATTCCTTGGGAGCCTTTCGTCTTTTTTGTAGTAGTGCTACTCTTGAACACGTATGTGCTTTCACAAGGACTTCAAAAAGGAGTTGAACGTGTTGCTAAAATCGGGATTCCACTATTGATTCTTTTTGGCATTTTTTTAGCTATAAAGGGGGCAACTATTGATGCAGGTGAAAACGGCGCTATTCATAGTAGTCTCGAGGGACTTAATTTTTTATGGACACCTGATTACAGCAATATTTGGTCTCCTGCCGTTTGGATGGCTGCCGCCGGACAAGTGTTCTTCACCCTCTCTATTGGTATGGGTACTGTACATTGTTATGCTTCTTATGTTAAAGCGAAAGATGATATTGCTTTGAGTGCTATGTCTTCAGGATGGCTAAACGAATTTGTAGAAGTAGTTATTGGTAGTTTTATCTTAATACCAATTTCTATCGCTTTTTTAGGAATCGACCAAGTAAAAGAACTCATCGAATTAGGTTCGTTGAGTCTCGGGTTTAAGACTTTACCCTACCTATTTATGCAATGGGGCGATGTAATTGGTGTTATTTCAAGCCTGTTGTTCTTTACCTTACTCTTTTTTGCAGGCATAACCTCTTCACTAGCTATGGGTACACCATGGATAGGTTTTCTAAAGGATGAATTTAAATGGAAACACAAATCTGCAGCTTGGTCATTCGGACTAATTATTTTCGTGTTAGGATTACCAACAATTTTCTTATACAAATATGGCGTATTTGATGAATATGATTATTGGGCCGGTACCGTTTCACTTGTGGTTTTCGCCTTATTAGAGTCAATTCTTTTTGCATGGGTTTTCGGTATGAAAAAAGGGTGGCGAGAAATTACCATGAATGCAGAAATCAAAGTTCCTGTCATTTTCAAACCTATTATAAAATATGTAACGCCAACCTTATTGTTGTTGGTATTTCTAGGATCTGTGTTTACCCCGAAAAATAATGATTGGGATGCTGCACTTAGCGGTAATTGGCAATTAGACGATAGCTCTATCATTAGTAAAATTATGAATACTGGTTTAAAAGAAAAACTTGCCAATGCAATTGATCCTGAAACCATCGCCTTTCTAAATGGTCAAATTTTCTATGTGAATGCTTCACGCTTATTACTGATAACTGTTTTCATAAGCTTTGCATTTTTGGTTTATGTGGCATATACGAAAAGAGTTAGAGAAATTTAAAACCATAAGAATATGAATACATCTGCTTTAGTATTAATGTTGTTTACCACACTACTGGTAACCGGTATGGTTATTTATTTTTTAATCAAGGTTTTAAAAACTCCTCCAAAGGCTGAACCTGATTCTTATCTAGACAATGACGATGATGAGCGGCCTAGCAAAATTTAAATTTCAATCAGAAATTAACATTATTAAAGTCACAATTATGAAAAGAAATATTAATAGAAGGCAGTTTGTAAACACCTTAGGCATGGGTACTATGGGGTTAATAGCATTCAATTCATGTTTATCGCAATCAAGTCCTGAAATTATTCTACATAATTCGAATATTTATACGTCCAATCCAGGAATGCCAAAAGCTCAAGCAATTGCAATCGGTAACGGAAAAATTGTTGCCGTTGGTTCAGATAGTGATATTTTGCATTTGGCGGGTTCAACAACTCGTAAAATAAATATTGGTGGTAAAACCATTACACCCGGGTTTATAGACTCACATTCGCATCCTGCTTATTCTGGAAATCGCCATTTAAGAAATGTTGATTGTGATTTAAGATCTATTAAGGCCATTTTAAAAGCTTTAAAATCCGAGTCTCTCAATAAAGCACCAGGCGAATGGCTTTGTGGTTTTAAATATGATGATACTAAAACCGCAGAAGGAAGATATATTACCAGATATGATCTTGATGAAATATCAAGTGAGCACCCTATTAGAATTGAACACAGAGGTGGGCATACAGCATATACCAATTCAATGGCTTTAAAACTAGCTAAAATTGACAGAAATACTCCCGATCCAAAAGGCGGGCAAATTGTTCGAGATGAAAACGGAGAACCTTCAGGTTTGCTTAAAGAAAAAGCTATTTATTTGGTGAATGATTTAATTCCTAATGAATTTACTGCAAAAGATCGCCAAGCTGGCGTGAAACTCTTTTCTGAAATGATTGCAAAATCAGGTATAACATCAGTTACAGATGCTGGGGCATTGGGTACACCAGATGACCTTATAGCCTATAAGAATGCCTATGCTGCTAATGAATTGCTTACTAGGGTATATTGTATGACCGCTTATCATGGCGTTGATGATATGATGGCGCGTGGCATAAAAACTGGTGACGGAAATGATTGGGTTCGCATTGGGGGCATGAAATTGACTTGTGATGGTTCAATATCAGAACGCACAGCAAGATTATCAGAACCTTATGTTGGCAGACCTAATGATTTTGGCATTATTGTTATGGACGAAGAAGAACTGTATGAACATGCCATCAAAGCGCATAAAGCAGATTGGCAAATAGGTATTCATGCTAATGGAGATATTGGTGTTGATAAAGCGTTAAATGTTTTTGAAAAAATTCAAAAAGAACACCCTAGAGAAGACCCTAGGTTTAGGTTAGAACATTGTACTGTTATCAATGATGATTTGATACAACGCATAAAAAAATTAAATGCTATTCCATGTCCGTTTTCTACTTACGTATATTTTCATGGTGAAAAAATGGTGAATTACGGAAAAGACAGATTGGAAAATATGTTTGCTGTTAAAAGTTTTTTAGATGCAGGTATTAATGTAACGCAGACTTCAGATTATCCTCCTGGACCTTACGAGCCTATGATGGCTATTCAATCTTCTGTTACAAGAACCGATATGTCTGGAAATGTATGGGGCCCAAGTCAAAAAATATCTGTTGAACAGGCAATTAAGGTGGGTACAATTAACGGTGCTTACGCATCTTTTGAGGAAGATATCAAAGGTTCATTAGAAACAGGAAAATTAGCCGATTTAGTGGTGTTAGAAAAAAATCCCACTGAAGTTGACCCAAGTACAATTATCGATATCAAAGTTGAACGAACTATGGTCGATGGTAAATGGGTTTATGAATTGTAATCAAACTTCTTAAAGCAGCATTATAGACCCGCTGTAATTAGTTTATTATATTTTCATTTCAGGAATATCTCCATCGATTATTAAATTTCCTTCTGTTGCTTGCTGAATCTCTTCAACGCTAACACCTGGTGCTCTTTCTAG
The DNA here is from genome assembly GCA_039985375.1 of Flavobacteriaceae bacterium. Lineage (GTDB taxonomy): Bacteria > Bacteroidota > Bacteroidia > Flavobacteriales > Flavobacteriaceae > Flagellimonas. The sequence continues at coordinate 14,475 of JBDWSS010000031.1, forward strand.
CAATAGAAAACCCTTATCAGTAACTTCTAATACCGCAAGGTTAGTGACTACCTTTTTTACGCAATTAACTCCGGTAAGGGGAAGTGAACACTCTTTTAAAAGTTTTGATTTTCCTGCTCTGTTGGTATGCATCATCGCAACAATAATATTGTCAGCACTTGCTACCAAATCCATCGCGCCGCCCATTCCTTTTACCATTTTTTCAGGTATTTTCCAATTGGCGATGTCGCCATTCTCTGCTACTTCCATGGCACCTAAAATAGTAAGCTGTACGTGCTGGCCTCTTATCATTGAAAAGCTCAAAGCAGAATCAAAAAACGAAGCACCTGGTAGTGTTGTAATGGTCTGTTTACCTGCATTAATAATATCTGCGTCTTCTTCCCCTTCAAAAGGAAAAGGTCCCATGCCCAATACCCCGTTTTCACTTTGAAATTCAACATCAATGTCCTCTCGAACATAATTGGCTACCAAGGTTGGTATACCAATACCAAGATTCACATAATAGCCGTCTTTAACTTCTTGTGCAATACGTCTCGCAATACCTGTCTTATCTAATGCCATATTACGCTTTTTGTCTTACTGTTCGTTGCTCAATTCTTTTTTCATAATTCACACCTTGAAAAATACGCTGCACGAAAATACCAGGAATATGTATTTGGTTTGGATCTAAGCTACCAACTGGCAAAAGTTCTTCTACTTCGGCAACTGTTATTTTTGCGCCACCACACATATTGGGGTTAAAATTTCTTGCCGTTCCCTTAAAAATTAAATTTCCAGCAGCATCTCCTTTCCACGCTTTTACAAAAGCGAAGTCCGCTTTAAAAGCATGCTCTAAAACATACATTTTGCCACTAAATTCGCGAGTTTCTTTTCCTTCAGCTACCTCTGTACCATAACCTGCTGGCGTGTAAATTGCAGGAAAACCTGCTTGCGCTGCTCTACATCTTTCTGCTAATGTACCCTGCGGGATTAATTCAACTTCTAACTCACCACTAAGCATTTGACGTTCAAACTCTTCATTTTCACCCACATACGAAGAAATCATTTTTTTGATTTGTTTTTTCTGTAGTAATAAACCTAAGCCAAAATCATCAACGCCAGCATTGTTAGAAATACAGGTTAAGCCATCAAAATCATTTCGAACCAATTCTGAAATTGCATTCTCAGGAATACCTGAAAGTCCGAAACCTCCTAGCATTAAGGTCATTCCACTAGATACTCCTTTTACTGCTTCCTCGGCATTTGAAACTCTTTTTTGTATCATCTTGTATTAATTCAAGCAAAAAAGGATATTCAATGCCTTTTTCACCTCGTTATTCCCTATAGCGGCGACTACTTGTTGGTGCAGTGCTTCTCTTTGTTCAATTTTATCTTCAATGTTCAAGATATCTTGAAGTTCTTTCTTTTCCTTTTCTATGGCTTGAGAGTTTGGAATAGATTCCATATTTCCTAATCGCCCTAGATGATTTCCTGTTAAAACTGTACTTTCCAAAATATGACCGGGTAGTTTATCTACTCCAATCCCTTTTGTAAAAATAGGTTTCGGAATTTCAAATAGCGCATCACCGCTTGCGCGGCAGTACCAACTTTCTCCCATACGGGCTACCAAATCTAACTTTTGGGTATCTAGTTCTCCAGAATCTTTTAAATACTTGGTGTGTACGTGAATACGGTTAATTCGAGATATCACTAGATTACCTGCTCCACCTTCAGCACCTAATTCTACGATCTGGTCAATAGTACATTCAAAAGAAATTGGCGCTTCACCAACTCTAGGTGGTTTAATAGTTTCACTAGGCACTTGCGTAAAACCAGCTTTGATAAATTCATTCACGCCACTATCGTATTCCGTACTTGATAATGACATCTGTTCAACAATATCATGATTGACAATATTGATAACCACTTCGTGATTATACTTTACATTCTCATAGGTATGCTTCGTAGTGTTATCTCGACCTCTTCTAGCAGGTGAAAAAATAAGTATGGGTGGATTTGCACTAAAAACATTAAAAAAACTAAAGGGACTCAAATTCACCTCGCCCTTTGCATTCACCGTACTTGCTAAAGCTATAGGTCTAGGCGCTACGGCTGAAAGCAAAAGTTTGTGCAAATCTGGTACCGCCAGCGAATTTGGGTCAATGCTTTTAGTTGTTTTCATTAGCTATTTTTTGCTGGTAATATTTTAGCACGTACTTCTCCAAATCCAACACGTACTTCATCTTTTTGACAATATCCACGCATGATTACGGTATCATTGTCTTCAATGAATTTACGTTCTGAACCATCATTCATTTTTAAAGGCTTAGAACCAGCCCACGCCAACTCTAGCATTGAACCATATGAATCTTCAGATTTACCGCTAATGGTTCCTGAACCCATCATATCGCCAACATTAACATTACAGCCATTCATAGTATGATGCGCTAATTGTTGTGCCATAGTCCAATACATATATTTAAAGTTTGAATTGCTGACTACAGTTTCATCAGCGTTTTCTGGCTGAATTGCAACTTCTAATTTGATATCATAGTTTCGACGAGTTTTTGATTGTAAGTACGGTAATACTTTAGGCTGTTGTTCTGGCCCTTCAACATTAAAGGGCTGTAAAGCTTCCATAGTAACCACCCATGGCGAAATATGAGACGCAAAATTTTTAGCTAAAAACGGGCCTAGGGGTACATACTCCCATTTCTGAATATCACGTGCAGACCAATCGTTAAATAATACCTTCCCAAAAATAAAATCTTCAGCATCTTCAACCTTAACTGTATCTCCTAGTTGTGTGTTTTTACCTAGAATAAAACCGAGTTCTAATTCAAAATCTACTCTTTTTGAAGGCCCATAAACAGGTTGTTTTTCATTCGGAGGTAATGTCTGCCCCATAGGTCTATAAACATCAGTTCCGCTAACTGCTATAGAGGAAGCCCTACCATGATAGCCTACTGGAATATGTTTCCAATTAGGAAGCAAAGCATTCTCAGGATCTCTAAACATTTTACCAACATTGGTTGCATGCTCAATACTCGAATAAAAATCAGTATAATCTCCTATAAAAACAGGAAGATGCATCTGTACATTTTCTTGTTTTACAAAAACAGTATCATTCTCTTTTAATTTGCTATCGGTTGATGTAAGCTCTTTTTGAATACGCTCACGTACCGCAACGGTTGTTTTTTTTCCGAGGGAAATAAAATCATTTAATACTGACTTGTTAAAAGCTTCTTTATCAATTTGTAAATCATCAAAAATGCCTAAATCGGAAGCTTTTAAAAGGTCTAAAACATCAGCACCAATGGCTACACCAACGCTCGGGCTTCGGTCTTTGGTTGAAAAAATGCCAAAAGGAATATTATGTATTGAAAAATCTGAATTTTCAGGTATAGGTATCCAACAATCGTTGTTGTTCATTATGGTGTTACTTTATTTGTTATCTATCCATGATTGATAATAGGTACCATCATCAATATCTAAGGCTGTTTGGGTTACTTTTAAAGGTGCAAAGGTGTCTATCATGACAGCAAGTTCTTCAGTCTTTGTTTGTCCAATACTTGCCTCATACGTTCCGGGATGCGGGCCATGCGGTATTCCTGCCGGATGTAAGGATATATAGCCTTTTTCAACATGACTTCTACTCATAAAATCGCCATCAACATAATAAAGTACCTCATCTGAATCGATATTCGAATGATTATAAGGTGCAGGTATTGACTGCGGATGGTAATCGTATAATCGAGGGCAAAAAGAACAAATTACAAAGGCACTTGTCTCAAAGGTTTGATGCACTGGAGGTGGTTGATGAACACGACCCGTAATAGGTTCAAAATCGTGTATAGAAAAGGCATAGGGAAAATTGTAACCATCCCAACCAACAACATCAAACGGATGCGAAGCATAGGTCAAATGATGTAATTGCCCTTCTTTTTTTATTTTAATTAGAAAATCACCCATTTCGTCATGGGTTTGCAAATTTTCTGGTAATTTAAAATCACGCTCACAAAAAGGAGAATGCTCCAAATGTTGCCCAAAATAATTACGATACCTTTTTGGTGTGTAAATAGGGTGATATGATTCTGCTATTAATAATCTATTGTCTTCAGTATCAAACTCAATTTGATAAATTACACCTCTAGGAATGATGAGATAATCACCATATTCAAATTTTATCTCTCCGAATGGGGTTTTTAAGGTGCCTGTACCTTTATGCACAAATAACATTTCATCAGCATCCGTATTCTTATAGAAATATGAAGTCATTGATTTTTTCGGTGCTGCAACACCAACATGAACATCATTATTGTAAAGCAATACTTTTCTACTATCTAAAAAATCATCTTCTGGCTTTGCTTCAAACCCCTTTAGCATTCTCGATTTCATATTGAAGTCAACAGCCGCCTGAGGTCTTATGTCAATGGTTTTACCCACTTCTTTAACCATAGTTGGTCTTTGAAGATGGTATAGTAATGATGACATGCCATCAAAACCAATGGTGCCAAATAATTGCTCATAATGTAAATCGCCATTGTCTTTTTTGAAAATGGTATGTCTTTTATGAGGTATTTTTCCTTGTTTGTGATATAAAGGCATAATTATTTGCTTTAAAAGTTACTCCATTAGTAGCTTAAACAAACATAATAGGTAATTCTAATTTTACTGTACAGAAATATGATGCTTTTATTTAGGTTTTGTGTATTTATAAGGGTAACCGACTGAAGAAGGCTATTTAAAAAAAAGATATTTTTTAACTACTCTTAAAATTCAATTGTACTTTTTTAAAATTAAACAGTAATCAAATGAGTGATTTTTTGTAATCTGGATTTTTCATCCCATTTGCCCTCATATTTCTCGGGCAGAGATAACAATTCTTATCATATTTCGGTTTTGTAAGTGTTGCTGCTTTTTCAACTTTTCCCTGCCAAGGCCTCTGCGATCTATGTGGAGATACCAATACCCACTCTCCTGTTAAAATGTTATACCTTCTGTGAGGATTCTCATTAAATATTGTATTCATATCAATTTATTATGGACGCTAAGACATGAGTGCCTTTACTGGATGCTATTTCAAAAGAATCTAGGCCAATACCAAACTTATTTTCGTAAGCTTTACTTGCATGGCGAACGTAGTCATCGATTCCATCGCTCTCTATTATATTGATGGTGCATCCGCCAAAACCACCGCCCATCATTCTAGAGCCTATTACTGTATCGTGATTTTTTGAAAAATCGACTAAAAAATCAAGTTCTTTACAACTTACCTCATATTTATTCTTCAACCCTTCATGTGAAGCGTACATTAACCGGCCAAACTGTTCAAAATCATTATTCTTTAGCGCCGTAACGGCTTCTTTTACACGCTCGTTCTCGTTGACTATATATTCACAACGTTGGTAATGGGTTTCTGAAAGCATTCCTTTTGAAGCTATTAGTGTCTCCATCGTTACATCACGCAAGGAAAAAACTTTAGGATATTTCTTTCTAATAATTTCTACTGCTACTTCACAATCGGTTCTTCGAGCATTATACTCACTTTCCGCAAGACTATGAGAAACATTGGTATTTATTAGTAGTATTTTCTTTGTGCCCAATTCAAGTGGAACATACTCATGTTCCAAGGTTTTACAATCCAATAAGATTGCCGTATTACTTTTAGACATAACCGAGGCAAACTGGTCCATGATTCCACATTTGGTGCCGACAAATTCATGTTCTGCCATTTGGCAAAGTTTGATCAACGTATACTTTTCCAAGCCAAGTGAAAACAAGATATTAAGACCATATGCAAGTCCACATTCCAAGGCTGCTGAAGAACTCACGCCTGAACCCATTGGCAAAGCACTTTCAATGACACAATCAAAACCTCGTATTTTATTGGTTTTTCGTTGCAATTGGTCCAAAACCCCAAGAACAAAATTCTCCCATACCGATTTGCTTTTTGTTATCTTTTTTAAATCAAATCGTATAGACTTACCATAGTTTTTACTTAAAACATTACAGGTAGATTGCGAATGGTTTATTCTAAAATGGAAGACAATGTATTTATCTATAGCTGTAGGTAGCACAAATCCTTCATTATAATCTGTATGTTCGCCAATTAAATTAACCCTTCCGGGAGATGCTATTGATAACTCTGGGTTGTTCATTTGGAAGTTTTTTTTAGACCAATCATCATCATCAAATTAATTTTTTATAATCCATATTCACAAATAATAAAGTTACCTGGCTACAAGTCAAAAGTATGTAATGCTTTTTCAATATCTGAATAATTACGGAGTCAACTTATTAAATTATAGCCATGTACATAAAAAATTAAGTGTTAAATGTTACATTCAAAAATTGTTTAAAACATTTAAACTTTTCTGGGAAGAATATTTTATCAAGGCTTTCTCTAAAGTCATCTGCATTAAAAAAGAGTAGTATACTTTATAAATAATCCTAGTTTTTGATTGTGCAATCATAAAGTATGTTTCTTTCACTTACTTATTATATTTTTGTACCGTTCATCAACAATCATAATGAAGATAATTGTTAATCTAGAACAACACACATAGAATTGGATAGTTTGAATTTTAAAAATTTAGAGTTTCCCATTAACGGAAAAACCACTCGAATATTTACGCTTGAAAACAAAAATGGACTCAAGGCTATTTTTTCGAACTATGGACAACGTATAATTTCATTGCATGTTCCGGATAAACGGGGAAACTTTGAAGATATAGTCTTAGGATTTTCAAGCCTGCCCGAATACTTTGATGGTCCTGGAAAATATTTTGGGGCAGTAATTGGCAGGTATGGAAATCGTATTTCAAAAGGTAAATTTACCTTGGATGGAACTGCTCACCAGCTGTCTATAAACAATGGGGACAATCATCTTCACGGGGGCAAGAAGGGGTTTGGAAGTGTAGTTTGGGACACAGAACAGGTGAATAAAAGTGAAATCCATTTTAGTAGGGTTTCACCGGATAATGAAGAGGGGTATTCAGGCAATTTGCTTGTTGAGGTAACCTACCAGTTAAATGATGCCAATGAGTTGATCATAAAGTATAAGGCAAAAACTGATAAGGCTACACCAATAAATCTTACGCATCATTCTTATTTTAATTTAAAAGGTGCAGGAAACGGCAGTATTGACCAGCACATTTTGCAAATAAATGCGAACAGTTTTACACCAGTAAACCAACACCTCATACCAACCGGCACCATAGAAGATGTGCAAGGTACTCCTTTTGATTTTTTAATACCGAAACCTATTGGAAGGGATATTTCTACCAAAAACGAACAGTTGTATTTTGGTAATGGTTATGACCACAATTTTGTTTTAAATAAATCCACAGAAGGAGATGATGAGCTTACTTTTGCGGCTAAGGCGGTAGAGGCAAACTCAGGCAGAACCATGGAGGTTTTCACTAATGAGCCGGGTATCCAATTTTACAGTGGTAATCGTCTTGACATATTGGGCAAAGAAGGAAAACATTACCCAAACAGAGGAGCATTTTGTCTAGAGACCCAACATTATCCCAATTCACCTAACAACCCCAATTTTCCCAATGTTATCTTACAACCCGGTGAAGTCTACAAATCAACTTGTATGTATCGTTTTGGTGTTCAAACGGACAAAGCATAAGAACTAGTCATTTTTTGAACTTGCCGAATCTTTTCTTTCAATTTGACTTTTTAATTGCTCTATTTCATTTTGTAGCAACTCCTCCCTATGCGTATTTTGAAGCTGTATTTGATATAATTTTTCTTCGAAATCACTTTTTGAAACAGTGTCAGCATCAAAAAAGACATTCTTTAAAACACTAAATAAGGTGAACAAAAAACTTGCTGTAACAGCAAAAATTAAGGCAAATAAAAGGGTCTTTTCCCGACCATAAGGCTTCTTTCTTTTCTTGCCATGTCTAGATTTTTCATCACCCCTAAGTTTTCGGGCACTTGAGAGTTGATCCGAAAAAGTGTCCCATTTTTCCTCTTCCCTTACAAAGATGCTCATAAACCCACCTTCGTTTAAAAATTTCCGGGTGCTTGGCGTTGAAGCCATCATAAAAACCTCTATTCCATTGCCACTCATGATATCCAATAAACTGGCATCATAATCCCTAATCTCTTTAATAAGTTTTTCAACAAATTTTAGATTATAATTGGGACGTAGGTATTCATCGTAAAGTGATTGAATTTCAAAATAGTCTGTACGCTCCAAAGCATACTCCAAAAAACGGTCTTTTAGTTCGGCCTTAAAAAATTCGCCCATTTTTTAGATAGGAAAAATTAAAGATTACTGGTTAGCACCTGCAAAGGTAATTCATATATGGAGTGCAAACACCAAGACCCATGTAAAGAATTCATGACTTTTGATATATATGCAATTTTTCGGAATTAATTTTGAAAAAATCGGATTGTTACATGCTATTTCGATTGTTACTGGCCCATTCATACCTAAAAAGGATATTTACAAACAATAGCTTTTTTGTTCCCCTTGCTCAATTAATTTAGATAAAAAGAGATGTTAGCAGCTGCGGAATGATTATTCCCATATTACCATTAAACCATATTCATGGGCTTCATTTAACACCTCCAAAGCCGTTCTTTCCCCATTTTCATTGCTCCAAATCCTTAAGGAATTGGCGCTGTGTTTGGCCAAGGAAGGGGTATCTCTAAATTCAAGGCCTACACGATTAATATAAAACGGCCATTGCCTACCAATAACTGAAATTCTCCGTTGGATTTATGAAGGCTGACCTGGGCTACACCTGATGCATCTTTTGTAGCTGGATTGTAAGTATACTAAATTTCATCATCGATTAAGAAAGAAATTTCATTCTCAGACCAATTCATGGAATATGCATGAAATTCTGATGAAACATTGGATGCTGCAAGAAAAATAAATCAAGTAATCTAGATGATTTCAGCACTAAGTCCTGCTTGCAACAGCTTGGAACAACGAGGCTTCAAATAAGAATATTCCCCAGTTTTTACGGTACACTTGCCATTATGATGAACAATTAAAGAGCATTGTTCTGCCTGTTCAGGAGTATGATCGCAAACATTGATCAAAGTTTCGATAACATGATCGAAAGTATTTACATCATCATTAAAAAGCACTATTTCGCTCTGCCTAATTGTGTCTTCTTCCAAAAGAAGCTCTTCCGATACCTTTTCTTTGATTCCCATGATTACGGAATTAATCATTTCTAATTTACATATTTTACCGAAATCCAATTATTCTTTTCTATTTTTTTTTCATATTCCAAGTTATATGCCTCACATTTTGATGAAATTACATTCAAATCCCCTAAATAAAATCCACTTAGGAAAAGTGCACCATCAGCATTAAGGCAATTGGAATACCTTGGGATATCTTCGAGCAATATATTTCTGTTGATATTGGCCAATATAATATCGTATTTCTTATCGACCAATAAACTGCTATCCCCCTGAAAAACCGCTATGGTATCACAATTATTTCGTTCAATGTTCTCTTGGGTATTTAAATAACACCATTCATCTATATCAATGGCATCTACCGAGGTAGCCCCCTTCATTTTAGCCAATATAGCCAAAACACCGGTGCCACAGCCCATATCCAATACCGATTTCCCCTTAAAATCTGTGTTTAAAATATGTTGCATCATCATATGGGTAGTCTCATGGTGCCCAGTACCAAAACTCATTTTAGGTTCTATAACGATATCATATTCCACCTCTTCGGAATGGTGAAAAGGAGCCCTGACCATACATTGATTACCGACTTTTATGGGGTGAAAATTCTTTTCCCACTCAGCATTCCAGTTTTGCTGTTCAATTTCCTTGCTAGACCATGTAATTTGAAAATCAGGATTTTGCAGAACAAACAAATCCGTTAAAATAGCCTCCTTCCATTCGGATTTTAGTATGTAGGCCAGTAGAACCGTATCCTCTTCTACAAAACTTTCAAATCCTGATTCACCCAAGGCCGCAATCAAAATATCTGTTGCGGGTTGTTGGGGCACTATTTTAAATTGGTACTCGAGATATATCAAACAAATACGTATTAAATGGCCTTGATAATGGCAACAAAATCGTCCGCTTTTAATGAGGCGCCACCTATTAGCCCTCCATCAACATCGGGTTTGGAGAAAATCTCCTCCGCATTGCCCGGTTTTACACTACCTCCATATAAAATAGAGACATTATCCGCTATAGAAGAATCATAGGCCTCAGCAATTGTTTTCCTTATAAACGCGTGCATTTCCTGGGCTTGCTCTGGACTAGCGGTTTCTCCGGTTCCTATTGCCCAAACCGGCTCATAGGCCAAAACGATATTGCTCCATGCACTGCCCACCAAATCAAAAAGTGCATGTTTTAACTGATTTTCAACTATTTCAAAATGATTATTGGCTTTTCTGTCTTCCAATTCCTCTCCAAAACAGAAAATTACCCTCATTCCCTTTTCCAAAGCGGTTTTCGTCTTCTGCGATAACAAATCGTCTGTTTCCTCAAAAAGTGAACGACGTTCCGAGTGTCCAATGATAACTGTGTCTACTTCAATATTCAACAACATATCTGCCGAAATTTCCCCTGTATAGGCTCCATTATCAGCAAAGTGCATGTTTTGAGCTGCAACCTGTATGGTTGATGATTGTAAACTTCTTTGTGCCGCAACTAAATTCACAAAAGGTGGTGCCACAATAACCTCCGCATGCGAATCTGGTAATTTCGCCGATAGTTCTGACAACAAGGCTTCTGTTTCCTCCAGGTTTTTGTTCATTTTCCAGTTTCCGGCTACTATATTGGTTCTCATTGTAAAGGCTTTTTGTATTATTTTTAAAAATTAAGTTGATCTAAATCGTTGTAATGTACTTTCTGTTGAATTGTGCCGCGTTCCAAAACTAAAATTGATGGGTTGGAACGGACAATGGTTTTAAGCGTGGTCTCATCAGTAAAGTAAAAGTCAAAATTAAGCTTATAATCGTTCTTGATTTTGGTTGTTCTTTCTAAACTTGAAGCGGACATTCCCACCACTTTGTATCCCTTGTCCTGTGCTTTTGCGGCAATACCGGCAATCTCCGAGAAAAAATTTAGCTTGCTTTTGGCCAAATCATAGGCAATGACCATTATTAATTTATCCTCTTCCAAAATTTCGGAGGCCAAATCCACACCATCCTTTTCAATGGTAAAATCATGGATCGGTGGTTCATAAGCTTTTTGTACTTCGGTGGTTTCCACATCGATAAATGTTCCGGTAACCGAGGGATATTCTCCATTGGTAACCACAATTTTATCCTCGCCATCAACATTAAAGCGCCATGCATATTCATAAATAGCCTTTGGCGCACCTTCTGGAACACCCATTCCTTCTTGAATATTTGCTCCAATTTTATAAGGTCTAAAATCAACAGATGGGAGATGGTTAAGTACTTGGTTGGCAAATAATATACAGGCAAACAACGCAACGCCTCCAACAACCCAATTGATCTTGGTTCCAAATATGGGTTTAATATAGCTTCTCCCAAAAAACAAGACTATGACGAATACAAGAAGAATAATGTCTTTGGTAAAAGATTCCCATGGAGTCAATTTTACGGCATCTCCAAAACAACCACAATCAGTTACTTTATTAAAATAGGCAGAGTAAAAAGTAAGAAAAGTAAAAAACACAATCATCAGCAGTAAACTCCAAACCGTAAACCTTGGTTTCAATCCTATCAACAACAATACCCCTAAAAGAACCTCAACGATGACTACAAAGATTGAAATGGACAACGCCAAGGGCATTAAAAAAGGAAGGTCCAAAACCCCTTGACTAAAGTACTCCTCTAGTTTGAATGAAAAACCCACTGGATCGTTTAATTTGATCAATCCACTTATAATGAATAAAACCCCAACAATAATCCTTGAAATCCAAACTAAATATTTCATTGTTCCCCACTTAAATGTATCAATGCAAATGCGGCATAATTTATTATATCCTGATAATTGGCATCTATGCCCTCGCTTACCAAGGTTGTCCCTTCATTATCTTCAATTTGTTTAACACGAAGCAATTTCTGTAAAATTAAGTCGGTAAGGGAACTTACACGCATATCTCGCCAGGCCTCACCGTAATCATGGTTTTTGTTTTCCATTAAGGTCTTAGTGGTTAAAACTTCCTGATCATACAGTTGTATAGCTTCCTCGCCATCAAGGTCTGGCTGCTCGGCTACACCTTTTTGCAATTGTATCAATGCCATTATGGAATAATTTATTATTCCAATAAATTCCGATTGCTCCCCTTCATCCACTTTTCGCACCTCATTTTGCTGTAGGCTGCGAATTCGTTGTGCTTTGATAAAAATTTGATCTGTTAAGGAAGGAAGTCTTAAAATACGCCAAGCCGTTCCATAATCCTGGGTCTTTTTTAAAAATAGTTCCCTGCAGGTATTAATCACTGCGTCATATTGTTTGGAAGTCTGCTGCATGTATTGTTGCTAATTTGCGTAAATTTCGTCCAAATAAGTAACGCTCCTAAGCGCCTTGCCAAAGATAATCAAACACAATAAAGCAGGAATTTTTTATGACGATAAACTGCAAAGGAAAACTTATAGACCTGAGTACACCAAAAGTAATGGGTATTCTAAACCTAACACCGGATTCTTTTTATGATGGTGGAAGGTATAAGGATGAACGTTCTATTCTGAACCAAGTGGATAAAATGCTTTTTGATGGTGCCACTTTTATCGACATGGGTGCTTACAGCTCCAGACCTGGAGCGGAACATGTGCAGGAGAAAGAAGAATTACAACGATTGCTCCCCATATTGGAATTGATCCTCAAAAACTTTCCAGAAACTTTGATTTCCATAGATACTTTTAGCAGCAAGGTTGCTTTGGAAAGTATACAAAGTGGAGCATCGATCATTAATGATATTTCGGCGGGGAACCTAGATTCGAACATGTTCGATATTATCGCCCAGCACCAAGTTCCTTATATAATGATGCACTTGAAAGGAACCCCCCAATCTATGCAAAAAGAGGCCATTTACAAGGATTTACTTCAGGATTTGATGTTTTACTTTTCAAAAAAAGTCAACCTTGCCAATTCAAAAAACATAAATGATGTGATTATCGATCCTGGGTTTGGGTTTGCAAAAACAACCGAACAGAATTATAAACTGCTGGGCAACCTAGATCTATTCAAAGTTTTTGGCGTACCCCTTTTGGTTGGTTTAAGCAGAAAATCAATGATTTATAAAATATTGGACAGCTCCCCCAAAGAGGCTTTAAACGGAACCACATCCCTTCATACCATTGCGCTATTAAAGGGTGCAAATATATTAAGGGCACATGATGTAAAGGAAGCTAAGGAATGTGTTAAACTGATTGAAGAACTAAATGTAAATACCACCTGATTTCAGGTTCTTCTATTTTTGCTAATTTTACAAAAACACCGCGGTTGGATTTTCTAAATTTTCTTGAATTTAAAATCACAGATGTCATAGACATTGTACTCGTTGCCGCGCTGCTTTATTACATCTATAAATTGGTAAAAGGTACTGTTGCCATTAATATCTTTATTGGCATTGTCATTGTTTGGGCACTATGGAAGCTTACAGAACTCTTACAAATGAAAATGATCAGCAGTATGGTTGGTGGGTTTATGAATATTGGATTAATTGCATTGATCATCGTTTTTCAACAAGAGATACGAAAGTTCCTCTTAATGATCGGTTCTACCAATTTTGCTTCGAAACGAAATTTTATACGGCATTTTAAATTCCTGAAACAGGAGGCGATGCCCACGGATACGGATGTGGATGCCATTGTTGGAGCTTGTGAAAAAATGGCCAGTTCCAAGACAGGAGCCATTATTGTAATTGAGAAAACCAATTCTCTGGATTTTGTAAGATCTTCTGGTGACACTATGAATATTGAGATAACACAGCCCATTCTAGAGAGTATTTTCTTTAAAAACAGTCCTTTGCACGACGGGGCGGCCATTATTCAGGACAATTACATCACGGCAACAAGGGTAATTTTACCAGTTTCAAACGACAGAAACCTTCCCCTTCGTTTTGGTTTGCGCCATAGGGCCGCCGTGGGGATTACTGAAAAAACCGACGCCATTTGTTTAGTTGTAAGTGAGGAAACGGGTTCTATCTCCTATATAAAAAATGGAGAGTTTGCTCCTTATAAAGGCTTGGACGAATTAATAGCTCTTATTAAAAAGGACTTGGAATAAGATGAATTGCAAGAACTGCAACCATTCACTTAGAACATATTTTAACTACTGTCCAGCCTGTGGAGGCAAGGTTATCCGTAATCGCTTATCCTTAAAAAATGTCTTCCAAGATCTAAGTTTTCAGGTTTTTAATTTCGACAACACTTTCTTAAAAACTTTTCGACATCTCATAATCAGGCCTGCAGATGTAGTGAACAGTTATATCGAAGGCACTCGAAAAAAATACATGAATCCCATTAGCTATTTTGCCATTGGAATTACATTATCGGGAATCATGTTTTTTTTCTTAAGAAATGTATATCATGTAAATCTCACCAACAGCAGTTTTACCGATAAACAACCGGCAAACATGGAGTTTGTTTTTGATTATCAAGGTCTTTTATCCTACCTAATAATGCCCATCTATGCTTTAATGACCTGGCTTCTGTTTCTAGACAAGAAAAAACTTAACTATACCGAACATCTTGTCACAAATGCCTATATCACCGGACAAACCTCGCTAACACAAGTCCTTATATGCATCCCTTTGTTCGGGATTTTTGATTTGGAATACGACATTTTTAATTGGGCGTTTCTTGTTCTGGTAGTGGCTTACCAATTTTATGTGCTTTATAAAATACATGAAACCAAACTTCTGAGTACTATCTTAAGAGGTTTGATCTATTTAATTTTGCTGGCAATTGTTATGTTGATTTTGGGCATATTCATTGTCTTTTTAGCTATACTATCAGGACAAATGAACCTGGAAGATTTTCTACCCCAAAACTAAGCAACCTCTTCGGCCAAAAACTGTGCCTCGTAAAGATCGTTGTAATATCCTTTCTGTTTTAGTAGTTCTTGATGTGACCCCATTTCAACAATTTGACCGGCATCCATAACAATAATCTTATCAGCCTTTTTAATGGTTGCCAATCTATGCGCAATTATAATGGAGGTCCTACCTTCTGTAATCTTGTCCGTGGCTTGTTGTATGAGCTGTTCGGAATAAGTATCTACGGAAGAAGTAGCTTCATCTAAAATTAAAATACTTGGATTGCTTACATATGCCCTTAAGAAAGCGATCAATTGGCGTTGCCCGCTGGAAAGCATTGTTCCGCGTTCCTTTACATTGTATTGATAACCATCTGGTAAGCTTGAGATAAAATCATGCACCCCTATTTGTTTAGCCGCAGTCTCAATATCGGACAAGGAAACAGACTCTTCCCGCAATGAAATGTTGTTTGCAATGGAATCCGCAAACAAGAAAACATCCTGTAATACAATGGCAATATGGGAACGAAGTGATTGTAATGAATACTCCTGAATATTATGGCCGTCTATAAGAATGTCTCCAGAATTAATTTCATAAAACCGGTTTAAAAGATTTATTATAGTGGACTTCCCTGCGCCCGTTGCGCCAACGATGGCAACCGTTTGACCAGCTTCTACTTTTAGCGAAATGCCATGCAGAACTTCTTCATCCTCCACATATCCAAATCGCACCTTATTAAATTGAATGGCTCCTTTTACATCTTGTTTGTTCAAAGTTCCCGTATCCTTTATCTGGCTTTCGGTATCCAATATTTTGAACACCCTATTGGCTGCAACCATTCCCATTTGGAGGGTATTGAACTTATCTGCGATTTGGCGCAAAGGACGGAACAACAAATCCATCAAGAAAAAGAATGCAAAGATCGATCCTGTATCATTTAAAGCAACGTTGTCAATGTTTTGCACAACCCCAAAATACACTACCAAGCCAATTCCTATGGAATAGGAAATTTCGGCAATTGGAAAAAAAATAGAATTGTACCAAACCGTTTTCAACCAAGCATTTTGATGTTTTTCATTAATTTTCCTGAAATTCTCCTTTTCTATTTCTTCACGGTTAAATAGTTGCACAATTTTCATTCCTGCAATACGCTCCTGAACAAAGGAATTTAAATTGGCTACCTGGGCACGTACTTCAATAAAAGCAACTTTCATGGCCTGTTGAAACAATCGGGTAGCAATTAGGATAACGGGCAAAGTTGCAAAAACAATCAATGCCAATTTCCAATTGATATAAATCATTATTGCCGCACCGGAGAGCATTTTCAATAAATCTGCCACAATCACAAAAAATCCCTGACTAAAAATTTCACCAATACGTTGCATGTCCGCTACTGCTCTGGTTACAAGCACACCAATAGATGAATTATCAAAATAAGTCATTTTAAAACCCATCATCTTTTGAAAAAGTCGGATACGTATGTCCTTAATCACGGACTCCCCTAAAAGATTTGCATAATAATTGAAAGATAGCTGACAAATTACCTGACCAAATAGGGCCCCTAGCATAATCAATACAATAAAGGCGAGTCTTTCACTGTCCTTATTGGTTAGGGCGTCATTAATAACATCCCTTACCAATATTGGAGTTAAGACAGCAAATGCTGCGGATAAGACGGCTACAGCGGCCACAACCCAAAAGATAGTTTTGTAGGGTTTGGCATGTTCAAAAACCCGTTTGAACAAACCAAAATCAAATGCTTTCCCTATCTCTTCATTCTTGCTCATCAAATATTGTTTTTGGGTATATGATACTGGTCAAATATAATCCTTTTGCGGGGACAGAAACTCCTGCTTGCCCTCTATCTTTACTTGCAATTATGGCATTGATGTGCTCTGGATCCATTTTTCCAACACCAACATTCAACAACGTTCCTACAACTGCTCTCACCATGTTACGAAGAAATCTATCGGCAGAAATAGTGAATACCAGCATATCCGGTCGTCTTTCCCAAATGGCGTGTCTTATATCACAATTAAACGTTTTAACATCAGTATTGGATTTGGAAAAACATTCGAAGTTGGTGTGCCTCAATAAAATCTCGGCAGCTGCATTCATTGCATCGAGATCCAAGGGGCTTTTTACAAAATGTGCAAAATCCGAATAAAAAGGATTCTTCTCTTGCACTACCCTATATTCATAAGTACGCTCCAAGGCATCGAACCGTGCATGGGCATTATCATTTACTTTTTTAATTTCTTGAACTGAAATGTCTTCAGGAAGAAAGGCATTGAGACGAAATACCAGCTCCTCAAAATCTTTAATGAAATTAAAATTGAAATGAGCTTGCATTTCTTTGGCATGCACTCCGCTGTCCGTCCTTCCTGCACCAACGAGCTCAATTTTCCCGCGCAACAGGGTGGACAAAGCCTTTTCCAACACTTCCTGGACGGTTATAGCATTGGGTTGGTTCTGCCATCCATGGTACGCTTTTCCGAAATATGAAAATCGGATAAAATATCTCAATTGAATGCCTTACTTTTAGATTGTTAAAGATACTTGAATCCCTCGCAAAAGAAATCCAACTCCTTTATTTTAGCAAATTTTTAGCTTTATGACCAAAATTTTATTGCTTTCTGATACGCATGGACATATGGATGATACCATCTTAAAGTACGCGGGGCAGGCCGATGAAATCTGGCATGCAGGTGATATTGGAAACCTTTCCGTAACAGATAGGCTAAAAAAACTTAAACCCTTGCGGGCCGTATACGGCAATATTGACGATCACATCATCCAAAAAGAATTTCCAGAACACAATCGTTTCCATTGCGAGGATGTTGATGTTTGGATAACACATATTGGAGGATATCCCGCAAAGTATGATATTAAGGTAAGGGAGGAAATAAAACGCAACCCCCCAAAACTGTTTATTAGCGGACATTCCCATATTCTAAAGGTAATGAACGATAAAAAGCTAGACCTGCTCCATATGAATCCCGGTGCTTGCGGAAAACATGGATTTCATCATGTTCGCACCATGCTCAGGTTTGTAATTGATGGGGATAAAATATCGAATCTTGAAGTTATTGAAATAGAAAATAGATAAGATGAGAAGCTATTTTTTTGTAACCTTCATTTTAATATTTGCTTGTACCGATAAACATGAGAAGCAAATTGTTCGATCTCCAGAATCCGAAAATGCCAAAATTTCCCTTTATGTATTGGGAACTGTACAAGATGGGGGAAGTCCACATATAGGCTGTAAAAAAGAATGTTGTTCACTATTGTTCGAAAACCCGGACAACAATCGCAAGGTAGTATCATTGGGAGTGGTTGACCATGAAAACAAAAAGTCTTTCCTTTTCGAAGCCAGCCCGGACATGCCGTCTCAATTAAAAATATTAAAAGAGCTTTCAGGAATACCACTTGAGACCCCAGATGGTATCTTTTTAACCCATGCGCATATAGGACATTATACAGGCTTAATGTATTTGGGCAGGGAAGCTTTGGGCGCAAAGCAGGTACCTGTATATGCAATGCCCAGAATGAAATCCTTTCTAGAAACCAATGGGCCTTGGGACCAGCTAGTGGCTCTTAATAACATTGCCCTAAACCCCTTAAATCATGAAGAAATCATAGAACTTACCCCAAACCTTAAGGTCATGCCTTTTTTGGTCCCACATAGGGATGAATATTCCGAAACAGTCGGCTATAAAATAACAACTCAAAATGCATCCATTTTATTTATCCCTGATATTAACAAGTGGTCTAAGTGGAAAAAGAACATATTAAACGAAATCAGACAGGTTGACCATGCATACTTGGATGCTACCTTTTTTGACGGCCAAGAAATTAATACCAGAGATATTACTGAAATACCACATCCATTTGTCATTGAGAGCATGGCACTTTTTGAAGCGTTACCTGATATCGAAAAGAAAAAAGTTCGGTTTATTCATTTTAATCATACCAATCCCCTACTCAACCCAGATAGTAATCCGCATAAGAATGTTACTGAAAAAGGGTTCAATATTGCCTCTTTCAAGGAAAGAATTACACTGTAATTTTGATTTGTTGTAAGCAAAAGTGTTTTCCGCGTCTAAAAAGCCTAAACAATTATTCAATATAAAATGAAATCACTAAGTGTACAACTTTTTACAATTGTCAGTATTTTACTTTTGACCTCATGTGGTCAAAAAGCAAAAAAAATGGAAAACGTAGTTGAGGATGTTTCCAAGATGGTTTCCAACGAACCTGTTTATGATACAACCAGACCAAAAACAATTTTAGCTGCTGTGGCACAGACGCATGGTGGCTGGAACGATTTATGGAAAAAAAAGGATGTTGAATATACCTATGATTATAGGTATACCGCAAATGATATTGCCGATGTATCAATAGAACGCTACATTTTCGATTCCGAGGCTTCATATGGCAAATACGACCAACACCAAATCAATATAATGCCCGATAAAGAAGGAGAAGTTATTCAATGCTTTGACGGCAACGAAACTGTAGTTATGGTGAATGGTAAAAAAACCGAGGATCCAAAACTGTTGGGCGTAAGTGACTTCCTTAGAAGAGCCAACTACTACTGGTTTACTATGCCCTACAAACTCAATGACAAGGGAACTGTCGCAAAATTTTTGGGGCAAGAGGAATATAATGGTACCATGTACGATAAAATACATGTAACCTATGACCCTACAGTTTCTGGAAAGGAGCAAAATGACATTTATATTTTATATGTAAACCCTGAGACCAAGCTGATAGATAGGTTTTACTTCTCTTTACCTTTTTTAGGGGTTGAGGAGCCCATAATTATTGCCAATTATAAATATGAAGATATTGATGGGCAATTGATTTCAACAAAGCGTTCTTATTTTATGCCCAGTCCAGAAGGGTATTCCGAAGAGCCCAATCTTGTGCAGACCATGACGAATGTAAAATTCAATAATGGGTTTACCATTGAAACATTGATGCAGTAGTATTTAATCCAAAAAAAATAAAAACCCCGGTCATGACCGGGGTTTTCTCGCACTAATACTACTAAGATGTTAGGTTCAACGCAAACGATCAACAGATTTTACAAGATCTTCATCCTTTTTGATAGCTCTGTTGGACAGAACCAGAAAAACGATAGAAAATACAGGAATCAACATCCCAATACCCTTCTCAGAAATAACATTTTCTCCGGATAAATTTAGCGATCGGTAAACGAAAAATCCTAGTAAAAAAAGATTCAATATCATATTCAACCTGTTTGTCACAAATTGATTTTGCCTGTTTTTGTACATGAAAATCGAAATGAACGCAAGAGCCACAGCGCAAAAAAATAGCACTTCTATCCATAATTCATTTTTTGCAAAGACCTTGGTTCCATCAGCGTCCAACCATAAATGTAAAACAAACGGTAGAATGCCGGCAATTAGGGCAACCATTACCAAAAAAAACGTTTGAATTCGCTGAATCATTGTTTAAATCGATTATCAGAATGCAAAAATAAGCGTCTTTTCGATAAATGACCCGTATTGTTGAAAAATAATTTGTATACTTGTGTCGTTATTAGCGAAGCACTTACCCAGGGAAATCTTTCCTATCGTAGTACCCCAATAACTTTTTACTTCAATTTATACATTATATCAAGTTTAATTTATCCATTAATTAATGTTCGAGATTTCAGATCTAAAAGCTAAAAAGCTTCCTGAATTGCAAGAAATTGCAAAAGGCCTCAATGTCCCAAAATTTAAGACACAAAAAAAACTGGATTTGGTCTACCAGATACTGGATGTGCAGGCATCCAATCCAAAAGTAGTACAGGAAAGTACTCCTCCACCTCAAGAAAAAACCGCTCCTAAACCCAAAAAGGAAAGGGCTCCAAGACAAAAGAAAGAACAGGAGAAAGCGGTTTCTGAAACAGTTGTTGCACCCGTTGCAGCAAATACCGAATCGGACACTGTGGACAAAAAAGAGGATACCCCTATTTCAAAACCTCCTAAAAGAGAGCCACACAAACAAAATGGGCCTCAAAAAACACAAAACAACAATAGAAGAAACAACCAACACCAAAGAAGTGGTGGTCACGAGAAAAAGAGCAGCAATTTTGATAAGGATTTGAAAAATCGTTACAAAGAACCTGAATTTGAATTTGACAGTATTATTGAGAGCGAAGGCGTACTTGATATTATGCAAGATGGTTATGGTTTTTTGCGCTCTTCTGATTACAATTACCTGTCTTCTCCTGATGACATCTATGTAAGCCAGTCTCAAATTAGGCTATTTGGCCTTAAGACAGGAGATACCGTTCTAGGAAATGTTAGGCCTCCCAAGGAGGGAGAAAAGTATTTCCCACTTATTAAAGTCAGCAAAATAAACGGATTAGATCCACAGGTAGTTCGGGATAGGGTTTCATTTGAACATCTTACCCCATTGTTTCCCAAGGAAAAATTTAAGTTGGCAGAACGCCAAAGTACATTGTCAACACGTATCATGGACCTGTTCTCCCCTATTGGAAAAGGACAACGGGGCATGATAGTTTCCCAACCAAAAACAGGGAAAACAATGTTGTTAAAGGACATTGCCAATGCAATAGCAGCAAATCATCCTGAAGTTTATCAAATTATTCTATTAATAGATGAACGTCCTGAGGAAGTTACCGATATGCAGCGTAATGTGCGTGGTGAGGTGGTCGCTTCTACTTTTGACAAAGAAGCTACGGAGCATGTTCGTGTTGCCAACATTGTTTTGGAAAAGGCAAAACGTTTAGTGGAATGTGGTCATGATGTCGTCATTCTTTTGGATTCAATTACCAGGTTGGCAAGAGCCTACAATACAGTACAACCTGCATCTGGAAAGGTATTGAGTGGAGGTGTTGATGCCAACGCATTGCATAAGCCAAAACGTTTCTTTGGAGCAGCTAGAAATATTGAAAATGGTGGGTCGCTATCCATTATTGCCACCGCTCTTACCGAAACTGGCTCTAAGATGGATGAGGTAATTTTTGAAGAATTTAAAGGTACGGGCAATATGGAACTTCAGTTGGATAGACGAATTTCCAACCGTAGAATTTTCCCGGCCATTGATCTTATTTCCTCATCAACGCGAAGAGATGATTTGTTGTTGGATGAAGCCACAATTCAAAGAATGTGGATCATGCGCAAATATTTGGCAGACATGAATCCTGTAGAAGCCATGGAGTTTATGGAACAACGGGTAAAACAGACCAAAAACAACGAAGAGTTTTTGTTAACGATGAATCAATAGTTTATTGACAAGAAATCAGTCTTTATAACTTAATTTACAACCCTTTGAGATTCCTCAAAGGGTTTTTTGTGCGCTTCTTTTAAAGAAAAAACATATCTTAGTATGGTTTCCCCATACTATGAACACTAAAACTCTTACAGCATGAAAAAAATCAAAAAAGTACCCTCTCTTTTTTTGGGTTCTATGCTTCTGTTTTTAGGAGCTTGCCAACAAGCGCCAAAAAAGGAAAATCCTCAGGAAAAACCTCAAGAAAAAATTGAGCCGCCAAAACAGATAATCTCTTTGGAAGAATCCAAATCTTTATTTGACAACTACTCCAGGAATAGGGTTGATTTAATTCAAAAATATGAAATGGAAAGAAATTCTGAGGAGGAATTTCATCCAGCAAGATTTGTATCCTGGGATTATGATACCCTAAAACAATATATGGCTTTTATAGAGCAGGAGGCAAAGGCCGCAGAAGTTGACATTTCAGAACTTCGATTTTATTTTGCCAACTATCCCAATAAAAAAGATTTTCCCGATAAAAAAAGAATAGTACATGCCAGACAAAATTCTATTTTTATACTTCCGGCCATGGAGGTTGATGGTAAAAACTACGGATTTTATATTGGCGAAGATGGCAAGGCAAAACTTGTTAAAAATGCAGTTGGTGAAAAAAGCATAGGCAATGTCTTGAATGACCGGGAAAAATCCTATGCTGGTTTTGTACCCAGTTTATCTGCTCCACCAACATACACCACGCAGAGCCTAACCCTTAATCGTGGTAACAGTGCGCCACCGCCACCACATGATTACTAACAAAAATGGTTCAAGAATTTCTGGAATTTCTTAAGGAACAATATTTTATCCCATTATACTTTGTAACATGGGTGATATCAGCGCTAAACTACAGGAAATATTTTGATACTGTATTAAAATATTTTCCTGTATTTATAGCTTATACCTTCTTTACTGAAATCTTGGGTTACTTTATAAAATTTCATGAAGGGTTCCAATTTTTTTCGGATGAAAGATACTCTTGGGACAATGTAATTATTTATAACGCCTACTCTATTGTATCATTTTCTTTTTTCTACTATATCTATTGGCATACCCTAAAAAATAAAAAACACAGGAAATGGATGAAATTTGGGATATTAATAACCGCTCTTGGTTACGTACTCAGTATATTTCTTCAAGACCCTTTTCATATTAACCTCTATTATGCAGACATGGTTGCGTCTATTGTTCTCCTCATAGCCATTGGATTGTATTTTAAGGAAAAAGCAAGGGAAACCAATGATTATCCGATGAAGTTCAATTTACTGTTTTGGATAAGTCTGGGGCTCGCTATTTTCCATCTCTTTTTCCCATTTATTTTTATTACGCTTTATGAAGCACTCGACTTTTATTATGAATACAAATTGCATGAACTTCTTATCGTGCTGATCATCATTATGTATGGTTTGTTCACGCTTGGCTTTTTAATAAGTAAAAGAAAAGCCTTTAGATAGCACTTCAGAAACCACAACTTTCAACACTTTCACAACTTCACTGTGCCGTTCATCGGTAAAATATAACAATTTGTAGTCTTTTTCGTTCTTTTTTTGTTTTATAAACGTATAAATTCATTTGTCGACACATATAAACCGCAAATCGATACTTAAATGTATACCAACTAAAAATACAGTATCGGCAGTTCAGTTGCCGCTACTTTTAACGCAAAGTTTGAATAACATATCATATAAATAATTGCAAAAATGAAAAAGCCCCAAATTGTTTTATCCGTCTTTAGCTATATTTTGGTATTTACATTTACCTCATGTGTCAAAGATAATTTTGATGATGGCATTGAGCCAGACCCTGAAGCAGAGATAGAAATTCCTGTTGATGAATTGGAAATCACTGAATTACAGATTCCTTCTGACTTTGAATTCCACACGGACAAGGAGGTAACCCTTACCATTAATGATAATACTTCCAATGCCAAATACGATGTTTACGCATACAATGATGAGGTGAACGTAGGAGAGGAAACAACATTTTTAAATGAAGAAGATGAGGAAGAGTCAGGATTTGATATTTCTGTTGATAATTTAAATCATATTCTTTTCAGTGGGGTACCCTCGGGAGGTAAAATTGAACATACCTTCGTTGTTCCCGATTATTTTGAAAAGCTGTATATCAGAAGAAAGGAGGGGTTTAAATATACTTCCGCTATTCTTGAAATTAACTCTGGAACAGTTACCTATACCTATTCCCCTGAAGCTGAAAAAAGGGCTTCCGTTGGAAAATTAATGGTTGAAGACTATTTATATTGTGTAAACGGAAGTGGAGAATTATTCCAGGTAGATCCATTAACCGGGGCATATACCTTTATTTCCGACATGCCCATGGGTAGCTGGACCGCCGCTATTGATCAAGAGAATAAACTATTGTACTCCATTGGCAGAAGCAATCCATACCCATTAATGAAATATGATATTGTAAATGACGACTGGACAACTGTTGGTAATGTTGGGCAGGGTGGACCAAGGCTAACTTATAATAGCAATGATGGTTTATTGTATTTCTCCAATAGAAACAAACTCTATACCATTGACCCCTTAAACGCAAATACCTTATCCAATTGGAATATTTCGGGATTGGACAAAGAGCAGGGAGGGGATATGGATTTTGCTTCGGATGGTACAATATTTCTTTGCTCATTTTCTGGCCTATACAGGTTGGATCCAAATTCAGATGGCGATTATGATGCCATTCGTATTAGTGGTGAGGACTTACCATTTCAACCAACCTCTATGACCATAGATTCCAACGAAGAATTATGGCTTGCCAACAATGGAAGTAATAGCAATTTAATTGTTATGGATACCCAAACAGGAGGTTGGGAATATCGATATGGACCCAATTCAACCAGTGGAGTATCATTTGATCGTAGTATAAATGACCTTGCAACCTTTAGTGTTATAGATGATACCGTGGTGGATCCAGATACGGATGGAGATGGTATTACAGATAGTAATGACGAATTTCCAGATGATCCTGATAAGGCTTTTGAACAGTTTACCCCAAGTAAATATGGGTGGGGTACCGTGGCATTTGAAGATTTATGGCCTTTTCTTGGGGACTATGATTTCAATGATACAGCCGTTAATTATCGCTTTGTTGCCGTATTAAATTCAGACAATATGGCAGTGGAATTGGACATCCATTTTGAAGTAACATCGGACGGGGCGGGCCTTACCAATGCCTTTGGTATTGAATTGGAAAGTATAGGGCCAAATTTAATTGAATCGGTCACAGGAACTGTTTTGACTGAAGGGTATATCAATGTTGCCGCAAACGGAGTAGAAGAAGGGCAAAACAGAGCTGTTATCATCCTTTTTGACAATAACGAAACCATGTTAAATGTTCCTACAACGGTTTCCGTTAGATTTACAGAACCCATTACAACAAATCAATTGGGATTGGCACCCTTTAATGCATTCTTAATAGTTGCTGGGGATAGAGGCCGAGAAATTCATTTGCCAAATAGGCTTAGAACCTCATTAGGTATAAATGATACCTCCGTGGAAGGTGTAAATAGCGATGTAGATGGTAATTATGCCACAGATTCAGGATTACCCTGGGCCATTAATATTGTACATAACTTTAAGCCACCTAAAGAAAACGTTCCGGTAAACGAAGCCTATAATTTCTTTAATGAATGGGCTACTTCAGGAGGGGAATTATATCAGGACTGGTATAAGGATTCCAATGGATATAGAAATGAATCCCAGCTTCAAGATTAAAAAGACAACTATTTTTTAAAAAGAAAAACGCTCCATTTGGAGCGTTTTTTATGCATATAATTCTCTAAACAACGTTCATTCGCTTAAATGAACAGAGAGAAAAATAGTATGAGAATTTTAGTTTTACCACGCTTTTTTCTGTTTTCACAACTTTGAAATGCTGTTTATCGATAAAAAAAATGCAAGTGTAAGTTTTTTCGTTCATTTAAAGTAATCTATATTTAATGAGGAATAGTTTTTTTTCTTTTTTGCTTGTCTTTGCAGTTGCTTTCTTGGCCCAAGCTTGTTTAGAACAGCGTTACAACGATTACCTGGAATCTTTAGGAAATGACCCCACGGCGCCCGAGGAAGAAGTCTTAACAGATCTAAAATTCCCTGCTGATTTTGATTTTAAGACTGAAGCTAGAGTATCCGTAAATATAACCGATAACTCTGCCTATGTGGTCTATGAAGTTTATGCCTATAGCGATGAACTCATTTCCAGTCTAGATAGCATCACAGGTCCACTTCCCAATAAGCTTTTTGAAAAACCACCCAACAATGGTACTATTCAAGAAAGTGTTACCATATCATCGCTTATAGACAACCTTTTTGTTGTCAGAAAATCAAACGAACGTGTAGACAATATAATCATCCCAATAACTCAAAATTCCGCAACGTACACGTACAATGGTCCAACCGGAAAAAAGTCAAATTCATTGATTGCTTCCGCAAAAAATACAGATTGTGCCAATGTTTTTGGTCAAGCATATTATGCAGATGTAAACAATGTAAACATATCGAGCAACGGTGATATCAACACAATTTCAAACATCAACTTCCCAAATCAAGGCGTTACGGCTATAATTACCGCAACCGATGTGGACGGGGCTGAACTCAAAAGTAAATTCTCACTGGCTGGTGCCAGCTTTTCTACCCCAATTTTCACATTTACAGGCTTTAATTTTTGGATAAGCTCGAAGATTGATACCAACAGCGACCCAGATGGCTATGTGGAATTTGAAATGATATTTGATGCACCCGTTCAAAATTTATTGATGCATTTTAAAAGTGTGGACGCCTCCCTATATCAATTTGTGGGAGATCAACATGTTGAAACACTCTTGTCAGGGGGAAGTGAATTCTTCTATGATGATTCTGAAAGAATACTCAAGGATACCGATTCAAGGACAAAAGGAAGGTATTATAGGGACGGTTATGGCTCTATTTTAATTTCCGCAACATCGGGCACTTTTGATAAAATTGTTTGGCACCGGATAGATGACCCTACTAGCAATTCCCAAAATGACTCAAACTGGTTTATATTTTCAGAAGTTGAAATTTGCAATGATCAGGATGGGGATGGCGCAGTTGATTCTGTGGATGAATTTCCTGATGATGCAACAAAAGCATACACAACAAGGTATCCTTCAAGTTCCACAAAAGCCTCTTTGGTTTTTGAAGACCTTTGGCCTTTTCAAGGAGATTGGGATTTCAATGATACTGCCATAGACTATTCCATTACCAAAATTTTCAACGCAACAAACGAGGTAGTGGGAATAGATTTTGATTATGTGGTAACTTCAGATGGAGCTGGTTTTGTAAACAGTATGGCCTTTGAGATAGAAGGGTTAGATTCTAACAATGTAGCTTCGATATCTGGTCAAATTCTTGAAAGGGATGTTTTTACGTTAAGTGGAAACGGAACGGAGCAAGGGCAAGAACATACCGTAATAGCATTGTTCGATGACCACTCCGCTATTGTTAATCAAGAAAACACGGTCAGTGTCTCCTTTGTAAACCCAATTTCCGATACTTCTTTGGATTTTGCTCCATTCAATCCTTTTTTAGTTGCAAACGGAGAACGAGACAAAGAAATTCACTTAGCTAATTATAACCCAACCTCTTTAGGTAATTCACAACCAGATGTAGAAGGCAATAATGCAGATGTTGATGGCAATTACAGTACCGATAATGGCCTACCATGGGCAATTAACGTTATTGAATCTTTTCCATTATTACTGGAAAAAGAACCTATAAATGAAGGTTATCTTTATTTTGAGGAATGGGGACTAACGGGTGGTGAAAGCAGAAAAGATTGGTATAAAGACATTACAGGTTATAGAGATGAATCAAAACTTGTAGGGAACTAACTTAGAGTACTTAATAAAAAATAACAACAAAAAGCGCCCCATAATTGGAGCGCTTTTTTATTCTTTAAAATAGACAAATTACATTGCGGCAACCTGGCTCATTAATTTGCTCTTTAAGTTAGCCGCCTTATTGTTATGAATAATGTTTCTTTTGGCTAGCTTATCAATCATCCCAACAACAGTAGGTAAAAGTGCTTCCGCAGCTTTTTTATCCTCTTCGCTGCGCAATTTTTTGATTGCATTTCGTACGGTCTTGTGCTGATATCTATTGCGCAGACGTACCGCTTCGTTTCTTCTAATCCTCTTTAATGCTGACTTATGATTTGCCATTATCTCTATTTATACTTTCTAATTCTTTTTAGTAGCCCGTAGGGGAATCGAACCCCTGTTACCAGGATGAAAACCTGGCGTCCTAACCCCTAGACGAACGGGCCGTTTTATCAAAAATGAAGGTCTTTGACCAATCCATTTTCAATATTTCATTGAACTTTGTAGCCCGTAGGGGAATCGAACCCCTGTTACCAGGATGAAAACCTGGCGTCCTAACCCCTAGACGAACGGGCCATAAGGCTGCATAATTGCGGATGCAAAAATACAACTATTTTTTACTCCTGCAACAGTAAAATTATTTTTTCGCCCCTTTTAGTAGGCCTTCGCAAACAATACCCTTTGCGTAGATACATTGCCGGTAACCATGCACTTACCTTGTTCCTTCTCCATATATAAGGGGATACATCTTATAGTGGCCTTGGTCTCCTCTTTTATTTTATCTTCCGTTGCTTTGCTTCCATCCCAGTGTGCAGATACAAAGCCTCCTTTTTCTTCGATAATTTGCTTGAACTCAGCATAAGAATCTACCTCTGTAATATGTGTTTCCCTATAATCAAGAGCTTTTTTATAAATACTTTGTTGCATCTCATCCATCAAAGACACTATTTTAGATACAACATCCTTTGATGGTACGGATTCCTTTTCAAGGGTGTCTCTTCTTGCAACTTCATAGGTGTCATTCTCCAAATCACGCTGTCCAATGGCCAAACGTACAGGAACTCCTTTTAGCTCATATTCATTGAATTTAAAACCCGGTTTATGGGTATCCCGCTTGTCATATTTAACAGAAACCCCCTTGGAACGCAATTCCTTTACCAAAGGTTCAACTTTGGCAGAGATAGCATCCAATTGCTCCATTCCTTTATAAATGGGGACAATCACAACTTGAATCGGTGCCAACTTAGGTGGCAGTACCAATCCATTATCATCACTATGGGTCATGACCAAAGCACCCATGAGACGGGTTGATACCCCCCATGAAGTAGCCCAAACATATTCTTGTTTTCCTTCTTTGTTTGCAAATTTCACATCAAAGGCCTTCGCAAAATTCTGACCAAGAAAATGCGAGGTACCTGCTTGCAAAGCTTTACCGTCTTGCATCAATGCCTCTATACAGTACGTTTCCTCTGCGCCGGCAAAACGTTCGCTCTCTGTTTTTATTCCTTTAATTACCGGAACACCCATATATTTTTCGGCAAAATCTGCGTACACATGCATCATCTGCTCCGCCTCCTCAACAGCTTCTTCTCGCGTTGCATGCGCTGTATGCCCTTCTTGCCATAAAAACTCGGCAGTACGTAAAAACAGTCTTGTACGCATTTCCCAGCGTACTACATTCGCCCATTGATTTACCAATATCGGTAAATCTCGATACGATTGTACCCATCTTCTATAGGTATCCCATATAATGGTCTCGGAAGTAGGACGTACAATGAGCTCTTCCTCCAACTTAGCCTCTTCATCCACAATGATACCACTCCCATCTTCGGCATTTTTTAAGCGATAATGGGTAACAACAGCACATTCCTTGGCAAAACCCTCTACATGGCTGGCTTCTTTACTAAGATAGGATTTGGGAATAAATAGGGGAAAATAGGCATTCTCATGTCCTGTTTCCTTGAACATTTTGTCCAACTGTGCCTGCATTTTTTCCCAGATGGCAAATCCATATGGTTTAATCACCATACATCCTCGAACTCCTGAATTTTCCGCTAAATCGGCTTTTACTACAAGTTCATTATACCATTTGGAATAATCCTCGCTTCTACTTGTTAAATTTTTACCCATCTAAATAGTTTGGCACAAAACTTGTGATAATTCTTTTGAAAAAATAGTTCGGTAAAACTAACTATTTTTAGTATGTTCAACAATAAAAATTGCGCAATGATAAAGTCTTTACTTCACTCCAAATTCCAAATGCCCGCACTCACAGTTCTGGGAACTCTTTTTTTGGCTTCCTGTGGCTCGTATCAGCAAGCTTCCTATTACGATGATGATGGTATCTACTCCAATGGAAACAATACAGTTCGTGTGGAGAAAAAATCTGCGGAAGCGGTAAGGATAGAACAGCAGGAAAGTGATATCTATGGTGATTATTTTGGTCAAAAAGCTGATGAATATGATGAGATTTTGGAAGATGAAATCTTTACGGATGTAGACGGCTATTATAGCACTGTTGAAAATGACAGTATTCCTTTGGGCGAACAAACAGATTATTTTGCAAATAACAACACCTATACTGGAAATCCGGGCTGGGGAGATAATCCTACCAGTGTAAACATCAATGTATATGACAACTGGGGCTGGGGCAATGGCTTTGGTTGGGGATGGAACGACCTATGGATATGGAATGGTTGGGGTGGCGGATATTACGGCTATGGTTGGGGATGGAACAACCCAAGGAGATGGAACAGATGGGGATGGAATTCCCCCTATTGGGGTGGTAGTTTTGGTTGGGGATGGGCCAGTGGCTGGGGAGGCTACTACGGTTACGGCTGGAACAGATCTTTCTATGGCAATTACAACAGAAGTTACGCCTATAACAGAAGCAGAAGAGGGTATGCCAATACTAGAATTCCTGGAACGTCAATTCGAGGAAGATCTAATATAGCCTCACGTACAAGCGGGTACTCATCAAGATATAGAACCAATAGTACACGTTCCAATACAAGCAGAAGTGCTGTAGGCAGAAGTTCAAGGTCTTATCAAAGTGGAACAACCGCTAGGAGAACAGTAGGCAACGATGCCATAACCCGAAATAGAAATTATAGAAGCAGTAGAAGCACCCGAACTACACCAAGTTATGGCACTAGAAGCTCAAGAACTTATCGCTCTTACGGTACATCACCATCCGCTAGAAGCAGTAGTAGCTACAGAAGTGGCTCTACAGGTAGAAACTCATCTTCTGGAAACAGTACCAGAAGTTACCAATCTTCCGGTAGAACAGCTCCTAGCAGTAGTAGTTACCGCAGATCAACTGGGTCAAGTTCAAGAAGTTCAGGAACCTATAGAAGCGGTTCCAGTAGCAGTTCAAGAAACAGTGGTAGCTACAGGAGTTCCGGTAGCAGCTCCTCCTCAAGAAGCTCCGGAAGTTATCGAAGTTCTGGCAGCAGTTCTTCTTCCAGGAGCTCAGGAAGCTATAGAAGCTCAGGAAGTTCAAGTAGGTCTTCAGGTTCTAGCAGGTCTTCGGGTTCTAGCTCAAGGTCTTCTTCATCTAGTAGAAGCAGCAGAAGATAATTTCCAAAAAATCATTTAAAAACTAAATCACTATAAATGAAGAGAATTATAACTTTCATAATGGTTTTGTCATGCGTTTTTTTAAGTGCGCAGAATATAAACGATGTCTTGCGATATAGTTCGGAAAATATTCAAGGAACTGCTAGGTTTCAAGCTATGGGAGGTGCTTTTGGTGCCTTGGGCGGAGATTTATCATCTCTAAATGTTAATCCTGCCGGTTCTGCAGTTTTTAACTACAGCCAGTTTACCATTTC
>JBDWSS010000032.1:0-139287 GCA_039985375.1 Flavobacteriaceae bacterium
CATCCAGACGGTCGTTCAAAATATTACAACAATCAAACTTATCCTATTGACATTCATGCGCCAGCCCAACTTGTTGTTGCTCTGTCTAAAATGGATGTTTTTACTGATTACTCTGAATTGATAGATAAAGTATTGAAGTGGACCATCAAGAACATGCAGGATAAAGAAGGGTATTTCTACTACCAAAAAAAGAAGGGTATATCTTCAAAAATACCGTATATGCGCTGGGCACAGTCTTGGATGTTTTATGCCCTCACCCATTATATAAATGAAAAGCGAATAAATGCCACGAATTAATATCCTAAGGACCTTCGTTGACAATTTATCGATGGGAGAGACCATTGACTTAATTGATAAAACCATAAACAATTCTGAACAATTACACCATGTAGTTGTAAATGCGGCCAAGATTGTGGCCATGCAAAAAGACCTAGAACTAAGACAAAGCGTTAATGGAGCAGATTTAATCAACGCTGATGGTCAGGCAGTTGTATGGGCTTCCAAATTTTTGGGCAAGCCATTAAAGGAAAGGGTGGCGGGAATTGATTTAATGGAGAACATTGTCAATTTAGCAAATCACAAAGGATACAGTATTTTTTTCTTTGGGGCAAAAGAAGGTATTGTAAAAAAAGTAGTGGAGATATATTCCAAAAAATATTCCAATAAGGTAGTGGCCGGCTACAGAAATGGTTATTTCGATGAAGGTCAAGAAAAAGAAATAGCATTACAAATTCAACAAAGTGGTGCCCATATTCTATTTGTTGCAATAAGTTCACCTACTAAAGAGAATTTTTTATATCAAAATAAAGAACGCCTATCAAAATTGAAATTCATAATGGGTGTTGGGGGGAGTTTTGATGTAGTCTCGGGAAAAGTAAAAAGAGCACCAATCTGGATGCAGAAAACAGGACTTGAGTGGTTCTACCGTGTTATTCAAGAGCCTAAAAGAATGTGGAAAAGGTATTTAATAGGAAATACGAAGTTTGTTCTTTTAGTCTTAAAAGAGCGATTTAAATTTTGATACCTTTGATACTTATCGATTCTATTCATTAGATGTTTTTCAAACAAGACAGGTATTCCAATTTGATTTCTCCACTGTTGGCAACATTGGATTTGTTGATTGTTAATTTGTTATTATATTTTCTTCCAATCAATTTCCAAACTCCCATATTGATTCATTTTTATATTACAATTGGATGGCTGGTAATATCCATTAAAAATGAGTTTTATAAAGTTTACCGCTACACAAAAGTGGCCCAACTTTTAAGACTTATTTTCACTCAGTTTGTCTTCTTTTTTCTAATTTTATATGCTTTCATTGGTTTTTTCAAACAACCAATAATTAGCCGTTTGGCACTTGGCCAGTATTTCCTTTTTGTTTTCGTTACAATTTCTACTTTAAAGCTCCTCAGCTATGTTTTCCTAATGGAATACAGGGAGAGGGTTAAAGGAAATATGCGAAATGTGGTGATTATCGGAAAAAACAAAAAAACAAATCAACTTCGGGAGGTGTTTACGGAGAGAACCGAGTATGGATATCAATTTATAAAGCAATTTTCTCCCGCCAATGAAAAGTTTGTGTTAAAGGAGTGTTTAAAGTTCATTCTGGATAATCAAATTGATGAGATCTATTGCTCCGTTTCCGAATTGAAGAACGAGGAGCTAACTGAGTTTATCAATTTTGCGGATAACAACTTGGTTACTCTCAAATTCATTCCTGACAACAAGAACATCTTTGCCAAGAAACTCAAGTTTGAATATTACGATTATATCCCGGTGTTATCATTAAGGGATATTCCATTACATAGCCCTATAAATGCTTTTATCAAGCGAAGCTTTGACATTCTTTTTTCACTCATCATTATACTGGGTTTACTTTCGTGGCTAACACCAATATTGGCCCTGATCATTACTTTGGAATCCAAAGGACCTGTGTTTTTTAGGCAAAGCAGGACAGGAATAGACAATAGGGCGTTCTATTGTTATAAGTTTCGATCCATGGCGCCAAATAGCAATGCAGATAGCCGCTCTGCCACCAAAAATGACCTTAGAATCACTAAAGTTGGTAGATTCATTAGACGCACAAGCATTGATGAGTTGCCACAATTTTACAACGTGTTATTTGGAACGATGTCTGTTGTTGGACCAAGACCACATATGGTCAGGCATACCACGGAATTTGCGGACAAAGTGGATAAGTACATGGTAAGACATTTCATTAAGCCCGGAATAACCGGGCTTGCCCAGGTGAGAGGGTATCGAGGAGAAATTGAAAAAAACGTTGATATCCAAAACCGGATTAAGTTCGATATTTTCTATACGGAGAATTGGTCTTTGTTCTTGGACTTAAAGATAATCTTACAGACAGTGTTAAATGCCATAAAAGGAGAGGCCAAAGCCTATTAAAGTGAATTCAACTTCTTAATGTGTATTTAATCGGAAGTTGTTCTTTTGACTAGGAGTACTCCCTTATTTTTGTGTCTAAATCTAAAACAACATAATCTCAATAATGAAAAAAGTACTCATTACAGGCGCAGCAGGTTTCTTGGGATCTCATTTATGTGACCGATTTATCAAGGAAGGATTCCATGTCATTGGTATGGATAACCTTATTACAGGAGATCTCAAAAATATTGAACATCTATTTGGGCTCGAACAGTTTGAGTTTTCACATCACGACGTAACCAAATTTGTCCATGTTCCTGGAGAATTGGATTATATTCTTCATTTTGCGTCGCCGGCAAGCCCTATCGATTATTTAAAGATTCCAATTCAGACCTTAAAGGTTGGTGCATTGGGAACCCATAACTTATTGGGCTTGGCCAAGGAAAAGAATGCACGTTTTATGATTGCTTCCACCTCCGAGATTTATGGAGATCCCTTGGTACACCCTCAGACAGAGGAGTACTATGGGAATGTGAATACCATTGGGCCAAGAGGGGTTTATGATGAAGCAAAGCGTTTCCAGGAATCCATTACCATGGCGTACCACCGTTTTCATGGGTTGGATACTCGAATTGTTCGGATCTTTAACACCTATGGTCCTAGAATGCGACTGAATGACGGCCGGGTAATTCCTGCTTTTATGGGACAGGCATTGCGAGGAGAAGACTTGACCGTATTTGGAGATGGCTCCCAAACCCGTTCCTTCTGTTTTGTGGATGATGAAATCGATGGAATCTATCGGTTGTTAATGAGCGACTATACCATGCCCATGAACATTGGAAACCCTCATGAGATTACCATAAAAGACTTCGCCGAAGAAATCATAAAGCTTACTGGGACAGATCAAAAGGTTATTTATGAACCTTTGCCTAAAGATGATCCTATGCAAAGACAACCAGACATTTCCAAAGCAAAAGAAATTTTAGGATGGGAACCTAAAGTTGGCCGTGAAGAAGGAATGAAGAAAACCTTTGATTATTTTAAGACCTTATCCAATGAAGATTTGAAGAAAACCGAGCATAGGGATTTCTCTGATCGAAACAAAAAATAGTATTCGCTTTAATAACGAATCGCAGTAGCGTATTTTTGCCAAAATTCTAATCCATGAACATTTTAATCCTGGGTTCAGGTGGGCGGGAACACGCTATTGCTTTAAAAATCTCACAAAGCCCAAAATTAAACAAGCTTTTTGTTGCTCCCGGTAATGCGGGCACTTTGGAATTGGCCACCAATATTGCTATAGGGGTCAATGATTTTGAGGCTGTAAAAAAGCTGATTTTAAAAGAAAACATAGATTTGGTCGTTATTGGCCCAGAGGATCCTTTGGTCAATGGGGTACATGATTTTTTCTTGAATGATATCGAACTAAAAAATATCCCTGTCATTGGCCCTCAAAAGGTGGCCGCTGCATTGGAAGGGAGCAAAGAATTTGCGAAGGAGTTTATGATACGCCATCAGATACCAACGGCGGCTTATCAAAGTTTTACATCGGAAAAGCTCGAAGAAGGATATGGATTTTTGGAGACACTTAATCCTCCATATGTGCTCAAAGCAGATGGTCTTGCCGCAGGGAAAGGTGTTTTGATTCTTCAGGACTTGAACGAGGCCAAGGCAGAACTTAAGGCGATGTTATTGGATTCCAAATTTGGTGATGCCAGTGCCACTGTGGTCATCGAAGAGTTTTTAGATGGAATAGAATTAAGTTGTTTTGTGCTAACCGATGGAACCAACTACAAAATCCTTCCCACTGCCAAAGACTACAAACGTATTGGGGAAGGAGATACTGGATTGAATACAGGTGGAATGGGAGCCATTTCCCCGGTTCCCTTTGCAGATGATATCTTAATGCAAAAGATTGAGCAGCAAATTGTAAAGCCTACCGTAGAAGGTCTTAAAAAGGATAATTTACCCTATGTGGGATTCATTTTTATTGGATTGATCAAAGTAGGGGATAACCCTAAGGTAATTGAATACAATGTGCGCATGGGTGACCCGGAGACCGAAGTTGTGATGCCCCGTATTAAAACTGATTTAGTGGATTTATTGGTCGCAACCGCAGAAGGAAAGCTTAATGAAATCGATTTAGAAATCGATCAAAGGGCCGCAACAACCGTTATGGCCGTTTCAGGGGGATATCCAGAGGCTTATGAAAAAGGAAAAGAAATTACCGGAATACATAATATTGCAGACTCCTTGGTATTTCACGCAGGCACAAAATTATCCGATGGCAAAGTAGTAACCAATGGAGGTCGCGTAATTGCTGTCACATCCTATGGAAAAGATTTTAGGGAAGCATTACAGCAATCCTATAAAAACATAGAGAAACTACATTTTGAAGGAATGTACTATAGAAAGGATCTAGGGTTTGATTTATAGATAAGAATGGGAGGAAATGCTTTTGTCCTCTTCCCCATTATCATTGAAAATCTTTAGCTGGTTCATCCAGTAGACCATTGCAACCAAACCAATAACACTGAAAATCCAGTTAACCGAATTGGACCCCCACCAACTTTCCATAAAACGGAAAAAATCATAAGGAGCTAAAAGGTAGTTTACAAATAAGTCCTCAATGCCATAAAAAAACTTGCTCATCTTAGCTATATTTACGTTGCAAAAATAGCAAAAGAACAGCATGATTTCAAGTTTTTTCGGAAAAACAAAACCCATTAACTACATTGTATTATCTGTCTTTTTGTTTCTGTTATACAGTTTTTTCTATTTTTTTTATCAGAATAAAGCAATACAGATCGATTCCATTCCGCTGGAATTACTAACAGTTGGGTTGTTGCTTTTATCCATTTTTATCATTAATCGCATTGTGCGGGTTGAAAAGGTAACCGATTTTAGCTCTTATGCCATGCTTTTCTTTGTCCTGTTAATAGTGGCATTTTCGGATACCATTTCAGACAAGAACGCAATTTTCTGTAATTTTTTTTTACTGTTGATGGTGTGGCGCCTATTTTCTGTTAGATCCCTTAGGAATGTAAAACATAGATTGTTTGATGGTGCTTTTTTAATTGGTGTTGCCAGTTTGTTTTATGATTGGGCACTACTTTATTTGGCCCTGATTTTTTTGGTAATAAATGTATACGATAGAAAAACTGTAAAAAACTGGCTTGTCCCCATTGTAGGACTTCTCACGGTTTTCATTTTGTTGTTTACTGCCTTGAAAACTACAGACAATCTTGCTTTTTTTATGGCACATTATAGCTTTTCAATTGATTTGGGGAATACAGTGTCTTTCAGTGAATATGCGACCATTAAGTTGTTGGTATATGCAATTTTAATGATAATAATAATGGTATTGGTTTTTTTGAGGTTACGTCAAAAAGGAGGTGGAAAACTGGTACAGTTACGTATTCTTTTTTTATTCTTTGTCTTGGGAGTTATATTGTCCTTTTTTAAATCAGAGGGAGCATCACCAATTTTAACCACATTTTTTCCGGCCGCTGTTTTTTTTACCAATTATTTGGAGAGTATTAAGAAGGTGCGCTTAAGGGAACTGGCTTTCGGAATACTTATTATAGCCCCAATTTTGGTATTTCTAATAGAGATTACAAATAACTCATAAAGCAATATCTTTGCCTTAAACAAGTAATTATGTTCAGTGCATTTGCCTTTAACATCTTCCAAGAATGTATTAATACCTATCATATTAAGGACGATGTCTATCAAGAATTTACCAATCCATATGCAAAAGATCGGGTGGAGCATTTGTTCTATAGAAAAAATTGGATCGATACAGTGCAATGGCATTATGAGGATATTATCAGAGACCCTGGGATAAACCCGGTTGCTGCTTTGGATTTAAAACGAAAAATAGATGCCAGTAACCAGGACCGTACGGACTTGGTGGAATATATTGATAGCTACTTTTTAAAGAAATATCAGTCGGTAGAGATAAAAGAAGGAGCAACAATAAACACGGAAAGCCCGGCATGGGCTTTTGACCGGCTTTCCATTTTGGCTCTAAAGATCTACCATATGCAAGAAGAGGCAAACCGAACCGATGCCTCACCGGAGCATATTGCCAAGTGCAGTGAGAAGTTGGCCGTGCTCTTGGAACAAAAGAAAGACCTTTCAACGGCCATTGATCAATTGTTGGCGGATATAGAGTCGGGAAACAAGTACATGAAAGTCTACAAACAGATGAAAATGTACAACGATGAGGAACTAAATCCGGTGCTCCGTGGACAAAAAGGGTAGGCATACCCATATCTTGGTCATTCGCCTATCTGCTATGGGTGATGTAGCCATGACCATCCCTGTGCTAAGAACTTTAAGCATGGATTATCCGCACCTTAAATTTACCGTATTGACCAAGAGGTTGTTTGCCCCAATTTTCATGGATTTGGACAATGTTTCGGTTTATGAGGCGGACGTTAAAAAAAAGCATAAGGGATTAATAGGGCTTTGGCGGTTGTACCAAGAATTGAAAAACCTGGAAATTGATTATGTTGCGGATCTACACCATGTACTGCGAAGTCGGATATTGAAAACCTACTTTGCTTTGGACAAAATCCCGTTTGCTCAGGTTGATAAAGGCCGTTCAGAGAAAAAAGCACTTACCCGAGTCAAGAACAAAACATTCAAAAAACTCAAAAGTACCCATCAGCGTTATGCCGATGTTTTTAATACATTGGGATTTCCCACTGTGCTTTCCCAAGCTAAGCTATTGGAGCGTCAATCCCTTTCGGGGCAAATACTGGAATTGATAGGTCAAGATACTAAAAAATGGGTGGGAGTAGCTCCTTTTGCAGCCCACGAGGGTAAAATGTACCCCCTTTCCCTTATGAAAGAGGCAATCAAAAAATTAAATAATACCGAAAAGTATAAAATCATCCTGTTTGGCGGAGGTACGGCTGAAATGCAACAGCTTCAAATTATAGAAAAAGAGTTCAAAGGAGTGATCAACACAGCGGGAAAACTGGATTTTTCCCAAGAACTTCGGTTAATTTCGAATTTGGATCTTATGCTTGCCATGGATAGCGGTAACGCTCATTTGGCCGCAAATTATGGTATTCCGGTAGTAACGCTTTGGGGGGTTACACATCCTTACGCTGGGTTTTACCCGTTTAATCAGTCTTTGGAGAATGCAATATTGGCCGATCGCAAACAATTTCCGTTAATTCCTACATCCGTCTATGGAAATAAACTTCCAAAAGGGTATGAAAAAGCAATGCAATCCATAAGCCCGGAACAGGTAGTAGCCAGAATTGATCGGTTGTTGGAATCCTAGGCCATTACATTTCGCTCCGCAATAGAACTAAAATAATGTCTTAGCTGTTGTACGTACTGGTACTTTAACTGTTTGGTATTACCATCCATAAACAAGGAGCGTATTCCCAAATAAGAAGCAATGATATAGGTAGCCACTCCCTCACAATCTATATGTCGGGCAATATGGCCATCCAATTTTCCGCGTTTTAATACCGAAACCAAATTCACTTCCCATACCTTGATGATATCTTTTAAATAGGTGCTGATTTCTTCGTTACGCTTGTTGAATTCGGTTAAAAAGTCATTCAACATAAAACCATAGGCCATTTCATTGCGTTTTCCTGGTTCCAAAGCGTTCTGTAAGGTGTCCAAAATAGCAGGCAATGGATTCTCTTGCATATTTAAGGGTTCCACCAATAAGGCATACACTTTCTGGACAACGAGGTTCTGTATAATACTGATGAAGTAATCTTCCTTAGATTTAAAATGATGATAAAATGCACCTTTGGATAATTCCAGTTCTTTAAGGATATCATCTAAACTAGTGTTGTAATAACCTTTTTCATGAAAGATTTCAAGGCCTTTGGCACACAATCGGTGCATGGTTTCGCGTTTTTTTAGGTTCTTTTCCATAAGATTTGGGTTTTGGGTTAATTAGACCGTTAAGTCTGTTACAAAGATTCTGCAGATTAAACCCAACCGAAAGAAACGAGGATGTAGTTGTAAGAAAAATCGGTGAAAAGTAAAAAAAGAGTCGAAAAAAGGGAATCCAAAAAAACAGACCGACTGGCGGGTCGGTTTAAGGGATTCTTTTTTGGGATAAATGGCATGCCTAACTATAGTGTAAAGGAGTATGATTGTAAAATCCTATATCAATTCATAAAATAGATTGATCCATTCCAGCTTGATTCTTAACCAAAATTCCCCGAACTTCACTTACTTGTGCTGAACTTGTTTCAGTATCGGTCGAAATAGTCCATTGAAACGGACCATATCTTAATAGTTGGCAGTAATGCTGAAAATTACATGAAAAATATTCTATTAATTTGTTTTACAGGACTAATCCTTACAAGCTGTTTGTTTGGAGATAACCCTTACGTTCAAAAACCGTTAATAAAAAATTATTGGCTCTATTGGCTAGATTCAAGAAAAAATAAAGAAATTGTTTATTGTACTTCTGACAAAGTATACGGTTGTCTTATGGACAGAATAATTCCTCATACCGTCTTTGCCGTTGCCTATGATAGTAGATTCATAATTGCAAAGCAACACCCATTCATTGCAGATTCGATAGAAAAAAGTTTGTACAGCTCATTGGAACGCAATAGTGAAGACCACTACCCCATTAAAAATTTGAAAGACACAATATATTTAAGCGAGAGCGATTCTATATATCAAGATAAAGGAGTTTGGTATCATACTGAGAACAGATATAAATTTATACCCGATAGTCTCAGTCCTTATAAAAAAATAACCTTATACCACATTATAGACACAAAACATGGAAATGGCGCCAAACCATATACTTTGCACACACTAAATAATGAAACATCATTTATTGAAAAGTGTAAGGAAGTCGGTGTCAAAAATAATTTACAATTCTCAATAGTTGATAAAAACTTGGAATAGAATCACTACTGCCAACAGAACCTAAACGTAATGCGGACTTTAGGGTAAAATCGAAAGGTCTGTGAATATTTACAAAGTCCGCTAAATATAAAATTTAGCGTTTATAGTAAATAAGATAAAAGCAAAATATTTATACTTAGCTAAGTAATAAACCGAAGCAAAAGTGCTTATCTCCTGCCCTACGCTTCTTATACTTAACGATAAGTGCCACCCCTAAAACGTATAAAAGCCACTCATGATTTGCATGAGCGGCTTTTTAATTTGAGTTAGTAATTTTTCCTTTAAAAGGAGTCAATGGCTTCTAGGCCACCGTCCCCTGACAACTACTGCCCGCACCAGCGGTACAGCCATAGCAATGTTGTGAGATAATAATATTCCTGTCGTTCAACAAGTCTTCATTATAATCCTTAATGTGTTTTACCTTGCTGGCTACCTTAAGGTCCAGCATTTGGTTAAAATCACAATCGTACAACCAACCATCCCAACTTATAGAAATGGTGTTGGTACACATTACATTCGCCACCGCAGTAGGATTATAGGCTTCAACCAAGGCATACATATAGTCTTCATAGTTTTCGGAAGCAACTAGGTAATCTAGAAAGCGGGCAATAGGCAAATTGGTAATGGCAAATAAGTTGTGGAACTGAATCCCAAAATCCTCATCCAAAGCCTTTTTAAAATCTTTTTCCATTGCCATTTGGTCTCCGGGCAAATAGGCGCCGGAGGGGTTGTAGACCAAATCCAGACGTAAAGAGCTTCCAGGCATACCATAACCTCTGGCGTTTAATTCTTGCAAGGCTTTTATCGATTTATCAAAAACCCCGTCCCCGCGTTGCTTATCCGTTTTACCACGGGTATAATGCGGCATGGACGAAATTACATGCACGTTGTGCTTTTTAAAGAAGTCGGGCAAATCGTAATACTTCTTGTTCGCACGAATAATGGTGAGGTTGGAACGAACAATAAAGTCTTTGATTCCGGCTTTGGCTGTTTCTTCCACAAACCATCTAAAGTCTGGATTCATTTCTGGCGCTCCGCCAGTAAGATCTAACGTATGCGCCCCTGTGTTTTTAATGACCTCTATGCATTGCTTCATGGTTTCGCGTGTCATAATTTCTTTGCGGTCAGGTCCTGCATCCACATGGCAATGTTCACAGACCTGATTGCACATATAGCCTACATTGATCTGCAGGATTTCCAACTTGTTGGGACGTAAAGGGAAATGTCCTATTTCTGCAATCTTATCCTTAAAATAGGGAAGCTCTCCGTCTGCAAAAACGCCACCATTTAGGATTTCCAATTGTTTATTGATTGCGGCTAACTCATTGTCCTGAGCCTTCATGGACTTTTTGGCCGCTTTTTTTATCTGCGGCAATATACTTTTTTCCATATCTCCTTAGTTGTTCGTTGTTGGTGCTGCTATGAACCAACAACTATGCTACATTGATAATTTATTATACTTGTTCATCATTTGTACTCCGTGTACCAAAGTGGCACCACCTTCAATGGCGGCACCTACATGCACGGCTTCCATCATTTCTTCTTTGGTAATACCTTTTTGTAAACCGTCTTTGGTGTAAGCATCTATGCAGTACGGACATTTTACCACATGTGAAACTGCCAAGGCTATCAAAGATTTCTCTCTTGCACTTAGTGCGCCTTCTTCGAAAACCTTACCATAATAGTCAAAGAATTTGGTTCCGAGTTCCTCGCTCCATTCAGTGATTTTCCCAAATTTTCTTAAGTCCTTAGGGTCGTAATACGAATCTGCCATCTTTTTAGGTGTTTTAGGTTCTTTATTTTGTGTTGCATTAGTATCAAAATGAATTGGAATGCCCTGTCCCATTTTTTCCAGTTCAGGGAGGATTTCCATATTATCCCAAATACCGGAAGCCAATGTATCTGCATAAGCTTCAGGTAGATGGTTTTTGTACATTAATTGTTGTGCGGTATTGTAATCATAATCAAAAGGCCTGTGGGTATATTTTAGTTCTCCATTTTCAATTTCCAATAGCATATACCATACCCGCTGGGTGCCGTCATTGGCAGGCATACCAATAACCCCAGGGTTTAGCCAAAGCTTGTTCCCAATGGTTTGACCAAAAGGCAATCCGCAATGGCCAGCGATTATTACATCGGCTTCTGTTTCTTCAAAATATTTTTCTTTTATATTGTTTTGGGTCGATTCAAAAACAAATTCCGATACATTGCTATATGTACCATGAACAACGGTTACTTTTTTTCCTCCAAAATCAAAACTTATATGCTCTGGAAGTTGTGAAACCCATGCTAAGGATGATTCGGATAGATGTCCTTTGGTAAAGGGAAACCACATTTTGGAAAAACTATCGCATCGACCTCCAGCTTTAAAATCGCATCCGCAATCTTCACTATCATTGGCCAGTTGCAACTCCACATTTCCAGCAATGCTCATGGCGCCCCACTTTTTAAAGGTTGTCATGGTTTCTTCCGGTTGGGCGCAATACCCAGTAATATCCCCAGTACAAATACAATTTTCTGGTGCTATACCTTCCGCTTCCGCTATCGATATCAATTGTTCCAGCGCTTGAAGGTTGCTGTAAACCCCGCCAAAGAG
Source organism: Flavobacteriaceae bacterium (assembly GCA_039985375.1). Taxonomy (GTDB): domain Bacteria; phylum Bacteroidota; class Bacteroidia; order Flavobacteriales; family Flavobacteriaceae; genus Flagellimonas. The sequence continues at coordinate 11,891 of JBDWSS010000032.1, forward strand.
TAACAGTTTCCCGCTTTTTGTGCCGATATTTTTTATTTCTTTATCCATAAAGGCGTCAAATATAAGATGATACAACATAGAATACCCCAGAAATTAACCCAGAGCAAATCTGCATACTTTCCTGTGGTGAAAATCAAGGATTCCGGAAACCAGTCTAAAATCAATAAAAAGCCAAATAACAAACCGCAGAAAACGCTTAAATGAAAACTTATTTTAGGGGGTGATTTCTTCCAAAACATAAAAACTGGAGTTAAGCCTATGACCATAGTCCCACTGATTGTGGTGGCCGAAAGGATTTCAGCATCCAGAAAAATAGGAATAGTTCCTAGGAGCGCTATTAATATCATGGCAAGGCGACCAAATTTTAAGCTATTTCCAAGCTGTAGGTCTATTGAAAGTAGTTTGGAGAAAGATGAAAAAGTAGAATCCAATGTAGACGCTGCTGAGGTAATCATGATAAAGTTGATGACCAACAGAATTACAATTCCAAAGGACTGGCCTACAACAACGGCAGCCTGACCTGCAAAGCCTTGATGTTGAGCGTAGACACCAATAACACTAAATAAAACAATACATAGTCCTCCAATAATACTGGCCCAAAGAAAACTCTTTAAGGTAATTTTTGAGGAACTTAAAAATCCCCTGTCCGTTAATACAGGGTCATGAAAAGGATAGCTAAATGATTGAAGTACTGCGGAAAATAGCAAATTAAGCCCAGTTTCAAAAGACCAGATTCCTGATGTTATCACGGTTTCACCAGAAAAGGTGCTATCTGCGGCAAAAACATTCCATAAAATCACTAGGAGCAATATGGTGAACAATACCATTTGAATGCTATCTGTAAATATGGAACTGCTCAAGCCTCCTTTTAGGGCATAAGCCAGAGTCAACACGGTAAAAACTATTATTGATACGTAATAGGGTTTTGAACCCATAGCTCCAAAATAGGATCCAATGACCATGGTATTGCTCCAAACCTCATTGAACAAACGAATGATAATCAAAATAGAGAATACGGCTACGGCACTTTTCCCAAACTTAGAGGTAAGAAAATGATGAATGCTTTTAAAACCTCCAAATTTTCGCATCCTATAAATGACAATACCGGCTACAGCAAAAGACAGATAATATGCAGCATAGGCTGCGCCACCCACTATCCCAAATTCCAAGCCTAGATTGGCGGCATTGGTAATACTTTTTGCAAAGATCCATGAAATGACCAAAGATCCCATAAGCACAAAGCTATTAGGGGTCTTTTTTTGATAAACAGCATTAAAAAACTGATTGGTATTTTTGGCCAAAGGAGAAATTAGGAACAGCACCAAGCTAGATGCTACTACCAAACCCCATTGCCAAAAAATTGCCTCAGTCATTTCCTTTTCTTAACTACTAATTATTGTCCCACCAAACGGGAACGTTTATACTATTTCCATCTGTTCTTGAAGCCGCATCAGCGTAGTTAACACTATTGAGCGCTTCTTCTTCTGCTGGGTAAGGCATGCGAACAGGAATGATATCATTGTTTAAACTTGCGGATATCGTCTTTAACTGTGGAAAGCCAGTTCTGCGGTACTCAATCCAACCTTCATAACCATTGATGATGTTTGCAATCCATTTTTGAATGATGATTTGCTGAATGGAAGCTTCACCGCCCGCACCATAGGGTGCGTTATTGGTTAAATAATCTGTAGGAAGGTCCACTTGCCAATATTCGAAGGCCTGTGTTACTCCTATCTCATAAAGTTGTTGTGGGTCTGCCGTTATAAAACCGCGTTCCGCTGCTTCGGCCAATAAAAAATGAGTTTCCCAACTCGTCATAAAATTGGCATCCAATTGCCCCGTATTTTCCCTGAAAATGGTTCCTGCCAAGGAATAGTCAGACAGCATAGCAGCATTTTGGGTAGCATCAATACCATTGAGCAATCCATTGAATTCTCCAGAATCACTATTACTAAAAGGTCTAAAAAGCGTTTCTATTCTTGGGTCGTTAAATCCAACAAGGACTTCCTCCATAGTTTCAGATAGGACAAAATTGTTAAAGTCGCCAATACGCAATCTTGCTAGACGGAAGTTATTGGGTTCTCCGTCCGTAAAATTAAAAATGGCATTTTCTGAATTCACAGCTAAAAAATTCCCACTCGTAAAAATCGATTGTAAATCACTGGAAACATCTGTCCGACTTGAGATTCGCATTAAGGATTTTATCCGAAGGGAATTCGCAAAACGAATCCACTTTTCTAAATCTCCGTTAAAAAGAATATCTCCTTCCAGAGAAATGCTTCCAGCATAATTTTCCAGAGCGGCAATTCCTTTGTCGAGGTTGTCCAAAATTCCATCATCACCAGTGTAAATGGTTTCTTGGGAATCGTATACAGGGGTAACGGTCCCTTCCTTTCCGCGAAATGCCTCAAAATAGGGGACATCACCAAAAAGGTCTGTAAGCGCTGCTGCCATATAAGCTTTTAGAATTCGCGAGGGACCTTCATACACGGCAAAAGTTTCGTTTTCCAATGCCAATTGGATTACACTTTCATTATCTCTTAGGTTTTGGAAAAATATGGGCCATGGATTCCCTCCTAATTGTGGCGACTTTAAATCGTGTCGATCAAAAAGATTAAAGTCCAAAGCGGTAGTGTATTGCCCTAAAAGATTACCGGCCGTAAAACCTTCGTAAGACATTTGCTCTCCATAATCATAAATAACCTGTCTTAGCAACAGACTGGGTTGCACGGATAAAGGCTGATTGGGATTGGTGTTTATTTTCTCAAAATCTTTGGTGCATGAGGTGGCCATCACCAGAGTAAAAATCAAAGCAGTACTTATGTTGTATGTGTTTTTCATCTTCCTCATCTTAAAAATTAAACCCGGCTTTAAACCCAATACTTCGTGATGTAGCATAGGACAAATCTTCTACCCCGCCCACAAAACTGTTCCCCTGAACGGCAAATTGTTCTGGGTCAAAATGTGGATTTTCGGTAATGGCAAACAGATTGCGCCCAATAAGTGATAACCTTAAGCTGGCATCATTTTGGAATAATTGAAAACTTTTGAAAGTATATCCAATGGATACTTGTCGCAACTTTAAAAAAGAGGCGTCATACACATTGTTTTCTTCGTGATTTCGATCAAAAAATTGTCGGTAATAACTTTCTGCAGAAACTGCAAGGGTGTTTTGCTCAAAAACAGGATTTTCCACAGTTCCTACATTAACCACACCATCAGGAACAATGCCTTCCTCTGGTCTAAAAGCAGTTTCTGCCAATTGACCACCAACATTACCCAGCGCTCTAGTTCTTGAAATAATGATACCGCCCTGACGCCAATCCAACAGAAAGCCCAAATCCCAATTTTTATATTGGAATTGATTGTTAAAGCCCAACATAAAATCTGGATTATTGTTCCCTAATTTTTGCAAGTTATTATCGGGAATATATCTCCCTTCATCCGTTAAGATGAAATCACCATTATCATTTTTCAAATACCCTGTTCCATATAGATCACCAATTCTACCGCCTTCTTCAACCTGTAAAAATACCGTTTGGTTTTGACTGTCGTAGATTCTGGAAAAAGCCAAGGTCAATCGTCCCGCTTCTTGCGGTAAGTCTTCTACGGTAGCACGGTTTCTGCTAAAATTGAAGGTGCTGTTCCAGCTAAAGTCTTCATTGCTAATGGGTGTAATCCCAGCTATAATTTCAATGCCCTTGGATCGTACTTTACCACCGTTGACAACTTGCTGTGTAAAACCAGACGAGATACCTATGGGCAAGGAAATGATTTGATCTTTGGTAACGGCATTGTAATAGGAGAGATCAAAGTTTAATCGGTCGCCAAACAGTCGAACATCCGCACCAACTTCAAAAGAAGAGGTCTGCTCGGGTTTTAGATCGGGATTTGCAATTGTATTTTGATCACTAAATGTCGGTTGCCCATTAAATGGGGTCTGTGCTACAAATGCACCAGTGGTTTGATAGGGATTTGTGTCATTCCCAACTTGTGCCCAACTTGCGCGAAGTTTTGCAAATGAAATTGCCTGAGGAAGATCCACAATTTCTGAAAGAATGAAACTACTGGAAATGGACGGATAAAAGAACGAAGTGTTATCTACAGAAAACGGTGTGGCCAATGCGCTTGACCAGTCGTTGCGTCCTGTAATATCCAAAAAGAGGAAATTCTTGTAACCAAACTTTGCCAGACCATAAAAGCTGTTGATGCGTTTGTTGGACTCAAATTCAAATACTTCTAAAGGTGATGCCGCATTGGATAATCTAAAAATACCTGGTTGTGCCAAACTGGTAGTTTGCGATTGTGAGGTGAACGCTTTTTGGTCCAAACGGTTTCCACCGAGGGAAACATCAACCTTAAAGTCACCAAAGGTGTTGTTATAATTTAACAAGAAATCGGTATTGATTTCTCTGTAGAACACATCATGTTCGGCATAGCCACCATTGGCAAAGCGATTGGAACTAAAAGAACGTCTAAACTGGCGAAGCTCATCAGAATAATCCATACCTGTCCTAATCGTAGCGGTTATGTTATCCGAAATATCATAGGAAGCGGAAACATTACCAAATACCCTATCTCGATTAAAAGAGTTTCTGTTTTCAAACAGGATGAAAAACGGATTATCAAAGAAAGTATAGTTATATGAAAATTGCTGAACGCCTTCCAATCCAGGTTGCCAATAATCTCTTAAACTATCAATGTTTAAAGAACGCGGACCCCAAGCAACTAAGGAATAATTTACATTTTCAGAACCATATCCACTTGATGGTCTGTTATCACTTTGAGAGTTTACGTAACTGATGGATGAATTGATGCGTAGCTTTTCCGTTGGCTTAAAAGTAAGCCTTGCACTTATGGTCTGTCTATCTAAGTTGACACCTGGAATAATGGACTCATTTCGTAAATCTGTAAATGAAAGACGGAAGTTTCCCTTGTCAAAAGCGGATGAAATCGCCAGATTGTTGATAAAAGTTGTTCCTGTTTCATAAAGATCCTTCAAATTATCAGGATTTGAACGAAACTCTGTTGGAGTAATGGGCAAACCAGTGTATAATGAAGTGTCGCCTCCCCTTACCACAGTTCCATCCGGCAGGGTCACGGGGCTATCAAACTGAGGAATTAAATTGCCAACATCCAACCGTGGTCCCCAACTATAGGTGATATTATCACTAGTTCCACCTCCTAGTCCATCAACAAATTCAAATACACCAGACTGTCCTTGTCCGTATTGGTTCTGAAATTCAGGTAACTTAAAAGCAGAGTCTACAAAAAAACTGGTGTTATAACTGATGCCAAGACCTTTGCTCTTTGAACCATCTTTGGTTTCAATAACAATAACACCGTTGGCGGCCCTTGTTCCATATAGCGCAGCTGCACTTGGACCCTTGAGCACTGAAACTTCTGCAATATCATCTGGATTTACTTCCATGGCGCCATTACCAAAATCAACCTCTTGAAAACCGGCCGCCGCTTCGTTGGTGAAATTAAAAACCGAATTGTTGTTTATGGGAACACCATCTACTACGAATAAAGGGTTGTTGTTGGAGAAAGAGGCCTCTCCCCGAATACTTATCCTAGAGGTAGAACCCACTCCAGTAGCGCCCTGGCTAATGGTTACCCCAGCCAATTTACCCGCGAGATTATCTAAAAAATTAACGGCCTTTACTTCTGTGACACCTTTGGCATCAAGACTTTGGACGACATAACCCAACTCCTTGGTTTCCCTTTTTAAACCTAAAGCGGTCAATACCACTTCTTCCAATTGTTCGGATGATTCATCAAGTTGCACATTGACGGTTGTTCTACTATGGATTGGGACGATGTGTGTTCGGTATCCTAAAACCGTAAATTTAAGAACCGTAAAAGCACTTGGAACTTCCAAGGAATACAGACCATCTTCACCGGTAGTTGTGCCAATTTCAGAACCAATTAGAATGATATTTACGAAAGGGATGGGAACATTATTAGTATCCGTAACCTTTCCCGATACGGTTTGTTGTGCTTGGTTGTTTACTCCTATGAGCAACACCATAAACAATAAAATGTATTTCATTGATGGGTTTAATCGTTAGTCTTTTACATGACAGAAATGTCATTATTTATTGATGCTTAGGAAAATTGCATCAAGACTGGTGAACCCTTGTTAAAATAAAGAGAAGTAAAATGATATTGAAGTATTTGGATGTTTTTGGAAACAATCCGAATATGCCTTTTAAGTAAGGAACTAAGAATTTTTAAGATAGAAACTGCAATTGTTTTCGAAAAACGCAATATGTTGGCAATATCCTCCTTGGTATCGATGTCATGTAAAACAGGAAGCCTGAATACATGCGAATTGCAACTTTCAAATAACTGGAAAATCTTGTTGAAAAGTCCAAAACGTTGCCAAGGCAATCTCAGAAATAAGGTTGGGTCAAAATTGGAACAATGGAGCCCCATCAGATAAAAGCCACCATCAGAAGAAGGTCCTAGGACGGTTTTACCAAGTTGTAATTGTCTTTCTGCCTCAATAATATGCGAGGCTTTTAATTGAGGACTGTCATTACCAATAGTAATAACATTTTTATAGCCCTTGTCATAAATTGCTTGAATGGCGTTGGAAAAACGCTCGCCAAAAGTGTTGCCCAGTTGTTGTTTTTCATTTACATGAAAAAAGGGAAGCCCTGTAGCCCTTACCGTACGCAAAGTACGTTCGGTAAGTGCATCAAATAAGCGTTTACTGTCTGCTATTTTTTTTATATAGCAATCCTCTTCAGCAGAATTTGCAAAAAGGAGAACAGCAGTATTTTGAGTTAGTTTTTGTTGCACTGGTACAGATGCTTACCCTAAACTTACGATAAATATCGATATTGCGTTAAGTCGGAAAAGGTTTTGGGAATTACATTTTTCTTCAGAAAAACACAATTTTAACATACCGACCTGCCGGTCGGTGCTGAAAATGAATCGGTTAAAAAAGAGCGGATTATTATCGAGGACTTGTCGATAAAAGACACAAAACGCATACAGATTTGTTTTTTACAGACCGCCAAGTCGGTAATATTCTCTTAAAAAATGACTTAAAATCTGTAGATATGACATGTAAAAACCCGTTTCAACAGATATCCTAGACATCATCATAATCCACCTTGAGTGTTGTGGTCAATGGATGTGCCTGACAGGTTAAAATTAGCCCTTCGGCAACTTCGCCATCCGTTAATATTTGGTTTTTGACCATTTCTGCTTTACCCTCGGTAATTCGGGCAATACAACTACTGCACACTCCACCTTGACAAGAGTACGGAGCATCTATATTTTCCTTTAGGATAGCATCAAGAACCAATTCCTTTTTATCCATGGTCAAGGAAAAAGTTTCATCATCCACAAGAACTTCCACTTGGGTTTTACCATCCAGATTTTCGGCTAAAATATCCTCAGTGTCAACGCTTGAGAATAGCTCAAATAAAATGGCATTCTCTGGAACACCATTATTTTTTAAGATATCTGAGACGGTGGAAATCATATCCTCGGGCCCGCATAAATAAAAGGCATCAAAGACCTTAGTCTTAAATTTATTTTTTACTATAAAGTTGACCGTTGAGGTTTCAATTCTCCCAAAAAGCGCGTTTTCTTCCTGAGAACGACTATATAGGTGCTGAATGAAAAACCTATCGGTATATTTTTTGCTTAATTCCTGAAGACCATTCAAATACATAGTCTCAGAAGAAGTTTGATTGCCAAATACCAACACAAAGGTACTTTCCGGGTTGCTCTCTAAAACAGTCTGGGCAATGCTCATAATTGGAGTAATTCCACTTCCAGCAGCAAAGGCGGCTATATTTTTCTGTTCTGAATTCTTTTCAAAAACAAATCGTCCTTCAGGAGGCATCACATCTAAAACATGTCCAGGCTTAATGTTTTCATTAGCGTAAACAGAAAATGTACCTCCCGGCACTTTTTTAATACCCACAGTTACTTTACCAGATGAAGGCGCTGACGAAATTGAATAAGCCCTGCGCAGTTCCTCTCCGTTTACCTCATGTTTTATAGTAATATATTGCCCAGCAGTAAAATCAAAAACAGACTTTAGACCTTGGGGAATATCAAAAGTAAGCGCAACTGAATTTGGGGTCAGTGCTTCAACCGTCGAGATTTTTAGCGCATGAAAGTCACTCATGGAATATCAATTTTTTTTGCAAAATTACGGATTAACACCATTTTGAACAGTGAATTTGGAAAAAAGCGCTCCTTTTGTAACAAATCACCTATTTTAGGTACTAACTTCTATAAAATAACCAACCATGTTCAAACGCTTTTTGGGACTGCAGTGGAAATCCTTTTTTAGATCTTCATCTTTTGGCAAAGGATTGGCGTTAAAGCTGTTCATGATTTTTATGGGTATTTTCTTGTTGGCATCTCTAATAGGTTCTGGTGCCGGACTTTATCTCTTTCTTAAAAAAGTCGTTCCAAGAGTAAACCCAATGTGGATGTTAAGTCAGTATATGGTATACTGGGTCTTGATAGAATTATTCTTTAGGTACTTTATGCAGAAACTTCCTGTAATGGACATTAAGCCTTTGCTTACCACACCGATTCGTAAAAGTACCATAACACATTATATTTTAGGGAGATCGGGGACCTCTGTATATAATTTAATGGCCCCTTTCTTTTTCCTCCCCTTTGGTGTTGTGCTTATATTTCAAGGGTATCCGGCTCTTAACGTGATTTGTTGGTTGCTGTCCATTTTTGGGATAGTACTTTGTATCAACTATGTCAATTTCATTATCAATAAAAGCGACAAGGCCCTAGTTGTAATTGGGGGCGTAATTGTTGCCCTTTACGGGTTGGACTTTTTTAATCTATTGCCCATAAAGGAATTTTTCGGACCTGTTTTTCATAGCCTGTACCAATATCCATTGGCATTTTTGATTCCTCTGGTACTGGCAGCATTGGCTTATGGATATAATTTTCGATATCTCAGAAAGCAATTGTTTTTGGATGCGTCACTTAAAGTAAAATCCAAGGAGGCCAAAACTTCAGACTTGGCATGGACCAAACGCTTTGGTGATATGGGAACTTTTCTACAGTTAGATCTAAAAATGATTTGGCGCAATAAACGGACCAAGGCACAGGTATTTATATCCCTACTCTTTGTTTTTTATGGATTGATTTTTTACACCCAGGAAATCTATGCCAACATGATGCCGATGTTTGTGTTCCTGGGCATTTTTATGACGGGAATATTTCTCAGCAATTTTGGGCAATTTATTCCAGCATGGGACAGTAGTTATTACGGCATGATGATGTCCCAGAATATTCCCCTAAGAAAATATTTGGAATCCAAGGCAACCCTTATTTCGGTAAGTGTGGTGGTCATGTTTTTTCTGACCATTCCCTACGTCTATTTTGGTTGGAAGGCCCTGGCCATAAATTTTGGTTCAGCCCTTTATAACTTGGGGGTCAACATTCCCGTTATCCTATATTTTGGCTCTTTCAATAAGAAAAGGATTGAGTTGGATAAGAGTCCCTTTGGCAATATGCAGGGGACCAGTGCCACACAATTTCTAATTATGTTGCCTGTTTTGGGTGCGCCGATTGTAATTTTTACAATACTGTACTACTTCCTATCGCTGGAAGCAGCCGTAATAACACTTTCGGTTATGGGGATTATCGGCTTTGCCCTAAAAAATTACCTGTTGGATTTGATTACGGAACAGTATAGAAAAAAGAAATACGGAATGATTGCTGGATTTAAGGAAAAGAATAGTTAGAAAACCACCTTGGCTCAATACGCCAACAATAGTTAAAAATAATTGAACATGATTAAAACGGAAAACCTTACCAAAAAATATAGATCGCAAACGGTCTTGAATATTGAATCTCTAGAGATTCCAAAAGGTCAAAGTTTTGGACTTGTAGGGAACAATGGTGCGGGGAAAACCACTTTTTTTAGTCTTTTGTTGGATTTGATTCAGCCAACCACGGGTCATATCATCAATAATGAAGTTCAGGTAGATAAAAGTGAAGCATGGAAACCTTTTACATCTGCGTTTATTGACGAGACTTTTTTAATTGGGTACTTAACACCGGAAGAATACTTTTATTTTATAGGAGAGTTGCGTGGAAGAAACAAAGCGGACGTTGATGCATTGCTTTCCAATTTTGAGGATTTCTTTCATGGCGAAATTTTGGGTCAGAAAAAGTATTTGCGAGATTTATCAAAGGGAAATCAGAAAAAAGCAGGAATTGTCGCTTCGTTTATTGGCAACCCTGAAGTGGTGATTTTAGACGAACCCTTTGCCAATTTGGATCCAACAACACAAATTCGCTTAAAGGAAATTATCAAGGAATTGGCAGCTAAAAATGAAGTCACGGTTTTGGTTTCCAGCCATGATTTAATTCATGTTACCGAAGTTTGTGAACGAATTGTGGTATTGAACAAAGGAGAAATTGTAAAAGACATTCAAACTTCAACAGAGACCTTAAAGGAGCTGGAAGCTTTCTTTGGGGGATAATAGCGTTTTTTCTATCGCTAATTGTCACATCGAGCGTAGTCGAGAGGGTTTTTACAACCTTTACTTTAAAAAGTTCTTGAATGCGCTCGAACTGACAATATTCTTACCTAAAACATGATAGAGGAATCGTAATGAAACGAGGCTTTTTTGATTTTTCCTCCTTCAACTTGGTACATAGATAGTTCTTCTATGTTTACCCTTCTACCATCCTTAAAGGTGACATCGCTGGTCATGGGAACAACAAAGTGATTGCCCATTACCACAGGATCGCCAACAGTTCCTCCATGTGATTCCTCAATGTTGCTTGCCCATTGTTCAAAACCTTTTAGAATGTTGTCCAATCCTTCGGTAACCTCATTGGGTACTCCGGGCATTTCAACGCTTACAGCGTCATTGGCATAAAGTCCGTAGGCTTCAGGATATTTGCCTTCCCTGCAAAGGCTAACTAGTTTGTCTGCAACTTCTTTTGTACTCATTTTTGTAATTGTATTTTATGATTAATAAATAAACTCGATTTTACTCGAACGCTTGGTTCAAGTAGCTGTTTAGAGGTTTAATGGCCTCAAAATGGTTTAAAATTTCCGTCAGTAATTTGTCAGAACCATAAAAGGGTTCCAATGGAAATTCTGCCATGGCATAGAATTGTTTATTGTAAATTAAAGCTGTTTTTTCCGCTGTGGGAAGCAAGCTCTTATCCAGTCGTTTTGCCTTTTCCCCACTAAGGTTTCCAAAACTTTGGGTGAACGAGGTGGCCCCTGTAATTTTTACCAAAGTATCAGGGTCTTTTGCAATATGGTTCCGAACAAGCTTAAGCTCAGGTCCTCTTAACATGAATAACCCACCGCCAACATGAATGCTTGTAGCGTCAATTCCTAAATAATAACCCGGTAAAATAGATTTTTTTCCGTTGGGTGAAAACCCAGCTTTTAAAATGGTATGGTAAGGAGCTTTATCCTTTGAAAAACGTACATCCCTATTTATTCTGAACATTGCTTTTTTGGGATCCTGGGGAAAACGGTTGTCCCATTCCGTAATAATCTCCAACACCTTATCCAAGAGCAAAAGAAAGGGTGCTTTCACATCATTTTCATAATGTTTTTTGTTAGCATGAAACCACTCTTTATTGTTGTTTTTAGAGAGTTCTTTAAAAAAGATGGTATGCTTTTCCGAAATCATATAGGGTGTTTTAATGAATTTCAATATAATTAATGGGATGAGGCATTATTTCACATAAGGGATATAATGCATTCGTAAATTCGGTACAATATGCACTTTTCTTATGTGCTCTTTGCGCTTCAGTATTAGCAAAGGTCATAATATGGACAAACCTTGTAGGGTCTTCTTCTTCTTGAAATGATTTATAGAACAACGTACCTGGCTCATTTTTTTCAATTTTCGAAATAAACCGGGCAACTACCTTCTTTATGGTATCTACAGCTTCGGCCTTTACCTTATAAGGGACAAAAAAATGTTGCATACTTAACTCACTTTAATTTTCATCAAGGAAATACTGGTCAATTCCTTCCAAATTTCAATGCCTTCAAAATCGGCCTCGTACCAACCAGTGAGTGGCTTTTTTGATTTAAAAGGGCTAAACGCTCTTAACTGGGCATGATGTTTTTCCTCAGGAAAGCCTTTCCCCAATTTAAAGACCATTTTGTTCTGTCTTGAAAAAAAGGCAAAAACCTTGTTATTATAGTGGATTGCAGGGGAGCTCATCATTTTGCCTTCGGTAACTTCGGGATGTTTCAAACAAAACTGCTCTCGGATTTCCTTAAAATTTTCAAACTCCATAATCCAAAACTACAAAAGCTCTAAAAGCCAAGTAAAGGGCAAATAAGACACTTTTAAGGGTTGATTGTGCCAAGTATTACCACTACATTTATAGCACTAAAATTGTGGAGAATGGTACATGTAAGCATTTTGGTGCCCAAAGGGAACGCTATTTTGAGCAATGTTGTTGGGCCCTTTAAGGTATTAATGGGAGCAAATCAGTTTTTAAAACAAACTGGCGCAAGAAAGGATGATTTTTTTGCAGTTCATTTGGTAGGGCTGGAGCATGATTATTCATTGTACAATGGAATGTTCAGTATTCATTGCAATAGTACCATTAATGATGTTGAAAAGACAGATTTAATTTTGATACCAGCGCTTAGACCGGATAAATTGGCTGAGGATTTAGAAGACAATAAGGATTTTGTTCCTTGGATCTTGAATCAGCGAAATAAACACAATGCCGAAGTCGCCAGTATGTGCATGGGAGCTTTTGTATTGGCACAAACAGGATTGGTAGACGGAAAGCAATGTGCCACTCATTGGGCCGCAATGGAAATGTTTAAAGCAATGTTTCCAAAAGTAAATTTGGTGTCCAATAAAATTGTGACGGATGAAGATGGAATTTATTCCAGTGGAGGAGCATTTTCTTTTTTAAACCTGATGCTTCATTTAGTGGAGAAATATTGTGGTCGTGGAACAGCTATTTATATCTCAAAGTTTTTTGAAATTGATATAGATAGGGTAGACCAAAACCAGTTTGCAATCTTTCAAGGACAAAAGAACCATAATGATGTTGCAATAAAGAAGGCCCAAAAATATATTGAAAGTAATGTGGAGGATAAAATATCGGTGGAGCAACTGGCAAAAAAGTATGCCATTAGTAGCCGAAATTTTGTGCGCAGATTCAAAAAGGCTACCCAAAACACACCTTTGGAATACATTCAGCGTGTAAAGATGGAGGCCGCTAAGCGCAGCCTCGAGTCAACAGAACAAAACGTAAATGAGGTTATGTATGGGGTGGGCTATGCCGATCAAAAAGCATTTAGGACGGTGTTTAAAAAATATGCTGGAATATCTCCCGTTGCTTACAGGACAAAATATAATCGTAGTAGGGTAAATTTTTCCAGATCAACCTCGTGGTAGCACCATGTTTTGGCCAATCTTTCTTGCACCAAGAAAAATTATTGCACTTTATCGATGAGCCTTATAATAATCTAGCCGTTTTTCAGTTTACATTAGATACTATTATCAATAATTTTGAAGCTCCAACATACATTTGTAATAGCGTCTATTTTAGCTGGACTTGTTTTTAACGCTTGTTCCACAAAAAAAGATAAGTTTATCAACCGCAATTGGCATGCGCTAAATACCGAGTACAATACGCTGTACAATGGCAATATTGCATTTGAACAAGGCCGCGAGGAATTAAATTCTAGTTATAGGGACGATTATTGGGAAGTACTTCCGGTAGAGCGCTTGGAGGTTACCGATGAAATTAAACTGGACTCTGAGGATAACAACCCTAATTTCGTCATTGCAGAGGAAAAAGCAACCAAGGCCATCCAAAAACATAGTATGGATATTGCAGATGAGGAACGCAATCCTCAGATTGATGAAGCTTTTTTGCTTTTAGGAAAGGCACGTTATTTTGATCAACGCTATATTCCCGCCTTGGAATCCTTCAACTATGTTCTAAGAAAATATGTGGAAAGCGATAAGCTGAATGCGGCGACCATTTGGCGTGAAAAGACCAATATGCGTTTGGATAATCCAGAGTTGGCAATAAAAAATTTAAGAAGACTTTTCAAGTTTGAACGTTTAAAAGATCAAGAATATGCAGATGCCAATGCGGTTTTGGCGCAATGCTTTATCAACCTGAATGCAAAGGATACTGCAATCCAAAAGTTAAAAATAGCACAGGCTTACACCAAAAAAAATACAGAAAAGGGGAGATATCTATTCATTATTGGGCAATTATACAACCAATTGGGATTTAAGGATAGCGCAAATTATGCTTTTGACAAGGTAATCGCCCTGAACCGGAAATCGCCAAGGGTGTATATGATCAATGCCCATTTAAAGAAAATCCAGAATACTGAAATTACGGAATCCAATGGAGAGGAGCTATTGGAATATCTGACCGATTTGGAAGAGAATCGGGAGAATCGGCCTTTTTTGGACAAGATTTACCGAGAAATTGCTCAGTTTCACTTGGGCACCGGGTCCGATAGTTTGGCCATTGCATATTTCAACAAGTCGCTGAAAGCTACACAGGGTGAACGCAAATTAAATGCTTTAAACTATCAAAGCTTGGCAGACTATAACTTTGATTTGGATGAGTATAAAATTTCGGGTGCGTATTACGATAGCACTTTGACCAATCTAGCAGAAAATACCAGAAAATATCGAAGCATTAAGAAGAAGTTGGACAACCTTGAAGATGTTATTAAATATGAAGACATTGTTCAATATTCCGATAGCGTAATTACCCTTTACAACATGCCCGAGGAAGAACGCAAAGTGTACTTTGAAGCAGTAATTGCCGAGCTAAAACAAAAGGAGAAAGAAGCCGAACAAAAGAAATTGGAACGGGCCAATGCCGGGTTTGCCGCTTTTGCTGAAAGCAAAGGAGGAAAAGAGAACAAGGGTAAATTTTACTTCTACAATATTACCAGTCTTGGCTATGGTAAAAATGATTTCAAAACCCGTTGGGGAGAGCGTGTTTTGGAAGATGACTGGAGATGGAGCAATAAAAACAGGACCTTACCTTCCGAAGCAACGGGAGAAGAAGTTCTGGCCAATGAACAATCTCCAGAAGGGCTTTTGGAGACTCAAAAATATTCGCTGGATTTTTATTTAGGACAAATACCTACGGATGATACCATAATTGATAGTTTGAAAACAGAAAGAAATTTTGCCAACTATCAACTAGGGTTAATATACAAGGAGAAGTTTAAGGATAACGTATTGGCCGCGTCCAAACTGGAACGTGTTTTGGCCTCCAATCCTGAAGAACGATTGGTTTTGCCATCAAAGTACAATCTCTACAAAATTTACGAAGAAGCGGAGAGCCCGTTGGCATTGCAAATGAAACAGGAGATCATTTCCAATCATCCAGACACCCGTTATGCAGAGATACTGCTTAATCCACAGGCTGTATTGGAAGGAAATATGGATAGTCCAGATGCCCATTATGCGGCATTGTACAAACGTTACCAGAAACAGGAGTTTTTGCAAGTAATAACAATGGCGCAAGATTATATAAATAAGTTTACAGGAGACCGCATTGTGCCCAAATTTGAGATGCTGAAAGCGAATGCCATTGGCAGGCTCCAAGGTTTTGAGTCTTTCACGGAAGCGCTCAACTATGTGGCCCTAACCTATCCTAACAACCCTGAAGGTAAAAAAGCGGAACAAATGGTGGCAGAACAATTGCCAAAATTGGCCAAAAAAGAATTTTCACCTGAAACGGGA
Source organism: Flavobacteriaceae bacterium (assembly GCA_039985375.1). Taxonomy (GTDB): domain Bacteria; phylum Bacteroidota; class Bacteroidia; order Flavobacteriales; family Flavobacteriaceae; genus Flagellimonas. Next base: position 27,634 of record JBDWSS010000032.1, read on the forward strand.
ACATCGGGATCAGGAAATTGGAAAGTGGTTTTCCCGTTTAAAATAAAGGATAATAAAAAAGCATTGGTATTAAAGAAGCGATTGGAGGAATCCATAGTCGATTTAAAATATAAAAACATTATATCCAAGGATATTTATAATTTGGAAGACCAATTTGTGGTGGTACATGGATTTAAATCCAAAGATTTTGCCCTAGGCTATGCTGAACTTATAAAAAATAACAAGGACTATCGAATCAAAGATGAGAATTTTGTAGTTTTATCAGACAATTACAAAATTATTCAGGTCCACAAGAATTTAGAATCCTACAAAGAACAAATTTTAACCCCAAAACCTTAGAATACCATGTTTTCTGACAACAAAAAACCACGCCCTATGACAGAATTTGGAGGACAACCCAACAGAATTGAAAAGAATACCAAAATAAAAGGAGATATTACTTCTGAGGCCGATTTTAGAATCGACGGCAAATTGGAAGGTAACGTGAAAACGTCCGGAAAAGTTGTCATTGGCAAGGATGGCTATATTAAAGGTAAGGTAGAATGTGTAAGCGCTGATATTGAAGGGAAGTTCAATGGCGAACTTTTGGTGAATGACCTACTTTCATTAAAAGCATCTGCCCTTATTGAAGGAACTGTAAGTGTCTCTAAATTGGCCGTAGAGCCCGGTGCTACATTTAATGCTGCCTGTACCATGGGCAAAGGAGCTACAGCTTCCGCGCCAACACAAAGACTGCAGTCCACAAAGACCAATGAGCCAGCAAAAGTCTCCTAAGGGGAAACGCCCATTAAACAGCTATGCTAAATTTTCTGGAATTGCTTTCCAAATGATAGCTATTATTGGTGGGGGCACATATTTAGGTATTTTTTTAGATGAAAAATTCCCGAATAAGCATCCTATCTATACTGTTATTTGTTCTTTATTTGCGGTTTTAATTTCTATATATTTTGTCATTAGACAGATTATAAAGATGTCTAATCGTTAAAGACTATGAACGAATCTTTTAGAAAGCGCCAATTGCTTTTTATGCTGCAGTTAATTATAGGAACTGCAGTACTTTACTTGCTTCATGCCTATTTGCTAGACGCGTTGCTTCCTGATAGAGCGCTTATAATACCACTTTGGAATATTTATGTGTTTCATTTTATATCAGTATTAATTGTCTATTCCATTATTAATTTTCGATTTTCTAATGGGAAAATTCAGGTATTTAATTCTTTTATAACACTGATGATCTTAAAGATGGTTTTGGTTGTTGTTTTTTTACTTCCATTATTTCTGTCAGAGGCAACTAATAAGGTTGGTGATGCCGTTAATTTTTTTATCCCCTATTTCATCTTTTTAGCATTTGAAGTTTATAGTATTAATCAGTTTTTAGCCAGCGAATAATCCATGTTATTATTGTTTGTCAATTAATATAATGTAATGTACATTTGCACCGAATTTTTTAGGGCAGTTTTTTTAATCTGACGAACGAATGCGAATAAGTACTTTTAAGGCAGTTTTTTTAGGATTTTTACTTACACTACCTATTGTTGGTTTTGCCATAGATAAAGATGATACGGAATCAAACAAAAAATTTGATCCGAATGAGATGATCATGCATCATGTAAAAGATGCACATGAATTTCACATTATTGATATTGATGACAAACCTATATCGCTTCCTTTACCAATAATTTTATGGACAGATAATGGTCTTACAACATTCATGTCTAGTGAGTTTCATCATGATGATGAGGGAAAGGTAATCGTTGAGAAAAATGAAGGGAAGTTTGTAAAGCTACACGAGAAAATATATCAATTGAACGATGGTGCCATAGCCGTAATGTTCGATGATAAACATCATCCAACAAACGCTTCAAAACCATTGGATATTTCTATTACTAGAAACGTTTTTATGATGTGGGTTTCTGTGTTGGTGCTCCTTTTAATTTTTATTTCTGCCGCAAGAGTGTATAAAAAATCAGAAAACAAAGTTCCAACGGGGATAGCTGGTTTTGTAGAACCACTAATTGTGTTTGTGCGTGACGAAATTGCAAAGCCAATGATAGGGGAGCACAAGTACAAAAAGTACATGCCTTACTTATTGACGATATTTTTCTTCATTTGGATTAATAATATTTTTGGTCTTATCCCAATTTTAAATGGAGCTAACCTTAGTGGAAACATAGCTTTCACTATGACCCTTGCAGTTTTCACTTTTATCATTACAACTTTTAGTGGTAACAAAAACTACTGGAAACATATTTTTTGGATGCCAGGAGTTCCTGTGCCAATGAAAATATTCTTAATGCCAATAGAGCTCATAGGTATTTTTACTAAGCCAATCTCTTTGATGATTCGTTTGTTTGCAAATATTACAGCGGGTCACATTATTATTTTGGCGTTGATGTCATTGATTTTCATTTTTGAAACCGTTTGGGTTTCTCCAATCTCTGTGGCATTTTCATTGTTTATAACCGTAATAGAGATTGTCGTAACGGCAATACAAGCATATATTTTTACAATATTGTCAGCCCTTTATTTTGGAATGGCAACAGAAGAAGAACATCATTAATTTAAATTTTGTAGTATGACTATTTATGGAATCGCAGCTATTGGAGCTGGTTTAGCAGCTATCGGAGCTGGTGTTGGTATTGGTAACATCGGTGGGAAAGCTATGGAAGCTATGGCTCGTCAGCCAGAGATGCACGGAAAGATTCAATCTTCCGCGCTTATTCTTGCTGCTTTCGTTGAAGCGGTAGCGTTATTCGGTGTGGTTGTTGCTTTATTACAAGCAGCTCCTGCAGCTTAAGTAATTTTGTGATACAGAAGTAACGGTTGGTTGCTTCTGTATCTTTTATTTATAGTTAAGACAAAATTTGATTTAGTTAATACACTAAGAAATGGATTTAGTAAACCCAGGGTTTGGATTAGTTTTTTGGACAGCAATTACATTTTTAATCCTTTTGTGGATTTTAAGAAAGTTTGCTTGGAAACCTATTTTAGGAGCAGTTAGCGATAGAGAAAAATCCATCAAAGATGCATTGGAGTCGGCTGAAGATGCCAAGAAAGAGATGCAGAACCTTCAAGCGGACAATGAGCGTATTCTTAAGGAAGCAAGAGCAGAGAGAGATGCAATGCTTAAAGAAGCAAGAGAATTAAAAGAAGGAATCGTTGCGGAGGCTAAAGAACAGGCTAAATCTGAAGGGGATAAAATGATAAAGCAAGCCCAAGCCACTATTGAAAGCGAAAAGAAAGCGGCCGTTGCCGACATTAAAGCACAAGTGGCCAACCTTTCAGTAGACATTGCAGAAAAAGTGATCAAAGGAGAATTATCCGATAAGAAGAAGCAACTAAAGTTGGTTGATGATATGTTGGGTGATATCAAATTGAACTAGAAGAAGATGAACGAAAGTAGAGCAGCCATACGCTACGCAAAAGCAACCTTGGATTTCGCTATCGAAAAGAAAGCAGCAGATGCTGTGGAAAAAGACATGCGAGAAATAGCAGCTGTAATTACTGAAAATGTAGCGCTTCGAAACCTTTTGGAAAACCCAGTTGTAAAAGGGGAGATCAAAAAGAATTCGTTGCAGGAAATTTTTAAGGGTTCCCAAGAAATCACCAAAGGACTTATTAGCACTTTGGCAAGCAACAAAAGAATAGGATTATTGCAAGAAGTTGCTTTAAAATACATAATTCTCCATGAGCAATTAAAAGGAGAAGACATAGCTTATGTTACCACAGCAATTCCGCTTACAGGAGAATTGGAAAAGAAAATATTGGCAGAGGTAACCAAGATGACCGGTAATAAGGTCACCATAGAAAATAAGATTGACGAAAGCATCATAGGTGGATTTGTATTGCGCGTGGGAGATTTGCAATATGATGCAAGTGTAGCAAACAAATTGAACGGATTAAAAAGAGAATTTACAAATAGTCTATAAAAATGGCAGGAGTAAAAGCAGCTGAGGTATCAGCAATATTAAAAAAGCAATTATCAGGTTTTGAAGCTACCGCTTCTTTAGATGAAGTAGGTACCGTATTACAAGTGGGTGATGGTATTGCCCGTGTGTATGGACTTTCCAATGTTCAATATGGTGAGCTTGTGGAGTTCGCTGGTGGTATGGAAGGTATAGTTCTTAACCTTGAGGAAGATAACGTTGGTGTTGTATTGTTAGGTCCATCCAAAGAAATAATGGAAGGCGCTACCGTAAAAAGAACACAGCGTATCGCATCTATTAATGTTGGTGAAGGAATTGTTGGCCGTGTGGTAAACACGCTTGGCGCACCAATTGATGGTAAAGGACCAATTGCTGGCGATACATACGAAATGCCTTTGGAGCGTAAAGCGCCCGGTGTAATTTACCGTCAGCCGGTAAGTGAACCATTACAAACAGGTATCAAAGCTGTGGATGCTATGATTCCGGTTGGTAGAGGACAACGTGAATTGGTTATCGGTGACCGTCAAACAGGTAAGACTACAGTTTGTATCGATACCATTCTAAATCAAAAAGAATTTTACGATGCTGGAGAACCAGTATACTGTATTTATGTTGCTATTGGACAAAAAGCCTCTACCGTTGCAGCGATTGCAAAGACGTTGGAAGATAAAGGCGCCTTAGCATACACCACCATAGTTGCTGCAAATGCATCTGATCCTGCTCCAATGCAGGTTTATGCTCCAATGGCCGGTGCTTCTATCGGAGAGTACTTTAGAGATACAGGTAGACCAGCTTTGATTATCTATGATGATTTATCAAAACAAGCAGTTGCCTATCGTGAAGTTTCATTGCTATTAAGAAGACCTCCAGGACGTGAAGCGTACCCTGGTGATGTTTTCTACTTACACTCAAGATTGTTGGAACGTGCTGCAAAAGTGATTGCGGATGATGCCATTGCAAAAGACATGAACGATTTGCCCGATGCGTTAAAACCAATGGTAAAAGGAGGAGGCTCATTGACTGCACTTCCAATCATTGAAACACAGGCAGGTGACGTATCAGCATATATTCCAACCAACGTAATTTCTATTACGGATGGACAAATATTCTTGGAGCAAGACTTGTTTAACCAAGGGGTAAGACCAGCGATTAACGTAGGTATCTCTGTATCTCGTGTTGGTGGTTCCGCTCAGATCAAGTCCATGAAAAAAGTTGCAGGTACATTAAAACTGGATCAAGCGCAGTTCCGTGAATTGGAAGCATTTGCCAAATTCGGTTCAGATTTAGATGCTGCTACCTTGAATGTAATCGAAAAAGGGCGTAGAAACGTTGAGATTTTGAAACAAGCGCAAAACGATCCTTTTACCGTAGAAGATCAGGTGGCCATTATCTTTGCAGGTTCTAAAAACTTGTTGCGAGATGTTCCTGTTGATAAAATAAAAGAGTTTGAAAGAGACTTTATAGAATTTATGAATGCCAAGCACAGAGATGTATTGGATACCTTAAAAGCAGGAAAATTGACCGATGAGGTAACGGATACATTGACCGCTGTTTGCAAAGATCTTTCTGGAAAATATAATTAGGAGTTATGAGTGCAGAGTTATGAGTAAATTGAATGAGAGTCCAATTAGGATAAAAAGCTTTCAATTTGCGTGTGATATTGTACGATTCTGTGATGATTTAAAAGAAAACAAAGATTTTGAACTAGCATCTCAATTGCTTAGAAGCGGAACTAGTATTGGAGCAAATACAAGAGAAGCTTAAAGAGGGGTTAGCTCAAAAGATTTTAAATATAAGTTTGGTATTGCTTTAAAAGAAGCTGATGAAACCAAATATTGGTTGGAAATTTTAGAAGCGACTGGAAGAAAAGTACCTAAAGAAATGATGAACAATTGTGAAGAGTTAATAAGGATTTTAGTGGCTATAATTAAAAACTCTTAACTCAACACTTTTAACTCATAACTTGAAGAATGGCGAATCTAAAAGAAATAAGAAGCAGGATAGCAACGGTATCATCGACCATGCAGATTACCAGTGCCATGAAAATGGTTTCTGCTGCAAAGTTGAAAAAAGCCCAAGATGCTATTACTGCAATGCGTCCTTATGCAAACAAGCTTACTGAGTTATTGCAGAATCTTAGTGCAAGTTTAGATGGCGATGCCGGAAGTAAGTTTACCGATAACAGAGCGATCAATAAAGTATTGGTTGTGGCCATAACATCCAATAGGGGATTGTGTGGCGCTTTCAATTCCAACATTATTAAACAATCCAACTTGCTACTTGAAGATACTTATGCCGGAAAGCAGGTAGATTTTATGGCGATTGGGAAAAAAGGAAATGATCTTTTAGAAAAAAAAGGAAGTGTAATAGCAAATCATAGTCAGGTTTTTGATGATTTAACGTTTGACAATGTAGCTGCAATTGCCCAGAATTTAATGGATCATTTTACTGAAGGAAATTATGATAGCATTGAATTGGTGTACAATAAGTTCAAAAATGCGGCAACACAAATTGTAATGTCAGAGCAGTTTTTGCCTTTGGTTCCCGTTGAAGGAGATACATCAGGCGCTGCAGATTATATATTTGAACCATCTAAGCCAGAGATTGTAGAACAGTTGATACCAAAATCATTAAAGACACAATTGTACAAAGCTATTCGTGATTCTTTTGCCAGTGAACATGGCGCACGTATGACAGCGATGCACAAGGCAACCGACAATGCCACGGAACTTAGAGATCAGTTAAAATTAACCTATAACAAAGCTCGTCAGGCGGCGATTACCAATGAGATTTTGGAAATTGTGGGAGGTGCCGAAGCGTTGAACAATTAGGCGTAACAGAGTGAAGCCAAATGCTCAAAGAGCCGAAGCGTTGAACAACTAGGTCCATCAATCTTTGATAAAAATAGAATGACCCTGCATTAATTGCGGGTTTTTTTTATCCGATTTTTACCGTATGATGAAAACCAAGAAAACGGCATTGCTATTTATTTTCATTACCATTTTGGTAGATGTTATTGGTATTGGAATCATAATACCCATCATTCCAGAATTCATTATGCAGTTAACAGGAGAAGGCAATCATATGGCCGTTATTTATGGCATGTGGTTAACTACTGCATTTGCGGGAATGCAATTTCTTTTTTCACCGATCTTGGGTGAAATATCGGATCGGTTTGGACGTAAGCCAATTCTATTACTTTCTCTGCTAGGGTTGAGTATTGATTATTTGATCCATGCTTGGGCACCTACAATTTTATGGCTGTTTGTTGGACGATTTTTAGCAGGAATCACGGGAGCAAGTTTTACGGTTGCATCTGCCTATATTGCAGACATTAGTACATCGGAAGAAAAGGCCAAGAATTTTGGCTTGATAGGAGCAGCTTTTGGTCTTGGATTCATTATTGGTCCTGGTATAGGAGGCTTTTTTGGTGATATCGATATCAGGCTTCCATTTTATATTGCGGCAGGGTTGACTTTTGCGAACTTTTTGTTCGGGTATTTTGTCGTGCCCGAATCCTTATCCAAGGAGAACAGAAGGCCTATCGATTTTAAAAAAATGATTCCAGGTGTTTCGTTGTTCGCACTTCGAAATTACAAGGGCGTGCTGCTATTGATTTTTGCCTTTTTTTTAGCAAATTTGGCAGGACAGGCCTTGCCCTCCGTTTGGTCTTATTATTGCATAGAACTATTCAGTTGGAGTCCAAAACAGATTGGACTTTCTTTGGTTATCGTGGGCCTATTGGTAGCTTTTGTTCAAGGGTTCCTGGTAGGGAAGGCGGTGGAATGGTTTGGTAAAAGAAAAGTAGTCGTTTTTGGATTTCTTCTTTGGACTTTGGGGATGTTTCTTTTTTCACTCGCAGATGAACCTTGGATGTTGTACGCCTTCCTGATCCCATACGCCTTGGGAGGTATTGCAGGACCCACAGTTCAGGGGATTATATCGAACCAGGTTTCTGAAAATGAACAAGGAATACTACAAGGGTCCATTACCAGTTTGATCAGTGTAACGGCCATTTTGGGGCAATTGACATTTTCGTCCGTTTTCTATTATTTTATTCGCCCAGAGAACTCCCTTTATTTTCCAGGAGCTCCCTATGCCCTTGGTGCAATATTTTTGTTGATTGCCTTTGTTTTTGCGACCATGGCTATGCGACGAATGGATCGGGCAGGGACTTTATAACGGTAAAAACTTACTTGTTCAAAGGAAAATCAATGCCGATGGCATGGGGAATCCTAATAGACACGAATTCCACAAATTATCTCGAATAGATTTTTATTGGTAAACGGTTAATAGTTAAGAGTTTTGACATCAGACATCAGACATCAGACATCAGACATCTGAAAGCAGAGAACCGAACAACGTCAAAGTCATTTCGAACCGATCCGCCAAAGACGGGAGAGCGTGAGAAATCTTTTTTATTTTGAATTTAGGGATTCCTCGTCGCTGTGCTCTGTCGGAATGACATTGAGATGTTTTTGTCATTTCGAACCGAGCGGAGAAGTGTGAGAAATCTAAACAATGGGCAGTGAACAATTAACAATGACCCACTAATTCACTAACAACTAGCTACTAACGACTGACATCTCATATCCAATTTCTGACCCATCAACCAGCAACGAAAAACGAGCAGTGAGTTATGAGTTCAGTGTTTTGACATCGGACACCTGAAAACTGTTCACTGATTACTTAGAACTGATTTAAGACTGTCAACATCATTTCCGTAACGGAGAATCAATACTGTTGGCGTGATGGATATCGATGTATTTCTTGTTTAATTCATCCGAATCTTTATACTGTATACGTAGCTTTTTGAGCTTTACCTTAAGTTCCGCAACAATATCGGTATAAGCCGGGTCATCATATACATTGTTCATTTCTTGGGGGTCATTTTTACGATCATAAAGTTCCCATTCATCTACATCATAATAGAAATGTGTCAATTTGTAATCAATGGTCACGATTCCATAATGCCTTTTTACCTGATGCACAGCCGGATACTCGTAATAATGGTAATACACCGCATCCCGGGTCCAATCGTTATTGTTGGAAGTTAAAAGTGGGATTAAACTTTCCCCTTGCATATCTTCAGGAGCTTCAATTTGTGCGGCCTCCAAAAAGGTTTGGGCAAAATCCAGGTTTTGCACCATTTCTTCACTCGTTATTCCGGGTTTGATGTTATTGGGCCAACGCACCAATAAGGGTGTTTTAAAAGACTCGTCATAAATAAATCGCTTATCAAACCATCCATGTTCTCCCAAATAAAAACCTTGGTCCGATGTATATACCACCATAGTATTATCAGATAGTTTGTTATTATCCAAATACTCCAATAGGCGTCCTACATTGTCATCCACAGAAGAGATGCAAGCCAAATAATCCTGCATATAACGCTGGTATTTCCATTGCATTTTTTGCTTGTTGGTCATGGAGGGCCAATGCTCTTCAAAATCTTTGTTGATCTTATCTAAAATAGGCTCGTATAAGGCTTTTTGTTCTTCATTGATACGATGGGTGTACGGATTGTGAAAACCACCCTCATATTCCCTTACAAAAGGATCCAAATTTTTCATGCGCTGCGTAACCTCCGGTCTAATTTTACTATCGTGATTGTACATCATATCATAAAGCAAATTCATTTCTGCGGTCTTGGCCGCGGTACCCCTGTTTTTATAATCATCAAATAGTGAGGAAGGTTCCGGAAATTTTTTGCCCAAAAACTCCCTGAACTTGTCCGGTCTGGGCCACCATGGTCTATGTGGGGCCTTATGCAGATACATCAACATAAAAGGTTTTAACGTATCCCTTTTTTTGTCCAACCAGTCCAAAGTCAAGTCGGTAATTACATCGGTAACATAGCCTTCAATTCGGGTGGTATCCCCATTTTTTGTGATGAAATCAGGATTGATATAGGACCCCTGTCCTGGTAAGATCATAAACTCGTCCACACCCTTTGGGTTGTTTCCAAAGTGGAGCTTTCCAAACATTGCGGTCTGATATCCTGCCTGCTGAAATAATTGTGGGAAGGTTACTTGAGTGGTATCAAAAGGCATTTGGTTATCGACCTTCCCATTAATATGAGTATGCTTTCCGGTTAAAATGGTGGCTCGGGAAGGCGCACAAATTGAATTGGATACGCAAGCATTGGTAAAGACGATGCCCTCTTTGCCAATTCGGTCAATATTAGGGGTTTCAATTAAATGGCTGCTATAACTGCTTATAGCCTGATAGGCATGATCATCTGACATGATGAAGATGATATTGGGTTTTTCATTGGCGGCAGTTTCTATTTCCTTTTTCTTTTTACCACAAGAAATTAGCAGCAGTATGGAGATAAGCAATGAAATTTGATTAGTTAAGACTTTCATGAGAGCAGTGGTTTACACTTAAAAGATATAAATTATTTACTAGCCACGGTCAATAGGCATTCAAATAGTTGTGGCACCATGATAAGTAAGGGGTTTTATGTAACTTGTACCCACCTTATCAGAAGCTTTCTAAACGAACGGATTCCCATTGAACCCATTAAAGAAACTTTTTAAACAAACTTTTGTATATGGCCTGGCAACTGTTTTGCCAAGAGTCATTTCGTTTTTTTTGCTCCCACTGTATACCTCTGTTTTTGAGAATGCATCAGGCTATGGTCAATATGTAAACATTTACGCTTGGATCGCTATTTTCAATGTCTTCTTGGCATATGGAATGGAAACCGCATTTTTTCGATTTTATCATAAAGGAGAAGACAAGAAATCCGTTATTTCCACGTCCCTGATTTCCTTATTGGTGTCTTCATTGTTGTTTTTGATATTGGCACTTTCAGTAAAAGAAACTTTGGCAAGTGTCACCAACATTAATGTAGATTATATAAAATTCACGACCTACATTTTGGTTTTGGATGCCTTGGTTATTATTCCCTTTGCGCTTTTAAGGGCACAGGAAAAACCAATGAAATATGCAATTCTAAAAACTATTAATGTTGCTGTTAACCTTGGATTCAATGTTTTTTTCTTGATTATTTTGCCAAAGGCCGTTCAGGATACGGATGAAGGGTTTTTAAGTTCCATATATAAAGCGGGGTGGGAGATTCAGTATATTTTCATATCCAATATCATTGCAAGTGCCGTTACTTTATTACTGCTCTTACCTACGTACTTTAAAGTTTCTTATCAATTTAATTCTGGCTTATGGAAGCAAATGCTCAAGTATTCTGGACCTATTATGGTAGCCGGGATTGCATTTACCATAAATGAGGTTGTAGATAAGATTTTATTGACAGCGCTCCTGCCAGAGGATATTGCGGAGACTGAAGTGGGCAAATATGGTGCGTGTTATAAACTGGCACTTTTTATAACCTTGTTTGGAACAGCTTTTAGAATGGGAGTGGAGCCTTTTTTCTTTAGCCATGCCAAGACTGAAAAACCACAGAAGACCTATGCCCAGATTACCGATTATTTTGTGATATTGGGAAGTATCATATTATTGGCGGTAATCGTGTTCATCGATGTTTTGGGAAAACTATTGATCAGAAACGCGATTTACTGGGAGGCATTGAACGTGGTGCCCATTATATTATTGGGCGGCCTATGCTTAGGAATATATCATAACCTGTCCGTTTGGTACAAGGTTACCGATCAAACCAAGTTCGGGGCCTATATTTCTTCCATTGGAGCCCTGATAACTCTCGTCATTAATATTGCTTTTATTGAAAAAATTGGATATCTGGCCTCGGCCTTGGCTACTTTGGCAGCGTATGGTAGCATGATGCTGCTTTCCTATTACTTTGGAAGAAAGTATTATCCGGTGCCCTATAACATGCGAAAAATAACATTCTATCTATCCATATCAATTTTGTTTTCTGCTTTGTCTTTTTACGCTTTTAATCGAAATTTAATAGCAGGAGGGGTACTACTTTTGCTATTTTTGATACTAGTTTACAAAATGGAAGGAGACAAATTAAGGACCATATTTCTACAGCGTGAAAGTTAACATTATCAATAAATCAAAACATCAATTGCCCCATTATGAAACGATGGCCTCGGCCGGGATGGATTTAAGGGCCAATATTGAAGAGCCAATAAGGCTAAAGCCTCTGGAAAGAAAAATAATACCAACAGGTATTTTTATTGAACTTCCCATTGGTATTGAGGCACAGGTTAGGCCAAGAAGTGGGCTTGCGGCAAAAAAGGGAATTACGGTTTTAAACGCCCCGGGAACCATTGATGCCGATTATCGGGGAGAAGTTGGTGTAATTTTGGTGAACCTCTCATCGGAAGATTTTACCATTGAAAATGGGGAGCGTATTGCACAAATGGTGATTGCGAAACATGAACGAGCAGAATGGACCGAAGTAGATTCTCTTTCTGAAACGGATAGAGGCGCTGGAGGGTTTGGAAGCACAGGAGTGAAATAATTTCCTGCGAAAGCAGGAATCTTTTGTTTGCTTCAATGAAAAAGTGGCACGTCTACATGATGAACAATAGACCAAATGGCGCAATCTACATTGGAATGACGGACAATCTTGATGAACGGGTAAAAGAACACAAACTAAAGGTCTATCCAAAATCCTTTACCGCTAGATACAACTGTGATAAATTAATATATTTTGAGACCTTTGATGATGGGATGGAGGCTATAGGCAGGGGAAGGAGTTTTAAAAAATGGAAAAAGAATTGGAAAATTAAGCTCATTGAAGAAATGAATCCCAGCTGGGCAGATTTAAGCCTAAACTGGAATTTAAATTTCAATAAATTAAAATAACTTAAGTTCAATTAAAAAGATACCTGCTTTCGCAGGCAATACTATGAAAATAATAGTACCCATGGCGGGAAGAGGCTCCCGATTAAGACCACATACTTTAACAGTTCCAAAACCTTTGATTCCGGTTGCCGGAAAACCCATTGTTCATCGTTTGGTAAGTGATATTGCCAAAGTTTTAGGGGAACAGATAGAAGAGGTAGCGTTTATTTTGGGAGACCCTGCTTTTTTTGGAGAGGATGTTGTGAACAGTCTTATGCAATTGGCGGAGAGTTTAGGTGCCAAGGGGTCCATTTACAGACAAGACGAACCTTTGGGAACAGGTCACGCCATTATGAGCGCAAAGGACTCTTTAAGCGGCCCTGCGGTTATCGCATATGCGGATACGCTAATACGAGCGGATTTTGATTTGGATACATCTGCGGATAGTGTTATTTGGGTGAAACAAGTGGACAAGCCAGAGGCATTTGGAGTAGTAAAATTGAGCGAACAAAATGAGATTGTGGAGTTGGTTGAAAAGCCCCAAGAGTTTGTTTCGGATTTGGCTGTTATTGGTATTTATTATTTCAAGGATGTCGGTGTCCTTAAAAAGGAATTGCAATATGTTTTGGATAATGATATTATCAATGGCGGAGAGTATCAAATAAACGATGGCATAAAGCGAATGATGGGCAAAGGCATGAAATTTGTCCCTGGAAAAGTTGATGAATGGATGGACTGCGGAAATAAGAATGTAACTGTTGAAACAAATCAGCGCATGCTGGGCTTTTTAGAAAAGGACGGGGAAGGATTGATTGCCAATACCGTTGAAAAAGAGAATGCAAACATTGTTGAACCTTGTTTTATTGGAAAAAACGTAATACTAAAGAACACAACAATTGGTCCTTATGTATCTATTGGGGATGGAACCGTAATTGAAAATTCAACCGTTAAAAATAGCTTAATTCAAAGCGATAGCATTATCAAAAATGCTAATTTGGATAATGCTATGATTGGCAACCATGTAGTTTTTGATGGTAATTTCGAAACCATAAGTATTGGTGACTATTCCGTATTGGAATAGCGCTGCAAAGTGTTTAGAAAAGCACATAAATTCTGATACGAATTGAAAAGAATAATTGGCACATATATAATTGTTTCTTTATTTTCTTTTTGGACATATGCCCAAGAGGAAGAACAGAGTGCTGAGGTCTTTTTAGACGAGTATACAGATGAGTTTCAGGAGAGTTTTTTTGAGGCACTAAAACAAAAGGGAATTCAAAACTATGACAGGGCAATCAGCCTTTTTTTGGAATGCAAACAGTTGGACCCGGTCAATAGCGTAATAGATTATGAATTGGCCAAGGCATATTTTTTAGATAAGCAATATATTCAGGCCCAACAATATGCGGTAGATGCCATAAACGCAAAACCAACAGATTTTTGGTATTTGGAAACACTATTGAACATTACAGAAAAACAGGGAACACCTATTGAAATATTGAAGCATCAACTTCCTTTTTCCAATAACAAATTACAAGAGAATCTTGCCGTTTTCTATTTTAAGAAGAAGAAATACAAGGAATCACGTACGGTTTTGGAAGGAATGGACAACTCAGGATTTGTTGTCGATTTAACAGCAAAGATCAATGACGCTTTGCAGGATGAAAAAAAGGAAAGCATAGCAGTGGTTTCGGAGAAATTGGAAATAATAGAGGATGATCCTATAACGGAATTTAAACAACGTATAGCGGGTTTTTTGGTAAAGGCCGATTTTAAGAATTTGGAAACTGTTTCCAAAGAAGCCTTGGATTTATACCCGCTTCAGCCCTATTTTCATTATGCTTATGGAACTGCATTAAATAGAACGTCTAAATCTATAAAAGCTATTGAAGTTTTGGAGAGTGCTTTGGATTATCTATTTGATGATACCACTTTGGCCAATAAAATATATACCGAGTTGTCCAATGCATATTCAGTTATCGGAAATCCTTCGAAGGCCAATTCATATTTAAATAAAGTAAAGTCAGGTTTGTGATGGAGATGTTATTTGGGGCATTAAAAAATAAGGGAAAGTTTTTGCTTTTGGGGCTGTTTGTTTTTACGGCCTGTAAATCCACTAAAACTGTTGTAGGTGGCGACATAGATTTTGGACTGTCCACAAAACGGATTATAGAAAATCATTACGCTAATCAGATAGACTTTAAAACACTAAGTGGACGTGTCAAGATCGATTACTCGGATGGGGATAAAAATCAAGGTGTAACTGTTAGCCTTAGAATGGAAAAGAACAAGGTAATCTGGATAAGTGCACCATTTGGAATGGTAAAAGCACATATAACACCAGAAAAAGTTTCATTCTACAATAAACTTCAGGGGGAATATTTTGAAGGGGATTTTAGCTATCTAAGTGGCCTTTTAGGCACGGAGCTTGATTTTGGCAAGGTGCAAAATTTACTGTTGGGCAATACCATTTTTGACTTGAGAAAGGACAAATATACCTCTGTAATTAATGAGGGAGATTATCAGTTGAAACCAAAAAGAGCCAGGGAACTTTTTAAAATATTATTTCAATTGGAGCCTAAAAATTTTAAGGTTTCAACACAAGAGATTTCACAACCGGAGGAGAATAGGCAACTTCGAGCAAAATATACTTATCAGGATATTTCCGGAAAGGTATTACCAGAGGAAATTCAAATTGTAGCTGTTGAAGCATTGGACAGGACTAACATTGATTTAAGTTTTAAAAACCTGGAATTAAACAAGGCATTGAATTTTCCATATAAAGTGCCCAAGGGGTTTAATGAAATTATATTGAAGTAATATGATAAATAAAGTTTCATATTATCCTATTTATCTGTTTTTTATTTTTTTTATTTCCAATGGCATATATGGCCAGACAAGCGAGCAAAAAGCGTTGGAGGCCAAACGTGAGAGATTGCAGCAGGAAATCAAGGAAATAAATAGATTGTTGTTTGCTGAAAAGAAAGAGAAAGGAACGGTTTTAGATCAAATGGAAGCCTTGGACAAGAAAATCAATGTTAGACAAGAGCTAATACGAGTCACAAATCAGCAATCCAATTTACTCAATAGACAAATCAATGTCAATATAAGAAGTATAAGTAAACTAAGAAAAGATTTAAAAATTTTAAGGGACGATTACGCGAATCTTATCCAAAAGTCGTATCGTAATAAAGCACAGAGTAATCGTTTAATGTTTTTGTTGTCAGCTGAAAATTTTTTCCAGGCTTTCAAGAGACTTCAATACATGGAACAGTACGCCAAGCATAGAAAAAAGCAAGGGGAAGATATTATAAAAAAGACAGATGAACTGGCTGTGCTAAACCAAGATTTGGTTTTACAACGTAAAATAAAGGACCAGCTATTAACAGAAAACAAGGCAGTAAAAAATGACTTGTTCCAAGAGATAGAATCGCAAAAAAATCTATTGCGGAGCATACGGGAAAATGAAACAAAATATACCGCTGCAATTGCCCAAAAGCAAAAAGAAGCACGAAAGATAGATAGGGCAATAGAGCGCCTTATAAGAAGCGCCATTGTAAGCACTAATAAAAAAGCAGGCAAGGCCAGCAGCACAAAATTTGTGCTTACACCGGAAGCTAAGTTAGTCGCCACCAATTTTTCAGCCAACAAGGGTAAATTAATTTGGCCTGTGGAAAAAGGGATTAAAAGCCAAGGGTACGGTGTTTATAGCGATAAACTCTATCCGGGCATAAAACACAGAAATAATGGGGTTACCATTGCCACCGATAAGGGAAGTAAGGCCAGGGCCATTTTTGAAGGCGAGGTAATTGCTATAATATCTGTTCCCGGTGGCAGTAGGGGAGTCACCATTAAGCACGGTAATTATATAAGTACCTATTACAACTTATCGAGCGTATATGTTAAAAAAGGGGATAAGGTGGCGGTTAAGGAGTTACTGGGCGATATCAATACCAATAGGTCTGATGGCACGACCAAGCTTAAATTTTATCTTTATCAAGATTCCAATCGGTTAAACCCGGAAGATTGGATATATCAATTGTAACATATGGGAAAAATAACAGATTTACAAGGTACTTTTGAATTGCACAATGGTGTTCAAATGCCCTATTTTGGTTTAGGGGTGTATTTGTCCAAAGATGGCAATGAAGTAACAAACGCGGTTAAGGAAGCAATAAACCATGGTTACAGACATATAGATACAGCATCAATTTACAACAATGAAAAAGGGGTTGGAGTTGGAATCAAAAAAAGTAATGTGGACAGAAAAGATATTTTTGTTGTCAGTAAGGTTTGGAACAGCGACCAAGGTTATGATAGCACGCTTAAAGCTTTGGATAAAAGTTTGGAGCAATTGCAAATGGAGTATCTGGACCTTTATTTGATTCATTGGCCCAAAGGAGCAAAATCTAAGGAGACTTGGAAGGCAATGGAACGCCTATACAATGAAAAAAGGGTACGTTCCATAGGTGTTAGCAATTTTCTACAACATCATTTGGAAGATCTGTTGATAGAATCCAACATAACCCCAATGGTGAATCAAATGGAATTTCATCCTTATTTGGTGCAGCAAGACCTTATCGATTTTTGCAAAGAAAAAGGAATTCAATATGAAGCGTGGTCTCCCATGATGCAAGGAAATATTTTCGATATCCCTGCACTAAAAGGCATGGCCAAAAAATATGACAAGACGGCTGCCCAGATTGTTTTACGATGGGATCTTCAGAAAGGTGTTGTGACCATTCCAAAATCTTCAAGGAAAGAGCGTATTATCTCCAATGCATCCATTTTTGATTTTGAGTTGACCAAGGAAGATATGAGGCTACTTGATGGGATGAATAGTGGACAACGATTTGGTCCCGACCCAGATAATTTTGATTTTTAAATCAAATAACTTCTACACGAATACTTCTAATGAACAGAGTTTGTCGCTTCGAGCGAAGTCGAGAAGTATTGGCAAACATATTTGTGAAAAGGCCTCAACTACGCTCGACCTCACATAACTAAGAAATAAATAAAGCCCTTAATTCTGTAGCATCTGAAGGTTTCATTTTTCCCGCAAGTACAAGGCTCAGTTGTTTTCTTCTAAGCGCGGCATCAAAACGTTCCTTTTCCAAATCTGTTTCCGGTTGTAACGGGGGTACTTCTGTGGGGATTCCTGTATCATCAACGGCCACAAAAGTATAAATGGCCTCGTTGGCCTTGGCCCGCTCCCCTGTAAAACGATCTTCCATCCAAACATCTATATATATTTCCATAGATGTCTTAAATGCTCTTGAAACGGCCGCTTCAACGGTTACAACACTACCCAAAGGAACAGATCGGTTAAATGCTACATGGTTTACCGAAGCGGTTACCGTTATTCTTCTACTGTGTCTTCTTGCCGCTATACTTGCGGCCCTGTCCATACGGGCTAAAAGTTCTCCGCCAAATAAATTATTCAGTGGATTGGTCTCACTGGGTAAGACCATATCTGTCATTAAAGTCCGTGATTCGTTAGGAACCTTTGCGCGCATAGTTTTTGCTTTTGGGCAAAGATATTGAAGTGTAGATTGGTTTTAAAGAAAGAAGGGTTATTTATCGGAAAGCAGCCAAGCATCTGCAGAAACGGTCTGTTTTATTTTTCTTAGATAGCTTAGGGCTTCCTTGGGATTATCAAAGCTATCATAAGCAACCTGATGCAATCCAAACGTATTGGTTCCCAAATAAAAAGCATTGTAGCCTTTATCTTTAAGGAGTCTTACCTTCCTTTCAGCATTTTTTTCAATTCTAAAAGCGCCTGCAATAATATGATGTTTACCAAGTTGCTTTTTATGGACGGTTATGCTTATGGAAGGAAGTTCCAACGGAGCGCTTTCAAAAAAGGTAGCTTGTTGTATATGACTGGAAATCTGTTCCTGAGCATCTTGTTGCGCTGCAATTTCGTTTTCCTGAAAATTAATATAGCTGTTATAGGAAGTAGCACCTAATGATAGGGATAATAGTAAAACAGCGGCATATTTTAACCAAGGTCTAAAGGAGGATGCTTCTCTTTTTTCAGGGGTAATTATAAAAGGGATGTTTTCTTCCAATTCTTCAACTTCTTCCTTTAAAACTTCTCGCTGAATAGGTGTTGCCGTAAATGCAGATAAACCAAAAGAAGACGTTAGATAGTTGGTTTTATACTCCGGTTGAAACTGAATTTTTTGAGCTTCATTCAGCCATAGCTTACCAATGCCAAAAAGTTCAATGCAATCACCTTGTCTCAGTTTTTTATGCCACAATGCCCCTTCATTTTCTATCTCTTCCAATAATTCTTCGTAGCCAAGGTGTTTTACTTTGGCAATGTGGGACACTAGAAGCCCATCGTTTTCAGATAATTGAGCATTAAAGGAAACTGTTTTGGAAGGAGGGAGGAGTGTATTGGTAGTTGTATTGATCTCGGCCGATTTTCCATGTGCCAGAAAAGCCCCAAAACCAGGGACGACAACACAGTTGTAATCGTATAAAAGTTCTTCTATGTAGGTTTCAATCCGCATTTGACAAATATTGTAAAAAAAGGAAGAGCACAAAATAGCCCACATTACTTTTTATTAACATTTGGAATTTCGTAATTTGTGAACAACTTAACCTATTTATTAAATGACCGATACTGAAATAATAGCAGCACTTCGGCTACAGGCAATTCCAAACATTGGTAATGTAATAGCAAAAAGGATGATTGCCCATTGTGGCAGCGCAAAAGCAGTTTTTGAGGATAAGATACAGCATCTCTTAAAGATTGATGGAGTTGGCATACTCACACTTAAAGGATTTCATAATGCAAATTATATTGATGAGGCAGAAGCAGAGTATAACTACCTGCAAAAGGAAAAGATAGCTTTTACTTATTTTACAGATCAGGACTATCCAGAATACCTTAGACATTGTGCAGACCGTCCTTTGTTTCTTTTCAAAAGTGGAAATATTGATTTAAAGGAAAGAAAAATAATCAGCGTGGTGGGAACCCGAAACATTACAGGTTATGGAACAGCATTTTGTGAATCGTTTATTGATGAAATTGCCCCCTTAGACCCCATTATTGTAAGTGGTTTTGCCTATGGTGTCGATATAGCTATTCAGAAGGCCGCTATGGAAAAAGGATTGCAAACTATTGGCTGTCTGGCGCACGGTTTAAATCAGGTTTATCCAAAAGCCCATAAAAAATATGTTTCCGGAATTGAACAGCACGGTGGTTTTTTTACTGAATTTTGGAGTACAAGTAGACCGGACAGGGAGAATTTTCTTAAGCGAAATAGAATCATTGCCGGGCTGAGTGAGGCTACCGTTGTAATAGAATCCGCGGAAAAAGGAGGCAGTTTGGTTACGGCGGATCTGGCAAACGGATACAACCGTGAAGTCTTTGCAGTTCCAGGAAGATCTACAGATAAGTTTAGCAAGGGCTGTAATGACTTAATAAAATACCAAAAGGCACATATATTGACCTCTGCTGCCGATTTGATATATATCTTGAATTGGGAATTGGAGGGCAAAAAAGAAAAGCCCGGCGTTCAAAAAAAGTTATTTGCAGAATTGGACGAAACAGAACAATCTATATATTCTTATTTACAACTTAACGGAAAGCAACTTCTTGATATGATCGCCTTGGAATGCAAACTTCCTGTTTTTCGGTTATCCGCTACACTTTTTAATATGGAAATGAAAGGATTGGTTCGGCCATTGCCAGGGAAGATGTTTGAAGTTATATAGCATGTTATTCTGAGCACCGCAAAGAGTCTAATTTTAAGAATGCAAAAAGAAGGTTGGCACATATACCATGTCTTTTTTCACAATCATCTAGAACAAATACTGATGATATTTATTAACTATGAGTTAGACATTTGGATAGCCGAACCTAATTAATACCCTAGCTTACCTCTAACCCTTTCCAAAACCCCATCAGCCACTTTCTTGGCTTTTTCAGCACCAATAGCAAGAATTTCGTCTACTTCATTGAGGTGATTCATGTAATATTCAAATTTTTCACGAGGCTCTTCAAACTTATTCAGTATAACGTCATAAAGCGCTTGTTTTGCATGCCCATAGCCATAATTTCCAGCCAAATAATTAGCACTCATCTCCTCAATTTGGTCAGGTTGTGCCAGTATTTTATAAAGCGCAAAAATAGTATCAGAGGCAGGATCTTTTGGATCTTCCATGGGCGTACTGTCCGTAACAATTCCCATAATTTGTTTGCGCAGCTTTTTATCCGACTGAAATAGGTTGATAAGATTTCCCTTGCTCTTGCTCATTTTTTCTCCATCCGTACCTGGAACATACATGGTCTCTTCTTGCACTTTAGCTTCAGGGAGTACAAAAGTTTCTCCCAATTGATTATGGAATCTAGAAGCCACATCTCTTGTCATTTCCAAATGCTGTAGTTGATCTTTTCCAACTGGAACAATATTGGCATCATACAAAAGAATATCCGCAGCCATCAGCATAGGGTAGGAAAAAAGGCCAGAGTTTACATCTTCCAACCGACTTGCTTTGTCCTTAAAAGAATGGGCCAGTGTAAGCCGTTGGTAGGGAAAAAAGCAACTTAGATACCATGCAAGCTCTGTTACCTGTGGCACATCACTTTGTCTATAGAAAACCGTTTTTTCAGTATCCAGTCCAAAGGCAAGCCAAGTTGCCGCCGTTGCATAGGTGTTGTTTTTAAGTTCTTCCCCGTTCTTTATTTGGGTGAGGGAATGCATATCGGCAATAAAAAGGAAAGACTCATTTTTTGGATCTTGTGCCATTTGTATGGCGGGCATTATTGCTCCCAAAATGTTCCCCAAGTGAGGAGTTCCTGTACTTTGAATTCCGGTTAAAATTCTGGACATACTTATTTTTTAAGGCGTAAAAGTAACAATCCAAAAGGGATAAAAAAAGCGGCTTCTGCCGCTGATAAAACTAACGCGAACAAATGTTATTTTTTAAAGAGTCCGGCAACAAAAAGTATTACTACCGCCCCAATAACTCCAGTTATAAGGTCGCCTACAATACCGGAGCCAATAGGAACACCCAAGGTGCCAAAGAGCCAATTGCCAACAATACCTCCAACAATACCTAAAATAATGTTCAATAGCGTGCCAAAACCACCACCCTTCATTATTTTACCAGCTAGCCAACCTGCAAGCGCACCAATTAATAAGGCATATAACAATCCCATAATTAAGTTTTTAATGTTATTTTAATAAAGATATTCAAAAATTCTACTTTTGACTCATGTTTCCAATTTTCAGAACTATAGGACATGTTTTGTATAGAATTTGGTTTTATGTGCTTGTGGCACTTCCCATTTTTGTTTTCTTTCCTTTTTTATTGGTGACAACACTTTCTGAAAAAACCTATAAGCAGTTTTTTTGGCTGGCACGAAATTTATGGGCCAAAACCATACTTTATGGCATGGGTTGTTTTCCTAGAGTTGTAAGGGAACAGTCCATGGAAAAAGGAAAAAGCTATATGTTGGTTGCTAACCATACAAGTATGCTGGATATTATGCTGATGTTGGTAGTGAGTAAAAACCCTTTTGTATTTGTGGGCAAAAAAGAATTGGTGAAGATTCCATTGTTTGGATTCTTCTACAAACGAGTCTGTATTTTGGTAGATCGAGATAGCGTTAAAAGCAGAACTGGCGTGTATAGAAGGGCGCAAAGAAGATTAGATCAGGGATTGAGTATTTGTATTTTTCCCGAAGGAGGAGTGCCCGAAGAACATATTGCTTTGGATGCATTTAAGGATGGTGCCTTTAAAATGGCGATAGCGTATAAAATACCTGTTGTCCCCATTATTTTTTATGACAACAAAAAACGGTTTTCCTTCACATTTTTAAGTGGTAGTCCAGGTAGAATAAGGGCCAAGGTGCATCAGTTTTTTGAAACGGGTATATTGGGGGAAGAAGATAAATCCACTTTGCGGGAAGAGGTAAGGGAAGTAATCCTAAGGGAGCTGGAGAAATAAACAAACAAAAAACACCCCAATACAAGGCGGGGTGTTTAATTGATTGTCTAAAGGGACAATCTTCCTAACCAACTTCTTTATATATCTAAAACTTAAAACGTATACCGCTATATACTCCAATAGAAAACGGTCTGAATTCACCCGAGGTTTCCGAGAATGTATTTAACTGATATTTAAAAACAGGCTCTAGATTCAATTGTATTTTTGGAGAAAATTCGTAGTTAAGGCCAACACCTATGTTGGTGCTAAAATTTACGGAATTTGCATTATTGGCCTCGCCTACTTCAGTCACCAATTCCTCCGATTCCAATAAAATCGAATTATCCACTAAAAAGAGAGAACTAACACCACCAATTAAATCCACACCAAATTTTTTGTCTATTAATGCATAATTAAGCTCTAAAGGAACCTCAATATAACCAAGTTGCTGTACCATTTTCCCATCCAGTTCGGGAGTTTGTGAAGCACTTAGTTCAACCAAAGCATCAATTGGAAAAGCATTCGTCAGGTCACTTTTACTTTGTACAACAAGGTTTCTGGACGTTCGACTGTAATCAATATTGTCAATTAGATTATTCGTGGAGGCGCCCAAAGAAGAGGAGAATACAATTTCATTGGTATCATATCCATAATTTACCTTGTGCACGCCTGACCGTACTTTAAGTTTCTTATTTAAATTGTAAGCAACGGTAAGGCCATAACTCAAATTAAGATTTCCAGATTTTGAATTGGAAGCAAAATTAGAATGAATAGGGGAACCATCACCCGTTGCATTGAAATATACTGGAGCTACCGAAGGACCAACAGACCACTTGCCATTGTTGCTGGTTTGGGCAATGGCTTCTTGTTCCTGTTCTTTAATTGCGTCAAAGATTGATTGTTTTTCGAGTTCGTTCTTTTCTTCTTCCTTATTTTGAGCAAGAGCCTCACTTTCTGAAAAGCTTCCCAAATTTTTTTCTTGTTGCAACGGAGCCTTATCAACTTTATCGGATAAAGAGGTCTCTTTTTCATCTTTGCCATTCGAACCAACCACGGTCACAGCCTCAGTTTCATTTAAAACAGCTGTAATATCTTGCTGCTTGTTCTCAATTTCAGATTTTCTGATTGCCATGCTATCTATAGAAGCAATATTTTGACTTAAATCATCAACATTAGTAAACCGAATATCATCTTTTTCAAGATTCTCTTTTCTTTCCGATGTGTTCGTAGAAGCAACTTGCTCATCAGGTTTTATATTTTGGTTTCTGATTATGGAACCTTCAGCATTTTCATGATTATTTGTAGATGAATTTTCAGAAGCATCAACATTTTCTTCGGTTGAAGTTTCGGTCAATTCTTGAACCTCGGAATCTTTTAAAATACGGTCATTTTGAGAAGGAATTTCCTTGTTTTCAGTTTCCGAGATAATATGCGGAACATTGTTATTTGTATCCTCAATTGGATTGAGAACATAAAATAGAATTGCCAATAATGCAGCAACCCCACCAAGTTGCCACCAAATGGGCACAACTCTTTTCTTTTTCTTTTTGTCCAAAGAGGCTTCAATGGAGTTCCAAACCCTTTCATCCGGAACCTCATGGAATTCTTTAAATGTTTCTTTGAACAGTTGCTCTAAATTCTTTTTCCCCATAGTGAAATCATTTAAGCAATGTTTATATTTTCTTTTACAATCTTTTCCCTTAAAATCATCTTGGCCCTGGCCAGGTTTGATTTTGAGGTTCCCGCGGATGTCCCCAACATCTCGCTTATTTCTTTATGGCTATAACCATCCAAAACATATAGGTTAAATGTTAATCTATATTTATTTGGCAACTCTTGGATGTATCCCAATAAGGTGGATAAGCTAATATCCGTTTGTTCAATATCCACATCCATTTCTTCTCCTACATTTTCCGAGACCACATTCAAGTGTTGCTCTTTTCTATATTTTTGAAGCACCGTATTAACCGTGATCCTTTTAATCCAGCCCTCAAAGGAACCCTGAAAATTGTATTGATCTATTTTATTGAAAATTGTCATAAAACTATCGTGAAGACTGTCTTCTGCTTCAGTTTTATTACGGGAATACTTGAGACACATACCGAAAAGAATACCGGAGTATTTCCGGTATAGCTCAGCTTGGGCCTTTCTTTTTCCTTTCTTACAATTATGTATCAGTTCTTCAAGATCCAAATGTTGGTCAATTTTGGATTATAGCTGTTTAGTTCGGAACATTTACCGGAATAGTATACTCTAGGTACGTTGAGTTATCATTCTCATCCGTTCCTGAAAAAAATCGAAAATGATAGTCCTCGGTAAAAATTACGTTAAATTCAAATGTTGCAACAACTTCTTCAACTGCCTGTGTGCAGGCAGTATCCTCTGTAAGGACAGAGCCTATTGCTACAATGTCCCTATCCGTTTCTGCAGGTTTGGCAAAATCGAAACCTTCAAAAAATGTACACCCATTGGGTCGCAAATAAGTTACCTCTATGGTATAGGTTTCATTCAGGTCAAACGAGTCGGGAACAGTTGCATCTATAATAGCAAGTGTTGTAAAATGAAAATTTTGATCATCATCATCCAGACCGCACGAATTGAATAAAGCACATACTCCAAAAAGTATAAATAGTAAAACTGCCTTTCTCATCATTACATCTTTTTAACTCCTAGATGAGCAGGATATACAAGGGTTGCGTGAAATTTTCACAACCTAGATCGATGAATAGGCAAAAAGATTTACCTGGACTACGAATTTACCGTTGCGATTGCTTCCCTAATTTTAGTTTCCAGCTCATCAGAAAGTTCTGGATTATCCGCAAGCAATGCTTTTACAGCATCCCTTCCCTGTCCAAGTTTTGTGTCTCCATAACTGAACCAAGAACCACTTTTTTTCACAATTTCATAAGCCACTCCTAAATCCAGAATTTCACCAATTTTGGAGATTCCTTCCCCATACATGATATCAAATTCAGCGGTTTTAAAGGGAGGTGCTACTTTGTTCTTAACTACTTTAACTCTGGTTTTATTTCCTAAAACAGCTCCATCCGTATTTTTTATTTGTGTGGATCGTCTAATATCTAATCTTACGGAAGCGTAAAATTTAAGGGCATTTCCACCTGTGGTTGTTTCAGGGTTTCCAAACATTACCCCGATTTTTTCCCTTAATTGATTAATGAAAACTACCGTGCAATTTGTTTTGCTAATGGTAGAGGTTAATTTCCGCAAAGCCTGAGACATTAAACGAGCATGGAGCCCCATTTTTGAATCTCCCATTTCTCCTTCAATTTCACTTTTTGGAGTTAGTGCGGCAACAGAATCAATGATAACGATATCAATAGCACCAGACCTAATAAGGTTATCGGTTATTTCTAAAGCTTGTTCTCCGTGATCTGGTTGGGAAATAATAAGATTGTCAATATCAACGCCCAATTTTTTTGCATAAAAACGATCAAAGGCATGCTCAGCATCTATAAAAGCGGCAATACCTCCATTTTTTTGAGCTTCGGCAATAGCGTGAAGGGTCAGGGTTGTTTTACCGGAAGATTCCGGGCCATAAATTTCAACGACCCTACCCCTTGGATAACCACTTACGCCCAAAGCAACGTCGAGCCCCAAAGATCCTGAAGGAATAACTTCAACATCTTCAACCATCTTATCTCCCATTTTCATCACGGCACCTTTTCCGTAGGTCTTGTCCAGTTTGTCAAGTGTAAGTTTTAAGGCTTTTAGTTTTGCTTCTTTTTCGTTGCTCATGGTTCTCATTAATTAGGAAAGCTAAATTACCATTTCTTTCAACATACGGCAAAGGCGACGCAACCTTTTTAAAAGATGACATCTAAGCCATACTAACTCGAATTACCATAGCGGACTTTTCCAAAAGTTCGTTGCCCAAGGGCAAAAGGGAAAAATCTGCGCTATGAAAAAGGATTAATCGGTTGGAAGGGTCTCTTATTACAAAGAGACCTTTTTTCTTTTCGGATAGAGCTTTATCTTTGCGGGCACATTTAAAAAACTATTCTTTAACTTAATTATTAGTATAGCATGCAACTGTACAATACCTTAAGTGCAAAGGAAAGGGAGCAACTTATTGAGGAGGCCGGGAAAGAACGGCTTACCATCTCTTTCTATACATATGCACACATTGGAAATCCGATAATTTTCAGAAACCATCTTTTTGTCCATTGGGATGCCTTGGAAGTCTTGGGCAGAATTTATGTTGCCAATGAGGGGATAAATGCCCAACTTTCGGTTCCAGCGGAAAATTTTGGGGACTTCAAAAATCATTTGGACAGCATTTCCTTTTTGGAAAATGTACGTCTCAACGTTGCTGTTGAACAGGATAACAAATCCTTTTTAAAACTTAAGGTCAAGGTGCGACATAAAATTGTTGCAGACGGCTTAAATGATGACACTTTTGATGTAACCAACAAAGGAATTCATGTAGGTGCTGAAAAATTTAATGAACTTATTGAAGACCCTGATACCGTCTTGGTGGATATGCGCAACCATTATGAAAGTGAGATTGGGCATTTTAAAAATGCCATAACCCCAGATGTAGATACCTTTAGGGACTCACTAGATATCATTGAGAATGACCTTTCTGACCATAAAGAGGACAAAAAACTGGTTATGTACTGTACCGGGGGAATACGGTGTGAAAAAGCTAGCGCCTATTACAAGTACAAGGGGTTTAAAAATGTATATCAATTGGAAGGGGGCATTATAGAGTATACACGACAGGTTAAAGATCAAAACTTGGAAAATAAGTTTATGGGCAAGAACTTTGTTTTTGACCATAGAAGAGGAGAGCGCATTTCGGATGATATCATTTCCAATTGTCATCAATGTGGGAAACCATGCGACACCCATGTAAACTGCGCCAATGAAGCGTGCCATTTGCTTTTTATACAGTGTGAGGAGTGTGCACAAGCTTTAAATAATTGCTGTTCCTTAGAGTGTAAGGAAGTTCATGAATTACCATTTGAAGATCAAAAGCAATTGCGAAAAGGGAAGCACGCCAGCAATAAAATTTTTAAAAAAGGACGTTCAGAAGTATTGAAGTACAAGAAGTAGCATTTCACTCCTGCAACAATTTGTGCTATATTTACAACTAGTAAATTTATGAACCCTTTTTAAAGAAATGATTGTCATTTCTTTAAATCAAGATACAAAATATGGGATGTAGCAGTTGTTCAACCGGCAAGGATGGACAACCGCGTGGTTGCAAGAACAATGGTACTTGCGGCACAGATGGTTGTAACAAGCTAACCGTTTTTGATTGGCTTTCCAATATGTCGCTACCCAACGGTCAAAAACCTTTTGATTGTGTTGAGGTACGTTTCAAGAATAGTAGAAAAGAATTTTATAGAAATGTGGACAACATTCCATTGGCTATAGGTGATGTTGTGTCCACTCAAGCTAAATCTGGGCACGATATTGGAATTGTTACCCTTACCGGCGAGTTGGTAAAAGTGCAAATGAAAAGGAAAAAAGTTGCACAGGACGATGAAACCGTACTCAAAATTTATAGAAAAGCCTCTCAACGGGATATAGACATTTGGCAAAAAAGTAGAAGTAAAGAAGCCGAGATTCAGAAGCGTTCAAGAGAAATTGCCATTTCATTGAAACTGGCAATGAAACTGAGTGATGTGGAATTTCAAGGTGATGGATCAAAGGCAACCTTTTATTATACAGCAGAGGACCGGGTAGACTTTAGGCAGTTAATTAAGGATATGGCCAAAGCCTTTGGTATCCGGATTGAAATGCGGCAAATTGGATATAGACAAGAAGCCCAACGCTTGGGGGGTATTGGTTCCTGTGGCAGGGAACTTTGTTGTTCCACATGGCTTACAGATTTTAGATCGGTAAGCACAGCTTCCGCCAGATACCAACAATTGGCCTTAAATCCGCAAAAGCTGGCCGGGCAGTGTGGAAAACTTAAGTGTTGTCTTAACTACGAGTTGGATATGTATTTGGAGGCACTCAAAGATTTTCCATCACAGGACAGCAAATTAATGACCAAAAAAGGAATTGCCTTTTGTCAAAAAGCAGATATCTTCAAAGAAACATTATGGTTTTCATATAAGGATGACCCAGCAACTTGGCATGCCTTGCATAAAGAACATGTCACTGAAATTTTGCAGATGAACAGGAAAAATGAGAAGATTGATAGTCTTGAAGAATATGCCCAGGAAAATGTAAGTGAGGAGAAAATGGTTTTCGAAAATGTGGTAGGTCAAGATAGTCTCACCCGTTTTGATAGGCCCAGAAAAAACAAGCGAAATAATAAAAAGCGTAGAAAAAATAAATCGAAAGCTTCCCGCAATGCGCAATAATTTCATCATCACCTTGGTCATATCCACAACCCTAATTTCGTGTAACAGCAATTTGGTTTTTTCAGAGTATTGGGCCGTAAACAAAGGAAAATGGGATATTCAAGAACCGATAAATTTTGAATTTTCAGGTTTGGATTCCATTGCATCACACAATGTATTCATAAGCATTAGGAACGACAATACATTTGCTTTTAGCAATCTATTCCTTATTGCAGAACTGGAGCATCCCAATGGAGAAACGCTTAAGGACACTTTGGAATATAAAATGTCCGAACCCTCTGGCCAATGGCTAGGAAAGGGCATAGGAAGTATCAAGGAAAACAAACTTTGGTTCCAGGAAAAAATCGTTTTTCCCGATTCGGGCGTATATAAAGTAAGTATTGTACATGCAATGCGTAAAAATGGGAATGTGGATGGCATCCATACCCTTGAAGGCATTACGGATGTAGGTTTGGAAATTGAAAAAAGCACCCAATAACAATGGCAAAGGCTAAACAAAAAAAGCAAAAAGGCTTCTTCACATATATTAAATGGTTTTGGATTCTATTTGGATCTGGGGTTTTACTAGCCATATTAATTTTTCTTTTGGCTGCTTGGGGAGCGTTTGGCGAAATGCCCACATTTGAGCATTTAGAAAATCCGCAAACCAATTTGGCTACGGAACTTATTTCTTCAGATGGTGAAACACTAGGGAAATATTTTTTAGACGACAATCGCACCTGGTTGGATTATAATAATCTTCCTGAGAATCTGGTTAACGCTTTGGTTGCTACCGAAGATGTAAGGTATTATGATCATGCTGGTATTGATGCCCGAGGATTTTTAAGAGCTTTGGCATTTTTTGGAAAAAAAGGAGGTGCAAGTACTATTTCACAGCAGTTAGCGCGGCAATTGTTCGTAGGTAAAAAAGCCAAGAATTGGAAAAGGTATTTTCAAAAAATACGAGAATGGGTATTGGCAACTCAGTTAGAACGAAGTTACACCAAAGAAGAAATCATTGCAATGTATTTCAACATCTATGATTTTGGTAATAATGCTGATGGTATTCGTTCGGCCGCAAGAGTTTATTTTGGAAAAGAACCGATGGAGTTAAGAACCGAAGAAGCAGCCATGCTGGTTGGGATGTTCAAAAATTCCTCTTTCTATAATCCAAGACCGCACAGAAACCCTGTAGGCACAAGGAATAGAAGAAATGTGGTTTTATCTCAAATGGCCAAATATGGATACATTCCGGAAAAGCAAAAGGATTCACTACAAGCTTTGGAATTAAACTTAAACTATAGCCCGGAATTGCATAATGAAGGTATGGCTACATATTTCCGTATGTATATGCAACGCTGGTTAAATAGATGGGCTAAAAATAATCCTAAACCTGACGGTGAAAAGTATAATATTTACTTGGATGGATTAAAAGTATATACCACTGTTGATTCTAGAATGCAAAGAAATGCTGAGGAAGCTGTTCAAGAACACATGAAAAATTTGCAAACAGAGTTCTTTCATCAAAACACACCTAAACGAAATCCAACAGCCCCATTTTTAGATTTGACCAAAGGAGCCATTGATACTATTATGCGTCGCGCGATGAAACAATCTGAGATGTGGCGTAATCTCACTAGAATGGGAAAATCTGAAAAAGAAATAGAAGAAATTTTCCATCAGAAAAAGGGAATGACTGTATTTGATTGGAATAGTGATTCCTTTGATAAGGATACCATTATGACTCCGATGGATTCCATTCGATACTATAAAACTTTTTTGAGAACATCAATGATGTCAATGGAACCTCAAACCGGCCATGTAAAGGCCTGGGTTGGCGGGGTGGATTATAAACATTTTCAATATGATAATGTAATTCAAGGCACAAGGCAGGCAGGATCTACATTCAAGCCCTTTGTTTATGCTGCTGCCATTGATCAGTTGCGTTACTCCCCTTGTGATTCACTGCCTGACAATCAATATTGCATTGAGCCATTAAAGCATGGGAATATGGAAGCATGGTGTCCCAAAAATTCCGACGGAAAATATTCGGGAAAAAATATGACGCTTAAACATGCGTTGGCCAATTCTGTAAATACAGTCACCGCTCAATTGATGGACAAAGTGGGTCCAAAATCGGTTGCTACGATAGCCAAGGATATGGGGATATCACGAGAAATTCTTGAGGTGCCTGCCATAGCTTTGGGAGTTCCAGAGGTTAATGTGTACGAAATGGTAGGAGCGTTTGGGACCTATGCCAACCAAGGGGTTTATGTAAAGCCTGTTATGGTAACCCGGATTGAAGATAGAAATGGTACAGTACTTTATGAATATGTACCGGAGACAAAGGACGTTTTAAGTAAAGATGTTGCCTATGCCATGGTTAACCTTATGGAAGGGGTGACCCAAGGAGGTTCGGGTACAAGGTTGAGACACACTTTTGCCAAAAATCAATCGGTTTATAAAGATGTAATCACAGGATATCCGTATGAGTTGACCAACCCCATTGCGGGAAAAACAGGAACAACACAAAACCAAAGTGATGGTTGGTTTATGGGAATGGTGCCTAATTTGGTAACTGGAGTCTGGGTGGGTGGTGAAAATCGAGCGGTTCATTTTAAGAGTATTTTATATGGACAAGGAGCATCTATGGCATTACCTATTTGGGCCTTGTATATGAAGAAGAATTATGAGAATGAAGAACTAGGGGTTTCCCAAGAAGCATTTGAAGAGCCAGAGGATTTGTCCATTAATGTAGATTGTACAAAAATACTGAAAGACCTTCAAGACGATTTGGATACGGAGGACGATATGGAAGATGTAGGGTTCTAATCTTTTATTTTACGAAATTTTGCCCCAAGCTATACCTTTAGCTTGGGGCTTTTTTATTTAAATCGTAATTTCAGGGACTGATAAATGTGAATTCCATGATCAAGAAAACAGTGCCCAATGTCCAAACAGCTCTTAATGGAGTGGCCAATGGCATGACTTTTATGCTAGGGGGGTTTGGCCTTTGCGGGATTCCCGAGAATGCGATTGCCCAGTTGGTTAAACTGGGAATCAAGGACATTACTTGTATATCCAATAATGCAGGAGTAGACGATTTTGGCCTAGGATTGCTTTTACAACAACATCAGATTAAAAAAATGATTTCATCCTATGTAGGTGAAAATGATGAGTTTGAAAGGCAGATGTTGAGCGGCGAATTGGAAGTTGAGTTAACTCCTCAGGGAACCTTGGCAGAAAAATGTAGGGCCGCCCAGGCAGGATTCCCTGCTTTTTATACCCCGGCAGGGTACGGAACCGAAGTAGCAGAAGGGAAGGAAACCCGTGAGTTTGATGGAAAGATGTATGTTTTGGAGCCAGCATACAAAGCCGACTTTGCATTTGTGAAAGCATGGAAAGGAGATGAAGCAGGCAACTTAATATTTAAGGGTACCGCGCGCAATTTTAACCCTAGCATGTGTGGTGCTGCAAAAACTACGGTGGCCGAAGTAGAGGAACTCCTGCCAGCCGGAAGTTTGAACCCCAACGAGATACATGTGCCGGGAATATTTGTTCAGCGTATTTTTCAGGGAGACAATTATGAAAAACGAATTGAACAGCGAACACTTAGAAAACCTATATAAATGAGATTGACTTATACCTGCTCAGGGTGTAAAAAGCAGAACTATTTAAAAGAAAAAGCAGAGACAAGACCTGATTTACAGATGAAAATAGGTAAAGAAGAGGTGTGCGTGAATTGTGATAATTGTGGCAAAATGGATAAAAAACATTTGAATCAAATAACTGCGGTAGTTGACAATAGAATGATTTTTACAGGATTAATAGTGGGAATAATTTCGACTTTGATTTTATGGGTTTATTTTGGTGCAATTGCGACTGTAAGTTTTGCCATACCTCTCTTTTTTTGGATTGGGGAAAACAAAGCATTAAGTGGGTTTAACAAATACACTATTAGAAGAAAGTAATGTTAGATAAAAACGGAATTGCCAAACGAATTGCCAAAGAGGTTAAAGACGGTTACTATGTAAATTTAGGAATAGGGATTCCAACCTTGGTAGCTAATTTTGTCCGTGATGATATCAGTGTAGAATTTCAAAGTGAGAATGGAGTGTTGGGTATGGGTCCTTTTCCTTTTGAAGGAGAGGAAGATGCAGATGTTATAAATGCTGGAAAACAGACCATAACAACACTGCCGGGGGCTTCGTTTTTTGATTCCGCCTTGAGTTTTGCTATGATTCGGGGAAAGCATGTAGACCTCACCATTTTAGGTGCCATGGAAGTTGCGGAGAATGGAGACATCGCTAACTGGAAAATTCCTGGAAAAATGGTTAAAGGAATGGGTGGTGCAATGGATCTTGTGGCATCCGCAGAAAATATTATTGTTGCGATGATGCATACCAATAAAGCGGGAAAATCCAAGTTGTTAAAAAGGTGCAGTTTACCACTAACGGGGGTGGGATGTGTGAAAAAGATAGTCACGAACCTTGCTGTTTTAGAAGTTACAGGAGGAGGCTTTAAACTATTGGAAAGGGCACCTGGAATTTCTGTTCAGGACATTGTCGATGCCACTGAAGGAGAATTAGTTGTTGAGGGCCAGATTCCGGAAATGAATATTTGATAAATACTAATCGGTTTGTTTACAACAAAATAGGATTGGTACACAACATTTTCTTTTTTTGGTAATTCATCGATGATATATTTGCTTTAATCGATTTTTTTACCCAAATTATAACCATAAAAGTAAAATCATGGCACCCAAATTAAACCAAACATCTGTGGATGATAACATCCAGGTGTACAGAAACGATTTTTTTACCGGATTTCTAATGTTAATTAAAAAGCTATTTATGCTTTAATCTGGTAAAACCAACAAAAAACTTAGGAGCCAACAATCTTGTTTGGCTCTTTTTTTTTGAATTACTTAAAAGGAGTATAGTACTTATTTTCAATGAAGCTGAATTTACGCCGTTGTACAAATTTGGATATAGGGGTATTGCAGGAGATATCCAAGGCTACTTTTAGTGCCGCTTTTGAAGAGCACAATGAAGCAATGGATTTTAAAAACTACCTGAATTTTGCCTTTAACCAAGAGAAGCTATTATCGGAGCTGGAAAATGAAAATTCAGCCTTTTATTTCGCTTATGACGAGGATATTTTGGTAGGATATTTAAAAATAAATAGGGAAAAGGCTCAAACGGAGATTAAAGAGGCCCAATCTTTTGAACTGGAACGCATTTATGTGATACAATCTTACCAAGGGATGAAGATAGGAGAGTGGATGATTGGAAAGGTAATAAAATTGGCCCAGAAAGCAGATAAAAGATATGTTTGGCTAGGGGTATGGGAACGTAATACCAGAGCCATTAAGTTCTATCACAAACTTGGGTTTAAACAATTTGGAACGCACCCCTACTATATAGGAGGTGATAAACAAACAGATTGGTTAATGCGGTTGGGCATTTAAGAGATTATCGAGAAAAAGAATATCACCTTCCGCTTGTAGCTTATAAGCAATTGAATTTTCAAAAGCAGCATGTATTAACAATGAAATTGCTTTTGCGTTTGTTTTGGTAAGACTATTAGTTCTATATACCACGTCGCGGATTGTGGAAAAGCTCACCTTACTTCTTGTTGCAATATCCGCAAAGTCATTTTTTGAAACGTTTCGGCGAAGGATTGTCGAAAGCCTTTCACTAATCGGTTTTCCATAATCCTCCTGCTTAAATATGGCATCACTATTAATTCTTAAATCGAAATGTTTGATTGAACCCATGTCAATTGCGTATAAGTTTACTAATTATTTTATTGGGGTCAAATCCTATTTTCTATATTTGATTGTAATTCAATTACAGAAATGTAGTTTATTATTACCTAAAATTACATTTACGTAATAATACTACACAATATAGTAATAATATGTACGCAATAAAGCATTTAAGGCGTAAAAAAAATCTTAGTCAATCAGATTTGGCCAAGGAAATTGGTGTTAGTCTCAGAACCATACAGCTTTACGAAAAAAAAGATGCCAACATTCCAATTAAAAATCTTACAAAGATTGCCTCATTTTTTGACCTAAGTATTGCCGAACTGTATCTGCAAGAAGTTAGTGAAACGCGGGAGACCTATGTAAGAAGGCAGCCTTTTACTAAATATGGAAGTGTTTTTTACCCCATGGACCATGGAAAGTATTTAATTATGGTTCCATTAATATTGATGGAGCAACAAAATACATACATTAAAAGTTTGGAAGAAAATGAAGTGGGTATTGGCACATTTCAGACCGGATTTATCTTGGATGCTTTGGGTGAAGAAGCTTATAGGGCCTTTGAAATATCTGGAAACTCTATGGATGATGGCAGCATTGGGTCCATTCCGAATAAAGCCATTGTTTTGGGTTTAAAATTGGATAAGATGGCTCTGGTCAAAGAAAGTAATGCGTTATGGAACAAACCATATATATTAATATGTAAGGATAGGATTATCTGTAAATGGGTTACAGGTGTTAACGGTCAAGAGAATTCAATCTTTTGTCAAAACTTAAATAAATCTCCCGAATATCAAGACTTTGAGTTGGCGTTCGAGGATGTTTTGCAAGTTTTTAAAATTACTAGAAAACAGGTTTAGTCGTATATAGATGCTCCAGCACTTCCTGTAAGCAGTCATTCAGGTTCTTTTTAACTTCCGTTTCCCAAAACCTAAAAATGGTATACCCAAGGTTTTTCAATGCTTCATTTACCTCAGCATCCCTTTGGATGTTTCGCTCAATTTTAGGGATCCAAAATTCGCGGTTGGTCTTAATCTTGATTTTCCGTTCTTCCCAATTATAGCCGTGCCAATATTCTCCATCAATAAAAATTACCGTTTTATATTTATTTAAAACAACGTCTGGCTTTCCAATCAACTTTTTATAATCAATGCGATAGCGATAACCAGCGGCCCATAATGCTTTTCTAAACGCAAGTTCTGGCTTGGTGTTTTTGCCACGAATTTTGCTCATGATTTTGGAACGCTGTGGAGTAGTGTAGAAACCAGCCTCCTCATTAAAACGAGGTACTTTGATACGTTCTTCGGGATATTTTTTGGGCATGGTTAAAATTATGTATGGGACTTTTTTAAAATTTCCAGTTTATATCCCACTCCATGAATGTTAATAATATTAATGCGACTGTCTTCCTTAAATTTCTTTCTAAGTTTTGAGATAAAGGTATCCAAGCTTCTGCCTACAAAAACCCCTTTGTCTTCCCAGACTTCTTTAAGTAAAAAATCCCGTTTTACTATCTGATTAATATTATCTCCAAATATTTGGAGCAGTTCAGATTCTTTAGAAGTGAGTTTAATACTTATGTCATTCTTTACCAATTCATTTTGATCGATAAAGAATTTATAATCCCCAATGGCCGTAAATGTCAATGCATCATGCGTTTCAGTTATCTGTCTCTTTTTAGTCCAATAAAGTAAAGTCATGCCTATGATACCCAAAAGAGTCAAAACGTACCAAGAAGGTCCAAAATTTAATCCCGTTAGTGCAACATTATTGCTGAAAGACACCTTAATTGTATAACAACCTACAGGCAATTTTCGTCCTAGACAGGGAATGATGTTTTTTTCTTCCTTGTTGGATGCGGAATAGCTGTAGGAGACCTCTTGGCTTTTGCAATCGATTACCTCTACCAAATATTCATTGGCTAAATCTAAAGCATCAAAATTTTCTGTGATTGCTTTCACTAGGCTATCCGGTACTATTGCTAGTTCTTTTTGAAATGATAGTTCAAAACTGTTTTTCTTGGGTTGAGTCACTGGCAAAACCAGGGAGGTAGCGTCATTGCTTTGCAATAACAAGGCATTGCCAGTATTTCTTAACGCAACTTTGGCGAGACTTGAGAAAGATTCGCCGGTATCATTTGTTGCATAACCACTTATTACAAATGCAAGCACTATCAAAGAAAATGAACAAATAAAATAAGTAAGCGTTTTCATTTTTATAAAATTCCGCATGCGAAAAATTGCATTTTTTTGCACTTCATTTACATTTTATTCACCAGTTGGGTGTTGCCCAATGCTAGTTTTGTCCCAAAATCAGGACAATGAAAAAAATCATCATCTTATTGGTAAGCATTAGCACTATTTCCATAGCGCAAGGACAAGGTACTATAAAAATTGACACAGCAAAAAGTGTGATCAAGTGGAAAGGATCCAATCTTTTTAAGTTTAACCAACATTACGGCACTGTGAAGTTCTCAAGTGGGGAGATTTCTATGAATGAGGATGGAATATCCGGAGGAAAATTTGTTGTGGATATGAACAGTATAATGAACACCGATGGTAAGTACAATGAAATGTTGGTTTCTCATTTAAAACATAAAGATTTCTTTAATGTTGAAAAATTCCCATTGGCAAAACTGGAGATTCACCAAATAAAACATGCGGACAATGGACAGATGGAAATTGATGCTTTGTTAACCATAAAAGGAATTTCCAGACCCATAAAATTTAGTTCTACTTGGGAAAAAGGACCCAATGAAACTATGCTTAAATCAAAATTTATAATGGATAGAACGCGATGGGGCATCAGTTACGAATCCAAAGGAATAATCGGGAGTGTCAAAGATGATATTATTTCTGATGCCGTTGAATTTGAGGTAATCCTAGTTTTTGGATTTCGAGGATGTTGATTGCTAAGAGTTAAAACATTAAAAAAACCCAAGCTCCATTTGGAGCTTGGGTTTTTCAATATTCTATTTTCGGTTACGTTCCTTATCCCTTAACGGAAGCAGAAAGATACTCGCGGTTCATGCGCGCAATGTTCTCCAAGGAAATGCCTTTAGGGCACTCAATTTCACAAGCACCAGTGTTAGTGCAGTTTCCAAAGCCTTCTAAATCCATTTGACGGACCATATTCTGCACGCGATCAACAGCTTCAACCTGTCCTTGTGGTAACAAAGCAAATTGAGATACTTTTGCTGAAGTAAATAACATAGCACTTGCATTTTTACAGGCTGCTACGCAGGCGCCACAACCAATGCAGGTTGCAGCATCCATGGATGCATCAGCCGCATGCTTATCAATAGGAATGGCATTTGCGTCTACGGTATTTCCAGAAGTGTTTACCGAAATATACCCGCCAGCTTGTTGAATCTTATCAAATGAACTTCGATCTACAATTAAATCCTTGATTACCGGGAAAGCTTTAGCTCTAAATGGTTCAATTACCACGGTATCACCATCGTTGAATTTACGCATATGCAGCTGGCAAGTGGTCACCAATCTATCCGGGCCATGTGGTTCTCCGTTAATTTGAAGGGAGCACGTTCCGCAAATACCTTCTCTACAATCATGGTCGAATTCTACAGGCTCTTCTCCTTTAGAAATAAGTTCCTCATTTAAGATGTCCAACATTTCCAAAAAAGACATATCTCCTTCAACACCGTCGAGGGTATAATCTACCATCTGCCCTTTTGAAGAAGCGTCTTTTTGACGCCATATTTTTAGATATAACTTCATAACTTTTATTTGTAAGAACGTGTCTTTAATTCAATGTTTTCGTAAACCAAATCCTCTTTGTGCAATTCGGCATCTCTGGGTTCGCCTTTAAATTCCCATGCAGCAGCGTACTTGAAGTTTTTATCATCACGAAGTGCTTCACCCTCCTCCGTTTGGTATTCCTCTCGGAAATGACCTCCACAGGATTCGTTTCTATGCAATGCATCTTTAGCGAACAGCTCACCCAATTCCAAGAAATCAGCAACCCTTCCAGCTTTTTCCAATTCTTGGTTTTTGGAATCCATACTGCCAGGAATTTTCACATTTTCCCAGAAGTCTTTGCGCAACTCGGCTATTTCTTTAATAGCTTCCTTAAGTTCTTTTTCATTTCTGGACATCCCGCATTTGTTCCACATGATCTTACCCAGTTTTTTATGGTAATGATCAACAGAATGAATTCCTGTACCGGACATTAATTTTTCCATTCGGTCGCGGACTCCTTTTTCGGCAGCTTCAAATTCCGCTGAATCCGTTGGAATGGCTCCTGTTCGAATATCGTTGGAAAGATAATCACCTATAGTGTAGGGCAGCACAAAATAACCATCGGCCAGACCTTGCATTAAAGCTGAGGCTCCTAAACGGTTGGCGCCGTGATCACTAAAATTGGCCTCGCCAGCACAATAGCATCCCTCGATTGTGGTTTGCAAATTATAATCAACCCATAAACCTCCCATGGTATAGTGCACCGCAGGATAAATCATCATCGGGGTCTTGTACGGATTCTCATCCACAATTTTTTCATACATCTGGAAAAGGTTTCCATACTTTTCTTCGATAATCTCTTCACCTAATTTGGTGATTGTTTCTTTATCGGGATCTTTTATACCAGATGTCAAGGCTTTTTCTTTTCCGTAGCGTTCAATAGCTGAAGCAAAATCAAGATAAACAGCTTCCCCAGTCTTGTTTACACCAAAACCAGCATCACATCTTTCTTTGGCAGCTCTTGAGGCTACATCGCGAGGCACGAGGTTTCCAAAAGCAGGATACCTTCTTTCCAAATAGTAATCACGTTCCTCTTCACCCAATTGCGTGGGCTTTAATTTTCCTTCACGGATGGCAATAGCATCTTCTTTGCGTTTAGGTACCCAAATACGACCATCGTTCCGAAGTGATTCGGACATCAATGTCAATTTGGATTGGTGCTCTCCTGAAACAGGAATACAGGTAGGGTGGATTTGTGTATAGCAAGGATTGGCAAAAAATGCCCCTTTTCGGTGCGCTCTCCAAGCAGCCATCACATTACTACCCATTGCATTGGTGGAAAGGAAGAAAACATTTCCATAGCCACCTGTGGCCAAGACAACGGCATGGGCCGAATGGCGTTGAATTTCTCCAGTAACCAAATTTCTAGCAATGATTCCCCGCGCTTTTCCATCGACCAAAACCAAATCCATCATTTCATGGCGGTTATACGCTTGAATCTTACCACGATTTATTTGACGATTCATAGCTGCATAGGCACCTAATAACAATTGTTGCCCTGTTTGACCCTTGGCATAAAACGTTCTAGAAACCAGAACTCCTCCAAACGAGCGATTGTCCAAAAGGCCACCATATTCACGGGCAAAAGGAACTCCTTGTGCTACACATTGATCTATGATGTTGGCAGATTCTTCTGCTAAACGATATACGTTGGATTCCCTAGATCTATAGTCACCACCTTTAATGGTGTCATAGAACAAACGGTAAGGGCTATCGCCATCGCCTTGATAATTTTTTGCGGCGTTGATACCTCCCTGAGCAGCAATGGAATGCGCGCGACGAGGAGAATCTTGATAACAAAACGTCTTTACATTATAACCCAATTCTGCCATGGTAGCCGCGGCGGCTCCGCCAGCTAAGCCTGTTCCAACAATAATGACATCAATATTTCTTTTGTTGGCAGGGTTGACAAGATTAATGTCGTTCTTATGCTTGGTCCATTTATCGGCTAAAGGACCGGCTGGAGTTTTAGAATCCAATATGCCCATAATTAATGTGTTATTGGGTTAAGGTGATGGTACAATGCTATAAAGGCGAAACCTAAAGGAATGACCACCGAAAATATTTTTGTAACTGTTTTTATGGCTGGAGTGTATTTATTGTTTATTCCCATACTTTGAAATGAAGATGAAAAGCCATGCCACAAGTGAAGACTCAGCAAGCCAAACGAAATCACATATAGGATGGTTCTCCAAAAAGGAGCAAACTTGACTACGGTTTCTTCGTGGTATCTCGATGGATTTTCAGGGAGTACCTCAATGTACTTATAATCCATTTCATGAATCCAAAAATCATAGAAATGAAGAATTAAAAAAGCAAGTATCACCAAACCGGAATAAATCATGTTTCTGGAGACCCAAGGCGCATTTGCACTTCCTTTATATTTTACATAACCGATTCCTCTAGCGTTTTTGTTCTGAATCTCAAGAACAAAGCCCATTACAAAATGTACAATAACACCCGCTATTAAAATGGGCTGCATTATATATTGTATTAACGGGTTATATCCCATAAAATGGGACCAGGAATTAAAAGTTTCAGGATCTAAGACCGAGGTGATGTTTATTACAAAATGTTGTGTAAGAAAAACAACCAAAAAAAGACCCGAAAGTGCCATCACTACTTTACGGGCAATCGAAGATTTTATCAATCCACTCATCAGTGCTGGGTTTACCTACAAATTTAAGGCACAGCAAAGTCTTTAACAAGCTTTTAATATTGTATTGATTGTTATTTAGAACGAATATAAGAACGGATGAGATTTATAGAATGATTACATATCTTATTAAAGAAATAAAAGATATACATAAGCAAAAAGCCCTTTTTTGGGCTTTTTGCTTAAGGTTAAAGAGAGGGAACAAACAATTTATTCTTCGATACCAAAAAACTCTATGACCTCTTCATAAGACATTTTGGAATAATCCAATTGTTCGGATTTAAATGTAATTGTTCCTCCTCCACCGTCATCATCGGGCTGTCCACCATGAATAAGGATATAGCGATAATCTTCAATAATCCGAGATCCAACTGCAGCACCATCCAAGGATGAAATAGTAAGTCGGATATTTTCCGGCCCACTGACTCTAAAGCCATGATTGTCATTACTTATAATCTGTGGCAAAGGAAAAATTTCATTTGAAGGCAATGCTATATTTCTTCCATAAACCAAAACTGTTCCTTGGTCAATAATTTCTTGGGTAAGGCTAGGAGCTTCAAGGTCAATGCCCGCTGCAGCGTCGGTTATATTGGTATCAAACTCGGAATCTATCCAATCTGAATAAATGACATTGGCAGCGCCAGCTTCGCCCTGCTCACCTTGGGCGCCGTCTTGCCCATCTGCACCATCTTCCCCTGCCACACCTTGAGGCCCATCTTCACCTTGCTCTCCTTGCGGTCCAGCGGGTCCAGTAGCACCATCTTCAGCGGAGCAGGAAACCATAAGCAATGCGCCCATCAGCGCCATAAAAATTCCATTGAACAATTTCTTTTTTTTCTGCATAATAATTAAGGTTTATAATTTGTAGGTAAACCTATAATTACTGATGATACAGATTGTCCAGTTTCTTTCAATTTTGAAGAATCAGGACAACATAAGTTGTTGCTGACGGTACTCGGAAGGTGTAAGGCCCGTACGTTTTTTGAAAGCGGTGTAGAAAACAGATTTTGAGTTGAAACCTGCTTCAAGTCCTATGGAAACAATTGTATAATTGGAAAAACTTAAACCTGTCAACATTTTTTTGGATTCATTGACACGATATAAATTGATGAATTCTGAAAAGTTCATACCACCAAGTGTATTCACAATTTGCGAAAGATAGCCGGCACTAATGTTCAGATATTCACTTACCAATACTAGATTCAAATACGGATTCAAATACGGTTTTTCTGTCTCAAACCAATGCAAAAGTTTTTTGTAATAAATATTATCATCACTTAACTTAAAGGAGGCTGTTGAATCTAATTGAGCAAGCTTGGTAGCTGTTAATTTTGCAATCAATTGAAAAAGTAGTAGATGACGTTCGGTGAAAAAGTCTTTTTTAGAACTTTCAGAGTCAAGGACTCCGAGCAATCTGTCTTCATAAACTAAGGGTACCGCCAGTTCGGATGATCTTTTCTTATCATCGAGAAGATATCGATTGTCTTTTGCAACATCACGTACCAGTTCCCATTTCTTGTTTTTGCCAACCCAACCA
Source organism: Flavobacteriaceae bacterium (assembly GCA_039985375.1). Lineage (GTDB taxonomy): Bacteria > Bacteroidota > Bacteroidia > Flavobacteriales > Flavobacteriaceae > Flagellimonas. The sequence goes on from JBDWSS010000032.1 coordinate 70,279, forward strand.
ACAATTCCTTTTCCTAATTCAATTTCAATGGAACTAAGAACTTTTTTGTTTTCATAATTCTTATTTCCGTAGGCGGCTTTTTGTTGCAAAATTTTTTGGTCTTCATCCCAGAGGTATAGTACACAATCTTCAAGCCCAAGTTTGGCAATGCAGTTTTTGGTAATATCCCAGACCACCTCAGTTTCGTTTTTTTTATCAAAAAGTGATGTGGCAAAATATCCAAGTATTTCAGTCACATCATATCGGCTTTCATGGATGGAAAGTAATTCTGTTTCATTGAAGATATGCTGCAATGCAGATATTTGAAAATTGTCATTTATAGCGTTAAAAGTTCTTTTTTGAAGTTCCTTTTTGTTTTGTATCTCATTAAGATGCTTTTCCCCCAAAAAGAAAAGTCCATAATAAAAAACAATAAAAAGGCCCCACAATGGGTAATAGGGACCATGGCCGTGCCAGTTGTCAATTAGCTTAATTCCAATTATGACCCCCAACCATAGAAGGCAAAGAACAACCATAAGAGTATATATTTTTTTAAGCCATTGGGTCTTTCTTTGAACTATTTGATAGGGTAAATTTCCCATGCTGTTCTCATACTTTTTTATGATCCTATAGTTCCAAATTGCCGCAATCAAGGCAAATGCCAAAGCGCTGTTTTCGTCCCAGACAGCATTAAACTGGGCAACTGACCTTGCGGACAGAAAAGTGTAGCCCATTAAAACGTTAAGCTTAAAAAAAGTGTAAAGACCAAAAAAAAGAAAAAAAGGAATTAAAAAGTGGATTCTGTATTTCTTGAAAGCTTCCGAACGATTAATATAGGCATAAGTAAAAGCCGTGAAAAGTGTGGGGCATAAGAACTGAAATGGCAAATAAAACAGTAATAACAAAGGATATATTTTGGTAATTCCAATATCGATTAAAAGTACCTGTACAATAACAAAATTGGATAGTAAGATATACCAATATATATATTGGGAAATCCTGTCTTTCCTGTATTGTACAATTTTATGTAGACATAAAAAAACAATTGGTACGGTCGTTAATAAAATAGTGGCATTAAATAAACTCCAATTCATTTTAATATGAAGGTTTGATGAGAATATTAAAAATAAACTCAAAACAAGCACACTGAGTATTTAACTTTTAAGTGGTTCGTAAAATTGTATGGATGGTATTAAAACAAATTTTTAAATTAGGGGATGCAGATTGTTTTTTTAACCGATATTGAAGGCAAGTTTGTATAAACTATTTAAATAACAATTGTGGACATCGCCATTTTATCTGTAAGTCTTAATGTGCATTCTACCCGAAGAATAGTTGAGGAAGGCCAAAATGCTGGACACTATGTGGAACTCATTGATCATACAAAATGCTCTGTTAAGTTGGGTGATGGAAAACCGCAGATTTTTTTTGGAGAGGAAAATGTCACCGATGAATTTGATGCCATTATCCCTAGGATAGGTGCCAAGGTAACCCGTCATGGTGCTGCCATAGTAAAGCAGTTTGAGATGAACAGTGTATTCAGTACAGCTCGTTCTCTAGGAATAACTAGGGCACGGAATAAGGTCCGTACGCTTCAAATTATGGCGCGAAAAGGAATTCCAATTCCTGAAACGCTTTTTTCTATCAACCCGAATAATATAGGAGAGCAGATTGAACTGTTGGGAGGCCCTCCTGTAATCATAAAACTGCAAGAGGGAACCCATGGCAGTGGGGTTATTTTAGCAGAGACCAAAAAATCTGCCAAATCCATTATCGACACTTTCTACAAAATGGATACGAGTATATTACTCCAAAAATATATAGAAGAAGCCAATGGGGAAGATATTCGAATTATTGTTGTTGGTAGCAAGGTGGTGGCCAGTATGAAAAGGACCAGTGATCTTGACGATTTTAGGTCCAATGTGCACAAGGGGGCCGAGACTGAGGCAATTAAACCTACGGCCAAAGAACAGTTTATTGCTTTAAATGCAACTAAGTATTTAGGTTTGGGTGTGGCAGGGGTAGATTTAATGCGATCGAGAAAAGGTCCAGTTTTGATTGAGGTCAATGCATCGCCAGGGCTTCAAGGGATAGAGGGCGCAACAGGTATAAATGTAGCCAAGCATATTATTCAATTTGTTGAAAAAAATGGGCATAGAAGAAGAAAATAAAGCCATAATCATAAATGGAGAGACCATTTTCCCAGGTAAAAATAGGTTGGTGAAAATTAATATTGCACGTTTACCAACAGGCACATTAATAGATATTCCTGTTCATGTTTTTAATGGGAAAAATGCAGGGCCCACGATTCTGGTGCAAGCAGGACTTCACGGGGATGAAATTAATGGAGTGGAAACCTTAAGAAGGTTGCTTCAGGATGGTGAGTTTAAAATTAAAAGAGGGGCTGTCATTGTAGTTCCAATTTTAAACATCTTTGGATTTATTCATTTTTCCAGGGATGTGCCAGATGGCAAGGATGTTAATAGGAGCTTTCCTGGAAGCCGAACAGGTTCGTTGGCAAGCAGGATTGCATATCATTACACCAATGAAATACTGCCACAAATCGATTTTGGAATCGATTTGCACACAGGGGGAGGGCGACGTCACAACTTCCCGCAGATTAGATTTACTTTGGAAGACGGGAAAAGTAGAGAACTAGCGCTACTATTCAATGCACCTTTTCATTTTGCCTCGAGATTGATAGCAGGCTCTTTTAGAAAAACAGCTTTTAAAATGGGGAAACCTATTATTGTTTATGAAGCTGGTGAAAGTATGCGTTTTGATGAGCAATCCATTGAGATTGGAATGAAAGGCGTAAAGAATATCTTGGTAGGGCTGGAAATGATTGCCGGGAAGGTACCAAAAAAAACCTCAATCCTATTTGATGCCACGAGATGGCTTCGTGCTTCTAGGGCGGGAATGTTCATTCCGCAGGTTAAAAACGGTAGTATAGTTTCCAAAGGTCAAGTTTTGGGAACTGTAACGGATACTTATGCTAAAAAGAGCAAAAACGTTAAAGCGCCTTTTGATGGGTACTTATTTTGTGTTAATAACCAAGCAGTGGTAAATCAAGGTGATGCGCTGTTCCACATTGGAAAGAACTCCGTTTAAGCCAATTCCTTTTGTTTCTCAACCTTGGCAAGACTCCAAGTTATGGCTTCCTCCAAATCCGAAAACTGTTTAATTGAATTTTGGAAAAACATGCGCTCAAGAATCAGGCTTGCAAAGCTGCCGGTTGTATTTCCTACAACAGAGTAAAAGGTTAACTGATGCCGATTTTTGTAGAATTTGACCCAATCTGAGGGTACTACATAGTAATTGTTGATGCGATTGGAGATATAGGCTATAGGAGTATTTTCCCCAATGACTTCATGAGCGGCAGCCACAGCTTTTTTTGCCATACTCCAATTCATGATAACTCCCTCCTTCATTTCAGATATTACAAGACCATCAAAAAAATAGAACATGCCAAATTCGTATTCTCTAATTTCCTTAATATTCTTAAAAAAGTCTATATCCCTAACACGTTTCATAGCAAAGAACAGTATATTAAATAGGAAAAGTAAATATATAAATAATCGTCATTCTTTCCTGAAAGAAAAAGCCTGTTTGGCAGCTAAAATTTTCTTACATTTTTTTTACTAAAGCTTGGTTAATTCCATTACAATGGCTACCCCCGGGCCTTCCATGGGGAGTTCAGAAAGAGAAAGAACGGTGGCTTTTTTTTCAGCATTCCTGGTGGCGTCCCCAAACTGGGCATCGAAAACAAAATTATCCTCAATGAACAAGCTAAAGGCATTAGAACGAAAAAACCCAGATCGTACCTTTTCCAAATCTAGCTTCCATACGGCACTGCCAGCATACAGGGTATCGTTTCTTACAAAATTAAAATCAACGGTTTCTTCGCCAAAAAGAAATGTTCCCAAATCACCATCTTCTTCCAAGACCTCGGTTGGGTCAACACCATTGGTGAAAAATTCGCCATAAATGGATTTAATATAGGTAATGTTCCAGGTACCTGTTAACGATTCCTCGCCTTGCTCCAAATCCTTACTACATGATAGGAAAAGAAATGGCAATAGATTTAAAATGAGCATTCTTTTCATTTGGCGTAAAATTTTAGAAGATTACTTAGAACAGATACATATTATTGAATACGTTGCCTATAAATAACTTAACCACCATTTTTCCCTATGGGCGGTCTTGTAATCATTATACCAACTACAAAAGGGATAGAGGGCAATGGTCAGGAGCACCCAAATAAGGTAGACCACCCAAAGATCAAAACCATAGCCCTGGAGATCTGGCTGCAGTGTAACCCATAGGTCGATAACCATATCAGAAAAACTAAAACCGGTTGCCAAAGCAGCAATCACCCCGAAAAAATGAATAACATAAATATGCAGTATATAAAAAAACATAGGCACTCTACCAATCACGACCAATTTGTCTGTTAATTTCCCCTGCCAATGTTCCGCAAGTGCTAAGAAAATAATGGAGGGCCCAAGGGTTATCAGTAAATAAAACAATGATGGAGGGTATTTTGTGACATTGAAAAAAGAGGCTATGGTCAAGCCCAAAGATTCTTGTTGAGACCACGTAAAAGGATCCCCGTATACGTTAATCGTGCGAAGCACAAAGAATAAAAGCGTAAGACCAATACCTAATTGAAACAATCGCTTGGTTCTGAATTTAGAATCCACCGAAGGTGTATATAATTCACCAAAATAATAACCAAGAGGCATAACAAATATCCAAGGAATTAATGGGTAACCTACAAAAATCTGAAAACCTCCTATTTCCACGATATTAAAAACATGTAAAAAAGTCCAAATACCTGATGATAAAGGTGTTGATGGTGCGATTGAATCCAACAGATTATGCCCACATACAACAACAATAGCCAATGCAATCATCAACTTCTTTGGAAAGTGGATAAACCCTGCTAAAAAAATCATGCTCATGCCCAATACCCAGATAACCTGTAATAACGTGGTGGTATAGTCCAATTGGAACATCCATGCCAATTTTATAATAGTCAATTCCGCAATAAGTAGCCAGAGTCCTCTTTTTAATAACCAAATGGATAATGACTTTTTATCCCTGCGCTGGCCAACAAAAAATGCTGAGGTTCCTGCCAAAAAAACAAAAACGGGGGCACAAAAATGAGTGACAAAACGAGTCCAAAATAAGGCAACATTTGTTTTTGTTAAATCGGTTGGGTCAAAAAAGAAAGCGTCATAATGAAAGTAATCACGAACATGGTCTAGTGCCATAATAATCATCACAAGCCCTCGTAACATGTCGATGGATTTGATACGTTTTCTTCGGTCTGTTTGCATGGTATGGTTACTAAAGTTGTTTTATTTCTGCATATTTTTCAATTGTATCCCCAAAGCTTTGGTTGACAATTGAACTTCAATCAAGGATAAAGACAATGAGATCATTAGTGCTATTAAGCTGATGCCGAATATAATATTTGCCCAAACATTCAACGCTACATAGATGAGGAACATGGACACGGCAGAAAGCAAAAAGCTGACAATGGCACTGGCCTGCATGTTTTTGATAATGCTTAACCGTTTTCGCAATTGGGTAATCTGACGTTCAAGAGGCGAACCCGCTGTTGCTTCAAACTCTTTGTGCAATTGTCTGATTAGGGCAGCGATGGCCAAGTATCGCGCATTGTACGCCAACATGGTCAGAGAAATGGCGGGGAACAATAATGCTGGAATACTTAATGACAGCTGCATGGTTTTCTTTTTATGAAGGTATTTTCAAACGACTATTTTTTTGTTAAGGAGACTCTACTACTGGACCTTTTGGCTGAAGGAAAGTCTTTTGGGATAGTCTGTGTAACTTTTCCGGTTGCGGCCCATTCCGTACCTCTTAAAAATGTAGTAAGAAACCCCACACATGATACAGAGTAATCTGCATGCCCCATGATGCTATGGAAGATACGCCCTTTTCCATAAGTAAGTGCCATTAAAGCGGGTTCATGTCGCCCTGTACCCTTGTTTTCTTTTGAAGCATACGCAGTCGCCAAAACTTCCATGTTTTCAGCGGGACCTCGCAAACTATGATATAACTCATCTTTGGTGTGCATCCATTCTATTGGCAGCCCTTTGGTAATAGGATGCTCTGTATTCCTTACTCGAATGGAATACTCACTTTGTGGACCATGGGCACCGCCTTTCCCAGGAGATTCATCACGGATTAAATCACCATTATCATTATAATACACATAGGGACCATCTTTTTCAGTGCGGTCTCCCCAGCCTCCCAAACCGATCATTTTATTGTAGGCAGGCCATTTGGGAAATGAGTTATTGGCAGCGTGAAAAACCACTAAACCTCCACCTGCATCCATGTAAGATTCAAGAGCTTTTTGTGTTTCTGATGGCCAAGGAGCCGCATTCCAACCAAAATTGCAGACGACTACATCATATTCAGTAAAATTTGGGCCAAAATCTGGATCGGTTTTAGGTTTTTCCAAAGCTGTGGTTGTAGAAACTCCATCAATTGGAAATGAAGCGATAAACTCCTCTCCTTTCCAAGTATAAAATGTTCGCGTTACAGATACTGCAAACAAACCCGTTTCTTCCATATAATCTTTTAACATGGAAGTAATTTTGGGCCATTGCACATGATTGTTCTGCCCATCGACAATAAGGACTTTTATTGATTTTGACCTTGCTTTTTCCGTTTGTGCAATCATTGAAGACGCTACAAGGATAAAGACTAACATTGATACTAAATACTTCATTTTAAATAATGTGTGTGTTAATTTATTCGATCTTAAATTCAAGTTGTTCAAGATTTCCATTTCCAGAAATTTCTGCTACGTAGGTTCCTTTCGGTAAATAAGTCTTTCCGTTTTTAGCTTCGGACAATTTCATCTTGTTCTTTTTTAGAAAGTTGCTTTTCCCTTTTTTAGTGAAAGCTAAATCATAGGAGATTATATTTATTCCCTGTTGAGCATCAACCTCGGTAAAACTTACTTCCGTACCATTTACAGTTAGGATTTTAGCAACATAGGTTCCGGGCTTGGCGCAATAAAAAGAAAAGTCCAATCCGGGTGTATCTGGTTTTGCCCACGAACTCCACGAATTGCCCCATCGTTTGTTGTGTTTGATGTTATCTACATTAAAAACTACCAAATCATCGGACAAAACTTTGGAATTTATTTGCTGCAAAGCTGAGATATCGGCTTTATAAATACTTCGGCCATGAGTTCCTATTAACAGGTGTTTGGCTTCGGGTTGAATTACCAAATCATGCACAGCTACATTGGGCATGCCATTTTGGAACAATTCCCAAGAACCTCCGCGGTTGAAGGAAACATAAAGACCATTGTCTGTACCTGCAAAAAGTAAATCTGCATTTTCTGGATCCTCTACCAGGGCATTAACAGAAGAAGTTGGAATATTGTTCGCTATGTTCTTCCAGTTCTTTCCGTAATCTTCACTAACATATATGTACGGAGTAAAATCGTCCCAACGATACCCATTTAGTGTTGCATATACACGTTCTTTTTTATGTTGGGATGCCACCACCTCACTAACCCATAAATTTTTAGGAAAAGAGGAGGAAATATTTTCCCAGCTGCCACCTCCGTTTTTGGAAATATGAACCAAACCATCATCACTTCCTGTATAAAGCAAGCCAAACTTGAATGTTGATTCGGAAATTGATGTTATTGTACCATAGGCCACATTGCCTTTTTTTCCGCCTTGGGTTAAATCATCAGAAATTACTTCCCAATCATCACCTTTGTTTAAGGATCGGTGCAATTTGTTGCCCGCTAAATACAAAATGTCCTGATTATGTTTGGATAGTAAAATTGGAGTTTGCCAATTGAACCTGTATGGGGATTCTCCCAATGCATGCTTGGGTTGAATATATTTTCGTTTGTTGTTTTCCAAATCCAACCGATAGTAATTTCCAAATTGAAAACCGGTGTATACAATACTGGAATTTCTATTGTCAATCTGCACTTGCATGCCATCGCCACCCATAATCATCTCCCACGGGTTTTTCCCTGTTTGATGCCATTTACTGTCTTCTTTGTTGCTATGGACACCTTTCCAGACACCGTTATCCTGTAATCCACCATAAACATTATAGGGGATGTCGTGATCTATATTGATGGCATAAAACTGACCAACTTTTGGCGAATTGTTTTTCATCCAATGTTGTCCATCGTCATAGGTGATATTAATCCCGCCATCGTTTCCGTTGATGAGGTGCCCCGGATGTTCAGGATTGATCCAAAGTGCATGGTGGTCGGCATGTACATTTTCTTTGCTGATGGATTTGAAGGTATTTCCACCATCTTCAGATTTGATCAATGGAACCCCGGCCAAATAAATATGGTCTTTATTGTTAGGGTCGACACGAATTTGGGCAAAGTAATACCCATAGCTGTAGAACAGGTCGTCTATATAATTTTCATTCATTTTTTTCCAAGTTGCTCCAGCATCATCACTACGGTATACTTCAGCCCCAACAACAGGAGTATTGAACAAAGCGGAATTGGCATTCTCCAAATATTTGGCAAGATCTGTGGGCTGTACGCTGCCGCTTCGCACCATTTGTTTTACATTCTCCGCCTTATACTTTTCTTGAAAGCCATTTTTCTTTAAGTAATCATTTAAGGTTTTATCATCCAACTTTAAGAATTGCTCCTTCTGCATTGTTTTGAAATCTTCCTTGGTAAGTTCATCTTCCCTTCCTTCCTTATTTTTTTTCCTTCGGAACTGACTATCATGAACCGCATAAATGGTGGTATCATCAAAAACGGCCAATCCAATTCTTCCAACGCCACTACCGGTTGGAAATCCACTTTCAAGGATAGACACTAAAGACCAATTACTGCCACCGTCAATACTTTTATAGATTCCTGAAGCGGCACCATTGCCCTCAAAATTCCACGCTTTTCTATCTTTTGTCCATGCAGCGGCATACTGAACGTTGAAATTATGTGGTGCATGTACCATATCTATAATTCCGGTAGTTTCATTTACAAAAAGGGTTTTTTTCCATGTTTCCCCACCATCTGTGGTTTTATAGACCCCTCGCTCTTGATTTGGTGAGTAGAGATGACCTGTAACTCCTACTACAACCTCTGAAGGATTGTTGGGATTAATTAGTATTCGGCCAATATGGTGCGAATCTGGCAGACCTACATTTACCCATGTTGTTCCTTTGTCCGTTGATTTAAGCATCCCGATTCCGGCATATGAGGAACGCGAGGCATTGTTTTCACCTGTTCCCACCCAAATATCCCCAGTAGACCAAGCAATGGCAATATCCCCAATATTTTGCGTGTTGGAATTGTCCATAATGGGAGAAAATGAAATTCCGTTGGTAGTGGTGTGCCATAACCCTCCAGAAGCATAGGCCACATAGAATTCGGAAGGATTGTTTGGGTTTACTTCAAGATCAACCACCCGACCGCTCATAACCGAGGGACCAACATTTTTTAATGGAATGTTTTTCACCAAAGAGGTTTCGGCCATTTTCATCTTGTGTTCCAATGCCTTTATCACTTCTTCTGCTGAAGTTGAAGCTTGTTGGGCCATGATAGGTTGGAAGGCTAAAATCAAGCAAAAAAACAAGAGATTTTTCATTAAAACTGGGTTTAAATTCTTTAGGTCAAGGTATGAATAAGAAATTGCAGGGACAAACGGTTAAACCAATGTTTTTAGACTAAAAAAATTGATAAAATGAAAATTTATAAGCATATATTTTGCAATATTGATAAAAAATTCCTTAATTATTATCCAATAACCATTAAAACTATATAAATGGAAGAGTATTTACCGTTGATTATTCAACTAATTTCTGGAGCTGTTGGGGGAAACCTAGCAGCCAAATTATTGCCTAAACTAAATCTCGGAACCTTAGGGAACTCCATTTCTGGAATTCTAGGTGGTGGACTGGGAGGCTATTTGTTGGGAATGCTTGGTCTAGGAACCGATGGAGGAATGGATTTATCCGGAATTCTTGGAAGTGTTGCCGGTGGTGGCGTTGGAGGTGGTGTTATTATGGCCATTGTTGGAGCCATTAAAGGAGCCATGTCCAAATGAGTAAATCATACGATGTATAAAAGGAGCCTAAAGGGCTCCTTTTTTTTTGTGCCCCCCACCCAAATTTCTACATTTGGGAAAACAATAGGGTTCTATGAAGTATCATTCGATCAGCAATCAGCTCTTTATTAAAAACCGCAAAAAGTTTATGGCCAAAATGAAGCCTAAAAGCATTGCAGTATTCAATTCCAATGATATTTATCCCATTAGCGCAGATAGCATCATGCCTTTTGAGCAGCACAGGGACATTTTTTATTTAAGTGGGGCGGATCAGGAAGAGACTATTCTGGTCTTGTTTCCGGATGCCATGGATGAAAAACACAGAGAAGTTTTGTTTGTTCGGGAGACCAATGCGCATATTGCTGTTTGGGAGGGAGAAAAACTGACAAAAGAAAAAGCAACAACAGTTTCTGGAATAGCTACCGTTTATTGGCTTTCTGATTTTGATAAAATCTTTTTTGATTTGATGACGGAAGCGGATACGATTTATTTCAACACTAACGAACACTATCGTCAATCGGTACAGACTCAGACTCGCGAAGATCGTTTTATTGCAAAATGTAAACAGGATTTTCCAGCGCACCTATGGGCAAAGAGCAATCCCATTTTACAAAAGATCAGAGGGGTAAAAGAACCGGAAGAAATTACCCTGATGCAACAGGCCTGTGATATTACAGAAAAAGGATTTCGAAGAATTTTGGAATTTACAAAACCCGGGGTTTGGGAATACGAAATGGAAGCGGAATACCTTCATGAGTTTGTGAGAAATCGCTCCAAAGGTTTTGCATACACTCCAATTATTGCGTCCGGGAATAATGCCAATGTACTGCATTATATAGAAAACAATCAACAGCTAAAGGACGGAGATTTGATTCTGATGGATGTAGCGGCTGAGAATGCGAATTATTCTAGCGATATGACTAGAACCATTCCTGCCAATGGAAAGTTTACGGATCGGCAAAAAGCAGTTTATAACGCGGTACTGCGCGTAAAAAATGAAGCAACCAGACTACTGGTGCCGGGAACCATTTGGACGGAATACCACAAAGAGGTGGGCAAACTAATGACTTCAGAATTATTGGGATTGGGATTATTGGACAAGGCAGATATTCAAAATGAAGCGGCAACATCACCTGCATATAAAAAATACTTTATGCATGGCACCAGTCATCATATAGGGTTGGATACTCATGATTACGGAGAATTAAAAAAAGCCATGAAAGCCAATATGGTCTTTACCGTAGAACCAGGTATTTATATTCCTCATGAAGGTATGGGTATACGTTTGGAAGACGATGTGGTTATCCAAGAAACAGGAGCTCCGTTTAACTTGATGAAAAACATTCCGATTGAGGTAGCGGAGATTGAGGAGTTGATGAATAGTTGATATTTGTTAGTGCTGGTTTAATGCTGTTGCAAAATAGCTAAAGTCCCGCATAATGGAATGGATTTCATAAAAATCCAAGGATATACAAAATAGTATTTGTTCAAACGGACCAAACCAAAGGTTACCGTATTACCAACAGGGACTGTAACATTCGTTTTTTTCTTTTGTCTATTGGTCATCTACAAATAGATACATAAATGAAAAGTACCCTTTTAGCACTAACAATAGCGTTCCTTTTTGTTTCCTGTGAAAAGGAGAAAACTTTTAGGATTGGGCAGAAATCAATAGTATATGTTGATGAATCTCGGAATAGACCGTTGCCTACAGAAATATGGTATCCAACCGTAGATAATTTAACCAAAGATGCGTCCGAAGAAAATCAAAAATTGATTTTCAAAACAATTGAAACAATTCCCAATGCCACTATTCAAAATGGAAAATATCCATTATTAATAATCTCACATGGTACGGGTGGTAATAGGTTTTCATTGACATGGTTTGTGGAAAAAATGGTAATGGAAGGCTACATTGTTGTATCGTTGGACCACTATGGCAATTCTACCTTCAATAAAATACCTAGGGAGTTTGTAAAGTGGTGGGAAAGGGCTATTGATGTTCAATTTGTGCTTACAGCTGTCCTTGATGAAAATGAAATAGGATCAAAAATAGATACCACAAGAATTGGGGGAGTTGGTTTTTCTTTGGGAGGTTATACGAATATTGCTCTGGCAGGGGGTTATGTGGATAGAATGATGGGAGAAGACGAAAAACCCGAAGACAGAAAAATGCCGGCTGAATTTCCCCAAACTGATGAAATTATTGATTTTGAAAAAGACAGTCTTATCGTTTCATCTTTTAATAAGTACAAAGATTCCGTTAAGGAAGATAGAATCAAGGCATTTTTTGTAATGGCTCCAGCAATTGGGTTTGGATTTCATTCTAAGGAGCAAACAAAAGAAATTACTGCACCAGTATTTATTATAGCCGGAAAGGGAGATACAAACACATCGATAAAAAGTAATGCAGAAAACTACCATTCTTTAATTGAAACGAGCCAAATACATCTGTTTGATGAAAATGTTGGGCATTATGTGTTTTTGAATGAACCCACGCCATTTGGAAGGGAGGTTGCACCTGAAATTACGGTTGACAAGCCTTTGGTTAATAGAAGGGAAATACACGAGGAAACATTGAAGTTGGCCATTAGTTTTTTTAAAAGCTCATTTTAAGTCAAGGATTTATATTTAAAAGCAGAAACAAATGGGCAACCAAACTGGATGGACACCAAGCCGTACTTTGGTGGATATCTTTAGAAGAACCCCTTCCTTTAGAGCAAGCAAAGAAAACTTGATCTGCTGAATAGTTTTGGATCGTCCGCTAAAGCATTTAGCATATGGTCATGATGGAAAAGATCTGAATAATTGTAGCTGGTCTAGGAATCTCTTTTTACTTTCGATTTAATGTTGGCCAAAACAAAAACCACAAAACCCGGAAGCACCCAACCCATATGGTTTTCCCGTAAGGGAATCCATGAAGTAACTGAGGCAATGGCATCTCCATAGCCAATACTGCCCAAGAAATCAGGGATGCTAAAAAGTATTGTTATGCCAACAACCCATCTAAATACTTTGGGAGCTGCAAACTTATCCGGTACAACATTCAAAAGAATCAAAACAATGGTAATGGGATAGATGAACATTAAGACTGGGAGTGCCACGGCAATAATATAACCTACATTAAATTGCCCCATTAATACGCCTAAAACACACCCAATAACTGCGGTAATAATATATGCTTGTTTGGAATCATTAAAACGTCCCTTGATAAAATCGGCCGTACCTGTTACAATACCAACCGCAGTAGTAAAACAGGCAAGGCTTACCAAAATGCTGAGCATTAAATTGGCAGTGCTCCCCAGTATTTTTAAACTTATTCCATTTAAAAGTGCGGTTCTGGAAATTTTGGGTTCAAAGGAGTCATGAAACAATGAACCGCTTAGAATTAGTCCAGTGTAGATTAAAAACAGACCAAGCCCAGCCAACCAACCCGCTTTGCGAATCAAGTTCTTTTTAATTTCATAGGAAATTTGCTCATTTTTTAGGTTGATGGAGATAATTATTACGCCCCCTACCACCACGGCTCCAATGGCATCAAAGGTTTGATAGCCTTCCAAGATTCCAGAAGTGAAGGGGTTTTCTAGTTGGGGAATTCCAAAATCCCAATCCAATGTAAAAATGGTGGCGCCAATAATTAGGAGCAAAATAATTAATATGCCCGGCGTAAGAAGCTTTCCTACCACATCTAAAATCTTGGAACGATTGACCACAAAAACATAGACCAATACAAAATAGATAATACTTGTCATTAACGAAGAAGAATCCCATGTGGGCTGTATGGCCATCTCATGTGCAACAGAAGCTGTTCTAGGGGATGGCAACGTTATTGAAATGGCATACACCAAATAACAATAAACTAAACTAAAGGTTGGGGATACTTTCTTTGCAAAATCGAACATGGTACCCTGTAATTTGGCATGGGCCAAAATTCCAAGAACGGGAATAAAGACAGCGGAAAGACAAAACCCAATGGCAACCACCCACCATAAATTTCCTGACTTGAACCCTAATTGCGGGGGAAGAATAAGATTTCCCGCACCAAAGAAAAGTGCAAAAAGTGCAAAAGCTGTTATGGAAATAGATTTACGACTCATATATTGTTAATATTTTTTTGTTAAAATAAATCAAAAAACTATATTTAAAGGTTGCTTTTCATCGTTCGAATATAACTTTTTATCGAGAAGCATGCATTTCATCGAAAAAATGCCTTTGGTTAGAACCCAATGAAATAAAAAGTTATTAACAGGCGTTGCTTAAAGGAAGACAAACAAAAATGAACAAAATATAAAATAAAATTACAGTCAAATGTTTTTGGCATTTTTCGGTTCCCAAATCGTACTAATGCACCTCCAAACAAAACCTCGCTTATGAAGACATCAACTACCCGACATGGCAACATTTTCTCTTCTTTTTTCTGTAACTTATTCGGACATCATTATGTGGTATCCAAAAAAGTCACGGAACACATTAAAGAATACAAATGTTTACATTGTCAAAAAGAAGTTACCACAGATGTAAGTGGTAAGCTTTCTGCATTAACACCTCAAATGCAGGACATCAACAGTACTTTAGAAGACATGTATCGCAAAAGACAGAACAGACAAGTTCCTCAGGTAGCATAATACTAACGCTACACAATGAAATTCAAGGTTTATCCCGGGAATTAAGAATCGTTCTGTCTATTCAGTCCTTTGCCCCAAGGCCGTTTAGCAGCCAATGTTCTAGGTTTTCGGGATTTTTTTATGAAGTAAAAGAATTCCAACCCTGTGCAGATAACGGAATCTTTGTTTCCCCTCTTGAAATTAAATGTGCCCCTTCTTCTTTTTCCGCAATATGTCCTATAACTGTTAAGTTGGGATTGCCTTTTATTTTTGGGAAATCGGCTTGATCTATTGTAAACAAAAGTTCGTAGTCCTCGCCACCGCTAAGCGCAATCATGGTTGAATCCATATTAAACTCTTCCGCTGCTGAAATTACCGTTGGGTCTAATGGGATTTTATCTTCGAAAAGATTACACCCCACTTTGCCTTGTTCACAGATATGCAAAATTTCTGAGGAGAGGCCATCGCTAATATCCACCATTGCCGTAGGCTTTACATCCAATTTTTTAAGAAGCTCAACTACATCTTTTCTAGCTTCCGGTTTTAGCTGTCGTTCCACTACATAGGAATAAGGTTCCAAATCCGGTTGATTGTTTGGGTTTACCTTAAAAACTTCTTTTTCCCTTTCTAGCACTTGCAGCCCTAAATAGGCAGCACCTAAATCTCCAGTAACAACTAGGAGGTCATTTGATTTTGCACCGTTTCTATATACGATATCATTTTCATCTGCAGTACCCAAAGCCGTTATACTGACCAACATTCCCGTGGTGGATGAGGTGGTATCGCCGCCCACTAAATCCACTGCGTACATTTTGCAGGCCATGGCCACACCTTCGTAAAACGCTTCCAAAGCCTCCAACGGAAATCTATTGGAGACTGCAATAGAAACTGTGATTTGGGTGGCCTTCGCATTCATGGCATAAATGTCCGAAAGATTTACTATGACAGCCTTATAGCCTAAATGCTTAAGCGGCATATAACTGAGGTCAAAATGAACACCTTCAACAAGCATGTCCGTAGTTACGATCGTCTTCTTGTCCTTAAAATCAAGAACCGCAGCATCATCCCCAATTCCAACAACAGATGAACTTTGATTCAACGTAAAATTTTTGGTCAAATGTTTTATCAACCCAAATTCTCCCAAATTCTCCAGTGCTGTTCTTGGTGGATTCTTATCTTCTATCATTCCGCAAAAATAAACAGGATAATTATAAATTGTATCTTTAAAAGAAACTTAAAATTGCTATAGAATGTTAAGACCTGCCCTATTAATGCTTATAGGGGCGTTCATGGTTTTTGGATGCTCCAGTGACAACAATCCAGCTGTTGACCCCGATTCCGACCTTATAGATGACACTGATATAGGTACAGGAGAGGTAGCATTGGGCCAAACCCCCTGCCAAGGAGGAACAGCTTCAATCTACCCTTGTAATGGATATGACTTACTTTTTCAAATGGATCTCGATGCCTTTGCTGGAGGTGACGGCAATGATATTTGGGGATGGACAGATACAGTAAACAGCAGGGAATATGCATTAATTGGTTTGGACAACGGCACTGCATTTGTCGATATTACGAATACAGCTGCCCCAGTGTATTTAGGGAAACTTCTCACGGCAACGGTTGCAAGTGGGTGGAGAGACATTAAAGTGTATGGAAATTATGCCTTTATTGTTTCCGAAGCTGCAAACCATGGCATGCAAGTTTTTGATTTAACAAAACTTAGAAATGTTGAAGATCCCCCTCAACTTTTCACGGCAGATGCCCGATATACTGGAATAGGGAATGCACATAACATTGTAATCAACGAAGATGTTGGCTTTGCCTACCCCGTTGGAACCGCAAGAAATGACAATTTTGGTGGAGGAGTACACTTTATAGATGTGCAGAATCCAACAAGTCCAAATGGTATTGGAGGCTATGGCACTAACGGATATACACATGATGCTCAGGTCATTACGTATTCAGGACCAGACATGGATTATACAGGGCGTGAAATTTTTATTGGTGCCAATGAAGATCAAATTGCCATAGCCGATATCACCGATAAGGACAGTCCGGTGGAGATAGCAACATTGGGATATGGAAATATTGCATATACCCACCAAGGATGGTTTACAGAGGATCAGCGGTACTTCATTTTAGGAGATGAATTGGATGAGGTGAATTTTGGGTTCAATTCCAGAACCCTCATTTTTGATATGTCGGATTTGGATAATCCTGTTCTTCACACAACATATACAGGCCCCACAAGTGCCATTGATCACAACGGTTATGTTCTTGGGGATGAGTTTTTCCTGGCCAATTATACTGCCGGGATGCGGGTATTGGATATATCAGATATTGAAAACAAAGTCATTACGGAAAAAGCCTTTTTCGACACCTATCCATCGAACAACACAGCCAGATTTGATGGCGTATGGAGTGTTTACCCCTTTTTTGAAAGTGGAAAGATTATAATAAATGACATTAACTCTGGATTGTTTGTAATTCAAAAATCCAATTAAACTTTAGCTATGAAAAAGATATTGGCAGTTTTTGCTTTGCTTGTTTTTTGGTCATGCAGTAATGATGGTTCCAAGGAAGAAATGTTGGATGAAGTTACTTTTTTGGGAGAGGTAGATTGGATCAAAAATTTTGGAGGTACCGGAGAAGATACAGCACAGTCCATAATTCAAACCTCGGATGGTGGTTTTGCAATTTTGGGATTTAGCAATAGTGTTGATGGTGATTTGGAAGGCAAAACCTTGGCTGTAAACGACTATTGGTTATTGAAATTTAGTGCTGATGAAAATCTTGAATGGAGCAAAACGTATGGCGGGAGTAAAGATGACAGAGGACAGGCAGTAATACAGACTTCGGATGCAGGCTTTGCCATAGTAGGCTATGCCATGAGTGATGATGGTGATGGAAGCAACAATGAGGGTTTTCATGACAACTGGATTCTTCGTTTGGACGCTTCCGGAAATATAGTATGGGAAAAGAGTTTTGGTTTTTCTGGCCACGATCATAGTTATGATGTAATTGAAACCACAGATGGAGGATTCTTCTTTGCTGGATTTTTGGATGTGACGCTGTCCGAAGGAGAAGGGAATTTTGGCAAAGGAAAATCATACCTAACGCGTCATGGAGTTGGTGAATTTTGGGGAACAAAGCTCGATGCATCCGGCAATTTGGTTTGGCGCAGATACTTTGGGGGAACAAATAACGATCGGGCGCATGGTGTGGTTCAAGCCGACGATGGCGGTTTTGTTATGGCCGGTTTTTCCGAAAGTGATGATTTTGATATATCAAACACAAAGGGGAGCTATGACTTTTGGGTCGTTAAGGTGGACGAAAATGGAACTATGCTCTGGGAAAAATCCCTTGGAGGCACTGGAATAGAAATTTCATATGACATTGCCAAAACAGCAGATGGCGCATATGCAATTACGGGAAATACATTTAGTTCGGATACTGATGTTTCAAGGAATAATGGAGAATCCGATGTTTGGGTCATCAAAATAGATGATAATGGAAATCTTGTCTGGGAAAAATCATTTGGAGGAATGGGTTTTGACGCTGCAAGAGGAATTAAGACAACTCTGGATGGAGGTTTCGTAATAGCAGGAAATTCTAAAAGTTCCGATGGAGATGCTGATGAAAACAATGGAGAAAATGATCTTTGGGTCATAAAGACCGATGCCAACGGAAATCTACAATATCAAAAATCATTTGGAGGCTCTGGACTGGATTATGGGTTCGATGCTTTGGAAACCAAAGATGGAAGCCTGATCTTAGTTGGGGAAACTGCCAGCGAAGACTTTCCAGACCTGGAATCAAGGGGAATGATCGATATGGTTGTGGTTAAAATAAAATAACCCATTCTTCCATAGAAAAACACTATCGGGTTATTCGTTATTATAATGTTAGGAATCGTGATAAAACCCTACTTATGAAGTATATTTGTTAGCTATTTAGATTAAATCCAAGTAAGAATGATTAAAGTTTCGGAAACGGCCAGACAAAAAGTAGTTACCATGATGACGGAAGAAGGCTTTGACGCTTCTAAAGATTATGTGCGCGTGGGTGTAAAAAGCGGCGGTTGCAGTGGATTGTCCTATGAATTAAAGTTTGATAGAGCATCAGCAGATTCAGATAAGATTTTTGAAGATAATGCCGTTCGTATCATCGTTGATAAAAAAAGCTTCTTATATCTAGTGGGAACCACTTTGGAATATTCGGGCGGATTGAACGGGAAAGGTTTTGTCTTCAATAACCCGAATGCCCAACGCACGTGTGGATGCGGAGAAAGTTTTTCACTTTAACCGTTGATTGCCAATTAACTAACTGAGAAAAGATGGCTTACACAGAAGAAGAATTAAAAAAAGAACTGGAAACCAAGGAATATGAATACGGTTTCTATACAGATATTGAGTCGGATACTTTTCCAAAAGGATTAAACGCAGATATTGTTCGTGCAATTTCCAAGAAAAAGAACGAACCTGAGTGGATGACGGAATGGCGTTTGGAAGCCTTTCGTGTTTGGGAAAAATTGGAAGAACCAGAATGGGCAAATGTTCATTATGAGAAACCGGATTTTCAGGCCATTAGTTACTATTCTGCTCCCAAAACCGCAGACCCTAATAAATCCTTGGAGGATGTAGACCCCGATTTATTGGAAATGTATAGGAAATTGGGAATTTCAGTTGATGAACAGAAGCGATTACAGAATGTGGCCGTAGATATTGTGGTGGATTCTGTCTCTGTAGCAACAACATTCAAAAAGACCTTGGCAGAAAAGGGAATTATCTTTATGCCCATCTCCGAAGCAATCCAAGAACATCCGGAATTGGTAAAAAAATACATGGGCACTGTTGTTCCCACAACCGATAACTTCTATGCGGCTCTAAATTCAGCGGTATTTACGGACGGTTCTTTTTGTTACATTCCAAAAGGGGTTAAATGCCCTATGGAACTATCCACTTATTTTAGGATCAATGAAGGAGGTACTGGGCAGTTTGAACGTACTTTGGTCATCGCAGATGAAAGCAGCTATGTAAGTTATTTGGAAGGATGTACCGCTCCCTCTCGGGATGAAAACCAATTGCATGCAGCAGTTGTTGAACTAATTGCCATGGATAATGCTGAGATAAAATATTCAACCGTACAGAACTGGTATCCTGGAAATGCTGAAGGAAAAGGAGGGGTATACAATTTTGTGACCAAGAGAGGTCTATGTGAGAAGAATGCAAAAATTTCTTGGACCCAGGTAGAAACCGGTTCGGCAGTAACCTGGAAATATCCTTCCTGTATTCTTAAGGGGGATAACGCCGTTGGAGAGTTTTATTCCATAGCTGTGACCAACAATTTTCAGCAAGCAGATACGGGAACCAAAATGGTTCACTTGGGCAAGAACACCAAGAGCACCATTATTTCCAAAGGAATTTCTGCCGGACAATCACAGAATAGTTACCGAGGCTTGGTGCAAGTGAATAGCAGGGCGGAAAACGCCAGAAATTTTTCACAGTGCGATTCCCTGTTAATGGGTAACCGTTGTGGAGCGCATACCTTCCCATATATTGAGGCGAAAAATAAATCCGCACAAATAGAACACGAAGCCACAACCAGTAAAATTGGTGAAGACCAAATTTTTTATTGCAACCAACGTGGCATAGATACCGAAAAGGCAATTGCTTTGATCGTCAACGGATTTAGCAAGGAAGTTTTAAACAAACTCCCAATGGAATTTGCGGTAGAAGCACAAAAATTATTGGAAATAAGCCTAGAAGGCTCAGTGGGATAACCATTAAATATTTTGAAGAAGAATACGATGCTAGAAATTAAAGATTTACACGCAAGCATAGCAGACAAGAAAATTTTAAAGGGAATTAACCTTGAGGTAAATGCAGGAGAAGTACATGCTATCATGGGGCCAAACGGTTCAGGTAAAAGCACCTTGGCTTCCGTAATTGCGGGAAAAGAAGAATTTGAAATAAAGAAAGGAAGCATTGCTTTGGATGGTGAGGATTTGGAAGAATTGGCCCCGGAAGAACGAGCGCACCAAGGAATTTTTCTTTCATTTCAATATCCGGTTGAAATTCCCGGGGTTTCCGTAACCAACTTTATGAAAACCGCAATCAACGAATCAAGAAAAGCAAGAGGATTGGAAGATATGCCTGCCAATCAAATGCTAAAATTGATTCGTGAAAAATCGGAACTACTTGAAATTGACCGTAAGTTTTTATCACGTTCCCTCAATGAAGGATTTTCCGGAGGAGAAAAAAAACGAAACGAGATTTTTCAAATGGCAATGTTGGAACCTAAACTGGCCATTCTGGATGAAACGGATTCCGGATTGGATATAGATGCACTTCGCATTGTGGCCAATGGAGTCAATAAGCTTAGGGGAAAAGACAATGCCATAATTGTGATTACCCATTATCAACGGTTGTTGGAATACATTGTTCCAGACTTTGTACATGTTCTGCACGATGGTAAGATTGTGAAGTCTGGCACCAAACAACTGGCATTGGAATTGGAAGAGAAGGGTTACGACTGGATAAAGCAGGAAACGGTGGTATAACAGATATAAGATTTCAGACATTAGGTCTCAGGAAACTGATAATTGAATGCTGACAACTGACAAACAATGGATTTAAAAGATAAATTACTTTCTTCATTTATAGCATTTGAGAACAATATGGATTTGGATCATCCAGTGCATGAAGTTCGCTCAGAGGCTATCAAGAACTTTGAAGAAAAAGGCTTCCCTTCCAAAAAAGAAGAAGCATGGAAATATACTTCCTTGAACGCTATTCAAAAAGTGGACTTCAGCATTTTTCCCAAAAAGGAAAACACCTTGGAGTACAAGGACATTAAAAAATATTTCCTGCATGAAATAGATACTTATAAAATCGTATTTATTGATGGAGTATATAGTTCGTACCTTTCCGAAACTACGCATGATGGGGTAGATGTTTGTTTAATGAGTGCTGCGTTGACCAAACCACAATACAAACAAGTAATAGATGTATATTTCAATAAAGTGGCATCAAAAGATGAATCTTTGACCACCTTGAATACGGCTTTTAGCAAAGAAGGCGCCTACATTTATATTCCAAAGAACAAAGTCCCCAAAAAGCCTATTCAAATAGTTCATTTGGCTACAGGTAATGAAGCGGCCATGATGTTGCAACCGCGGAACTTAGTGATTGTTGAAGAAAATGCCGAAGTACAAATAATTGAACGCCATCAAAGTCTAACGGGCAACGAGGTACTTACCAATGCTGTTACCGAAATTTTTGCGGCCAAGGACGCCAATGTAGATTATTATAAAGTCCAGAATGATGAGAACACGGCATCCCTAATTGATAACACGTATATTTCCCAAAAGGATAAGAGTGTTGTTCGTGTGCATACTTTTTCGTTTGGAGGGAAACTTACAAGGAATAATTTGAACTTCTATCAAAATGGGGAATACATGGATTCCGTGCTTAAGGGAGTTACCATTTTAGGTGAGAAACAACATGTAGATCACCATACATTGGTGCATCATGCGCAACCCAATTGTGAAAGCCATCAGGATTACAAAGGAATTTTTGGAGAGAAATCCACCGGGGTTTTCAATGGAAAAATCGTTGTGGACAAAATAGCACAAAAGACCAATGCCTTTCAGCAGAACAATAATATATTGATTAGCGATAAGGCTACCATAAACACCAAGCCGCAATTGGAAATTTTTGCAGATGATGTAAAATGCTCTCATGGATGTACCATTGGGCAATTGGATGAAGACGCACTTTTTTATCTTCAATCTAGGGGCATTCCTAAAAAGGAAGCGGTGGCATTGTTAATGTATGCCTTTGCTAATAATGTTTTGGAAAGTGTTAGAATCCCAGAACTCAAAACCAGAATCAACAAGATTATAGCCAATAAACTTGGCGTACGTGTTGGGTTTGAATTGTAACCATATTGTCTTCCCACTAAAGGGAAATGCGAGCAATGATACAGACAGCTATAGATATTGAAACCATACGCAAAGATTTTCCCATTCTAAACAGGGAAGTCAATGGAAAACCATTGGTGTATTTGGACAATGCAGCTACTTCCCAAACACCGCAGCAGGTAATAGATGTTATTGTTGATTATTACCAAAACTACAATGCCAATATACATCGTGGGGTTCACAGTCTTTCGCAAGAAGCTACGGATGCTTATGAGGTTGCACGGATTAAAATCCAGAAACACTATAATATTGCTAAAACTCATGAAGTAATTCTAACTTCCGGGACTACACATAGTATCAATTTGGTTGCCAATGGGTTTACATCTTTTGTAAAAGAAGGAGACGAGATTTTGGTTTCGTCCATGGAGCACCATTCCAATATAGTACCCTGGCAAATGCTTTGCGAACGTACCGGAGGAGTGTTGAAGGTAATTCCCATGAACCAGAATGGGGAGTTGGTCATGGAAGAATTCCATGCTCTACTTTCAGATAAGACCAAGCTGGTATTTTGCAATCATGTTTCCAATGCATTGGGAACCATTAATCCCATAGAAGAAATTATTACCGCATCACATAAGGTGGGTGCGGCCGTTTTAGTGGATGGCGCTCAGGCGGCGCCTCATATTAAAGCGGACTTGCAGGCGCTGGATGTGGATTTTTATACCGTTTCCGCACATAAAGTTTGCGGCCCAACCGGCGTGGGAATGTTATATGGAAAGGAGGAATGGTTGAATAAATTACCGCCTTATCAAGGAGGTGGAGAGATGATTGCCGAAGTTACTTTTGAGAAAACCACCTATGCCGGCCTACCTCATAAATTTGAAGCTGGAACGCCCAATATTTGCGGTGGAATAGCTTTTGGTGCCGCCTTGGATTATATGAACAATATTGGCTTTGATGCGATTGCAAGGTATGAAGAAGAATTACTTCAGTATGCTACTGAACAATTACTTTCCATTGAAGGCTTAAGAATATACGGAACGGCCAAAAACAAAACTTCAGTAATCTCCTTTAATATCGATGGAATTCATCCCTATGATATTGGGACCATCTTGGATAAACTAGGTATCGCAGTAAGAACGGGACATCATTGTGCACAACCTATTATGGACTTTTATCAAATTCCCGGGACAGTGAGGGCCAGCTTTAGTTTCTATAATACAAAACAAGAAGTTGATGTTTTGGTAGAAGGGGTTAAGCAGGCCAAAAGTATGTTGCTTTGAACCTATCCGTTATCTTTGTCCTAAACTTTTGATAAGCAAACTTTCGGGTTGTATTTTTAAACAAAACTGATAGATGACCATAGAAAAGATACAGGAAGAGATTGTAGACGAGTTTTCCATGTTTGATGATTGGATGCAACGGTACGAGTACATGATTGAACTGGGCAAATCGTTACCATTGATTAATGAACAGTTTAAGACCGATGATAATATTATCAAAGGATGTCAGAGCAGGGTTTGGGTGCATGCCAAGCTAGACAATGATAAACTGATTTTTACCGCAGATAGCGATGCCATAATTACAAAAGGGATCATTGCTATTTTAATTAGGGTATTTAGCAATCAGAAACCGCAAAACATTATTGAGGCCAACACGGATTTTATTGATGAGATTGGTCTTAAGGAACATCTTTCGCCAACTCGGGCAAATGGATTGGTGAGTATGGTTAAACAACTAAAATTGTATGCCATTGCCTATCAAACACAATTAAACTGAAAAAAATGAGTGAGGAAATTACAATAGATACAGCGGAATTGGGGGAGAAAATCGTAGGTGTCCTTAAGACAATTTACGACCCTGAAATCCCAGTAGATATATATGAATTGGGATTGATTTATGATGTGTTTGTAAATGAGGACAATGACGTTAAGATTTTGATGACGTTGACATCCCCCAACTGTCCCGTGGCCGAAACTTTGCCTGTTGAGGTGGAAGAAAAGGTTAAATCCTTAGATGCCTTAAAAGATGTTGAGGTGGAAATTACTTTTGATCCCCCTTGGACCCAAGAACTTATGAGCGAAGAAGCCAAATTGGAGTTGGGAATGTTGTAAGTGAAAATAAGATATCAGACCTCGGATATCAGAAATAAATTAATAATGGATAAGGGGTTTGAACAAATAGTTTCATGGAGAAAAGCTAGGGAGCTCAACAAAGAAATATATCTGATTACGGATGAGAAGGCTTTTTCAAAAGATTTTGGCACTACGTGATCAGATAAGAAGAGCATCTATTTCAATTTCTTCTAACATTGCGGAAGGTTATGGGAGAAAAACGAACAAAGAGTTTATTTACTTTTTAAATGTAGCTAAAGCATCATGCTATGAAGTAAAACCCCAATTGTATTTAGTTTTGGATGTAAACTATATTACTAAAAATATATTTGATAAAACCTATGGCGTTTGTGATGAGATTTCCAAAACAATTTATGGTTTAATCAAACACTTAGAAAGTAAAATCTGATTTCTGAAGTCTTGAAATTGAAAACTGATGTCTGAAATAGTAAACAGAGTAGCACAAAGTAAACTAGTAACTTTTGACCTTGAGGAACTCTATCTATCAGGTGAAAGAAAGGTATTGGATATAAAAGATTGGCTTTATGAAGGAGTTATTCTAAGGGAAAAGGAATTCAGAAATCACTTGGAAGCCTATGATTGGTCGGCCTACAACAACGCCTATGTTGCCATACATTGTTCCTCTGATGCGATTGTTCCGGGATGGGCATATATGCTTGTTGCTTCCAAGCTAAATCCGTTTGCCAAAAAGGTGGTAACAGGAGGTTTGGAAGTCTTGGAATCATCCCTTTACCAAACACAATTGGAAGCCTTGGATATTTCTTATCTCCAGGATAAACCGGTTATTATTAAAGGTTGTTCCAATAAACCTGTTCCGGAAAATGCCTATATTTTGGCTATTTCCAAAATTCAGCAAGTGGCCAAAAGTGTCATGTATGGCGAGGCATGTTCCTCAGTACCTCTTTTTAAGAAGAAGTAAATAGCATTTATTTAAATGTGACATTTCTTACTTTTGTGTTTCTAAACACAAAACTCCATACGATGAAAAAACTACTGTTTACGTTGACTGCATTCTTTATTTTCAGTGCTGTTAAAGCACAAACTGAAGAAGAATTAAAAGCATTAATGGCTCCCAAAAAAGATTCCATTGCCGCCATTCAAGGAAGGGTAAATACCCTTCAGGCACAAATAGATGCCCTACCTGGATGGAAACTTGGAGCATTTGGCACCATTGGGGGAAGCCTTTCAAATTTTAGCAATTGGTATGCCCAAGGAGTTCCAAACAACTCCTCCGGAAATATTGGTTTTAACTTTAATGCCTTTGCTAACCTCAAAGAAGAAAAATTCTTCTGGAGAAATGCATTGACCACAAACTTTGCTTGGATCAAATTGGATAACAAAGACGATCCAGACGACGATGACAGCTTTACTGCGACTACGGATGTTTTCAATCTTTCCTCCTTGTATGGAAGGAACATTTGCAAAACTTGGGCGGTATCCGGCTTAATGGAATACCGAACCACGGTATTGAATAATTTTAATGATCCTGGATATTTGGATGTTGGTGTTGGATTTACCTGGACTCCTGTTACCGATTTAATTGTGGTAATCCATCCATTGAACTACAATTTTGTGTTTGCAAATGATGATACTATTTATGAATCTTCAACGGGGGCTAAAATTGTGGCTGACTACACCAAAAAACTAGGGGCAGTTAATTTCAAGACCAACCTTTCCATGTTCCAAAGTTATAAAAGTGGGGATTTGAGCAATTGGACTTGGACCAATTCATTCTCTTATACCATGTGGAAGGCGATAGGTGTCGGATTTGATTTTGGACTAAGAAATAACAAACAAGAAGCTTTGGATTATTCCATTAATACCTTAGGAAACGATACGGAAACTTTTAATTCACTGGATAACGAACTGCAAACCTATTGGACGCTAGGTCTAAGCTATGCTTTTTAAAACTTGTAGCTAAAGCAAACAAAAAAGCCATCAAATTTTTGATGGCTTTTTTTATGGGGTTATGCAATTTGTGGGGCGTTACTTAAACCAAGATCTAAGTAGGTTAAGCTTATGGAAGACCAGGCCGTAACACTAACACTTAATAACGGTATGAAAGTAGCTTTTCTGTGGTTAGTCCTTAAATTTTTGTTGTGAACTTGCAAAAAGATGTGGTAGAAAATGTTAAGGCATACACTTTATCGGAGAACTGTTACACCTTGTCTGGATATCTAGAAACCTAAGATCTTCTACGGTGGTTTCAAAAAAATGCAACTTGATTAAAAAGAAGTAAGGATGCAAGAAAATGGAACGCTATTATTAGCTTTCCCTCTTTCTGCTAGAGGTACACTAGAAACGCTAAGACTATTATCTCGCATTAAACGGTAAGCACAAAACAGATACGGCTATTAGTTTTGATGTGATTTCAATGTGCCCCCTATAATGTTAAAGGAAAAATTTAATTTTATAGGCGATCGCCTTCATGTTGCCTCTTTTGATGGTTTAGGCCCAAGATGTTCATGGCCGAGCTCAATTTCGCAACACTTCAACCCAGATTTAAACGATGCGGCTATGTGAACCGCCGGCCATTGCGTATAGTAGCTGAAATTTCCCTAGCTGAAAAAATCTCCATCCAACCGGAACTTTTGTATTCCACCCAGGGAACCAAGGACGAATCGGATATTTCAGTTATTTGTAGGATGTAAGTTCAATCAACATCTGAAGGTGAAATCCAAGACCAACTAATATTGATCCAAATGTTCTGGGTATAGAAAATTGTTGTAAGGAAAACGGGTTACATGAATGTCCCTCACTTCATCATAGACCCGTTTTCTAAATTCATCTAGATTTTCCTTGTTTAACGCTGAGATAAAAAGGGCACGGTCACCAATTTTACTAAACCAGGTCTTTTTCCATTCCTCAATGGTAAAATGGGCGTTGGTTTTTTCCGTGATTAAGTCATCTTCATCAATTACCTCCGCTTCATACTGGTCAATTTTGTTGAAGACCATGATGCTTTTTTTGTCGGCACTTTTAATTTCGTCCAAAATCTTGTTTACGGAAGCTATATGTTCCTCAAATTGGGGATGCGAAATATCAACCACATGCAATAAAAGATCGGCTTCTCGAACTTCGTCCAAGGTACTTTTAAAACTCTCAACAAGTTGTGTGGGAAGTTTTCTGATGAATCCAACAGTATCGCTCAACAAAAAAGGAAGATTGCCAATAACTACTTTTCTAACGGTGGTATCCAAAGTGGCAAAGAGCTTGTTTTCCGCAAAAACCTCACTTTTACTAATAACGTTCATTAGTGTAGACTTACCTACATTGGTATATCCTACCAGCGCAACACGAACCAAAGCTCCACGGTTACCACGTTGGGTTTCCATTTGGCGGTCTATTTTGGTAAGCTTCTTTTTTAAAAGTGAAATACGGTCGCGAACAATACGCCTATCCGTCTCTATTTCAGTTTCCCCTGGACCACGCATTCCAATACCTCCTTTTTGTCGTTCCAAGTGGGTCCATAGCCCGGTTAATCTAGGCAAAAGGTACTGGTATTGGGCCAATTCCACCTGTGTTCTCGCATAACTGGTTTGCGCTCTTTGGGCAAAAATATCCAGAATCAAGCTAGTTCTGTCAATGATTTTACAACGTAGTTGCTTTTCAATATTCCGCTGCTGTGCCGGAGATAGTTCATCATCAAAAATTACTGAGCCAATTTCGTTTGCTTTTACATAGTGTTCCACCTCTTCCATTTTCCCACTACCGATTAAAGTTTTTGGATTGGGAATATCCATGCGTTGAATAAACCTATGGGTTACCTCTCCGCCCGCAGTGAAGGTCAAAAATTCCAGTTCGTCCAAATATTCCGCTACCTTGACTTCATTTTGATCTTTATTGATAACACCAATAAGTACCGCCTTTTCATAATCTGTGGTCTTCTTTTCTAGCATATTGAAATTTAAAACACAAATTTAAGCTTTGTTTGCACTTCTCTAAAGCTTTATTTCTTTCATGGGGAAAGCTTTGTTCAGGACTATTAAAAATTCAGATTAGACGGGCTTGAAGTAGAACAATTTCCCATGAAACACCCATATCCAATTTTATAAATACTAAAGAATTTTCCTACATTAATGATAAAATACACCTATCTTATTAAACTATTAACTCTAACAGAATGTATTATGAAAAAACAAACTTTCTTATTTTTTGTTCTTTTATTGGGTGTTGTAGGTTTTTCCAAAGCCCAAATAACAGGAACCGTATTGGATGAAAATGGAGGGCCTTTGCCAGGAGCCTCTATAGTTGTAAAGGGAACTACAACAGGTACAACTACAGATTTTGATGGAAATTTTTCAGTTGATGCCACGGTCGGAGATACTTTGGTAATATCCTATATTGGTTTTGAAAATAAAGAGATGGTTGCAGAATCTGGTGGAATGGTCATTAGACTATCTGCCGGCCTCGCATTATCAGAAGTTATTATTGTAGGTTCTCGTAACCCCAACAGAACGGCCACAGAAAGTACAGTTCCAGTTGATGTTATAGATATGAAGGAACTTAATAATGTGGCACCTCAAGTTAATTTGAACCAAATCTTGAATTATGTGGCACCTTCATTTACATCGAATACACAAACCATTTCAGATGGTACAGATCATATTGACCCGGCGTCGCTTAGAGGCCTAGGGCCCGATCAGGTTTTGGTATTGATCAATGGAAAAAGAAGGCATACATCTTCATTGATCAATGTGAACGGAACCTTTGGGCGAGGTAGTGTGGGAACAGATTTGAACGCTATTCCTGCATCAGCTATTCAACGGATTGAAGTTTTACGTGATGGAGCTGCAGCACAATATGGATCGGACGCTATAGCCGGGGTAATCAATATTGTTTTGAACAAGTCCGTAAATGAACTAAACGCTACGGTGACCACAGGTGCAAACTTTTCTAAAAACGCAAATGGACAAACCGGTGGTTCCGATGGGGAAACCACAAACATAGCTGCTAGTTATGGGCTTCCTTTGGGAGACAATGGTGGATTCTTGACACTCTCTGGAGATTTTGACGTTCGTGAAGATTATAGCAGAATGAAAGAATGGGAAGGCAGTGTGTTTAATCAATATAATGTAGTAGAACGAGTTGCTAGCAATGATGGTTATGATATCACCAACCTGTTGGATGATGATGTGGCCGATGTTATACAGTATGCAAACCAGGCTGGAATTAACCTGAATGGTGCTGCTACCAAGGAAGAATTACGAACGGTACTTTCTGCTGATGCAACGGATTCTGAATTGGCGGCACGTGGGCAACAACGAAGTGATTATAATATGCGCGTGGGTCAGTCCGCTCTGCGGGGGGGAAGATTGTTCGCCAATTTTTCATTACCTCTAGACGATAATGGAACGGAAGTTTATTCCTTTGCAGGAATCAGTTCTAGAACAGGGAATTCAGCTGGGTTTTATAGATTGCCAAACCAGAGTCGTACGTTTACTCCGGCTTATATTAATGGATTTTTACCTGAAATCAATTCCAATATTAAAGATCGTTCCTTTTCCCTTGGAATAAAAGGAAAAGTCGGGGATTGGAGTGTTGATGTGAGTAATACGTATGGAAAAAATGCTTTTTTATACACTATAGGGAATACCTTTAATGCATCATTGCAAAGTGCTTCACCAACAATATTTGATGCAGGTGGGTTTTCGTTTGCGCAAAACACTACAAATCTTGATGTGACCCAATTTTTCGATGATATAATGTCTGGTTTGAACATTGCGTTTGGAGCAGAGTATCGTACAGAGAATTATGAAATAGTTGCTGGTGAAGAAGCATCCTACTCACAATATACAGATGATGGGCAGGTCATTACATTGGCCTCGCAACAGGCTTCAGAGGATTTCTTTGGTAACTCTAGACCTGGAGGATCGCAAGTATTCCCTGGTTTTAGCCCAAGTAACGAACTATCTAGAGGACGAAGCAGCGTTGCAGGTTATTTTGATGTGGAAGCGGATTTCTCGGATAGCTTTTTGGCAAGTTTTGCTACTAGATTTGAAAATTATAGTGATTTTGGTTCAACCATTAATTTTAAACTAGCTGCTCGGTACAGAGTATCGGATAATTTAAATATTAGAGCTGCTGCCAATACAGGATTTAGAGCTCCATCTTTGCACCAGATTAATTTCAATTCCACATCAACGATTTTTGATCAAAATGGTGACCCACAAGAAGTAGGTACATTTGCCAATGATAGTAGAGCAGCACAACTTTTAGGAATCCCCCAGCTTAAAGAGGAGACTTCGCAAAGTGTAAGTTTAGGTCTTACGGCAAAAATTCCGGATGCAAACCTTACCGTTACTGTTGATGGCTATTTTGTAAAAATTGATGATAGAGTAGTCTATACAGGCCAGTTTTCTGGACCGGGCACTGATACCGAATTGGATAATTTATTGCGACAAGCCAATGCTACGGCAGCATCCTTTTTTGCAAATGCAATTGATACAGAATCTAGAGGATTGGATATTGTTATAACTCACAAAACGGATTTGGGAGCTAACTGGAGGTTAAAATCAGATTTGGCCGGGACGTTCTCCAAGACAAATCAAGTTGGAGATATAAATGCCTCAGATGTTCTTGCGAATGCTGGTTTGGTAGACACTTATTTTCCTGAAGATAGTCGGGTCTATTTAGAAGAGGCCGTTCCACGTACAAAGTTTAATTTATCCAATAGCCTCACCTCAGATAAACTTATCGTCTTTTTAAGAAATGTTTACTTTGGCGAGGTAACGGAAGCAACAACCAATGTGGACAGACAACAGGTATTTGGAACAAAACTCGTTACGGATTTGTCCATTGGATATAAGGCCACCGAGGCAATAACATTTACCATTGGAGCAAACAACCTTTTTGATATTTATCCGGATAGAGCTGCAGAAGAGCTTGCCGATGGAGGAAATAATAGAAGTTCAGGACGTTTCGATTGGTCCCGAAGAGCTCAACAATTTGGTATAGGGGGTAGGTTTTTATTCGCAAGATTGAACCTCAATTTAAAGTAATCTAAGAACTAACTAGGTATGTAAAAAGACTGCCTTTTATGGTGGTCTTTTTACATTTAATGGCGAAACAGAAAAATGCTTTTTGTACTTTGGGTTTTTATAATTTTAGGAACCTAACAAAGCTCAATTAAATTGTATAGTTCAGAAGACCAATTTACCATTGCATTTTATAACCTTGAGAATTTTTTTGACACCAAGAATGACCCACATAAATTGGATGATGATTTCACTCCAGATGGAAGAAAAGCCTGGGATGAATCAAAATTTAGAAGGAAAACCAAAAAACTGGCAAGAACCATATCACTTATAGGGCAGGATGATAGTGGAACACCTCCTGTTTTAATTGGAATTGCCGAAGTTGAAAATAGACAGGTTATAGAAACACTTCTTAAAACAAAATCCGTTCGGGAGATTAATTATGACTATGTACATTTTGATTCTCCTGACGAAAGAGGGATAGATACAGCACTTATTTATAACAAAGAGCATTTCAAGGTTTTAGGTTCAGAGACTATTTCACTTTTGGTAATGAACGATTATGGAAATCGTGATTTTACAAGAGATATTTTATATGTGCATGGTAGACTGCATAAGGAGGAGATTCACGTTTTTGTAAATCATTGGCCCTCTCGTAGAGATGGAGAGGATGAGACCAGCTATAAAAGGATAAAGGCCGCGGAAACTATTTTGGAAAAGTTGAAAACCCTGAATGCAGAAAATCCAAATTATATTATTATGGGCGATTTTAACGATGATCCCAATTCAGAAAGCATAAAAAAATTAATGGAAACCAAGATGTTTGTGAACCCCATGCAGACATTGTTATCCCCTGTTTCAGGCAGTGCAAATTACAAGGGGGAATGGAGCTTGTTCGATCAGATTTTAATATCACACAGTTTTTTAAATTATGAACAAGGGACCCATAGTTTTAAAAAGGCGAAAATTTTTGCCCCTAAATTTCTTAAGGAATGGAAAGGAAAATATAAAGGGAACCCTTTTAGGACATTTGTAGGTAAAAAGTACCTAGGGGGTTATAGTGATCATTTTCCGGTTTATGTGGTTTTAAAAGAAAATAAGTAAATTTTAAAAGAAGGAAAAACACTACACCACATAAAAAATGAGTTTCACAACAGCTCATCTCCAAACATCATGCAATTCATCGAAATAAAAGGGGTTTTCGTCGATATATTAATATTGATAATAATATTTGTAGCCTAAATCTTACTTTAACCAATGATTATGGATTGTAAAATACCTATTTGGGCAACAGGAATTTTTTTATCCTTATTATTTTCAATTTTAAGCATTTCTTCAGTTTTTGGTCAATCTAAATTAGATCGAGATGTTATTCAAATTACTTATGATCAACACAAGATAGGTTCATTTGTATCCAAAATGAATGCTGAATATCAATCCAAAGAAATCATAATAGATCAAATCTTAAAATCCAATAACTGGAAACGAACAGAAAGACTATCTGATGGTACCATTGTATCCCTCAACGATATCGGGAGCGATGGCACGCCTCTTTTCTATACTACTTTAAATGATCCATCAAATCAAGTTTCAAGAGCGCATACATTGTATGCCGGTGGACTTTTGAATTTAGGGTTAGATGGTAATGGTATGCAAGTGGGTGTTTGGGATGCTGGAGTTCCCCTTAAAACACATCAAGAATTTGACGTTAGGGTTATCAATGGAGATGGAACTGAAGAAGTAGGTTCCCATGCTACTTTGGTAACAGGAAACCTTATTTCTTCAGGAATAAAGCCCAATGCCAAGGGAGTGGCCTATAGCGCCGAGGTGCTGGCCCACAATTGGACACGCGATAAGATTGAAGTGGCTGAAGCAGCTGCAAATGGTCTTCTTTTAAGTAATCACTCGTATGGGATAAAATCTGACCGTGTTCCGGATTGGTATTTTGGATCCTATATCAAAGTGTCGCAAGATTGGGATAAAATCATGTTCAATGCTCCTTATTATTTAATGGTGACAGCGGCAGGGAATGCTCAAAAATCTTACGATAACGAAGCTCCCATTTTTGGCAAAACTTCGGATGGATTTGATTTACTGTTGGGATTTGCAACCTCTAAAAACGGATTGACAATAGCTGGAGCCAATACAAAGATTGATGGTAAAGGAGAATTGCAAGAAGCTCGTGTTGCGTCTTACAGTAGTATGGGCCCAGTGGACGATGGCAGAATAAAACCAGATTTAGCAGGCGACGGATCTTCCATATTTTCCACAAGTTCTACTACAAATACAAGTTATGACAGTTCTACAGGCACTTCTATGGCAGCTCCTGGAGTAACGGGTTCCTTATTGTTATTGCAACAATACCATAAGGAGCTGTACGGTGGGTTTATGAAAGCTGCCACGTTGAAGGGACTTGCTCTACATACCGCAGATGATGTGGACGTACTAGGGCCAGACTATAAAATGGGATGGGGAATAATGAACGCAATGTCTGCAGCAGAGGTAATACAAAGTAAAGATTACAGTAGCCTTATAGAAGAAAAGAGCTTGGAGAACGGGGAGACTTTTTCCATCACCATTGATGCCAATGGAAAAGAAACCTTGTTTGTTTCGCTTTCATGGACGGATCCAGAAGGCGAGTACATAAACAGAGGAGATTTAAATGGAACAACTCTAGCTTTGATGAACGATCTGGATATCAGAATCACAAAAAATGGGGATACCCATTATCCTTGGAAACTAAATGCGGCTAAGGTGGATAATGCAGCAACCAGAGGAGATAATAAAGTGGACCCTTTTGAGCGAATTGAAGTTGAGAATGCCAAGGGAACCTATACTATTACCATTACCCACAAGGGAACCTTGGTAAATGGATTTCAGGATTTTTCATTGCTAGTTTCCGGAGCGCAGATTTCAAAATGTACTGTGGACATCCCCGAGGATATTGACTTACTTTCGGCTACCGAGAACGGAGCAACCATTGCATGGTCAATGGCAGAAGAAACCCTATTTGAAGTACACTACAAGTCTACCCTTCAAAACAATTGGAACAGCGAACTACTATGGGAAAACAGCCTTGAGCTTTCCAATCTGGAAAAAGGGGTAATATATGAAGCAAGGATACGCTCCATTTGTACGGAGAATATAGTATCCGGGTTTTCAGAGGAAATTCAGTTTGAATTTAATGGCACTGAATCGGAACTTATTCCCTATGAGCCTTTTGCGATTGACGAAGCGCTTCAGATTACCGTCTATCCAAACCCAACAACAGAATGGTTAACTGTCGACGCCAAATTGTCTGAAGATGCTGTCTATTCTGTTATTACTACTTCTGGAAATACCATCAAAAAAGGGAAGCCCACAGAGGCCATAAATGTTTCCGAACTGTCTTCGGGTCTATATGTTCTGGTGGTTCAAGATCACTCTGGCATAAAGAGTTCCAAATTTTACAAAAACTAAACCCACATTTATGTACTTTTTTAAAACAGGCGGAATCGTTTCCAACGATTTTAAAGCATTAAAACGTTCAGAAAAAGTTCGGTTCTATTTAGCCGTTATACTTTTTTGATTTGCTCTTCTGAGAGCAATTCTTCATTTCGTAGCTTCAGGAAAACCTGAGCAGTGGTCACCACATCCAATTCGCAGTAGGAAATAATACGGTCCAAATCGTTTTCTTCATAAAAAACATCTTTTACCATGCTCCCTTCCATATCTTCTTTAGGTGAAGGAATGCCCAATATATGTGCCAACAATTTTAGTGAGGTAAAGTGCTTATAATCACCAAATTTCCACAATTCCATGGTGTCCAGGTGGGGTACATCCCATGGCTTTTTGCCAAACAAATCCAATTTATAGGGCAGATTGACCCCATTGATTACCATGCGACGGGCTATATATGGGAAATCGAATTCCTTGCCGTTATGGGCGCATAAAAGATGTCTGGTTTGATTAAAATGTTCCTGAAGTAATTGCTTAAACTGTTTTAATAATTCCAGTTCTTCTCCATAAAAAGAAGTGACCCGAAAATTTCGAGTAGCTCCTTTTGATGTAAAGTAACCAACGGAAATGCATATTATTTTTCCGAACTCTGCCCAAATTCCCGCCCGATCGTAAAATTCTTCTGGGGTAAATTCATCTTTACGCTGATATTGAGATTTTTGCTCCCACAACATTTGGGCGTTCTCATCTAAATCGGTAAAATTTGGTTTTTGGGGGACAGTTTCTATATCCAAAAAGAGGATATGTTCTAGGTTAAGTTTATAAAGCATAATATATATTAAAAGAGGGCCATCTGCTTGGCAGGACTCTCATGTTCTAAAAGCCATTTCTTGCGGTGAAGCCCACCGGCATATCCAACAAGATCTCCGTTGCTTCCAATTACACGATGACAGGGAACAACGATCCAAAGTGGGTTTTTTCCATTGGCGGCGGCTACAGCTCTAATGGCTTTGGGGTCACCCAATTTTTTGGAAAGTTCAAGATAAGAAACCGTTTTTCCATAGGGAATATCACAAAGTGCTTTCCAAACTTTTTTTTGAAAATCTGTGCCTTCGGGGTTTAGTTTAAGGTCGAAATTTTCCCGGTTTCCCTCAAAATATTCTTTAAACTGATAAACTACGTCTTCAAGAACCTCAGGAATTGTACTATTCAGTATTTTTTCATTTAAAACAGATACAGAAGCAAGACCGTTTTCATCACCATGAAACTCTGCTATACCCACAGGTGTTTGTAAATAAGCAACTTCCATTAGTTTATATCATCTTTTTCTTTAATAATACCCAATCGCTTGGCCCTCCCCTCCCAGTTCTTCCTTGCCAGTACTTGCAGATCTTCTACGTTATCACTTTCATCCATAATCTCCAGTCCAAGCAAGGTTTCAATAACATCTTCCATGGTAACCAAACCACTTACCGAACCGTACTCGTCAACCACCAGGGAAACATGCTCTCTTTGTGCTACGAATTTTTCAAAGAGTTCTGGAATGGGTTTTGTTCGGTCAGTAACTAAAATTTCACGTTTTAGTGTTGCAACGGTTTCCTTTCCTTTTTTATTGATGATGGCCTCCATAAGCTCATCTTTCAGAAAATAACCGGTAATATTATCCATTCGGTCCTTGTAAAGTGGAATTCTAGAAAACCTCAAAGGTCTATTTGCTTCAAAAAAATCTTGAATGGTGGTTTCTTCTGATGCAATTTTCATAACCGTTCTTGGGGTCATGATGTCCTTGGCCTGGATTTCATCAAAAGTCAATAAGTTTTTAATGACCTTGGATTCGGATTCTTGAAAAACACCTTCTTCATGCGCAATATCTGTCATTGCTGTAAAATCTTCCCTGCTCAGAACACTGCCGTGATGTCCTTTTTTTCCAATAAGTTTGGTGAATAGTTGCAGCAACCATAGCAAGCCGGTCCACTTCAAAATAAAGACCATTACTTTTAGTGCTTTTGCCGTAAAATTGGAGAGTTGTTTCCAATAGGTTGCGCCTATGGTTTTTGGGATTATTTCTGAAGCCACTAAAATTAAAATGGTCATTAAGGTAGATACTACTCCTACCATAAGATCCTCTGTAAACTGAAAACCTAAAATACTGCGGGTTGTAGTTCCGTAAAGCTCGGTATAGGCAACCTTAGCCTGAACCCCAACCAATATAGCACCTACGGTATGCGCAACTGTATTTAGGGTAAGGATGGCAATCAAAGGCTTGTCTACATCTTTTTTAAGAAGTTCCAGTTCCGAGGCATATTCCTTGCCCTCTTGTTTTTTTATATTGATATAGGTAGGGGTAATACTTAGAAGTACCGCTTCCAATATGGAACAGAGGAATGAAAAGAATATAGAAATGAATGCGTAAAAAAGTAGAACTCCCATTGATTTTTGCTATAAGCACCAAGATAATGAATACGAATGAATTCTACTTGCTGTTAATTGATGAAGGCTGTATAAAAAATATGTTGCAGGGAGGTTCTAATGTTTAGGTCATAGAGATTTCTATTGGTCCTTGTGGGATATACCCTGTTGGAAAGAAAAATAAATACCAATTGGTTTTCTGGATCTGCCCATACAAACGTCCCAGTAAATCCGGAATGTCCAAAACTTTTTTTACTCGCCAATGGTGACGGGTATGAGTCTTTTAAATCTAGGGTGTCATTGCCAATCAAGGGCTTGTCAAAACCCAAACCCCTTCGGTTTTCATTGTCAGGAAATTGAATTTTTATAAATTCTTTCACTGTCTCTTTAGAAACAAGTTGCTTGCCATTGTAGGCTCCATAGTTTTGATAGAACAACATTATTTTGGCCATATCTTCTGCGGTGCCAAACAATCCCGCGTTTCCGGAAACACCACCTAAGAGTGATGCATTTTCATCATGCACCCATCCTTTTACAAGACCTTTTCTAAAAAGTGTGTCAATTTCCGTTGGAACAACTGCGTTTGGCATTTTTTTGCTAGATGGATTAAAACCTAAAGTTGAACACATTAATGGAGTGTAAAAATTCTCATGAAGATAGGCTTCATAATCCGTTTGGGTGAGTTGGGAAATCAACGCTGGAAAAATAAGAAAAGAAAGTCCAGAATAGTTGTATACTTTTTCATAAGAGACTTTAGAACGAGTAATAATGCGATGCATTTTTCTCTGAAAACGATTTTTGATGTATAGGCCATCATAAATTTGCTTTTGAAATCGTTTACTTGGATACTCTTTAATAAAACGCTTTTTAAGCTTACCGTCTTTCATCACTTTCCCCATAAAAACAATGTATGGAACCAAACCTGCTTGATGGCTTAAGATTTGTCTTAAGGTAAGGTCTTTCTTGTCTCTTCTTTTTCTCCAAGGTTTCCAATACGTGCTGAAAGGTGTATCTAAATCCAGTTTTTTCTCATCAACAAGCTTCATGATTGCTGGGAGTGGCCCAGTGATTTTGGTTACCGAAGCCAAATCGTAAATGTCG
Organism: Flavobacteriaceae bacterium; assembly: GCA_039985375.1. Classification (GTDB taxonomy): domain Bacteria; phylum Bacteroidota; class Bacteroidia; order Flavobacteriales; family Flavobacteriaceae; genus Flagellimonas. Next base: position 108,940 of record JBDWSS010000032.1, read on the forward strand.
TTTAGACTTACGGTTTGAACGCTGTCATATGTGTGGTATCCATATGCTTTATGAAAAATGATTTGATTGTCTTTTGCGACCAATATTTGTGCTCCGGGAAAGGCATTGCTTTTTATGCCCTGAGTTATTATGGAGTCTACTTGATGGGAAACAGACACTGCATCAAAACCCATTTTAAGAAGCGTTTCTTTGCCAACATTTTGTTGCGCATAATTTGATTGCCCAAACAGAAAAATCGAGAAAATGAATACAGCCAGATTTTTCATGGTCTCTATTTTTATAGGTAGCGATTAACCGATTACCCGAATGAAATCTTTGGCAAAATAACTGGCAATAATATTGGCTCCAGCTCTTTTTATGGCAATTAACTGTTCCATCATTACGGCATCATGGTCTAACCAACCTTTTTCGGCAGCAGCTTTTAACATGGCATACTCGCCGGAAACTTGGTAAACTGCCACGGGAACATCGACTTCATTTTTGATTTCGCGTACAATGTCTAAATACGCCAAGCCAGGTTTTACCATAACAATATCTGCTCCTTCATCGATATCCATTTGGGTTTCGCGAATGGCTTCAAACCGGTTGGCAAAATCCATTTGGTAGGTTTTTTTGTCTTTAGGCACATTAGCGATATCCACTGGTGCAGAATCCAATGCATCCCTAAAGGGGCCATAAAAAGCACTCGCATATTTTGCGGAATAACTCATGATTCCTGTATGTTGAAAACCTTCATCCTCTAAGGCTTCACGGATAGTTAGAATACGACCATCCATCATATCGCTTGGCGCAACAAAATCCGCTCCTGCCTGTGCATGGGAAACGCTCATTTCCGCCAAAACTTCTGAGGTTTCATCGTTGAGAATCTGACCTTCGGCCAGGATACCATCATGACCATAAGAAGAGTAGGGGTCTAAGGCAACATCCGTCATGACCAACATATCTGGACAGGTATTTTTTACGGTTTTAATGGCACGTTGCATTAAACCTTCAGGATTTAAGGCTTCGGTTCCCTTATTGTCTTTTAAGTCATCTGGCACTTTTACAAAAAGCAGCACTGCGCAAAGCCCCATTTGCCAAAGTTCTTTTACTTCCTTTTCCAGAATGTCCAGGCTCATTCTAAAATAATTTGGCATGGATGGAATTTCTTCTTTTATGCCCTTGCCCTCCACTACAAAAAGTGGCACTAAAAAATCATCTGGAGTTACTACTGTTTCACGAACCAGTCTCCTAATGGATGCTGATGCACGCAATCTTCTATTTCGTATTAGTGGGTACATAATTTTATATTTCAATTTCGCCAATAAGATAGAGTACCGCTTTTCCTGATATTTTTACACGCTCTCCAAGGTATTCGCAGTTTAAATCGCCACCTCGCTTTGAAAGTTGCTTTGCGGTCATTTTGGTTTTGCCCAAAACTTTTGCCCAATAAGGAGTCAAGGTAGTATGTGCTGAACCTGTTACAGGGTCTTCTGGGATTCCACATTTTGGGGCAAAAAAGCGTGATACAAAATCTACTTTATCACCCGGAGCTGAGATAATAATTCCCCTACAATCCAATTGATTCAATAAATGAAAGTTGGGAGCTATGGCCTCAATTTCCTGTTGGGAATTATATATTAAAAGATAATCCGTTTTCCCTTTTATAGTTTTTAAAGGGGTGAGTCCAATGGCTTCATTAATTTCTGTAATACCTCGTAAAGAAACGGTTTCATCTGTAGGGAAATCCAAGGTCATTAATCCTTTGAATCCTTTTTCAACGAGTAATTCACCGCTTCGGGGTGAATAAAAACGAATGGTATTATTTGGATGTCCGTGGTAATTGTACAGCACGTAGGCTGCTGCCAAGGTTGCATGTCCGCACAGGTCCACCTCAGTTTCTGGAGTAAACCACCGTAACTCATATGAAGCATTTTTTTGTACTACAAAAGCAGTTTCTGCTAGGTTGTTTTCTTGTGCTATTTTTTGCATTAAACGAGAATCGAGCCATTCATCCAGAATGCAAACAGCCGCCGGATTACCGCCAAAAATGGTAGTGGTAAAAGCATCTATTTGGTATAAATTCAGTTTCATAAATCTTCGATAAAGTTACCAATCCATGTGTATAATATCATCATACCAAAAACGATTGCCCCGGCTGTCCAATTTCCGAAAAAAAAAGACCCTCCAATACCAATAATCATCATTATCAGGGAATAAATTTGGGCAAGATTTTTACCTTTTTCTGAAATAAGAAGGAAAGACCTAGGAAAAGTTAATAATAAGCATATCGAAGTTACTGAAATTACGAGAAGATAATCAATTGACAATAAATAATACGAGCCTGCTGAAATCAATCCTATGAGCAACAATGACCCAAATGCATATCCGCTTTTCTTTTCATTTGAGTTCAATAGGTATTTGCCGTAAGTATCAAAATTTAAAATGGTATTTGAAATGGGCTCCATAAGCCACCCGCCCAAAGCAAATAGCAAATAGAGAATGATTAGCGGGATTGCTATGTAGCTTAATCCAAGACCAGTTAACAGTTTCACTGAAAACCGGTATACTAGATAAATGCCTATAATAAAAACCCATTGGTTTTTTGAAGATTGCTTTGAAATCCAAAATGAATACTTCAAATATAGAGCATATAGAAAGTTCTTTCCCTTCAATGCAGTACTCATTCCCTGTCTGGCATATTCAAAATTTGGATTCAACGTTAATGCTTCTTTAAAATGAATCAGAGCCTTTTTAACATTTCCGTTTTCAAGTTCTACCCAGCCAACATTGGCATGGGAGTAGTCATCTTCTGGATTGTCATAAAGAATATTTTCAACTGTATTGGCAGCTTCTTCATTGCGATCGAGTTTTGTAAGTACTTTAGCTCTTAAGTTGAGCGAGTGTGAATGTTTGGCATCAATTTCAAGGGACTTATTGGCAAATTGCAATGCGTCTTCATATCTTTTCAAATGCAGTAAAATGTCAGCCTTTAGTGCAAAATAGTCTTCATTGTTTGGAGACATGCCAATTGCTAAATCTATAAGTATCAGAGCTTCTTTATCATTATTTAAGTGAAATTTCACCATGGCTTTTAAATAAAATACATCTGGATTATCAGGTTCTTCTGACTGTAAGGCACTGGCGATTTTCTCAGCATCTTTAAATTTCTTGGTATTTAGGTAGCAGAGAGCTATGAAAAATTTGCTTGTACCATCCTCTGGATTTTCAGATAGTGAGGCTTTTAAAAAATTTATAGCTTCATCAAATCTACCGATTTCAAAGAGTTGAATTCCTTTTTGTTGGTTTTGGTTTTCCATCTATTTTTTGATGTTTAAATAAGTCAAGATTTCATCATACAAACCTGAATCATTAGAGTATAGCGCATAATTTCTAGCCGAACCAAACCATTCTTTTGTGCTTGGCTTCACTTTATTAATACCTTTTAAAATATCTTTTGTATTCAGCGGTTTTGGGACTCCATCATCAAAAGCCATTTGCATCTTATCTTCAATAGCATAATCAATTGCAGCTTGAATATCGGCTCCAGAAAATTCCTTTGTCTTCTTGGCAAGTTGTGTCACGTCAATATTTTCAATTGGTTTCCCTTTTAACTGTACATTGAAAATGGCTTCTCTGGAAATTCTATCTGGTGGAGAAACAAATATTATTCTATCAAATCTACCTGGCCTTCTAAATGCTGGATCTAAATACCATGGAGCATTTGTTGCACCAATAACCAGAATACCGTCATTATCTGAATCAATTCCATCCAATTCTGAAAGAAACTGATTGATTACAGTTCTTCCTGCACTTTTCTGAATATCGTTCCTGTTGGCACCTAGGGCATCTATCTCATCAATAAAGATTACGCAAGGTTTGTTTCTTCTGGCTGTCTCAAAGATTTCATGCAAGTTTCTTTCAGAACTGCCAATCCATATGTCTAAGATGTCATTTATTCCCACGTTTATAAAACTTGCGTCAATTTGACCGGCCGTTGCTCTTGCTAGATAAGTTTTTCCGCAGCCAGGGGGGCCGTATAATAGAATGCCACCACCTATTTTTTTGCCATAAGCTTTATATAAATCTCGATGTTGGAGGGGTTTTATGATTTTTAGGTCAATCTCTTTTTTGACCCCGTTCATTCCACCCACATCCTCAAATTTGATATCAGGTTTTTGAAGAAAAAGGGCGTCATCATCTACAAAACTTTCATCTTCTACAGAAGAAACTTTAAGGGCCTTATCAAACTCATCGTTTTTATATGATTTGTCAATACCTTGAATTTCGCTATACGTGTTTTGCGCATCTGCATATTGGTTTAGGGCTAACTGACATGAACAAAGCAACTCTAAATATGATATATCTTTCTGCTCAGCGATTAACTCCTCTAGAATTATTTCACAAGGACTAAATTTTGATAGCTTATAATATACCTTGGCCAATAAAAACTTAGTTTCTTTATGTGTATTATCAAGCTCTAAAATTTCTTTTAAATGATTTTCAGCATTTTGGAAATCGAAATTATTGAAATATAGCAAAGCAACTTGATATTTCAAAGGAACATTATTTGGCGAATGGCTTAAAGCTTCTAAAAGATTGTTTAGCATGTTTGTAATTATCTAAATCTAATTTAAACCCAATCTTTTGGATTTTGTAATACTTGAATCAATTTTTCTTCTTCACTCCCTTTTTCAGGATGATGATCATACTTCCATTGCACATGCGGGGGAAGGCTCATTAAAATACTTTCAATACGGCCGTTGGTTTTTAATCCGAACAGCGTTCCCTTATCGTGAACTAGATTAAATTCCACGTAACGTCCACGTCTTATTTCTTGCCAATCCCTCTGCTTTTGGGTGTATGAAAGGTCTTTTCTTTTTAAAACAATTGGTATATATGCATCCAAAAAACTGTTTCCAACTTCGGTTACATAGTTGTACCAATCTTCCATTTGCATAGTGTCTGTTGCCTTGCAATAATCAAAGAAAAGACCACCCAAACCTCTTGCTTCATTTCTATGGGAATTCCAAAAATATTCATCACAACGCTTTTTGTAGTTTGTATAGAATTCTGGGTTATGGGTATCACAGGCTTTTTTACAGGTTGCGTGAAAATGTTGGGCATCTTCTTCGAACAGATAGTAAGGAGTAAGATCTTGACCGCCACCAAACCATTGATCAATAATGGCCCCCTCTTTGTCATACATTTCAAAATACCTCCAATTGGCATGCACTGTTGGAACCATTGGATTTTTTGGATGTAGCACCAAGCTAAGGCCACAAGCGAAAAAATCGACATTTTCAACCCCAAAATACTGCTGCATGCTTTTTGGGAGTTCACCGTGTACGGCAGAAATGTTGACGCCTCCTTTTTCAAAGACCGCTCCATTTTCTATGACTCGGGTTCTACCTCCACCACCTTCCGGACGTTTCCAGACATCCTCTTTAAATTTGGCCTTTCCGTCAACGTGTTCAAGTTTTGCCGTTATGGTATCTTGAAGGTCTTGTATGTAAGCGAAGAATTTATCTTTCATTGGTCATCAATTATATGAACTAGTCTGTTCTTAAAATTAACAAAGTTGGAATTGGAATCAACCTTGGAGGATGTAAGAGTCATTTTTTTTAAAATTTCAATCACTTCATGGTCTGTTTTGAAAGAGTGTAATGAAAAGATAAACCTTCCAACTTCATTGTTATGCAAGTCCATTTTTCTAGCCAATTCCCTATTGGGAAATGCATGCTCATGCCAATCTGTTATTCTTTTTGTCCAAAGCAACACCGCTTCCTGATGTTTTCTCCATCTAAAACATTTTTTGGCAATTACATAGTTCCAAAATGCATGTCTGAAAGCATTGGCTGGCCCATTTTTATAATGCTCTCGGCTATAATGTTCGGTTGAAATTGACATGCATTCTTTTGTTGCGGATACGGTTGGAAAAACAAACAACGGGAATCTAAAGCATAGTTTTAGCAATGTCAATATACTTTTTAAATCTAAGCTTTTTAGCTGTTTAATTAGATTCATGATTTTGGGTTATGGAGTTCATACAATTCCATGTCCAGATGTTCACCTGCTCCTGTGATATGTTCTTTGGGCAAGGTTTGTTTCCAAATAAAACTATTTGTGTCAGCTATTTTTTTACTTGCTAAATTGCTTTGATGGACTATAATCTGAAGCGTTTTCAACTTAAGGTCGTCAAAACACCATGGAATCAATTTTTCAATACTTTGCGTAGTTATCCCCTTGCCCTCATATTGATACCCGATGCAATACGCCAATTCACCCTGGTGTTGAACTTTCTGAAGTTCCTTTACATATATCAAACCCACAATGGTGCGATTGGTATTTTCTTTGATGGTAAAGAGAAACTCCTCTTTCGCCACAAACTTCCTAACCTTTTTTGCCACAAATAATTCGGCCAAAGTAGGGGTAAGGTTTTGCGCCAGCGTCTTTGGAAAATAGGCCTTAAGTCGTTCCGAATTTGAAACTACAAAATCGCAAAGTCTCCATGCATCTTTTTCATGAATGGGGCTTATGTTATAGTTTTTAAAATCAATTTGCATGGTTTAAATGAAAAACTATTCAGTATATTCTTTAACGGCATCGATGAATGCCCGTGCGTTTTCAACGGGGATGTGGGGAAGAATACCATGACCTAGATTCACTATGTATTTGTCCTTGCCAAATTCCCGAATCATTTGGGTAACCATTTTTTTGATGGTTTCCGGAGGGGAAAGTAATCGTGCGGGATCGAAATTACCTTGCAAGGTTATATTTCCACCTGTTAGGTAACGCGCATTTCTTGCTGAACAGGTCCAATCTACACCAAGAGCTGAAGCTCCCGATTGAGACATTTCCTTTAAGGCGAACCAACAACCTTTTCCAAAAACGATTACGGGAGCCATATCTTTTAAGGCATCCACTATTTGCTGTATATATTTCCATGAAAACTCTTGATAATCTACGGGAGATAACATTCCTCCCCAAGAATCAAAAATTTGGACGGCATTTACACCGGCATTTACCTTTGCTTTTAAATAAGCAATAGTAGTATCTGTTATTTTTTGAAGCAGTTGATGAGCAGCTTCGGGTTGTGTAAAACAAAATCCCCTGGCTTTATCAAAGCTTTTGCTTCCTTGACCCTCGACGCAATAACAAAGAATGGTCCAGGGAGACCCTGCAAAACCAATCAAGGGAATTTCATCTTCAAGTTTTTCTTTGGTCATGGAAATGGCACCTAGCACATACCCTAAAGAATCTTCAACATTAGGAACGACAACCTGATCTAAATCTTGGGCAGAACGTATTGGGTTTGGTAGGTAAGGTCCAAAATTAGGCTTCATCTGAACTTCGATGTTCATTGCCTGTGGAATCACTAAAATATCACTGAACAAGATGGCAGCATCCATGCCAAAACGCCTAATGGGCTGTACTGTGATTTCAGAAGCCAATTCTGGGGTTTGGCATCTTGTAAAGAAATCGTATTGAGCCTTGAGTTCCATAAATTCTGGAAGATACCTACCGGCTTGACGCATCATCCAAACCGGGGGTCTATCTACAGTTTCACCTTTCAATGCTTTGAGGAACAAATCATTTTTAATCATACCGTTTAAAATATTTTATAGCCTGAACCAACACATTTTCCACTGTTGGCCTGCTGGCGATTACAATTTGGTCTGTATGTCTTTTGGCTTCAGCAGCGGTAGTGTTACCAATACAGAAGACCATGCTTTTGGAGATTGAATTTTTCTGGATGTAACTTTTAACCCCACTTGGACTAAAAAAAAGTATACCATCAAAAGACCTATTGAATTTTCTAATTTCTAAATGGGTCTTGTATACTTCTACTTCATTATACTGAATGTTATTTTTTAATAATATTTCTGGCAATTCTTCTCTCCTGATGTTTCCACATAAAAACAAAAACGTATCGTTTTTATGATTTTTTACAATAAAATCAGCTAAATCTGATGCATTTTCAGTGGTTTTTATGATTTTAATGTTACTTTCTTCAAGTATAGCTCTGGTCTTTTCACCTACACAAAAAGCGCTTAAATTTGAGGTGTCTACTTTTATGGACTTTTTCAAAAAGGCTTTTACAGCATTTTTACTAGTGAAAATATGGTAATCATACCCAGATGGGATGACCATCTCCAAAAACTCAAATTTAAGTGCATTGTACTCAACAAGCCCAATTCCAGAGTTTAGAAATAGCTCCTTTTGCGAAGGTGAAAGTAGTCTAGTGGTGAGCACTGTTTTCATTTCGTATTGCTTCCATTAGTTTATCACCACCCATATTCAAAATCTCATTCGCACATGCTGCTCCAAATCCTTTAGAGGACTTTAAAGAAATGGTTTTTTCAATTTCAAGCTTTTGTTCACCATCCAATGAAAAAATAACCCCCTTAAAAAAAACAGATTGGTCTTTTATGGATGCCAACGCACCAATGGGGGCAGTACAACCGCCTTCCAGGGTTCTTAAGAAGTCCCGTTCAATTGTGGTGGTAACCTGTGCATTTGAATCGTTGAGTTTTTGAGTAACCTCTCTAGAAAAGGTATCCTTTTCCAGAGCTACTACCACCATTGCTCCTTGAGCCGGTGCTGGAATCATCCAGTCTAAAGCAACGGCATCTTTTGGTAGAAGTTTAATTCGTTCTAAACCCGCCTGCGCAAAAATTGCCCCGCTCCAGTCATGTTCAATGAGTTTTAAAAGTCTGGTGTTAACATTACCTCGTAAGTCCACAACTTTATGATGGGGGTATTTGTGTAACCATTGTGCCTTTCTTCGTAAGCTACCGGTGGCAATGGTAGCAGGCTTTTTGGAATCCAGAAAATCTGTTCCCTTATGCACCACTATATCGTTTGTAACGGCACGTTCCAAAACAGCTGTTTGAACGATTCCATTAGGTAGTTGGGTAGGCACATCTTTCATGGAGTGCACCGCAATGTCGATCTGACCTTTTAATAATGCAACATCCAATGTTTTTGTGAAAATTCCTGTTATACCAAGTTCGTATAAAGGTTTGTCCAAAACTTCATCTCCTGTAGACTTTAGGGGAACCAATATGGTATCAAAGCCCAGTGCTTCAATTTTTTGCTGTACGGTTGTGGCCTGCCACAATGCCAATTCACTATCGCGGGTTCCGATTCTTATGATTTTGCTCATTTAGAATCAATTTCTAACTGGAAAACTTTTTGGATAAGCTGTAGGCTGTCCTCGGTATCAACTTCCGAACGTTTCAGGTGGTTTGCAAACTGTTTGGTGATTTTTTGAATAATTCGTTCAGAAATAATCTCCGCTTGATCTTGGTTAAAATCGGACAATTTTTTTGAATGAAAGTCAATTTCTTCGGCTTTCATGGTTTTGAGCTTTTCTTTAAGGGCACTTATTACTGGGGCGAATTTCCGTGTTTCAAGCCACTTTAAAAAATCTTTTCTTACCTGCTCAATAATAGCTTCTGCTTTGGGCACAAATTCTTTTCTTTTACTCAGGGTGTCATCTGTAATACGCGAAAGTTGATCTAAATGTACTAAGGATACATTGTCCAAATCCAGTACATCATCCGATACATTTTTTGGAACCGAGAGGTCTAAGATTAGCAAAGGTTTTTTAGGATGGACGAGCGCTTTTGAAATTGTTGGCAATTGGGCTCCTGTGGCAACCACCAGAATATCTGCTTTTCGGATTTCGGTCTGTAAGTCGCCATAATCTTTTACGGTAAGATTAAATTTACCGGCCACAGCCTCTGCCTTTTTTCGGGTTCTGTTAATTAAGGTAATATGGGAATTATTGGAATGTTTAATGAGATTCTCACAAGTGTTTCTTCCAATTTTTCCAGTACCAAAAAGTAAAATGTTCTTTTCGGAGATATTTGAAATGGTATTAAGAATGTATTTTACAGAGGCAAAAGCCACGGAAGTTGCACCCGAGGATAACTCAGTTTCGTTTTTTATGCGTTTGCTGGCCTGAATCACAGCATTGCACAAACGTTCAATAAAAGGGTTGGCCATTTCATGTTTTTTGGAACGGAAAAACCCCTGTTTAATTTGGCTGATAATCTCAAAGTCTCCCAAAATTTGACTATCCAAACCAGTACCTACCTTGAACATATGTGAAATTGCATCATGGTTTTTGTACACATAAGCAACTTCTTGAAACTCCTCTACATTCCCAGGTGTTTGATCGCAAAGCAGTTTAATCAGTTGGAAAGGATGTTGTGCAAAACCGTATAATTCTGTTCGATTACAGGTTGAGATTGCTAAAAGACCATCTACTCCTTGTTCCTTGGCTTGGACCATAATGCGGTCTATGGCAGGAACATCCATACTAAATTTACCTCTTACTTCGGCATCTGCTTTTTTGTAGCTTAGGCCAATGGCGTAAAAAGAATTATGTTTTGAAAGATGATAATTCCGCATATAGGATAAAAATCACTGTGCAAAAATAGGGGGGTTAAATTTTAAAAAATAACGCTAGCGGAACTTTAAATAACTGCCTTTGTTCAATTATGGCCTTTTTTGACCGAATACTTCGAAATCAGCGCCATTATTGGTAAATTTGAACAAACAAAAACAGTTTAGAGTCATTCTAAATAGAGGTGCACACCCATAATAAAAGTGTTTGTCAATGAAAAATGTCGCCAAAGGTTCTTATGAGGAAATTTTAGTGGAAGATGGATTTTATATCCTTAAAATTCAGAATGATACAAAAGAAATGAATGTTGTTGAACGGGAAATAGATAGTTCATATATCCAATTTCACTTTTGTTTAAAGGGTAGTTCGCAATTTAATTTTAATCACGGACATTATGCTTTGGAGGTATCTGAAGAGAATTCCCTTTTGTTGTACAATACCCAAAAAGATTTACCGCTAAATTTAAATATTTCTCCCAATACATGGCTTTTGTCCGTTATAATGACCATTCGGAAATTTCATTCCCTATTTTCCAGCGAGGCCAATTACATTCCATTTTTAAGCGAGGACAATAAAGAGAAAAAGTACTATTCCCAAGAAATGGTTTCTCCGGCAATCGCCGTTGTCCTTAGTCAGTTAATGAACTACAATCTGCATCCCTCCATTAAAGGACTATACGTAAAGGGAAAGGTATATGAGCTTATATCATTATATTTTAATAAGACCAATGATGCAGATTTGGAACAATGTCCTTTTCTGGCCGACGAGGATAACGTACGCCGGATAAAAATGGCAAAGGAAATAGTGATTGAGCGCATGTCCGAGCCGCCAACATTGTCCGAACTTTCTACAGAGATAGGATTGAGCTTAAAAAAGTTAAAAGAGGGATTTAAGCAGATTTATGGGGATTCTGTGTATGGATTTCTTTTGGATTATAAAATGGAATATGCTCGAAAAATGCTCGAAACGGGAAGGCACAACGTAAATGAGGTAGGACTAAAGGTTGGGTATAGTACCTCAAGTCATTTTATTGCTTCCTTTAAAAAGAAATATGGCACCACACCAAAAAAGTATTTAAGCGCCCAAGTATAGATAAAATGCCTTTACTCAATTGGTACAATTGATTCCAATGCGTTTGCATATATGCTGCCCTGATACACTTGCTATTGTGGTCTGGCCACAATGACACCAATATTGTTTTTTATTTTCTTTAAATAATCTGCTAGTGGTTGTTCGGTTATTCTAACAGATCCAGAACTAGAAGCATGTAGTAGATGAATTCTTCCGTTTTGCCTAACCGCAAATCCAGTATGGGTTACATCCAATCCCTTTATAGAAGTTGCCAAGGCAATAATATCTCCAGATTGAATTAAATGCTCACTACCCTCAATTTGATCCTGAGGCAAAATACAAAGAGGCTGCTCAGCCAGTTGGGCCTCAATCTTTAAAATTGTATCATGATTTTCATCCTGTTTTAAATACGGGTATAGCTCTCTATGTGTACCCATAAAATTAATGGGTTTGTTATGTTCAATGCCTCCTAATGCAGAAGTAATGTTTTTAACCAACCCCTTGCCTTCATTGTTTCTGATCCAATCTGTAAAGTAATGTAAGCGAGAAGGATAACCATTCAAAACTCCATTTCTATACCGAATGGTTTTAAGGTTGGCTGCAAAAGAAGTAAAGTCGGTTTGCTCATTTTTGTACAGCAGGCTAAAAGCCAATACATTTTCTACAAAAGTGGTACAATCCAATCCCCTTAAGTTGATGACCAAAGTTTCAGTATTTCCAATTTCCAAGGTTTTTTCAACGTAAGGAGTACCTAAAAATGATTTGCCCATAGCAACAATGGAATCTCCATAGGAAGCAGCTTTATCTATGCTAAGCTCATATATTTTAGATTGAAATAAAGTACGGTCTGTTGGAGAACAAGTGATTTGTGCGTTTAAGACTGCTGTAAAGATTAGGACAAAGTAAGAAAGAGTTCTACCGAACATGGAATACTATGAGTTTATAGCTCAAAATTAGGATTATCTATGTAATTATAAAGAAACAAATGCTAGAATCAAATATTAGGTCATCTTCAAGTAGTATTTTTATGCCGTTTAAGAAAAAATTATCTTCAACGCTATGAAAGGAGTATTATTGGTCAATTTAGGTTCGCCCGATAGCCCAACCCCAAAAGATGTTAAGCCATATTTGGATGAGTTTCTTATGGATGAAAGGGTAATCGATGTAAATCCAATTTTAAGAAACATAATTGTCCGGGGAATCATATTGCAAACACGACCCAAAAAATCAGCGGAGGCATATTCCAAAATTTGGTGGGAGGAAGGCTCTCCATTGATTGTGATTTCGGAGCGATTTACCAATAAGGTTAGGAAACAAGTGGAAATGCCTATTGCCCTTGGGATGCGCTATGGGTCAATGACAATTAAAAAAGCACTTCAGGAATTAAAGGAAAAAGGTGTGGATGAGGTATTATTGGTTCCTTTATATCCGCAGTATGCCATGAGCTCTTTTGAAACGGTCGTTGTTAAAACCATGGAAGTGCAAGCGGCTCATTTTCCAGAAATACATCTTACAACCCTGCCAGCTTTTTATAATAATGGCGATTATATTGAAGTACTTTCCAAAAGCATTCAAAAAGGGCTGGAAGGTTTTGATTATGACCACATTTTGTTTTCGTATCACGGTATTCCTGAGCGGCATATTCGAAAATCCGACCCAACAAAATTCCATTGCAAAATAGATGGAAGCTGTTGCAAAACCAATTCTGTGGCACACCACACCTGCTATCGTCATCAATGTTTTGATACTACCGAAAAAGTAAAGGCCTTTTTAGGATTGCCCGAAGATAAAACCAGTATTTCTTTTCAGTCTAGATTGCCCAACGATCCTTGGTTAAAACCCTTTACCGACTTTGAATTTGAACGCTTGGCAAAAGAAGGAAAAACAAAACTGGCCGTGATTACCCCAGCATTTGTTTCGGATTGCCTAGAGACGTTAGAAGAAATTGCTATGGAAGGCAAACACCAGTTTATGGAAGCTGGTGGCGAAGCCTATATCCATGTTCCCTGTCTAAATGAAAATGACGATTGGGTTGCCCTAATGGTCAAATGGATCAATGATTGGCAAACTAAGGAAGTTCTGCCAGCATAGTTATGTTGAATTTATATTCCTTAATTTAGGATAATAATTCAAAACTTTTCATGAAAAAAATACTTGTATGGAGCATCATGGCTATTTTAGTAATAGGCTGTGATTCAAAACCTGAAACCAACCAAATGCATACACTTTTTGTGGGTACCTATACGGATGGAGATAGCGAAGGTATATATAAGCTGACTTTTGATTCCAATACAGGAATTTTGAGCGAACCTAAACTTTCAGCTGTTTTACCCAATCCTTCTTTTTTGGTGATATCTGATGATAAAAAACAGCTATATTCAATTCAAGAAACCAAGGATTTTAATGGTGTTAATGGAGGGATTACTTCTTTTTCATTAAATGATGGGGAATTATCCCATTTGAATACTGTAGATGTTGGGGGAGCCCACCCCTGTCATGTTACCCTATCTGGCAATAGCCAACTGGCTGCCGCAAATTATACTGGCGGAAGCGTTTCCATTTTTGATTTGAATGCTGATGGAAGTTTAAAACCCGACCCACAGATTATTGACCATAAAGTATTGGATACGGCCAAGGTTGCTCACGCGCACAAGGTACATTTCAATAAAGATGGGTTGTTTGCTTCTGATTTAGGACTGGATGCCGTTAAAAAATATGTTCAAAAAGATAGCTCATGGATACCTGCACACCAAGCTTCATTGGACCTTCCTGATGGAGCCGGTCCACGTCATTTTGAATTTAATTTGGACAGGAGCTTTCTTTATGTAATCAATGAACTAAATGCTACGATTGCAGTTTTAAAAAGGGATGATGAAGGAAGTTATAATCCAATTCAAACCGAAAATACGGTGGCGCCGGATTGGGAAGGCGTGAAATCTTGTGCGGATATTCACCTGTCACCCGATGGAAAATTTCTTTATGGCTCAAACCGTGGGGAGAATACCATTGTTATTTTCGCTGTTGATCAATCAACTGGAAAAATCAGCTTAATTGGCCGAGAATCGGTTCGGGGTGATTGGCCAAGAAATTTTACCATTGACCCTACAGGTAATTTTGTGTTGGTCGCGAACCAAAAGAGCAATAGCATTACTACATTTAAACGAGGTATTGAAAACGGGACGATGGAGTTTTTAAGTGAAACTAAATTATCCAGTCCAGTATGTTTAGTGTTTTTGGAGGAGACAGAATAATTGTCTAGTGTAATTTTAGTTTAATAAGCTGATATTTTTCCAATTTTGAAGCATCAATAATTTCATTGGTTTGCTGATCAAGGATATCCATTTGAGAATCAGCAATAAAACACATGCTATCTTCCACAATAGCAAAAGTTGTTGGAATGTCGGTACTTTTCATAAAAGCCATTAATTTTTCTTGATGGGTGATTTTGGAATGTTCTTCATCAAGATGAAACCTATATACCCCATTTTGGGAAGCATCCCTTCTAGAATTGACTATGCCGATTAAACTGTTCTTGTAAAACTTCATCCCATCAATTCCCTTGAATTGATTTGACTTATTTACCAACTTTTTATGGGCAATATCAAATGTTCTGATTCCACTGGCATAAGAGGCAAAATAGAGCAACGTATTATCGCTGGATAGTGCTATTCCATTGGAATGTTTAATCTCATCGTTTGAATAAAAAACATCTAAACTGTCATCAGATTTATTGATCGTGTAAATAGCATTGCTCTCAGAGTCGGTAATAAATAACGTTCCATCATTACTTATGGCAACATCATTTAGATAAATAAACTCAGAATTGTCAATAGAATATGATTTGATTAAATCACCTGTGAGGGTATTTAAAAGCAAAAGAATCGACTTGTTATCCGTTTTTGTCAAGCTATTTCCCAAAGCAAAAAGCGTATCCCCTTTTATGGTCATTCCAAAGCCAGGGAGATATCCATATTCATTTTCTTCAATGAAATTTTCTGGATCGCTACCATCTAGATTACAACGTACAATTTTGTTGTGTTTAAGACTATTGATGTATACCTTTTTGGTTTTTGTATCAATAGCAATGCCTTCTGGGATGAGGTCTTTTTCAAACGTAAGACTGTTCAAACTTTGTTGTTCTTGGGCAACGGAATGAGAGAAGAGCAGTAAAAGGGCAATAAAATGAATTTTGAATATACTTCTTTTTAAGAGCGGAAAATAAACATGCATTTTCATTTATAGCTTTTTTGAACTGAAGATTGCCTTGGAAAAATAATAAAAAGGACAAGGTTATATATCAATTACTAAAAGAATATATCCTAGAACAAAAATTTTACTCCGCTATCCGCTTAATTCCTGATACATGGGATGCAATGGCCTTCCACATTTCTTTACGTTTAATCAAAATATTACTGGATTGATAGATAGTCTCCGTAGAATCATTAATGATATGTCCGGTACCGCAGATAAGGGCAGTTCCGTTATCCAAAATATCCAAACGTTTTATTTCATAGAAAAAAGAATCAACATCCATACTATTCTCTTTGATCCATTCCAGCTCGATTGTTTTGTTAGACCAAATGCCATTGGCATCTATCATCTGAAAATCATCTCCTAGAATTGTATTGAGCAACAAGGTATCTTGTTCTTGGTATGCTTTTGGCCACTGTACCTCCTTAAGGTTCTTTAGGATGCCCCTATCCACATCCGTCACTATGTTTTCTGAAAGTTGATTTTGTGCTTTTTTACTACAAGCAGACATTATCAAAAGAATGGAAAATAGGGTAATCGATTTTTTCATTGTTTTACCAGTATTTGGTCAAAACTAGGGAGCTTCGAGATCGAAGTTCCTAGCTAAGGTGGCCAGCTGCGGAAAAATAAGGGTAAGCTGCGGAACTTTGGAGAACCCCGGGACTAAATGTAAGTTCTGCTAAATTTTAGATCATGCCCCGTTTTTAAATGCAACACTCCATCTCCATTATGGTTTTTTTGAATATGTTCTATTAAACCTGAATTCACCAAATACGAACGGTGAACCCGTTTAAAGGTTTTGGAGCAAAGCTTCTGTGAGAAAGATTTTAGACTTTGATATTTTACAAATTTTCCTTTGGTGGTATGAAGTACAATACAATTATTGCTGGTTTCCACATAAATGATTTCTTTAGGATCAAGTAAAAATTGAGAGCCTTTCTTTGAGACGGAAATTCTTCCATCATCTTGTAGAATTCTATTTTGAGAAATAATTGAAGTCTCTTCTTTTTTTGTTTCAACCAAAAAGAACATCAACAGAAAATAACAAAGTAAGTTTACCGCAATGTTGTTCGTAAGGCTTGCATTGAGCAAATTGAAACTTGGCGAAGTACATTGATAAAAAGTAGTCATTAAAAATACGACCAAAACCTGACCAATAACAATATTGACTGCAGACGCCGAAAGGCCCAATCCACTTTGTATGAGGGTGTTTTTTCCAGATTCGTTCAGCATCCATTTATGGCCCCATTTTTTTATTAGTTGCGCAGATGCGTTCCAAAAGCAAAAACTGGTAATGGCAAGAATGGAAAGTTCAGAAAAGCAGGTTAGACCCGTACTTTCCTGAAACATACGGCCAACGCCCATGTTTAATAATACAAAAACCATTATTAAAGAAACGTGCTTTGGCATAGAATAAAACTACTAAAAATTTGAAAAGAGAACACCATTTTAGTTAGCCTTGCCCTAGAAATACCAGTATGGCAATTACAATAATTACAAAAACAACAGCTGAAAAAATTTTCCAAAAACTATAAGGTCGTGTTCCTGAAATTGTGCCGTTTTCTCCATTGATATAGAAATTATATTCTTTGCCTTTGTACCGATACGCACTTATGTAAACAGGCAACAAAATATGTTTGAACGTTTCCTCGGACAATTCCATATTCATGTTGGTGACTCGTTGTGTATCCCCACCAATGTCCTGTCGGCACCATCTGTTAGCAATACTTTTTGCTGTTTCTTTGGAATGCAAATGACCTTCCTTTAAAGGGATAGTATATTTTTCGGTAACAAACCCAGAAAGGAAACCACTATTGAAAGGGTGTAGTTTTTTTAAATTCCAATGTGCAATTTTGGTTGGGATTCTGCCTGCCTTTTGTTTGGAAGCCTTTATCAAAGTATCATCTACAAAACCTGAAACCCTTCCAGAAGCAGAATGCCATCGCGTTTTGCGAACTTGTCGCGTTTGCATTTTGCCATTACTGCCTTTATACCGCTGCGTTTCGTAATAATATTCGCCTCTTTGCCCAATATAAGAAGCGGAAAGTTGCGCGTCAAATGTCCAATAGGGCAGATATAGTCCTTTGGTAAATTGAGGGTCTAAAGAAGCCTTTTTAAGCTTATTGGGCGCCCACCATAATTTACTGACCCACTTTTGAAAAATGAGAAAAGATTTCTGCTTTTCAATCTGAAAAGGCAGTACAGCACCGGGAAGTATCCAATCTTCCTTATAAGCATCTTCTATTACCAAGGGCATACTACAATAAACACAATGGAGCGACTTGTAATTTTCTTCTACATGTTGATTGGCCCCACAGTTTTTACAATGAAGCATAGAGATTTCCTCACTGTGCTTTTGCGCACCCATCTCCTTCAGATAAGGGTATAGCTCCAGTTCTGTAAACCCGTTTTCATCTATGTTGATAGATTCCTCATGCCCACAATACTCGCAACTAATATTAGTGGTTCCAGGCTTGTATTTGAGCTCGGCACCACAATTGGCGCAGGGTTTTTTAAGTTCTGTTTTTTGGATGTTTTGTTCCACGGTTAGCTGTTATGCTCCTGGCAAAGGCGGAGGGGTATTGCCCCCTAAAAATGATTTTAATTCCTCAACGTCTTTCAAGGCCGTCCAAGCTGCCATGCCTTGTTTCCAAACGAGACTGTCCCTATTAACCGTACGCCCCGCAAAAAGAGCCTGTAATTGCTCAAAAGAGACTGGGCCTTGTTGCGTTCCGTTTGAAGCATAGAAATACTGAACTGCAGCTGGCATTGGAGGGGGAGCTGCCGCTCCTGCCTGTTGCATTTGTGTAGTGCCACCCATTTGTGGACTCATCATGCCTCCCATTTGTTGGGCCAATACAAAACCCATTCCCATTCCCATTCCTGCTCCTGCCGTTCCACCCTCATTTTTAGCAGCGGCCTCAATAGCTTTGGCCGTTTTAAACTTGGTTAATTTGTCCAAATCCAATTTATCAATACGGCTGTACTCAAAGATTTCTTTTTTGAGATCTTCGGGCATCGAAACGTTTTCAATGTAGAATTTCTCCAATGAAATCCCTACGGAAAGGAATTCTGGTTTCATGACGTCTTGACAAGTTTCCGAAAGCTCAGACGTATTTGCAGCATACAATTCTATGGGCAGGTTGGCTTCCCCAACGGTATCCGTGAATCGGGTTGCGATCAAACTTTTTAGGTGTTCATTAATTTCAAAATTGGTAAAGTTGTTATCGGTTCCAACAATGTCCGTAATAAACTTCCCAGCTTCTGAAATTTTAAAGGCATAGGTGCCAAAAGCTCTTATTTCAACCAAACCAAAACGGTCATCACTTAAGGTGATAGGGCTTTTTGTCCCCCATTTTTCATCTGTAAAAAGGTGGGTGTTTACAAAGTAGACTTCCGCTTTAAAGGGAGAATTAAAACCATATTTCCAACCCTTTAGGGTTGCAAGAATAGGCAGGTTTTTGGTTGTGAGCTCGTAGGTTCCCGGTTCAAATACATCTGCCAATTGTCCTTCGTTTACAAAAACAGCGGTCTGCCCTTCTCGTACAATAAGTTTGGCTCCGTTCTTTATTTCATTCTGATAACGCTCAAACCGATGGGCAATGGTGTCATCGGTATAGTCGAGCCATTCAATAATATCAATAAACTCATGCGTGAGTTTCTCTTTGATCTTGCTAAAAATATCCATGGTAATGTGTTTTGTGTTAATAATCTAAAACTACTAAAAATGAACGATTACATTGTTCGATATATAAGTATAAAATTATTCACATTGTTACATTGGGAATTAATTACTAGAACATTCAAGGGGTATCATGTCGAATTAGAGATTTATTTTCTCCGAAACAAATTGAAAAATCGCCTAAAAATATTTTGTTTGCGAACAATTACCAGTTCCCCTAAAATATCTTCTTCAAGTTCTGAACAGGTAATCGTTACAAAATTGGTGCTAAGATTTATTTTTTTTTCAACCGGTTGAAAACCAAGGGAGGAAATTAGCAACGTAACTTGAGAGTCTCTGTAAGTGTTGCTTAGGGATATACTAAAATTACCATCAAAATCTGTTTTGGTTCCAATCTGTGTGCCTTTTATTGAAACATTGGTGCCTGGTATTGGCAACTCTCCATCACTTACTACCCCATTGATTGTTATTGCTTGGGAATATGTTGATTCAGGTGTAATACGGCCCATGATTATATGCTGTTCCTTTTGAAAACCTTCTATTGGTACGTTTTCTTGAGCTGCAAGGGGGTTGGTAATGACTAATAAAGACGTAAATCCTAGTGCTGCAACATTACGTTGAAAAGCGCTTCTTGATATAGAAGGTAAAGGAAAATTCAATTGTTCTGATTTAAAACGACCGCACAAATTACTTCCTTTGGAAAGCTTTTTGGCTAAAACAATTTTGGGTGTTTTGGTAAAATCGATGACCTCTTTCTGGCAATTTTTGCAATAAGCTCCCTTCTGAGTCGGTGTCATCTTATTCCAATTTTCAGAACAGGGTTTGGGAATGGTTAAAATTGTACTCATGTTAATTTGCTTTACCTCTAATCTAAAGCGATTATACAATGATTGAAATTAAGAATGAGTGTGCATGCCATTTGAATGAGTTAAATAACTTGTAAGATTATTTTATTTACGCTCTCTTACTTTTTCCCTACATTTAATACCGACTAATTCAATACTAAAGAAAATGAAACAACTGCTTTCCAAAGCCGGCTTATTCTTGTTGGCATGTTACTTTTTTACCCTTTCAACAGAGGCTCAACGACGTAATAAATCTTCTCAAACGACTCCTGAATATCCAGAAGAACTTTATTCCAGTTTAGAGTACCGCTTGGTAGGCCCGTTTAGAGGTGGACGCTCTGCTGCAGTAACCGGAGTTCCTGGAGAGCCGAATCTATTTTACTTTGGCGCTACAGGTGGCGGGGTATGGAAAACTACAAACGGAGGCCGTAGCTGGGCAAATATTTCCGATGGCTATTTTGGAGGAAGTATTGGTGCTGTTGAGGTGGCCAAAAGTGACCCCAATGTAATCTATGTTGGCGGAGGTGAAAAAACACTTCGTGGAAACGTGTCAAGCGGTTACGGTATCTGGAAAACCGAGGACGCAGGTAAGACATGGACATCTGCTGGGCTTAAAAATAGTCGACATGTGCCGCGAATTCGAATCCATCCAACAGATTATAATACCGTATATGCAGCGGTACTTGGAAATATTTATAAACCCACTAAGGATCGAGGGATTTATAAAAGTATGGATGGCGGAAAAACTTGGAAGCAAGTCTTGTTCGTAAATGATCAATCTGGTGCCGTGGATTTGACCTTTGACCCCAACAACCCAAGAATACTCTATGCATCTACATGGCGAGCAAAAAGAACACCTTATAGCTTAAGCAGTGGAGGTGATGGCTCTGCACTATGGAAAAGTACGGATAGTGGAGAAACCTGGGAAGAGATTTCTAAAAATGAAGGCTTTCCAAAAGATACTTTGGGGATTATCGGTGTTACTGTGTCACCAAAGAATAGTGACAGGGTTTGGGCCATTGTTGAGAATAAGGAAAAGGGAGGATTATATCGTTCTGATGATGGGGGTAAGAAATGGACGCAGGTAAATAGCGAACGCAAGTTACGACAACGGGCGTGGTATTACACCCGTGTATATGCAGATACCGAAGATGAGGATGTGGTCTATGTTTTAAATGTGCGCTATCATAAATCTACCGATGGGGGAAAAACCTTCAACACCTTTAATGCACCCCATGGCGATCATCATGATCTTTGGATTTCACCGGAAAACTCCAAACGGATGATTATTGGTGACGATGGTGGAGCACAGGTTTCTTATGATGGAGGTGAGACATGGAGTACCTATTACAACCAACCCACGGCACAATTTTATCGAGTGACCACTGACAATGCTTTTCCGTATCGAATTTATGTGGCACAACAGGATAACAGCACTATCCGAATCAATCACCGAAGCGATGATGGATCTATTGGAGAGGATGATTGGGAACCAACTGCTGGTGGTGAATCGGCACATATTGCAGTTGACCCCAACAACAACGATATTGTTTATGGAGGCAGTTACGATGGATTTTTGACTCGGGTAAACCACGAAAAGAAAACAATAAGAGGGATAAATGTTTGGCCAGACAACCCAATGGGACATGGAGCGGAAGCTATGAAATATCGTTTCCAATGGAATTTCCCAATCATTTTTAGCAAGCATAACCCTAAAAAACTGTATACATTTTCCAATCATGTACACAGGAGTACCAATGAAGGACAAAGCTGGGAGGTGTTGAGTGATGACCTTACAAGAAATGACCCTACAAAGTTGGTTTCGAGCGGCGGCCCAATTACCCAAGACAACACAAGTGTGGAATATTATTGTACCATATTTGCTGCCAATGAAAGCCCAATGAAAGAAGGACTGCTTTGGGTAGGAAGTGATGATGGATTAATTCATGTAACCAAAGATGGTGGTGCAAGTTGGGAAAATGTTACGCCACCCAATATGCCCGAATGGAACATGATCAACAGTATTGAACCTTCGGCATTTAACGAAGGCACCTGCTATGTGGCAGCCACTCGTTATAAACTAGGAGATTTTCAGCCTTATTTATATAAAACCACGGATTACGGAAAAACCTGGATAAAAATAACGAACGGTATACATAATGAGCACTTTACAAGAGTGCTTCGGGAGGATCCAAAAAGAAAAGGCTTACTCTATGCGGGCACCGAAACGGGTATGTATGTGTCTTTTAATGATGGCAGAAACTGGCAAAAATTCCAGTTGAATTTACCCATAGTTCCCATTACCGATATGGTAATCAAAGACAATAATTTGGTAGTGGCTACCCAAGGACGCAGTATTTGGGTTATTGATGACCTAACGGTATTGCACCAACAAGTTGCAAACAAACAAACCGCTTCGGACGTATTGTATCAACCCAAAGATAGCTATAGAACCAAAGGAAGTGCCGCCAAGGAACCTTCAAAAACTGAAGGGCAGAACCATCCAAATGGAGTTGTCGCACATTTTTACCTTAAAGATTTTACAGAAAAAGACAGTATTTCCTTAACATATACGAAAATGAATGGAGATACTTTGGCAGGCTACAGCAATTTTTCGAAAGAAAAGAAGAAAAAGCTAAAAGTTGAAAAAGGAGGGAATACCCATGTTTGGGATACCCGTGGAAAAGGTGCTGAAAAGTTGAAAGGAATGATTCTTTGGTGGGCCAATTTAGATGGAGCCAAAGCAGTACCGGGTAACTATCAAGTTCATTTGAATGTAAATGGTTCAAGCCAGTCACAAGAATTCAAAATTCTACCCGACCCAAGAGCGGAGGTTTCCGTTGCCGATATGCAAAAGCAATACGATTTTATTGCTGACATCAATGAAACAGTAGACCGGGCACATCAATCCATCAAAAAAATCAGGAAAATTAATGCACAATTGGACGCTTTTACAAAACAGTATAAGGACACTGAGCAGACCAAAGACTTAGTAGAGAAAGCTAAAAAAATGAAAGAAGGATTTGAAAATGTAGAAAAGGCACTGTATCAGACAAAAAACCGAAGCAACCAAGACCCGTTAAATTTTCCAATTCGATTGACAAACAAATTAGGACATTTAAACAGCTTGGTCTCTATTGATGATTTTCCGCCAACGGAGCAAGACATTGCTGTAAAAAATGAACTTTCGGGAAAAATTAAATCTCAATTAAAAACATTTGATGCGCTGATAGAAAAGGAGATGAAGGAATTTAATGCGGAATTTAACGCGCTAAGTTTAGAATATTTATTTATTGAGGAATAAATGGGCTAAAGGCAAAAGGTAAAGGTTGTTCATTTTTTAAATTACACCCTTTACCTTTGACCTAACAACTGAATAATATGGAGATTTACAACTATATAAAATCCCTCCACTTGATTTTTGTGGTAACCTGGTTTGCTGGGTTGTTTTACATTCCTCGCTTGTTTATTTATCATATTGAAGCTAGGCAAAAACCATCTCCGGATAAAGAAATCCTATCGGAACAATTAAAGTTAATGACCAAAAGATTGTGGTACATCATTACCTGGCCATCGGCTATTTTGTGTACTGTATTTGCAATTTGGCTTTTGATTTTGATGCCCGGTTGGCTTCAACAATCATGGATGCACGTAAAATTAGCCTTTGTGGCACTGCTGTTTTTCTACCATTTAAAATGTCATCAAATTTTCAAACAGTTGCAGCGGGATGAGGTAAAATATACCTCTCGATTTATGCGTATTTGGAACGAAGTAGCAACCTTAGTGCTATTCGCCATTGTATTTCTGGTAGTTTTAAAAAATGCCTTCAATTGGATTTATGGAGTTGTTGGAATCTTTGTTCTTGCAATTCTGTTGATGTTGGGGATTCGATTGTACAAAAGAATCCGAGATAAAAACCCCAATGCCTAAAAGCACAAATACAAGTTTAGGTCTTAAGTTCAACTCCCATTTTCTGAACTTTAGATATGCGTTTGATGGTTGAATTTAAAATGGCTTGATATTTGCTAACTTTAATCCCAAATCCGCTTAAGATTGTTTAAAAAACTATCACTTCGTTCACGCATCTTTGTTACCATGATTCTTCTGGTGGTTATTGCCTCTGCGCTTGTTGCCGGTGTCACCATCTATCATTCACAAGAACAAAACAAAGATTATCATGAAAACAGATTGGAACGAAAAGAAGAACAGATTCTTCAAAGTATTTCATATACCCTAAGAGAAACCACTTATCCAGTTACGACAGAAAATCTGGAACTCATTTTTATGGATGAAATCTATAAAATTGCTGATGTACAAAATGTTCCCTTTAATATTTATGATTTGGAGGGAGGATTGATCAAGAGCTCCAGACCTGCGTTCGAAGCGGATTCCATTTCCAATTGCTTGGATGCCGAAGTTTTGAACAACCTTAGAATAACCACGAACAAAAGATATGTAGAAAAAAAAACAACAGCGGGAGATAATTACCAAGCGTCCTATACTTATATCAATGATTTAAAGTTTAAACCAATTGGTATTGTGAATTTACCTTATTTCGAAGATAATTCCTTCAATAATATGGAGCTTCGCGAATTGCTGCTTCGCTTAGGAGGAGTTTATTTGTTGACATTACTGTCTGCAATAGTGCTTGCTTACTTTGTCTCAAAGTATATAACACGTTCATTACAAGCTATTTCTGATAAAATATACCAAACGGATTTGACCAAACGTAACGAAAAAATTTACATAGAAAATCCCGGCCAAGAAATCGGAAAACTGGTGGATTCTTATAACGGAATGATAGATGAGCTGGAAGAAAGTGCCGTAAAATTAGCCCGAAGTGAAAGGGAGCAGGCATGGCGAGAAATGGCAAAACAAGTGGCCCATGAGATTAAAAACCCATTAACGCCTTTGCGTCTTACCATTCAAAGTTTTGAACGAAAATTTGACCCTAAGGACCCGCAAGCTGAGCAAAAAACCCAAGAGTTTTCCAAAACTGTGATTCAACAGATTGATACCTTAAGCAATATTGCATCCGCATTTTCAAATTTTGCCAATATGCCTGCGCAGCAAAATGAAACCTTGAATGTGGTCAAGATTGTAAAGTTGGCATTGGAAATCTTTAATGAAGAATATATTCACTTTATTGCTGATGAAGAAGAAGTTATTGCCAAACTAGATCGGACACAACTCATAAGGGTTATTACCAATTTGGTAAAAAACGCAATTCAGGCGCTACCCGAGGTAGATTCACCGAGAATTTTGGTCACCGTGGCTTCCGAAGAAGAGATGGTAAAGATTTCTGTGGCGGATAATGGGATTGGTATTTCGGACGAGTTCAAACAAAAAATATTTGAACCCAAATTTACTACAAAGTCCAGTGGAATGGGGCTGGGACTTGGAATGGTGAAGAATATCGTAGAAAATTACAATGGGAACATAGATTTTACCTCGCAGGAGGGAAAGGGGACCGTTTTTACGGTTAAATTCCCTAAAGAATGAGTATTTAAGATGGCTTAACCATATAACCTGTTAAGATGAATTACGAAAATATCTACATTGAGGAAGCGAACAATATTGGAACGATATTCATCAACCGTCCAAAGAAATTGAATGCCCTTAACAAAAGAACCATAGAAGAACTTCATACAGCCTTTAAAGAGCTGGATGAAGATAGGGAAACCAAAATTATCATTATTACTGGGGTCGGAGATAAAGCTTTTGTGGCTGGAGCCGATATCTCGGAATTTGCGGATTTTTCTATTCAAGAAGGGTGGCAATTAGCGGCAGAAGGTCAAAAAATGTTGTTCAATTTTGTAGAGAACCTTACCACACCTGTTATTGCAGCGGTAAATGGTTTTGCCTTAGGAGGCGGATTGGAATTGGCGATGTCCTGTCATTTTAGATTGGCGAGCGAAAATGCAAAAATGGGATTACCAGAGGTTTCATTAGGTGTGATACCAGGATATGGAGGCACGCAACGCCTTCCATTGCTTATTGGTAAAGGAAGGGCCATGGAAATGATCATGACAGCAGGAATGATCGATGCCCAAAATGCACTTACCTATGGCTTGGTGAATTATGTGGTTCCTCAAGAGGAATTACTTCCGTTATGTCATAAAATTGCGCGCAGGATATCGAATAACTCTGCTGTGGCCATAAAATATGCAATAAATGCAGTAAATGCCGGTTTTAAGTATGATGTAAACGGTTATGCCGCGGAAATTGACGCTTTTGGCAGCTGCTTTGGTACAGCTGATTTTAAAGAAGGCACCTCAGCTTTCTTGGAAAAGCGAAAAGCTGATTTTCCTGGTTCATAGCTGTTGGTCTAACCAAACCAGACTATGATGAGACAAAAACTACTGCTATTGTGCCTCCTTTTATTGGGTGTTGTTGGAAATGCCCAAAAAATGCCGGTATCTTATGATTTTGGCGAAAAATTCAGTGATAGGTATCGTTATTCAAACCTTCTGACCATTTCAGACGATGGAGAAGGAGGGTATATATTAGTCAGGGCTTACTACCAGGGACTTATTTTAAGACCAAAAGGATATCTTATTGAACGTTACAATGACAGCTTGGAGCTGACATCGGAATACAACTATAAACTTAAGGGGCTCGACTT
Organism: Flavobacteriaceae bacterium; assembly: GCA_039985375.1. GTDB lineage: Bacteria > Bacteroidota > Bacteroidia > Flavobacteriales > Flavobacteriaceae > Flagellimonas. The sequence goes on from JBDWSS010000032.1 coordinate 135,810, forward strand.
TGTGGATGGGTTCCTTAAAAATGGACAACTGAACCTACTCTTCCTTAACTATAATTATGAACGGGGGCAATATGAATATACGGTACATACCAGCCCTATTCATGCATTTAACTTTAGAGAGAAGAAGTTACTGTCCATAACCTCCGAAGAGGTAAGAAATCCGGTAGGCAAAAACTATTACAATAGAAACTTCTCCAAAGGGTTTTCTACGGCGATTCTTTTTAATAAGGATAAAACGGGCTTTGTAATTAGCACACACCATAAAAAAGGAAAAAACAATAAGCACATTATTCATCTTTTTGATGCCGCCTTGAACAAAAAATTTGAGCATGACTTTTCTTATGAGATAGAGGAAAAGAACTACGCCTTTGAAAATATTGCCATTACTTCAGATTTAAGTACCGCTTATATTATTGGTAAGGCTTATTTTAAAAAGAAGCGGTTTCGTGTTGATGAGCGAAAATTTCAGTATGAATTGATTAAAGTTTCCCAAAGTGGGAGCCAAACGCAATCTTTTGATGATGTAGGGAAATATTCTGAAGGATTGTATCCTATTATAATGGATGACAGACTCGTCTGTACCGGGTTTTACGCAGATAGAAAGGACAATAGATACAATGGCATAGCTTATTTTGATGTTAATCCCATTTCATTGAACATCAATTCCAAAAAATACAATGCATTTTCGCAACAGTTTATGGAGGATAAGTTTGGTAGGGATGAAGAAAAGGTAATCAAGAATTTGGTTTTCAAAGGTGTGGAGATTACACCTGAGAAAGAAATCTTTTTCAATGCTGAAGAATATTTTGTAACCAACAGCATGGAAGTAACTGGAGCTGGACAACGAATACGAATTGAACGGTTTCATCATAATGATATCGTAAGTGCCAAATTAAAGGCAACGGGAGATTTGGTATGGGCAAGAAATATTAACAAAGCCGAGGTAACCCAAGGTGATGGTGCCTATGCTTCCTACAGTTCGTATTCCAAGGATGGCAAAACGTACTTCTTTATCTGTACGGCATCCGAAAACCCACAGTTGATCAATAATGAACGGATTATTTTCAAACAAGGATTGAGCAGGAACAGAAATGTCTTTATGATTTCTTTGGATGAAAATGGAAAAATGGATTACGAAAAAGTAATAGACAGTCAAGAAGCCCGCCTTCCAATAATGGTTTCAAAGCCCTTGAAGAATATAGCGGAGAACAATATGCTTTTTTATGCAAAGCGTGGTTCTAAAAAGCAACTGGTAAAAGTGGCTTTTAATTGATGTTATATAAAAGGGGCCTATTTTACATTCATCATACTTTTATGTGCCTTTTCAATAAGTTGCAGCAGTGAAAAAGAAAATAGCGACAACAGTGCGATCATAGGAGCTTGGGAAATAAGTACTATTAAATTTCTTCGGCTACTTTAACGCAAAGACTACCTACCGGAGCGCGCAACCCTCTTTACTTGAAAAGAGGTATTAAAAACAGCTTGTTAAAGTTTTCCTATCCTAAAAATAATAAAGCAACGTTTTTCGTTTAGTTGAATCTAGGGAAAAATAAACAAATGAAGTCTCGTTTTTTTAAAGCAATAATACTCAGTTTCCTTTTTAGTTTCGGATACAGTTGCAATGATGATACCGAACCTACCCTGAATGGGAATATTCTGGGAACTTGGCATGTGGTCGCCATTCATAATTCCAGTCCTACGGGCTCTACATTAGGGCCATTGGATGAAGAGGTTATTGCCATTATTTTCCCTAGCAATGGGGAATTCATGGGAACTACCTCCGTTAACTCCTTTGGAGGGCGAAGTTCCACTGAAGAACAACAACTGTTTATTGAAGAGTTGGTAACTACCAAGGTGGCTGATACAAACTTTGGTCAAGCATTTTACCAGGCTTTTTCGGAGAGTATGAATGTAGAAACTGGATTTTCAGAATTTGAAATTGCCAAGCAAAATGATGATACCTTGCATTTGGAACATAACGGCTTTAAATTTTTAACACTTCAAAAGCAATAATCTAAATAACGACTAATGGATAAATTCCATAATTTTGGAATAAATCCATTACATTGAATCAAAAAGAATTTATTAAAGGGCGAGGTGCCCAAAAAAATACCCACAACAAGTTTCTTCAGCATGTATATGAAATGCGTGAAGACTTCTTGGAGTTTTGTCATGTGGAGGGCGAAGAAGCCGAGAACAACAAGACCCAATACATTCCTATTTTTCCAAAAACGATAGTCAACAAGGTCGACAGTCCAGATGTGGGGATGCTATTTTCCATGAACCCTTATCAAGGGTGCGAGCATGGTTGTATTTATTGCTATGCCAGAAATACGCATGAATATTGGGGCTATAGTGCTGGATTGGATTTTGAACGAAAGATTCTGATCAAAAAATCTGCGCCAGAATTGTTGGAAGCCAAAATCAAACACAAAAGTTGGAAGGCACAGACAATCGTAATGTCTGGAAACACGGATTGCTATCAACCGGCTGAACAGCGATTTGAAATCACTCGAAAGTGCTTGGAAATTTTTCTGAAATACAGACATCCGGTTGGAATAATCACTAAAAATTCATTGATTCTTCGAGATTTAGACCTTTTACGGGAACTCACCTCAAATAAACTGGTTGGGGTAAATATTTCTGTCACCTCTTTATCGGAAAAGACCAGAAGAACGCTTGAACCAAGAACAGCTTCAATCAAGAATCGTTTAAAGACCATTAAAATTTTATCGGAAAATAATATTCCGGTAAATGCCATGTTAGCGCCCATAATACCAGGTATTAATAGCCATGAAATACTAAAATTGGCTAAAGCGGTAGCCGATAACGGAGCACTATCATTTGCCTTTACTGTGGTGCGCTTAAATGGCGCCATAGGGCAAATTTTTACGGATTGGATTAAGAAAGCGATGCCGGATAGGGCTGAAAAGGTGCTGCATCTCATTCAGGATTGCCATAGGGGGGCCATTAATGATAGTAGATTTGGACTTAGAAATATGGGTGAGGGTAAAATAGCTGCACAAATTCATGATATGGCCAGATTGGCACGACAACGTTATTTTAAGGACAGAAATTTTCCAAAACTCAATAAAGAACTTCATGAGCCATATAAAAACGGGCAAATGAAATTATTTTAAGGTTTAATGTCATTTCGAAATGAGGGCAGGGCCCGATTGAGAAATCCCATGAATTCGCAGATTTCTCACACTCACTCCGTTCGGTTGGAAATGACCTATGAATGTTTAGATTCCCGTCTTACACGGGAATGACAAAAAAACCGGACCAGTGCTCTTACGCACCGATCCGGTCAAACATTAAAAGAATAGTAATGAAAACCTATCCTTTCCGTTGGATTTTTACATCCGTTCTATTCATGGGTCAATAATTGATATATACCCATCCCCTTATGGTCTCCACCCCTTCCTCGTTGGGGTTTACGACATAGAGATAGGGCCCGGCGGGCAATCTTTTAAGG